>JAFIGG010000016.1 GCA_020831485.1 Opitutales bacterium
CCGCTGACCGAGCGAACGCGGTCCGCAAATTTTTTAAAATCCGCGACGGAAGTCAGGTCTGCAAAAGTCGGCGGAGATACCGCCGCTTCCCCTTCCGGAATGCCTCTCACCTCGGCAATTCGGCCAATATTCTTATTGGCCGGCAGGTGGCCTCCCGTTCCGGTCTTTGCTCCCTGGCCACCCTTGAAGTGGAAGGCCTGCACTTTCTCCAGAAGCGCTTCGTCATACCCGAATTTGGCGGAAGCCAGTTCATAGAGGTAGCGGCTGTTGGCCTCTTGTTCATCCGGCAGGATGCCCCCTTCGCCCGAGCAAATACCCGTCCCCGCCAGTTCCGCGCCCTTGGCCATCGCCGTTTTCGCTTCCTCGGAAAGCGCCCCAAAACTCATGTCAGAGACCAGTAATGGAATTTTCAGCACCAATGGCTTGCGCGCCTCGGGTCCGATAACCAGCTCGGTGCCGACCTCCGCGTCTTCCATCAGCGGCTTGCGGGCCAACTGTGCAACCAGTATCTGAATGTCGTCCCAGCTCGGAAGTTGATTCCGTGGAACCCCCATAGCCGCCATCGGTCCGTGATGGCCGACTTTTTCCAGTCCCCCTTCGGCCAGTTCGTGAATGAATGCAACCGTTGGCTCTTCAGGCGTTGCCTTGGGCGACGGCATAGCGTCTTTATCGCCCTCCTTTTCCAATTTATAGGGCTCGCCAACCTTATCGTCCAGAATCTGCGTATGGGATCCATCGCAGTAGGGCGCGTTCCCCGTCTGCTTGCATTGGCAGAGCGTCGCTTTTTCATCCTTCTCCGCCTTGAAGGCCTTTGGCGTGAAGTCCGTTCCTTTATGAGATCCATCGCAGAACGGTTGATTAGCCGACTTTCCGCAGGTGCAGAAATAATAGCTTTCTCCCTTTTTAAGTTCAACAGATGTCGGTTTCTTGGCGGCAACTACTGGTTTACTCATGGTGATTTAAGGTAGGCTAATGGCAGCTATTAGGAAAGTGTTTTTTGGTTTTCGGTCAGCGCCGCCGTGAACGTACGCGATAAAGGCGCTCCGTAAAGCCACCTTCTTTTTCGAAGGCGGCGGCGAGAGCGGCCACCTGGCGGTCGAGCAGTGCGCAGGCCACGGCTATTAGAGTGAGGGCGGCGTTGGCGGCGATTTCGGGGTAGGTGGACGGAGTGGACCCGGTGGACGAGGTGGAGGGGATGTTGGCTTGCGTCCGGTGGGTGTGGTGGACCCACTTTACGATTGGCTCCAGTGTCGGGTAGCGCTGGTTGACCAAGTCCTGGCGGCGCGGGTCGTTTCGGGGCCACAGTGAGAGACCCCGTTGACGCAGGAAGTCTTCGTAGTCCAGCCGGAGCTCCTCGAGGCTGGCTCTCGCAACCTGCGTGAGCTTCAGCTCCATCTTCTTCGATGTTCCACTTGCCGCACTGCCCTCGGCGATATTCTGCACCCCACTGCGTGCCGCCTGCACCATTTGATCATGTGTTCGGCTGCGGCGATCAATGTAGCGATTGCAGAAGCGCACCGTGAAATCGTAAGCCAACTGCGCCACCTGGAAACTCTTCAATTTACGGTAGCCACCATGTTCAGGGATCAGCTTTTCTTTGTCATGTGCTTTCATGGCCATCAGGCCAGTAAGCAGGCTCTTCAAAAGCAACAGCCAATAATAATCATTTTTACGTTATTCGCAGACAGCCCTGTCAGCACAAAAATGGCGCCCCCACCCGGACTCGAACCGGGATTGACGGTTTAGGAAACCGCAGTTCTATCCTTTGAACTATGGGGACTCCTGAAAACGCCGTTTATTCATGGTTCAACCGTTAAAGCTGTCAAGGTTTGGCCCCAATCGAATTTTCTGGCTCCGCCAGGTCCGCCGGGTCTACATTGTCCACAGACTAGCTTCGAATGTTTTTACAGGGATCCTTCGCCAGCATGAATGCAGGCGCTACTTTTTATTGCCCGACTTTACTCAGTCTCAGGCGGCAATTCAAAGTGACCTGCAACGACTCCAGGGACGGTAATGTCTTCGTCCAGTTCCTCCCAGCGGAGGGCGTAGCCGTTGACTTCGATTTTGACCTTGGCAAGCAGTTCGTCGGGGGCGTCTTTGAGGCGGCGGAAGCGGCTGGCGGGAAGGCGAATAATCTTTGGTTGGCAAGTTGGATATAGATTCGCCGATTTTCTGCCCAGGCTTCAACGGCCAGGGGTTCAGTGTTGGCGGCTTCGGTGTTCATTGCTTGGATGGATTGGGGGTTCCTGAGGTCATCCGGCCAGTTATTGATGTCGCCCTATTGATATCCGAGCGAATATCAAAGGCGCTGACAGCAGATCTAATGTCAAGGTCTGACCCCGATCGAATTTCCCGCGTCCACTCAGTCCACTGCGTCCACCTTGTCCACCGTCCACTCCCGACAATTATCTTGCGCCGCCTGATTATGGCCGAAACATAGGGTTTATGTCCCAAGTCAGTCGTCAGGTCCGTTCGTGTTTGCTCTCTTGTTTGCCCATGGGGCTGAGGATGAAAGTTCTGAATACTTGGCCGAACTGGCGTAAGGCGGCGCCGGAGGGGATGGAGTTTGTATTTGATGGCTATCTGGACGACCTGAAAATCCAGGTGGACACGCGCTTTCTGGTGGAACGCATTGCCTGGACGGGGGCTTATGAGGCGGATTTTCAGAATTGGATTCGCTGCAACATTGTGCCGGGGGCAGTGGTGCTGGATATTGGGGCGAATGTGGGGGCGATTACCTTGGGCCTGGCGAAACAGGTTGGCGATGCGGGTCGGGTGCATGCCTTTGAGCCGGCGCCGCCGAACCGCCGCCGACTGGAAGAGAACCTGGCCCTGAATCCTGAGCTGGAGCAACGGGTGACGGTGCATCCTTTCGGCTTGGGACAGAATGTTGAAACGCTCTACTGGCACGAAGAACCGGGCAATCCGGGCAATGGCTGGTTGCGGACGGAGGGCGAAGAAGCGGTGCCGGTGAAAGTGCTCGACGAGGTAGTGGAGGGCTTGAGCCTCTCCCGTCTGGACTTCATCAAAATCGATGTCGAAGGCATGGAATGGCCGATCTTCCAGGGGGCCGAGGCAACGCTGAAAAAGTGGAAACCAGGGCTTTATTTCGAAACGCTCTCGCGCTTCCGTCAGGATGGCGAAGGGCATGAGCCGATCCGGGAATTTCTGGAAGGCTTGGGTTACCAGTTCTATTTCCTGAACAAGGACGGAACCGCCGAGCCGCTGACCGCAGGCAAGTGGGCGAGTTATACTTTGGCTTTGTGAATGTGAGGGGCTGAGGGGCTGGATGACAGTGGGGCTTTGACAGGATCTATTGGGATGTTTGTTTCATTGTTTGATGAAAACGATTCGTGTTTATACCTATTCCAAGTGCAGCACTTGTCGCAAAGCGACGGCTTGGCTGAATGCAAAGGGGATTGATTACGAGGAAATCCCCATCGCCGAAAATCCGCCTTCAATCCAGGAGCTGGCGCGAATGGAAAAATTCCTCGGCGGAAAACGAGGAAGGCTGTTCAACACCTCCGGCCGGGAATACCGCTCACTCGGTTTGAAAGACAAGCTGCCAGATATGTCTGCCGAAGAGGCCTACGCTCTGTTGAATGGCAACGGAATGCTGGTCAAACGGCCGTTCCTGATTACGCCGCAAGGCGGTGCGGTCGGGTTTCGCGAGGCTGAATGGCAGGAGCTGTTGTAGGGTCGCGCCTCGCATTAAAGTAGCACCTGCATTTATGCTGGTGAAGGGCGTGGTTCCAGACAGCTGATTTGCGCGGGTCACCACGCTAAAGCGAGGTGCTACTCTGAGCTCTTCAGATTTTGCTCGCAGAGCCACGGGCTCTGCTTTTGGGTTGAGGGTTCTTTGTTATGATCGAACTCAACGAATTTAAGCTCAGCTACGGAGAGAAGGTGGTCTTCAACGACATCTCTGCTCAGGTTTCGCCGAACGACCGCATTGGTTTGGTGGGAGTCAATGGCTCCGGTAAGTCCACCTTTTTGCGGGTGTTGACGGGTGAAGCCGAATTGGATGCAGGAAAGATCCAGAAACCGGATTGGGCCACTGTGGGCTACCTGCCGCAGGATGGCATTCAGGTGCGGGGGAAGAGCCTTTATAAAGAGGTGGAGACGGCTTTCGAGGATGTGCTCAGCCTGCAGGCGAAAATTGATGGGGCCACGGAGAAGATGTATGAAATGGATCCGGAGGATGATGCCTATTACGAGTTGATCGACACGATTGGCGAATGGGAGCAGCAGCTCGAGGATCACGAGCCGGAGCGGATGAAGTCGCGCATTGAGCGAATTTTGACCGGTCTCGGGTTTGCCATGAGCGACATGGATCGCGACACGGGTGAATTCTCCGGGGGTTGGCAAATGCGCATCGCGCTGGCCAAACTGTTGCTGCTGAATCCAAGTTTGTTGCTGCTGGACGAACCGACGAATCACCTGGACCTCTACTCGCAGCGCTGGCTGGAAGCCTATTTGCGTGGTTACCATGGTTCCCTGATGGTCATTTCCCACGACCGTGCATTTCTCAACGAAGTGACCAATGCCACCTGGGAACTCAAATTCGGCAACCTCAACATTTATAAAGGAAACTACAGTTTCTACGAAAAGGCCCGCGCGGAGCGCCTGGCGGTTCAGCGCAAGGCGGCGGACAACCAGAAAAAAGAGATTGCCCGCCAGAAGGAGTTCATCAACCGCTTCCGCTCCAATCAGAAGAAGGCGAGCATGGTTCAGAGTCGCTTGAAGCAACTGGACAAGGTGGAGATCATTCAGCCGGAGCGCGAAGAGAAGAAAATCTATTTCCGCTTTCCACCACCACCGGTCGCCAGCCACAAGGTGGTGAAAATCGAGAACCTGCACAAGGCTTACGGTGACCTGAAAGTCTTCGACGGCCTCGACTTGGAGATCACCAAAGGCGACCGCATTGCGGTGGTGGGCGTCAACGGCGCTGGTAAATCGACCCTCGCCCGTATCCTTGCTGGCAATGAGCCTTATCAGGACGGAGAGATCAGCTACGGCATCAACACCGTGATCGGTTACTTCGCACAGCAGCAGGCTGAGGAATTGGATCCGAACCTGACCGTGCTTGATGAAGTTGAACGCGCCGCGATTGACAATCCCGATGCCAGCCCCCGTGCCGCCTTGGGAGCCCTTTTGTTTTCCGGCGACGAGCAAAACAAATCGATCAATGTGCTCTCCGGTGGTGAACGCAATCGAGTGGCCCTGGCCAAAATGCTCATGCGACCTGCGAACTGCCTGATCCTGGACGAACCGACCAATCACCTGGACATCCGTTCCAAGGAGGTCCTGCAGGATGCCATACGCGAATTCGACGGCACCGTCATCCTCGTCAGCCACGACCGCGACTTCCTCGACCCCGTTGTCGAAAAGGTTCTCGAAGTCTCCCCAACCGGCACCCGCATGTTGACCTGTAACGTAACCGAATACATCGAGCGCCTGGAAAAAGAATCAGAGAAGTAGGTGCAGCGGTCTCCGCTGCACAGCGCGTAATGGGGAGGTGCACTGGGTAGGATTCCGCACTCGGGACGAGCGCGGCTACGAACGATTTGCCGAATTTGTACTATTGGCTAGCATGTCCGGCATGGACATTCATCACTTTCCACATCAATTTGTTTCTGGAGATCCGAAGGGGTCCGTACCGAACTTGCTGCTGCTGCATGGCATGGGTGGCAGTGAACACGATCTGATCCAACTGGCTCAAGAGCTGTCGCCCGGGAGTGCGCTGCTGAGTCCGCGGGGGCAGATTTCCGAGCGTGGGGCTGCGAGGTTTTTTAAACGCTTTGCGGAAGGGGTGCTGGACATCGACGACTGGCGTTTTCGCAGTGCGGAACTGGCTGAGTGGCTGCAGCTGGCGAAGGATGCGTATGACCTGAAGGGCCTTCCTCTGTACGCGTTGGGCTATTCCAATGGAGCGAACATCGCCTTGGGTCTGCTGCTCCTGCAGCCGGAGGTCATCTCCGGGGCGGTGCTGCTGCGGCCGATGTGGATCACGGATGAGGTGCCTGGCACCACTTTGACTGGGCAGCGGGTGCTTCTGCTGTCCGGGGCCGAGGATCCGATCATTGATGCTGACGATGCGGCCAAACTCGAAGCGCAATTCAAGGCCTTGGGCGCTTCAGTGAGCATGCATCAGCACGAAAGAGTGGGGCACCAACTGGTCAGGCGCGACCTGGAGTTGGCTAAGGAGTGGCTTGCGAGCTCCTGAACTCTATCAGCGCAGCTTGCCGGTTTTCTCCAGGACCAACAGAATAGCAGCCTGGCGTCCGGGAATGTCCAGTTTGGCGTAGGCGTTGCGGAGGTGCTTTTTGACGGTGGTGAAATGCAGCTTGAAACGCTCGGCGATGGCTTTGTCGCTGAGTCCCTCGGCAACCTGCTGGAGGATTTCCGCTTCGCGCAGGGTGACGCCCAGGGCCTGGGCGAGCGCCTTGGGCGTTTGTGCCGGTGCGGATTGTTTACTGGTGCCAGGCACCGTTCCTTGAGAAGAAAGGCGTTCCAGCAGTTGCAGCAGGTGAGGTCCGAGGGCGTTGAGCAAGGCCAGTTCCTCATCACCGAAGTCGAACAGGCTGCGGTCCAGAAGGAGCAGAAGTTCACTGCTGTTTTCGCCCTCGATACACAGAGCGAGAGTGAAGGCAAGGCGGTGGTTCTGCTGGCTGCTGCGGTAGATCGTATGGCGCCGCCAGTCGAGTGCCGACATAAGGTCGGTCAGCCGCACTGGCTCCCCGCTTCCTTCGCTGCTGTAGTGTTCCAGAATAGGGTGGCTGGCCAGTTGGCTGCGGAAGGCCTTGCTTTCGTCTTTGCTATAAGGGAAACGGTGCCCCTCTATCCAATCCGTTTTGCCGCCTGCGGCGGCTGTCCAGCGTAGGCTGGAAGCTTCCGCGGAAATCAGTTCGTCGACAATGCGCAGAGCCTGTTCGCGAAACACTGCAAGCGATCGAATCGCATTCAGACGGAGTATGCTTTCAAGCAGTTGTGCGGTTTTATCCGGCGGGAGGCGGTGCAGATCCATGGGCGTGATTAATACTCCTATTGGAGTATTCATCAAGCGTAAAGTGCGTGCCTTTTGAGTCAACCGGTTCACCGGAAATCAGGTAGAAGGCAATTCGCCAGATGTGGTAGCTGCTGCTGTCCAGCAAGCGGATCACATCCAGCTGTTTGAGTGTGCCCTCGGGTTGGTTTTTACCGGAGGCGGTTTCCTGGAGCAATTCGTGGCGCCGCTGCTTGCGTTCCTGCCCCTGAGTCCTTGACAGGCCTTCCAGTTTCTCGAGACCGTCGGGCAGTTCGTCGGGTGTATGCAGTGCCTCTCCGGCCAGCCGTGCGCTATTGAGGCTGCGATTCAGGAAGGGTGCCAGAACAGGATCCGAGAGCATGCTGACCAGTGTGAGCTGCCCTCCCTGAATCTGGTGCACCAGACGGGTCATGTGGTCCAGCGAATGCAGCAGCGAGACCCGTCGGTCGGCATCCCTTTGGTTGTCGGCCACGAAGGGAATGCGGGCCAAAAACCGTTTGCAGGATTCGAGGGAGTCTTCCAGCTCCTTCCAAGTACCTGCAGGCATTTGCGTTTTTCGCTGTGGGTCGAGCAGGCTTTGCCAGCGCTGCAGAAGGGCTGTCGCGGTGTCGCGCTGGGAGCGCCAGACCGCTTCGAGGGCTACGCTTGGGATCGACAGCAGCGAATCGTCGAGGTGGCGGCTGAAGGCTGAACCTTGATGCGGCAGCAGCCATTCGATGCCGCGCGCAAACGGCTTCACGAAAGGCAGGAAAATTAGCACACCCAAGGCGATGAAACTGGTGTGGAAAAAGGCCAGAGCGATGGCTCCGGATTCCAGCAGATCCGCGGATTCCAGCGCCGCGATGATGCGCAGGAAAATGGGCAGCAGGATAAGTGCGATGACACCCGTCAGCAGATTGAAAAGGATGTGGGCCAGCGAGGTTCGCCGAGCCGGAACGCTGGCACCGATGCAGGCCAGGGCTGCGGTAACTGTGGTGCCGATAGCCTGGCCAATGACCAGCGAGGTGGCCTGTTCCATGTTGATCGTGCCGGCGTGCAGCGCGGCCATGGCCGTAGCCACCGCGGCGCTGGAAGACTGCATGATGACGGTCATGGCAAAGCCGATCAGCAGGATCAGCAGGTGGCCCCAGAAGCCGGTTGAAGGCACCTGTGACAGGTCGAATGCCTCGGCCAAGCCTGCCATGCCCTCCTGCAGGTGATCGATGCCGATAAAGATCAAGCCGAAGCCGGCCAGTGCAACCCCGATGGGCGCTATGCGGCCGCGCCCCAGCAGCTTCATAAAGGCCCCGATGCCCACCAGTGGCAGCGCCAGGGTGCCAATACTGAATTTCAGGCCCAGGGTGGAAACGATCCAGCCCGTGCTGGTTGTGCCCAGGCTTGCGCCCATAATGACGCCAATGGACTGGGGGAAGGTCAGCAGTCCGGCGCTGACAAAACCTATGGTCATCAGGGTCGTGGCGCTTGAAGACTGCACCATCGCTGTCACTCCCAGTCCGGACAGAAAGGCACTGACCGGCTTCCCGGTGAAGCGCAGGAGTGCCTGCCGCAATCGGTCTCCGGCGAAGTCCTTGAGGCCCTCCGTGAGGAGAACCATTCCGAGCAAAAACAGCCCAATGCCGCCGAGCAGTAGAAAAAGCATGGGAAGGTTTTAGCGAATAAAGTGGCGCTTTGCCGAGTCTGAATTGCTCAGCCTTCGGTCCATTGTTCCACGTCCGCTCAAATTTTACGCTTGATCACATTGCCTTCGGCGAAGCGCCGGTTGGGGACTGAAATCCACTGCTTGCCATCGTCTATACAGGTCGTGATCAGGCGAATGGTTTCGATCCGTCCGCGCACGCCATCGACTTCAACTTCGTCCCCCGGACTGAAATCGCCCCGCAGCATGCGCCCGGCAAGAATGGAGGTGACGATACTGCGTCCGCCAATCAGCAGGGTGGCAAAGGCCAGCACCGGGACGGCGATAAAGATAACCAGCAGCACTTGGAAGACAATGGGTGCCGCAAGTTCAAGATACTGGACGACATTGAGGACGGCCAAGCCAATGATCGTGAATCGTGCCAGTTGCCCCAGCAGGCCCGAAAGCGGCACATCCGCCATGCGCAGGGTCTTTTCCGCAACCTGGCCGACATAGTTGCCGAACAGGATGCCAACCGACAGCAGAATCGCTGCAACTGCTATCTTGGGTAGAAACCACAGTATGGTCAGCAGGAAAGCATGTGCTTCGACGAGCTCAAGGGTCGAGAAGACCACCGCCAGGGCACTGATGAGGATTACCCAGTAAAAAAACAGTCCGACCAGATAGGACGGATGGGAATCGACACCGCCGCGCTGGAGGAGGGCTTTGAGGCCGAATTTTTCACAGAAGATGTTGAAGCCGATTGAGCGCAGGAGTTTGTGGCTCACCTGGCGCACAATGACGGCTATCAGCCAGCCGAGTATCAACACCACCAGCGAAAGCACGACGGCTGGGCCATGATGGACGATGAAATGTTGGACTTGATTCCAGATGTTGCCGAAAAGGTCCGAGAGCAATTGAGTGAGTGTATCCATGGGTAATCAGGGGATTAGTCTTTGCTGAGGAATTGACGCAGCCAATTGCCGAGCTTGCCGAAGCGCTTGCTGCCGTTCTCAATGGCACGGCCGATGCGCTGTTCCGAGCGTTCGGCAAGGCGTTCGCTGCTTTCGTCGAGTTGGCGGAGAATGCCGGAGGTGCGGCGGAATTCAAAAATCAGGAAATCGCTGCTGGCAGCGACACCTTTCTGCGGATCCAGGTCGTTGCGCAGCTCCATCAAAACCATGGTCTGCTTGGCGGCGCCCTCTTCATGCACTCTCAGAATTAGAAAAATGACCAGAACCTGGCCGACCGAAGAGAGCAGGAACACGAAGTGCAGATTGGTGACCACGTAGGGGCCGAGGTTGAAACTAAACCCTTCCAGCAGGCCCACCAGGACGCCGCCGATCATCGGCGCCATGGCGCCGATGACGCCAGTGACAGCCGCAAAAACAGCCAGGTAGATTGATCGTCCCTGAGAGGGCGACAGTTTGATCAGCATGTTGAACTGGGAAAGACTGGAACCTGCAATGAAGGCGCCGCTGATCACGTGCCCCAGGAATAGAGGAAGCACATAACTGCCGGGGACCGCTGCAAGCCAGACAAATGGCACGGCAATCAAACCCCAGCCAGCAACCAGGATGATCGGCTTGTTGCCCACCCGGTCCGAAATGGGACCCCAGACCTGCATCATCAGAAGGGTGGCAACCGTGGCGACGGTTATGAACAGGGTGATTTGGGAAAAACTGATGCCCAGAATGTCGATCATGTAGACTCCGTAAAAGGGGCCTGCCAACTGGATTGAAAATATCCAGCCGGACACAAAAATGATCAGTTTGCGGAAATTGGCATCGCGGAAGGGCAGGGCAAAGCGACTCAGAGTGATCTTTTCCGCGCTGGGTTGAAAGGCGGGTTCGCCCATCCGCGAAAGCAGCAGTGAAGCAATAAGCCCCATCGCTAAGCCAAAGGCGAACAACAGCATATAGCCGGTTGGATCGCTCTCACCAAAGCGGTCACTCCATTCCGTGAGAAAGCGTCCACCGGCGAGCAGGGCGGCGGTTCCGCAGGTAAGGGCGATCATATTGCGCTTGCCGAAATAGGCCCCGCGAATCTTTTCGGGCACCACATCGCTCATCCACGAAAGCCAGGCCACCCCGGCCAGAGCGTTGGCCAGACTGGCAATGAAAATGATCGCCACGAGCACCCAGACGCGGGCATCGCCTATGGGATCAAACATCGCCAAGGGCAGCAGAATGATGCCCAACCAGACCAGTCGGCCAACAGTCACGCAGGTCAGGCACAGCTTTTTGCGCTGTCCGGTTCGTTCGATCAAGTAGGCACCGAACATCTGCAGCAGGTTGGCGAATGTCGGCAAGGCCGCGAGAATGCCGATCTGGAGGGCACTGGCATCGAGGATCTGCAAGGCGAAGCCGACCAGAAAGATACCGCCCGCCAGCGATGCCCCCACTGTTGCGAGGGCCCCATCCGCAATTGAAATGCGCAAGGCTTGTTGTCTTTGAGCTTCGTCCATGAAGAGATTGGAAGATAGCAGGCTTTGCGCCAATGAACAGAGCTTTTTTAAATGCCTGCTGGAAGCAATCCCTGCCTTCAGCTTTGCATAGACAGAAGCCCGAAACCCTGTTTCAGTACCCTGAGAATGGATGATTCAACCGATTCACCCCGCAATGTCCTTGGCGGCCCGCTTAAAGTCTGCGGTCAGGATCCGATGACCGGCTTCTTTCGCGACGGCTCCTGCAGAACCTGCGAGGAAGACCTGGGCCTGCACACCGTTTGCGCGGAGATGACAGAGGAGTTCCTTGGCTTTTCACAGGCGGTCGGCAACGACCTTTCCACCCCCCGTCCGGACTGGGGATTCTCCGGCCTCAAGCCAGGTGACCGTTGGTGCCTGTGTGCTCTGCGCTGGCGCGAGGCCTACCTCAACGGCTTTGCACCGCCGGTTGTCCTGGTCGCGACCCACGAAGCTACCCTGGAAGTGGTGCCGCTGAAAGAACTGCAGGCCCACGCGACTGCCTGAGTGCGCTGCGATAGTAGGTGGCGGACGGGCGATAGCCCTTCGGGGAACGATCCAACCAGACCCTACTCCGAGGCGCTGTCGCGCGCCCGCCACTCAAGGCTCCGAGGCGTTGTCGCGCGCCCGCCACTCAGGGTGAATTTAGACGCGACTTAGTGGTCGCAGCACTATTCAGCCTGGATAGGCGCCGTTGATGTAGTCCAGGAGGTTTTCGATGTACATTTCGTGTTCACGAACGAACCAGCGCATCACGTCGCCGATCGAAATCATTCCAAGCAGCACGCCATCCTCGACTACAGGCAGGTGCCGGCAGCGCTTTTGGGTGATGATGCGCATGGTGTCCTCGATGGATAAGCTGGGGCGGATGGCCACCAGCTGACTGGTCATGACGTCGCGGACTTTGGTGGACTTCGGGTCCGCACAGGTGTCGACCACGCGGGTCAGTACATCGCGTTCCGTGAACATGCCGACCGGTTTGCCCATGTGAACCACGAGCAGCGATCCGATCTTTTTTTCGTTCATGGTTTTAACGGCTTCCGAAACGGTTGCCTCGGGCGAGATGGAGTGAACGGTGCTCCCTTTTACATTTAGAATTCTTGAGACTGGGGTGTTGATTTCCATTGGGGTTCAAAGCGGAGGGTTGAAGCTCCGCGGTTAGAGTTACAAAAAGTTCGTGGCCGACGCGCCGTCAGGGCTGCGTGCTCAGCGCACGAATCCAGAGATTGAGCGATTCGGGATGAAGCCCGAACCAGACGATAGAAAGAACCAGTAATCCGATTACTGTTCCTATAATGAGTGCGAACGGGGGGGCTGTCGAGTCCTCGGATTGGGGATCGTCCGATGTTTGATACATCGCGATGACAATTCGCAGGTAATAATAAAGTCCGATGGCGCTGTTTGCGGCCAACCAGATCACCAAAAGCCATTCTTCCGCCTGAATGCCGGCGGAAACCAGAAAGAGTTTGCCCATGAAACCAGCGGTCAGCGGCAGGCCTATCAGTGAAAAGAGGGCAATGCTGAATGCGACGGCTATCCAGGGGCGGCTCCAGAACAGGCCCCGATAGTGATCAATGGTGTCACTGTCGCGGTCGCTGGGCGACAGGTAGGCGATCACGCCAAAGGCTGCAAGCAGGGCCAGCGAATAGATGCTCAGGTAGAAGGTGACGGCTTCGGGGCCCCGCTCCCCACCGGCGATAAATGCAACGAGAATGTAGCCGATGTGCGCGATTGAGGAGTAGGCGAGCAGGCGCTTCACATTGTCCTGAAACAGCGCCAGCAGATTCCCGACCAGCATCGAGGCGGCCGCTATCAGGGTCAGGGCGGCTGCGATCCCCGGTTGTTGGTGCAGGTCCATGCTGTAGAAGAAGCGCAGGGTCACCGCCATGACGGCGATTTTGGACACAGTGGCCAGGTATCCGGTCACCGGGGCCGGAGCGCCCTGATAGATGTCGGGAGTCCATTGGTGAAAGGGGACAACCGACAATTTGAAACCAATGCCGACAAACATCAGCACCGAGCCGGCCAGGAGATAGGGGTCGTCCAGGGGGTGCTCGCGGAGGAGATGGGCGATGGTGATGAAATCCATGCTGCCGAGACGGGCATAGATCAGGGCCATTCCAAACAGCAGGAAGGCTGAGGTCACTGCCGCCAGAAAGAGGTATTTGACCGCTGCCTCAATGGCCTTTGCGCGGGTGAAAATATACCCAACCATGATGTAGAGAGACACCGACAGCAGCTCAATGCCGAGGAAAAGGGACACAAAGTGCGAGGCCTGGGCCAGCGCTATGGCACCGACCAGCGAAAGCAGGAGCAGGATGTAGAACTCACCGCGCTCCATGCGGAACTTCTCCAGGTAGCTGTGGGCAAAGATGGTAACGACCATCGTCAGGATCAGCATCAGGCCCTGGTAAAAGAACCCGAAGGAATCGATCACCAGCAGGGGCGCAATCCGGTCGGCGTCGGCGCTCATCGCCATTGGAATCGAGGCCAGTGCGGCTGCGAGCGAGAGCAGGGTCAGCAGGGAGGAAAGGGTTTGGCTGCGTTTGAAGGACAGCACCAGCATGACCAGCAGCGCGCCGCCAGCCACGATCAGAATGGGTAGAAGGGCCTGCAAGTCAGCCGGATTCATGGCGCATCCTCCTTCAAGGCCGTTTCAACGGCGGTTACATACACAGGCGTCCGCAATGCCTCCAGCGGGCCGGCGGCAACATCCAGGACGGGCCGTGGATAGAGTCCCAATCCGACCAAGCCGAGCAACAAAAGGGTCAGAATGAGGGTTTCCATGCGGTTCAGGTCCGGTAGACTCTGGGTCTTGCCGGGTTTGCCGTGAAAAACTTTTTGCACGATCCAGAGCGAATAGACCGCCGCGGCGACCAGTCCGGTTGCCGCCAGCGTAGTCAGCACCATGTGCTCGCGGAAGGTTCCGAGCAGGATCAGGAATTCACCGATGAAATTACCCGTTCCGGGAAGCCCAAGCGAGGCCATGGCAAAAAACAGGGCAAAGGCGGCAAGACGCGGGGCGAGGGTGCGAAAACCGCCCATTTGGTCGAGGTCCCGGGTGTGAATGCGTTCATAGATGAAGCCGGCCAGAATAAACAGGGCACCGGTGCTGAGGCCGTGTGCGATCATCTGGATGACGGTGCCTTGCTGCGACACTTCATTCCAGGCGAAAACACCGAGCAGGATGAATCCCATGTGGCTGACGCTGGTGTATGCGATCAGGCGCTTGAGATCGGTCTGCGCGAAGGCCAGCAAGGCACCGTAAAGAATGCCGATGACTCCCATCAAAACCGCATACGGCGCGATGGTCTCAGATGCATCGGGGAAAAGCGGCAGGACAAACCTCAGCAAGCCGTAGCCACCGGTTTTCAATAGAATGCCCGCAAGAATCACACTGCCGGCCGTAGGCGCCTCGCTGTGGGCATCGGCCAGCCAGGTGTGGAAGGGGAATGCCGGTAGCTTGACCGCAAAGGCGATGAAAAAACCAAGCATGAGCCAGAATTCTGCCAGGGGTTGCAGCTGGCTGCCCAGGAGCTGATTGTAGTCAAATGTGAGCTGGCCGGTCTGTTGTTGGTGGGCGAAGGCCAGACCGACAATCGCCACCAGCAGCAGGAGTCCACTGGCCTGGGTGAAGAGAAAGAACTTCACCGCCGCATAGTTGCGGTTGGCATGGCCCCATATTCCAATCAGGAGGAACATGGGCAGGACCATCATCTCCCAGAAAAAGAAAAACAGAAAGAGGTCCGTCGCCAGAAACACCCCGACCGTGCCAGCGAGAATCCACAATAGATTGAAGTGGAAAAATCCAACCCGTTCATGGATGGAGTGCCATGAGATCAGGACGGATAACAGACCGAGGAAAAAAGTCAGGGCGATGAGCAATAAACTCAAGCCATCCAGTGATAACTGAAAGTGAATACCGAGACTGGGGATCCAGGAAATTTTTTCCTCTAGAATCCATCCGTCTGGACCGCTGCCGTGATTCCAGTAGGCGAGTGTCCAGGCCAGGCCAATCCCGAGTGCCAGCAGCGCTATCCAACGGCAGGCCGCCACACTGTAGCGGGCTGTCAGCCAGCACAGGAGTCCACCGGCGAAGGGTAATGCGATGAGCGTTGCGAGGGTCATTGGAGTAACATCAGGATTAAGAGTGCGAGCGCACCGGCGGAAATACCGATTGCGTACCGGCGCAGGCGGCCTTGCTGGGTGGTGCTGAGCAGGAAGTGTCCGGTTCGGCCGAGACTGACCGCGACGCGGCAGAGCCCATCGACGCCGTCACGCCGGTTGATTTGTGACAACCAGACGATCGGCTGAACCAGCAAGCGGTCGTAAGCGGTATCGAATCCCCAGCCGCCCAACCAGAAGCGCTGAAGGCCGCTGGTTCGGTCTGAAATCTTTTGCCGCAGGGGGCTGCCGGAGCCATACAGCCAGACCGTGGCCAGCACACCTCCGGTCACAATGGCGGAGGCGACCAGCAACAGAATCCACAGCTGCAGGTCCAGCCCAGGTGGTAGTTCAACACTGGCGGGGATCGCCGTTTCGAGGAAATTGGAGAGCAGGGTCAGGTGGCCGAAATTGTGCGGAACCTCAATGCCGCCGCCAATCAGGGACCAGACCGCGAGCACGATCAAAACAAAGGAGCTGCGCTTGCCGGGCCGATGGCTGACCTCGGTTTTGGCTTCGCCAAAGAAAACCAGCATGATCAAGCGGGTTGAATACAGGGCGGTAATCAGGGCACCGAGGATGGCCGCACTCCAGAACCAGGGTCCACCCAGCGGCGAAATCCAGACGTCCCAGAGGATCTTCTCCTTGCTGTAGAATCCGGAAGTGACGAGGGGCAGGGCGGCAAGACAGGCGGCCCCTGCGACAAAGGTCCAGAACAAGACCGGCAGGCGTTTGCGCAGGCCTCCCATACGGTGAATGTTCTGCTCGTGGTGGAGGGCGGCGATGACGCTGCCAGCAGCCAGGAAAAGCAGGGCTTTGAACCAGGCATGGGTCATGAAATGGAACAGCGCTCCTGCCCAGGCGCCGACGCCGAGAGCCAGGAACATGTATCCGAGCTGGCTGATGGTCGAATAAGCCAGAACGCGTTTGATATCGCTCTGCACCAGGGCGGCACAGCCAGCGGTGAGCAGGGTGACGGTGCCCACAAGGGCGACCACGGTCATCGCGGACGGTGACAGCTCGAAGATTCCATGCATGCGGGCGATCAGGTAGACCCCCGCGGTGACCATGGTGGCTGCGTGGATCAGGGCGCTGACCGGCGTCGGGCCGGCCATTGCGTCGGGCAGCCAGGTCTGCAGTGGCAGCTGGGCGGATTTACCGACCGCGCCGCCGAGCAGGAGCAGAGAGACAACCCACGCGGTGGTGGAGCCCTCGGCCCAGCGATCGGGCGCCAGGGCAAGGACTTCACTCAATTGCAGGGTTCCCAGTTCGGAAAAGATCAGAAACACCGCGACGAGCAGGGATACGTCGCCGATGCGGGTGACGACAAAAGCTTTGCGCGCGGCGAATCCGTTTTCGGGTTTCTGATACCAAAAGCCGATCAGCAGGTAGCTGCAAAGGCCAACGCCTTCCCATCCGAGCAGCAGCAGGGCAAAGTTGTCTGCCATCACCAGAATCAGCATGAATCCAACGAAGAGATTCAGGTAGGCGAAGAAGCGTGTGTAGGCCTCATCGCCCTGCATGTATTCACTGGAATACAGATGAATCAGGAATCCCACTACAGTGATTACCGAAGCCATCACCAGACTGAGCGCGTCGATGCGCAGATTGAAAGCAATCTCCAGGCTGTTCAGCGGCATCCATTGCCAAAGCGTCACGGTGTGAGCGTAGTCAGCGGGAGGGTTCCAGAGAAATCCGGCAATCATCCCCAGCGTCAGCACCGCTGAAACACCGACGGTGCCACAGGCGATCACTGCGGCGACTCTTTGGCTGAGGCTACGCGCGGCCAATGTCAGGATTAGAAAGCCGACAAAGGGGAGTGCGGGAATGAGCCAAAGGAGATCGTACATCACTCAGCCTTTCATAGTGGAAGCCTGGTCGACATCGAGGGACTGATAGCGCCAGTGGAATTGAAGAATGATGGCCAGGCCGACCGCTACTTCAGCGGCGGCCATGGTCAGGATAAAGATGAACATGATTTGTCCATCGACTTGCCCCCAATGCGCGCCGGCCATGACAAATGCCAGGCCAGCCGCATTGAGCATGATTTCCACGCAGACCAGCATGATGATCAGGTTGCGCCGAACGAGGAAGCCGAGCAATCCGAGCGTGAACAATGCGGATGCCAGCAACAGGCCATGTTCGAGGGGGATCTGTGTCATTGGGAGTCGCCTCCTTCCGGCTTGCGCAGCAGGCTGCCGCGCTCATGGCGACGCAGGTGCGAGGAGCCGACCAAGCCGCTCAGGAGCAGCAGGGCGGCAAGTTGAACAGCGATGAGGTAGGGTCCGAAAAGGGCGTTGCCGACTTCGCTCGGCTCGATGGTTCGGTAGAAACCGGAAACCATGGGGCCTTGGGCGATGAACGCGATGGTGACCGCAAGTAATGCCGCGCACAGCACGCCGGGTCCTGCCCAGATGCGCTTGCGCAACCAATGCGTTTCGTGCTCCTCGCGGAAATTGAGCATCATGATGACAAACAGAAACAGCACCAGGATCGCACCGGCGTAGATGATCACTTCCAGTGCGGCCACAAAAGGGGCACCGATCATGTAGAAAATGAGTGCGACCGAAAGCAGCGAAACCACAAAATAGAGCAGGGCATAGACCACGTTGGGGTGCGTGATCACGCGAACGGTCGCGATCAATGTGATGGCTGCTACTATGTAGAACATCCAGTTCATGGCATCAAACTCTTTGGGTCCACCGGTGGGGATTCGTTCTGGGCCTCACCCTTGGCTTTGTTGCCGAGAGCCAGACCAGCTACCTTATAAAAATTGTATCCATGGTATTTCCCCTCGCCGTCGATCAGGAGATCCTCCTTCTCGTAGACAAGGTTCTGGCGGTTGTATTCACCCATCTCGAAATCGGGAATCAATTGAATGGCATAAGTCGGACAAGCCTCTTCACAGAAACCGCAGTAAATGCAGCGGGAAAAATTGATACGAAAGAATCCGGGGTAACGTCTCCCGTCTTCACGCTCGGCGGCATCGAGCGAAATGCACTCCACCGGACAGGCCGCCGCACAGAGGTAACAGGCCACGCAGCGCTCTTCGCCGTCCGGATCGCGCGAAAGCACGATGCGTCCCCGGTAGCGCGGCGCGAGGTAGGCCTTCTCTTCCGGATATTGGATGGTGGCCTTCTTGCGAAACAGGTGAAGGAACACCAGCCAGAGACTTTTAATGATGCTGAACATGGTCCGTCAGTTGGGTTGAGGGTTACCGGTCATCAATACGATGGCACCGGTAACGATAAGGTTAATCAGGGCCAGGGGCAAAAGGTACTTCCAGCCCCAGGACAGAAGTTGATCGTAGCGCGGACGCGGCAGAGCCGCGCGCAGGAGAATGAAAAAGAGAATGAAAGCGAAGGTCTTGAGGAAGAAGCAGATCGGTGCCGGCAACCAGGCGGGCCCGAGCCAGCCGCCGAAAAAGAGGGTGACAATCATCGCCGAGATCAGGGTGAGGCCGATGTATTCGCCGACAAAAAACATGCCGAATTTCATGCTCGAGTATTCGGAATGAAATCCGGCGACGAGTTCGCTCTCCGCTTCGGGCAGGTCGAACGGCATGCGGTGGGTTTCCGCCAGACCTGCGATCATGAAGATCAGGAAGCCAAGAAACTGCGGAATGATGAACCACATGCCGCGCTGGACCTCGACGATCTGTGTCAGGTTCAGCGAACCAGCCAGGATGACAACACCCATGAGTGAGAGGCCCATGAACACTTCGTAACTGAACATCTGGGCCGACATCCGCAGGCCGCCAATCAGGGCGTATTTGCTGTTGGAGGCCCAGCCAGCCAGCACGGTGCTGTAAATGCCCATGGAGGAAAGGCCGAGGAAAAACAACAATCCGACGTTCAGATCCAGAACGACGATACCGGGGGCAAAGGGGACGACGGTGAAACTGAGCAGAACGGTGAAAAGAATGATCG
Organism: Opitutales bacterium; assembly: GCA_020831485.1. Taxonomy (GTDB): domain Bacteria; phylum Verrucomicrobiota; class Verrucomicrobiia; order Opitutales; family Oceanipulchritudinaceae; genus JAFIGG01. The sequence continues at coordinate 19,200 of JAFIGG010000016.1, forward strand.
CCGGCGCGAGGATAAAGAGTTTGCGGTCGGCAAAGGGCGGTACCCAATCTTCCTTGGTGAAGATTTTGATGATGTCCGCGACGATAATAAAGAGTCCAAAGGGTCCCGCACGGTTCGGGCCCAGCCGGTCCTGCAGGAGTGCCAGAACCCGCCGCTCAACCCAGATCAACACACCTGCAAAGTTCAGCAGGGTGAAGAGGATCACCAGGGTGATCAGCAGCGTCTGTACGGTCGGATTCATTCGCAAACGTTAGCTTGGGCGGGAAGGGGAAGGTAAGTTACGGGTGTGTCGCTGAGACCGACAGGAATGCCGATCAGGTTTTCACTCATGACTGGATCCAGGCGCACGGTTGCGGTCAGTTTTTGTTCGCCGATGCGAAGACTCAATGAATCGCCGTCCGCAAGCCCGAGCCTGTCGGCGGTCTTGGCAGAGAGGCTGAATGCCAGGGGTTCGGAGCGTTCGCGGACAGCCGCGGAGTGGTTGCTCAATTCGTCGGAACCAAAGACCTGGTAGAGGGGAATGGCGAGGAGTTGATCGGGGGTGGCAGCGCTCTCGGTCGAGGGGCTTCCATGGGGACGTCCGTTTTGGCCTCCGGGGAACAAACGCAGTCCGGGCGGACCTCCTCGATTGGGGCCACCCACTTCCTCCTGGAATTTATTCAGCGCCTGAGCCGAATTCCAGCCGGGTGACCAGTAGTGGCTGACCAGTGCGGCGGGTGGTTGCAGCGCTGAGCCTTCCATCGAAAAGCTCATGGCTGCATCCTTGTCCTCGGGCGGCTTGGGCTCATGTACGGATTCGTGTGCGAGGATACTGGTACGGCCGCTGAAGCGCCGGGGTGAACGCGGGATCTTCTGATTGTGTATACGGAAGCCTGCACCAGGGGCCGCTTCACGAATGCCTGCGAGTTCGGGGCAATCCGCCGCCATTTTTGCGAGTATGGTATCGAGGTCTGGCCAGGGGTTCGTGTCACTGCGTTGGCATTCGACCTGAATGCGCCCAACCCAGTCCCAGGTAGCGTGCAGGTTTTCTTTCGGAGACAGCGCCTGGAAGAAGCGTTGCCCCCGACCCTCGCAGTTGATCAGGCTGCCATCGCTTTCGGCGATGGTCGCTGCGGGAAGGAAGGCATCGGCGTGGCGGGTCAGTGAACTGGGAATGCAGTCGATGACGATAAGCTTGGAAAGTTTATCGAGCAGGGCGTCCACCGTTGCGTGGGGCAGGCGGCGATAGAGGTCGTTTTCCGCTACAATCAAGGTGTCGCATTCGCCGTTCATGACCTTTGCGACAATGCTTTCCAGTGCTTGTCCTTGCAGCAAATGAGCGCCAATTGAATTGGCCTCGGCAGCGATGCCCGCCAGTCGGACCGTTGACTTGCCTGCCTTTGCCAATGCGGACACCACTGCGCGGGCGGCATCGATGATGGCCTCGGATTCGAGTGCAGTGCCGGTGACCACCAAAGGTTGCTCGGCTTCAAGCAGGTCAGCCGCTATGGCTTTGGCCTGTTTTTGCAATGGGCTGTCCGCGCTGCTGGACGAGCTGGAGTCTTCTCCGATGCATTGGGCCACGGCAAAACCAAGCTTTGCAATTGCATTGGGGGATTCGCAAAAGGCGCTTTTTGAAATCTCATCGAGGCGGGTTTGTGCCGGCCATGCGCTGTGTAGTGGGCCCTTGCGGCCTTGTGCCAAGTCGCGAACAGCCCGGTCGTGCCAGCGGGGAATGCGGTGGGCCGCGGCATGTTTGATCGAAACCTGACGCACGGACTGGCGCAGCGCCAGTGCGATGCGCGGCGCGGTGTTTGAAGGGTCTTCGCCGAGCACGAACACGGCGTCCGAATGTTCAATGTCACGCACGCTCGCTGGTCCGCCGGGTGCCTCCCTGAGGGCGGCAACGAGGGCGTCCAGAACTGCGCTCGAGGCCTCTGCGATACCGATGGAAAATGCCTCGCGGCCGGCCAGTGCCTGCAGCGCATAATTGCTTTCCAGAGATGCCCTTGGCGATCCAATGGCGGCGATGCCCCTGGCTTCATTCAGAAAACTTCCAATTGCCGCCAGCACCTCAGTTGTTTCTGGCTCTAGTCCGGACTGCTTAGTGCTGCGCAGGCGCGGTCGGGATGGGCGGTCCGGATGATTGCCATGTTCATAGCCGTAGCGTCCACGGTCACAGAGGAAATAGCCATTGATGTCGTGGTGGTATCGGTTGAGGATGCGCCGCACCGCGCCATAGCGGGAGGATGCGATGGTATTGCAGCCCACTGAGCAGTGGTTGCAAATAGAGGGCGCGGATTGCATGTCCCATTTGCGGCTGTAGTGACCTTTCAGTGTCTTGTCGGTAAAGACTCCTGTTGGGCAGACTTCGGCCAGGTTGCCGCTGAACTCACTTTCGAGAACGCCCTCTTCATGGCGACCGAAGTAGACGTGGTTGTGGGAGGCGAATGCGCCCAGATCGTGTCCGCCGGCATAGTCGTTGTAGAAGCGCACACAGCGGTAGCACTGAATGCATCGATTCATTTCATGGTTCAGGAAGGGCCCCAGGTATTGGTTTTCAAAAGTGCGTTTTTTGAAGCGGAAGCTGCGGCTGCAGTGTCCGGTCATTACCGTCATGTCCTGCAGGTGGCATTCGCCCCCTTCATCGCAAACCGGACAGTCGTGCGGGTGATTGGTCATCAGCCACTCGACAACCGATGATCGGAATTCGGTGGCTTCGGGGTCGGCGATTGAGATGCGTGCCCCGTCGGTCACCGGAACCATGCAGGCCATCACGATCTGACCGTTTTTGTCGTTTTCGTCACGGTATTGACGGACGGCACACTGACGGCAGGCACCGACGGATCCGAGTGCCGGATGCCAGCAGAAGTAGGGCAGGTCGAGTCCGGCCGACAAAGCGGCCTCAAGCAGATTCTTGGAGGGATCTGCTTCGTATGTTTTTCCGTCTATGTGTAAAGTCGCCATGACTGTGTGGGTTATTCGTGGTAGGGGCACCGGCCCTCCTCAATGTGGCGGCGAAAGTCGTCTTCGAAATACTTCAGTGCGCTTTGCAGCGGTTCCATCGCTCCGGGAGCAAAGGCGCAGAAGGTTCGACCCGGGCCGAGGTGTTTTACGTGGCGGTGCAGGAGGTCGATATCGTCCAGGCGTCCCTTGCCCTGATCAATGGCCTCGAGGATTTTTTCAATCCATGGGATCCCATCGCGGCAGGGCGTGCACCAGCCACAGGATTCATGGGCGAAGAATTTCTGCAGGTTGTGCACCATGCCGACGGGACAGGTTCGGTCGTCGAGTACGATCATTGTTCCGGTTCCCAATCGGCTGCCCGCCTTGGCCACCGATTCGAAGTCCAGCGGCAGGTCGAGGTGTTCGCTGACAAGAAAATCCGTCGAGGCACCGCCGGGAATCACGCCGCGGAATTGGTAGCCCTCGCACATGCCGCCGGCATGCTCTTCGATGATTTCACGCAAAGGAGTACCCATCGGCAGTTCCCACAGTCCGGGCTTGCGCACGCGTCCGCTGACGCCATACAGCTTGGTGCCCGCGTCTTCGGTGAGGCTCCGTTTCTGGAACCATTCCGGGCCGTGCTGGAGGATAGGGGCAATGTTGTAAAGGGTCTCGACATTGTTGACGATCGTCGGCTTGCCAAAAAGCCCAACCACCGGCGGGAAGGGTGGTTTGGCGCGGGGAACGGCGCGACGCCCTTCGAGGGCATTCAGCAGGGCCGTTTCTTCGCCGCAGATGTAGCGACCGGCGCTGCTGTGAAGGTGAATTTCAAGGGAGTGCTGGCTGCCAAAGATGTTTTTCCCCAGATAACCCGCAGCCCGCGCTTCGGCCAGGGCTTCGGTCAGCACCTGGTGGCTGCGGTGGTATTCGGCACGCAGGAAAATATAGGCCACTTCCGACTCAATCGCGTAGGCGCCGAGGATCATGCCTTCGATCAACTGATGGGGATTGCCCTCGAGCAGGTAGCGGTCCTTGAAGGTTCCGGGCTCCATTTCGTCCGCATTGCAAATCAGGTATTTGGGACGTGGAACTTCCGGCCCCAGTGGCACAAAGCTCCATTTCATGCCCGTTGAAAAGCCGGCCCCGCCGCGTCCGCGAAGACCCGAGTCGATGACCGTCTGGGTCACGGCTTTTGGTTCCATTTCCGCCAGGGCCTTGCGTGCCGCCTCATAGCCACCCAATGCTTCATAGCGCTTCAAGCCTATCGGCAGGCTTTCGCTGAGTATCCATTCTGTAAGGGGGCGGTCCATTGCTTTCAGTCGTAGCGGGCAAGAATGTCTTTGAGGTTTTCGCTGTTCAGATTGCCGTGAAGGTCTTCGTCAATCATCACTGCCGGGGCCGTATCGCAGGCCCCCAGGCAGGGAATCGGCAGGAGGGTAAAACGCTGGTCTTCGGTCGTTTGCCCCGGCTGGATCTTCAGTTCCTGGCAGAGTTGATTGCGGATCTTGTCGCAGCCCATGACCCAGCAGCTCACGCTGTCGCAGTAGTGGATCACATGGCGGCCGACCTCGCGGCGATAGATAAGGTTGTAGAAAGTGGCGACACTGTCGACTTCATGAGGACTGAGGCCGACGGCTTCACCGACATCCCGGATGGCCTCGTCGGAAACCCAACCGCGGTGTTTCTGGACGATCTTGAGGGCCTCAATGCACAGGGCCTGGGGGCGCTCATAGTGCGCCAGCTCGGCTTCTATTTCCTGTTTTTCCTGATCGCTTAGCATTGGTATGGCTGAATGTTGCGGGCGGGGGTTAACGGTCGACATCGGCGAGCACAAAGTCGGTGGCGCCGATGATGGCCAGCAGGTCGGGGATCATGTGACCCCGGCTGATGGGTGGAATGAATTGCATGGCAGTGAAAGATGGGGTGCGGATGCGCACGCGGTAAGGGATGGTGCTCTTTTCGCTGATGACGTAATAGCTGTTCAGTCCCTTGCTGCCCTCGATGCAGCCCATCGCTTCGCCCTCGGGAATCACCGGGCCCCAGCTGACGCCGAGGAAGTGTGTGATCAGCGTTTCGATGTCCTGCATCGTCCGCTCCTTTGGTTGCGGGGTAGTCAGGGGATGGTCGGCCTTTATGGGTCCGGTGGGCATATAATCGAGGCATTGGCGGATGATTTTCAGGCTCTCACGCATTTCCGCGACCCGAACCACTGCGCGGTCATAGCAATCGCCTTTGTGTGCGATCGGCACTTCGAATTCAAATTGCTCGTAGCCCGAGTAGGGCTTTTCCTTGCGCAGGTCCCAACCCATCCCTGTGGCACGCAGGCCCGGACCGGTGATGCCCCATTCAATGGCTTCTTCGGTTGTGTAGGCTCCAATGTCCCGGGTGCGGGCTTTGAGCAGGTAGTTATCCATCACCATTGCATCGTATTCGCGCAATTTGGCGGGCATGTAATCGACGAACTCTCGGACAAGGCTATCCCAGCCCTTGGGCAGGTCTGCAGCGACACCGCCGATCCGCAGCCAGTTTGGGTGCATGCGCGCGCCGCAAATTGCCTCGATGATGCCCAGCAGTTTCTCGCGGTCGGTGAACATGTAGAACACCGGCGAGAGCTGACCGACATCCTGGGCGTAAGTTCCATACCAGACCAGGTGGTTGGAGATGCGGAACAGTTCGCAAAGCATCACCCGGATAACCTGTGCGCGTTGGGGAACCTGAATGCCGGCGAGTTTTTCCACCGCCATGACATAGGGAAGGTTGTTGAGCACCCCGCTGAGGTAATCGATGCGGTCGGTGTAGGGGATAAAGGTATGCCAGGATTGGCGTTCGCCCATCTTTTCAGCACCTCGGTGATGGTAGCCAATATCCGGTACCACATCGACAATCTCTTCGCCATCGAGCTGCAGCACGAAGCGGATGACGCCATGTGTACCCGGGTGTTGCGGGCCGATGTTGAGAAACATGAATTCCGATTCGTCGCTTTCGCGCTCCATGCCCCATTCCTCGGGTTTGAACTGGAGGGCTTCCTCTTCTTCGATGTGGCGGTCGGTCGGCATGCTGAACGGGCCCATCTCGGTCGCACGGGCAGGATGATCCTTGCGCAGTGGATGCCCCTTCCAGGTGGGCGGCATGAGGATGCGGCGCAGGTTCGGGTGACCGTCAAAGCGGATGCCGAACATGTCCCAGACCTCGCGCTCATACCAGTCTGCTGCCGGCCACAGATCGGTGATGCTTGGCAGCAGCAGGTTTGATTGCTCCAGCGGCACTTTGAGCCGCAGGTGTTGCACGGATTCGACCTGCAGGAGTTGGTAGAAAACAGTGAAGTCCGATTCGGGCTGATCGTTGCGGTTCTGGCGGGTGCGTTCGTCGATTGCGCTCAGGTCGTAGAGCATGGCAAAGCGCTGGGGAGCCTCGTGCTTCAGATACTTCAGCACCGCTTTGATCTGCCCGGGCCGGATCCAGACCGTGGGAATGCCATCGCAGGTAGACTGGATTTTGAGAATAGCCTCTCCGAAAGCCCCGCGCAGTGATTCGAGCACGGGGCTTTCGGAGAGGCTTGTCTGGTCACCGGATTTCAGCATTCCGTTGGCGGGCGTAATTGGTTCATGCGCATGCGTTCGTCCCGACGCAGGTCGCGCTGCGAATCGCGTCCGGGTTTTTCCACCCCCTGCGGGCCGAGCACCCAACTGAGTGGCCGCTTCTCTTTGCCAACGGCATTGTGCAGGAGCACCACGCCGTGCATGAAGGCGTCTGGCCGCGGCGGGCAACCGGGCACGTAGACGTCCACGGGTAGAAATTTGTCGACCCCCTGTACCACGCTGTAGATGTCATACATTCCCCCGGAGTTCGCGCAGGAGCCCATGGAGATCACCCAGCGAGGCTCCATCATCTGCTCGTAGAGGCGCTGGATTACCGGTGCCATCTTGACGAACACCGTGCCTGCGATGACCATGACGTCGGCTTGTCGCGGCGACCCCCGCAGAACTTCTGCACCGAAGCGGGCGACGTCGTATTTGCTCGTGACGCTCGTCGCCATTTCCACGAAGCAACACGAAAGGCCGAAGTTGAATGGCCAGATCGAGTTCTTGCGCCCCCAGGCCATCAGGTCCTGAACGCGTGAGAGTGCGAGCACTTTGCCGACGACGTCGTCATAAGTGGCTTCGGTTTCCTCAGCCTTGGCGGCTGCGGGGTTTTTGGCACGACTGAGGGACCAGGGCATTGTTTATCGGGTGGGTTCAGGTTTGGAACTGAGAGTGGATGGCCGGCTGCGTTTGTTCGCCGGTCGGCGCGGTATCCAATCGAGGCTTCCCATCCGCCATTCATAGATCAGGCCGACGGTGAGGATGCCCATGAAAACCATGAGCCCCCAGAATCCCGGCCAGCCCAGTTCGTGGATGGCCACGGCCCAGGCGAAGATGAAAACCAATTCCAGGTCGAAGATGACAAAGAGGATGGCGATGAGAAAAAATTTGATCGAGAAGCGCAGGCGGCCAGTGCCCGTCGGCAGGATTCCGGATTCGTAGGCTTCCCCGGTAACACGCTCCCGGTGACGCTCTCCGAGAAAGTGAGAGGCCAATAGTTTTCCGGCGATGACGACGACCACTGCGCCGACATATACACCGAAGGGCCAGTATTCGATGGCTGCGTTCATGGGGTGTTACAAAGGGGCAGTCGAACTGTATTGGCTTATTGCCACAGGCGACTAGCTTGACCTCTGACAAGAATCTTGCTTTAAAGCAAGAAGAAAGAATTAAAACTTATGGGATCGTTAAGGGCAGCTAATCAATTATGGGATTTGAGATCAAGATAAAGACCCAAGAAAAAGATCAAGAGGGGGAGATTTCTGGCATCACCATTCTTGATCTTGGTTCTTAATCTTGATCCCCGGATAAAGAAAAAGAATTGGACTGGAATTTGGGTTGCTACCAAGTATCATTGCACCCCTGAAGCGAAGGGCTACTTGTCGACGCTTGCGCTTTTCGAGGATTTGTATTTAAATTGATAATAGATTGCTCCCCATGTTTCAAAGAATAGGCAGTGCTATTGGCTTGATCCTCCTCGTCGTTGCTGGCGGTGGTGGCTACATCGCGGTGAAGTCCCACATGGAATCGGAGATCTACCGCGACCGGCTGCAAACGCTTGGGGCGGACTACACCCGCTTGGCTGCGGACTATCAGGAAGCAGTGCGCAAGAGTGCGGTGACTGAGTTGCGGGTTCAGGACAACAAGCTGTCTGTGTTGGTCCGTACTGCGGATGGGGTCCTGGAAGAAATAGACACTCCCTTCGATCCCCGCCGCGAAATCTATATTGATTTTGTGGTCATGAATGGCCGCCTCTGGATCCGCCGGGTCTTTGATCAGGAGACCCCGCCCAGCCAGGCGGTTCTGATCAATCCGCGACTGATCGACATCAACTGGGATGAACGGTCGGGTGAGGAGCACGGTAAGGCTGTTTATCGACGCCTTGGCGAAGGGCGTTGGGCGATTACGGTTACCGGATCCGGAGCGTTGGGCCTGAGGCAGGTTTCCGCCGATGCCGGCATTGATCTGGTCGGCCCGCCGGAAATCCGCGATTTCAGTGAGCTGGAGCAATCGATCCGCAAGGATATCTCCGAAATCGGCCCTGGCGAAGTGGTCCGGCGCCTGCTCAATTTGTAGCCCTTGTAGACCCTGCATTCATGCTGGGTACCGGGGTTTAGTCGTCCAAACCACGGGCTTCGCCTGCCGGTATCCCGTCCAGGTCGTAAAACTGAATGATCATTGGCCGGCAGCAGACTTCACAGTCGTAGTCCAGATCTGCCGGCAATTCCTGCAAAGCTGGGGCTGGAACCTCTATAATCTGGAAGCAGCTCGGACAGGTGATACGCGCAAAGTCGGTTTCCATTGAACAAGGGTATTCATGTAATAGGGGTCGGGATCGAGATTAATTTATCGAGCTGTCCGGGGCCCTGGAAGCGGTGGGGCGCTGGTTGAGTCGCGGTCCCTCCGCTGAAGCGGGAGGGCTACGACAGATCCCGCAGTTGCAGGTCGCGCTTTAGGCGTTTCTGAATCCGCGCGCACAGGGTCAAAAATACCTGAGCCGTGGTGAAGGTGTCGCCAGCGGCGGTGTGGCGGTCGACCATCGAGATTTCCAGATGGGAGCAAAGATCTTCAAGGGTAGGCGGACGTTGATTTGCGTAGCCCGTGCGGGCAAAGGCATCCAATTCACGCATCGCCAGTTCAGCGGTGTCAACCAGACAGTTGCGGAAGCGGATGCCAAAATGTCGGCGGAAGGCCTGGTCGATCATGTCGGCGTCGAAACCGATGTGGTGCCCCACCACCGGAGCGTTGCCGAGGATGGGCAGCAAGGCTGCCATCACCGCCTGTTCAGACTCTCCGTCCGCAGTTTCCGAAGGCAGAATCCCGTGCACATTGACGGCTTCCGTGAGGCCGGCATCGGCTTGGTAAATTAACCAGGAATTCATGTCGGAAAGGTGCAGTTCAAGGTCTTCAATGCGCATCGTGGCGAGGGACAGCATGCGGTCCTTTGCCCGATCGAAACCGCTGGTTTCTGCGTCGAGAACAATGAAGCGGATGTTTTCCGCGATATCCCGGCGCCCGGGGGCCTTGCGCTGGCATTGCTTGTAGGCGCGGGCTTGTGGATGCCGGGGCTGTTTCCAGGGCCAGATCATCGACTGCGCGATTCGAGGTGAAATTCCGTGCGCACGGCCTGCTGAACCATGCGTTGAACATCGAACACATTGGCCAGGTGGGCGCGTTCCAGCTTGCTGAGGGACCCCGGCTCGAAGTAGCGCCCGGCATCGCCCCGGCTGAGGCCTGTGAGCGTGCGGAGGCGCAGCAGGGAATCGTAGCCATCGTAGGCCAGGCGGGCCATTTCGCGCAATTGGGGGACCCGGTCATTCAGCTCTTCCAGGCGCCCTCCGGTGGAATAGTGGGCGGTTAGGCGGTATTTCAGGGCGAGTATTCGGGCGGCATCCCGCAGTGGCGAGAGGCCGCGGGCCTTGATGTCAAAGAGGCCCTCTTTTCCACCCTTTTTCTCAACCACAAACTTCCCCCAGAAATTCAAGGGTGGCGGCGTTTCGACGGCGGCTTCGGCAATCTGCCGTTGCAGCTGAGGATTCTCTGCTACCGTGTCAAAAACGGCGGTGCGCAGTGCAGTGCAGATTTTGGCGTCACCGGTGACGTAACGCAGGTCAAAGAGGATTAGAGCCCGTAGCAATTGGTCGCCCTCGCGGGCGTCGCCATAGTTCTTTATCTCATCGATCCATTCGCGGTTGGTTCGGCACCAGCGCGGGTTGGAGGCCATCACGCCGCCCTGACAGCGGGAGAAACCGCAGTCCACCATGCCTTGCACCACCTTTTCAGCCAATTGCAGGAAGATTTTGCGGTTGGCCTCGTCGGTTTCGGCGTCCTTGCCCGCGCCAAAAACAAAGGCATTGTCCATGTCTGTGCGCAGGATCTGCTCGCGTCTGCCGTCGCTGCCAACGGTGATCCAGGCCCAGGGAACTTCCGGCAGCTCCACGCCTGCCTCAAGCAGTTCTTCGCGGGCGAGTTCGACCAGGCGGTGGACCAGTTCATCGTACAATTCGGCGCAGATCTGGCCGAGAAAGATCGCGGACACTCCCGACTCCAGATAGCTGCGGGTGATGCTTTCGACCTCATCGCAGAGTTCGCGCAGCCGCACAACCGAACGCGCCAGGCGAATCTCCCGCAGCAGGCCGGCGGGGTGGTGACCACTCTGGGTCAGCAAGTCCTTGTGGGTGCAGACATCCAGGGCCGGGCTGTTGGGGGTGCCATCCTGGGTGATGCAGATCTGGCCGATGCGCTCGCGCAGCATCAGCAGCACCGCTGCGGTCGCACTGCGGTTGGCCCGGATGGTGTAGACCGGCGAACTCATCACCTTGCGGATGGGCTCCTGATAATCGAGCTCGGCCACGATGGCTTTGCGCACCAGATCGTTGCTGGTAACAATGCCTATGGGGTGACGCTGCTCGTTGACCACCAGAATGGAGGAAACCTTTCGCTCCGCCATGCGCTTGGCGGCGGTGCGGATGGACTCATCCGGCAGGCAGGACAGGAGTCTTTCCACCGGTCGTGGCCGCACCACCTGGGCTCCATCGAGGTGCGCCTGCAGGATGGTGCGCTTGCCCTCCAGCGGATCGCCGCCATTGCCCGGCATTTTGACGCTGCCGCCAACCCGGGTCGCCCAGAACAAATGCCGCCGCACATAATTGCGCGCCGTATCATTGGCGTCCAGCAGGTGCTTGAATTCATTACCAGGCAGGATATAGACCAGCGAGTCTTCAACCACACGAGCCGAAACCCTGAAAGGTGCACTTTCGAGCAGTGCCGTCAGCCCGAGCAGGTCGCCGATGTCACGCACATCCACCAGCTCAAGACGGTTGTCCACAGTCCAGACATACTCCACCCGTCCCCGGGCAAGAAAGAGCACGTCCTCCGTCGGCGGATCGCCCTGCTCCCAGATTAAATCGCCATCGCTGAAGGCTTTTACCCGTGCCTGCTGCGCCAGTGAACTGACCGCCTCCTTCGGCAGCATCGAAAAGGGTGGATAGCTCCGCATGGCTGCGGCAATGCGGTCTGGGATGACATTGGGTGTGGTCATTATTCAGATAGCCTATAGGCAGCGGATGAGATGCGACCAATAAATTCTTCAGCGAAGTTCTTGAAGGCTCTGTTTAAGGATGATGTCGACTGGCAGACGAATGTCCAAGCGGATTGCGTTCATGGGTTCTTCGAGGTCTGCCAGTTGAGAGTCCAATAGATTTCCGGGCATAAAATGGCCGCTTCTTTGTTCGAGTCGGGCTTTCAGGGTCGGTCGATCTCCGTGAAGAAAGAGAACCTTCCAGTCTTCGATGCCCTTTCGCAGCTGTTGGCGATAGCTTTCTTTCAGTGCGCTGCAGGCAAGCACCTGAATGGGCTCGTTCGCTTTGGCGTCGCGCAGTCGCTGATTCAAATCGCACAGCCACGGCTCTCGGTCTTTGTCGCTTAAAGGTTTCCCCGATCGCATCTTATGGATGTTTTCAGCGGGATGGTAGTCGTCCGCATCGATTAAGACTCCCTGGAGTTCTTCGGCCAGAGCTCTTGCCACGCTGGACTTCCCGGATCCCGAGACGCCCATGACAAGCAGAGTGTGGGTGCTCGCTGGCATTTAAGGTCGCAGGGCCGGAAGCCGGACGATGAATTTGGCGCCCTTGGGGTTGTTGTCTTCGACCTGCAGGGTGCCGTCGAGTTTCTGTAGAATGACGGTTGAAATGCTGAGGCCGAGGCCGAGGCCGAAGTTGCCGCCCTGGGCTTTGGTGGTGAAGTTGGGTTCGAAGATGGCGTTGCGGAGGGACTCGGGGACGCCGGGTCCGCTGTCGGAGAAGCTGATTTCGACCTGCTGGTCGTCGGTGACCAGGCGGCTGCTGATGCGGATCTTTCCGCCGGGGTCCATGGCTTCGACGGCGTTGACGATGAGGTTGGTCCAGACCTGGTTCAATTCATCCTCATTGGCGGAAACTTTTGGGGTCTCGGCGAAGTCGGTTTCAATCTCGGTGTCGCGGAGTCGGCTGCCAAGCACAAGCAGGGTGTCGCGGATGCCGTCCTCAACCTGAATCGCCTGAAAGTTTTCGCTTTGTGGGCGGGTGTAGCGCTTCAGGCTTTGCACAAGGCGGCTGATGCGGTGCGAGGTGCTGCGGACGACCTGGATAAAGTGGCCGGCCTCAAAGGGCTGCAGTAGGCGCTCCCAGCCTTGTTCGTCTTTGGGGACGGAATTTCCTTGCGGTATCAATTCGGGGGGGAGTTTGGCCAGGCGGCGCAGCAGCGGGCGGGGCAGCTTTGGGAAACGTTGACTCAGTTGTTCCAGGCGTTGGCGCTGCTCGTTGGTGTCGGAAAAGGCATTCTGCAATCCCGCCTGCCAGCTTTGGGCCATTTGTTCCGGTGTGTCCGGGCCGGTGAGTAAGTTTTTGAGAATGCCTTCCAGATAATCCGCATTGCGCGAGAGGGAGGCCGCCGGGTTGTTGAGTTCGTGGGCGATTCCGGGCACGATGGAGCCGATCATTGCCAGCTTTTCCTGATGGATCAGGCGTTCGCGGGTTTTTCGCAGTTCATCGATGGTGGCGCGGAGTTCCTCGCGTTCCTGATTGAGGGCCTGGTTGACGCGGTCCACCTCAATGTGAAGGTCTGCCAGGCGTTGGTAGCGCTTGGTCAGGCTGCCCTTGATCAGCTCCTGCAGGAAGCGGTAGGCGGAAGGTTGGGACTCTTGCAGGCCATCGACGTCGTCCCAGCTCAGGACCAGTGCGCGGCCGGACTCCACGGCAAGCACGCCGAAATAGTTCGGATTGCGCGTGTAGTAAGAAAGAATGCCGACCAGTTCGCCGGCTCCAAGGCGGTCAAAGCGCAACTGATTGTTGCTTTCGGCCCCTTTTGAGAGCTGCAGTTCCCCTTCCAGTATCAGCCAGACCGCCTGTTCGCGTTCGGTTTCCCGAATCAGCAGGTCGCCGGCTTGAAAACTTCGCAGGCGCTCCGCAAAGAAGCGGTCCTCCGCAATCAGCTTGCGGATGGACTCGAGGTGGGCGTCGGTCGCGGATTGAGCCGGCGGGGAGCGGTCAGGCATCTTGGAACGGATTGTTTTCGTGGAGGTGTTCGGCGATCCGTTTCTGATCCAGTTGGCTCATGTAGGGCAGGGGTGGGATGGCTTCAGCGATGACGAAGTCCGTCAGCAGTTTACGCGTCAGCTCCACCAGCTCATCGGGTTCCCAGGGTTTTGCCTGGTAGTGGCAGATGCCGGCTTCGTTGATGGCTGTGATGGTCTCCTGGTGCCCCGCCTGGCCCGTGAAGAGCACTTTGCAGGTGCCTTTGAGGACGACTGACTCCCGGCGCTGGAGCTCACTCATGAAATCCACACCACGCTGCCCAGGCATCACATGGTCACAGTAGATCAGCGCGATGCGGTCGGCGTCGGGATCGAGTCCGTCGATCCAGGCCCCGGCTTCCTGAGCCGATGAAAAGCCCTCCAGTTGAAAGGTCGATTCGAAAGGGGAGAGGTCGCGGAGGATGGCATCGAGCACATCCATTTCATCTTCAACGCAGAGGATGTAGAGTTTGGGATCGTTCATGGGACTTTAGAATATGAGGTTCCAGATCAAAAAGGCGGAGGCGAGGAGCAAAACGTAACCGACGAGGCCGATGACAACACCGACCCTCAGCATGTGGCTGCTGTTGAGCAATCCGGTGCTGATGGCGATGGCGTTGGGTGGCGTCGAGATGGGAAGGGACATGCCGAGGCTGGCGCCGACCGCGACCATCAAGGCGGCGGTTTGGATGGCGAAGCCGTCACCGATACCGGAGCCAACAAGGGTCATCATAATCGGAATGAGCAGGGTCGCCGCCACGGTGTTCGCAATAAAGGTTGCGAGCAGAATGGCTACGACGCCGAAGGCCGCCAGAATCATCATCGGACTCATCGCGGCCCAAGGCACCAGTTCGACCAGCCAGACGGCGAGGCCGGTCTGGTTCATGGCGACGCCGAGGGCCATGCCGCCGGCCATAAGCCAGAGTACTTCCCAGGGCAGTGAACGGATCTCCTTGCGCTCAATGATGCCGAAAACAGGAAAGAGGGCGACTGGGATGAAGGCAACCAGACCACTTGGGATTTCATGCAGCTTTTCCGTTACCCAGAGCAGCACGGTCAGGGCAAAGATAACATACAGGGCGATGGCTTTGGGCGAGGTTTGAAACTTTCCTTCCAATTGCAAGGGAAGCCTGGCCTGAGAGGAAGGATACATCCGAATCAGGATGAACCACAGGGCTGCGAGGCCCGAAATGACCAACGGTGCAGTGTAGCCCATCCAGGAGCTGAAGGGCATGTCGATGCCGCGGGAAACCAGCGCATTGATGGCAATCGCGTTGGGCGGGGTTCCGATCGGTGTCAGGATGCCTCCAATATTGGCGGCAAATGGAATGGACAGTGCCAGAGCGATGCGAAAGCGGTCACCTTCCGGTGCGGCTGCGGCGATCGGCAGAATCACGGCCATCATCATGGCGGTGGTCGCGGTGTTGCTCATGAAACCGGAGAGCAGGGCGGTGACCAGCATCAAGCCCATTAGAATACTGCCCGGTTTGGTGCCGAAGGGTTTAAGGATTATTCGGCTGAGGTTGCGGTCCAATTGGTATTTGACCGCTCCCGCTGCGAGCACAAAGCCGCCCAGGAAGAGAATGATGATCGAATTGGCCAGGGTGTTCAGGTAGAGCGTATAGGCCGGCGCTTGAAAGTCGCCCAAGGCACCTGCAATCGGGCTTTCTGCGCTGAGCAGAAATATCTGCATCAGCATCACCAGAACTGAGGTGGCGTAGATCGGAATGGGTTCCAGGATCCAGAAAATGGCCGCCATTAGAAAGATGCCCAGATTGATCTTGCCGGCGAGTGACAGAGTCTCCAACGGCAGCACAAGCGGCAAAAGAAAGCCGACGGTTCCGAGGAGGATTGCGATGAGGTGTTTTTTTGTCATGGATACAAACTATCTCGTATTCGGAATAAGAGGCATAGCGGTTTTTGTCAGCCTGTCTATAAGTAATTTGATTTTTATTTTATTCTTGAATTAGAATATTTAATCTCCATCAAGGTCTGGATGTTCCTCTTGGGCACAATTTATTCAAAGAGACGTGAGTCTGCTTTTTACGCAGGCCTGTTGGCGGCTGCAACCTTGTTTTGCGGCAGCCAATCAATCCATGCTTCGGTGCAGGTCGATGCCAGGCTCTCGCACAGTTATGACACCAATGTGTTTCAAACACGTGCCGGATCACTGGGGGACCAGACATCCTGGATTACGCGCTTTGAGCCCCGCTTGCGTTGGCAGCTGGATGAGGCTACGCAGGTGAGTTATCGGCTGGAAGCTTTCCGGTTCTGGGATGCGAGCAGTGAAGATCACCTTCGCCATCACCTGGGTTTACAGACCCGTGGAGAGTTTAGTGAGCAGCTGAGCTACCGTTTTTCGACCACGCACCTACAGGTGCAGGGTCCGGCGGATGCTCTGGTTTTTGATGAAGGGCGCAGTGCCTTTTCGACGGCCTCTGCCAGAGAGCGCCGGAACCAGTGGCAGAACCGGACTCAGACCGACCTTCGCTGGGACCTGAGCGATCACCAGTTTCTGCGGGCGAGGGGCTCCTTGCTATATTACGACCTGAACAGCACCGTCCGCACTCAACCCCGCTACGACAACTGGATTGACCGTTACGACATCAACGCTGCGTTGGACTGGGGCACACGGCTTGAGAACGGCATGCAGTCCTATGTAGGGCTGCAGCGGGGCTATCAGCATCAGGGCCGTCAGGGTGGGCGCGTCAGCGACCGCTCGAATCATTACCACCGGCTTTTGTTCGGCCTTTCGGGACAAGCGCATGAAGACTTGAACCTGAACCTCGAATTTGGCCCTTCGCGTCATGAATACCGAATGGGGCCGGGGCCACTCAGCACGACGCGCTGGTTTGGCAACCTTGTGGCGACTTGGCAGGTGTCTGAAAAGGACCAGTTGAACGCGAATATTTCAAGGCGGCGTTTTGTGGCCAGCACGGGCAACCTGGCCAACACCATCAGCAGCTATGCGGTCGGCTGGAACCACCGCAGCAACGCCCAGCTCAGCTGGCGCCTCCAGGGCCAGGTGCGCAGCATCGAATACGACGGCGTCGATATCGGCGACTGGCTTTATATCGGCCGCGCCGGACTGAGCTACACCCTCGAATCGGGTGTCCAGTTGGCCTTCGATTTTGAGCGCACTTTGGGCCGGGACCGCCACCAATCGATTCCGGGTCGTGAATACAACGGCAACGTTTTTACCTTCTCGGCGGCATACAGTTTTTGACGAGCCTCGTCAGTAAATCGGCCAGACCCAGACAAGCATGGGCAGGGCTACGGCAAAAACCACGATTTGCACCGGCAGGCCGAGTTTCCAGTAGTCGCTGAAGCGGTAGCCGCCCGGACCCATTACCAGGGTGTTGGACTGGTGTCCTATAGGCGTCAGGAAGGCGCAGGAGGCACCGATCGCGACGGCCATCAAAAAGGGTTGGGGGTTGGCTTCCAGGCCATTTGCCAGGCTGATGGATATGGGGACCATGAGTACCGCGGCGGCCGCGTTGTTGATGATGTCGGACAGGAACATGGTCAGCAAGAGCAGGACTCCAAGGGTTACAATGGCGGGCCAGTTGGCCCCGAGTTCCAATAGTTGACCGGCAAGCCAGGCAGCACCACCCGTAGTCTCCAGGGCTTGGCCGACCGGAATCATACTGCCGAGCAGCACAATAACCGGCAGATCGATGCCCGCGTAGGCGGACCTGAGGTCCAGCACCCGGGTCAGAATCATCAGCGCCGCGCAGGCCACCAGGGCCACCGGCGCGCTCAACCAACCGGAAAGAATGCCGGCGATCGCGGTGCCGAACAAGAGAGTGGAAAGCAGAAGTTTGCGCGGTTTCCCCAGCTTGAGTTCGCGGTCAGCCAAGGGCAGGCAGCCCAATTCGGGCAGCTGTTCGGCCAGGTTCTCTTCATTGCCCTCCAGCAGCAGTACGTCTCCGTGTCTGAAACGCACATCGCGCAGGCGCCCTTTGAGGCGCTGTCCCTGACGTGCCACCGCGATCAGGTTCAAGCCATAGCGCTCAAGCAGGCGTAGTTGGGCGACGCTGCGGCCAGTCAGGCGCGAGTGTGCCATAACCACTGCCTCGGCAAGGTTCAGCGTATCCTTTTCTTCAGCCGCATCGGAGTCCTTGTCGTCCGCAGCTGCTGCTTCATCCTCATCCTTCTCCTCCTTGGCAAATCCGATGGCCAGCTCGGCTTTATTGGCGAGGGTTTCGATCTCATCGGTTTCGCCCTCGACCAGGAGGATATCCCCAGCCTTCAAAGGGCCTCTGAAACGGTGGGCCGAGGTCCGTCGCTCGTTGCGGACGACTGCAAGGATCGGGGGTGCGCCCTCTATTTCCGCTTTAAGCTGCTGCAGGGTCTGGTTGATCGCCTTCGACTTTTCTTCGACCCGCAGTTCGCCCATGTAGGATTCAATTTCAAAGCGCTCCTCCGCAGAGACCTGACCTTTGCGTTCGGGTAGTAGGCGCCAGCCCACAAGGGCAACAAAGAGGATGCAGACCACCGCGATCGCCAGGCCAACTGGAGTGAATGAGAAAAGACCAAAGGCTTCGTCGCTGATGCTGCCCCAATAGCTGGCCACAATGATGTTGGGCGGGGTTCCGATCAATGTTGTCAGGCCTCCCAGGAGGGATCCGAAGGCGAGCGGCATCAGCAGGCGAGAGGAAGCAATACCGTGCTCTTTGGCCATTTTCAGCGCCACGGGCATCATCAGGGCAAGCGCCCCGACATTGTTCATAAACGCCGACATCAGGGCCACGGCAGTGGTAAGACTTAGCAGCTGCAGTGTGGTGCTGCTGCCCGCCCGGGTTGCCAGGCCCGCCAGAACATCGACCAGGCCGGACTGGAAGAAAGCCCGGCTGATCACCAACACCGCCGCCACAGTGATCACTGCCGGGTGACCGAAACCGGCAAAAGCCTGTTGCGAGGGGACGAGTCCCAGCAACACCGCCGCCAGCAGCGAACACAGGGCCACCAGATCGTAGCGCAGAATACCTGAGACAAAACCGGCCAGGGTAAAAACCAGCAGGATGCAGAGGAGTATGGCATCGGTCGACATAAGCAGAGAGAGCGGGCTTGCTGGGTTTACTTTCGCAGCAGTTTCTGGGCTTGAACCTTCGCATCTTCGATCACCAAATACAAGGCTGGGACCAACAAAAGGGTGATCGCGGACGCAAACAGCACGCCGAAGGCAAGAGATGTGGCCATCGGTATCAGGAATTGAGCTTGTAGGCTGCGTTCCAGAAGAATCGGGGTCAAACCAACGAAGGTCGTCAGCGAAGTCAGCAGGATCGGGCGAAAGCGGGCAACGCCGGCTTCCATGACAGCGGTCATTCGATTGGAGCCTTCCGAGCGGAACTGGTTGACGAAGTCGACCATAACCAGGCTGGCGTTTACGACGACCCCAAATGCGGCAATCAATCCCAAGAGTGACAATATACTGAGGTTCTGGAAGGTGACCAGATGGCCGAAAATCGCTCCGACAAAAGCAAAGGGAATCGCCGCCATGACGATGAGAGGCTGGACATACGAGCGAAAGGCAACGGCCAGAAGTGCGTAGATGATAAACATGACCAGCGAGGTGCTTGCGATGACGGCTGCGATGGTTTCCTCGGTCTCGGCTGCCTCGCCCTCCATCGTTCCGGAAACGCCTTCGAAGTCGGCCAGGATTCGGGGCAGGAAGTCTTCCTTGATTTCTTCGGTCAAGGTACCGAAGTCGGTCGCGTCGCGGTCAATATTCGCAGTGATGTTTAGGACCCGCTGGCGGTCCAGGCGATTGACGGTGGCAAAGCTCTGACCGACTTCGATCTCCGCCACTTCGGCGAAGGGAACTTCCACACCGTCCGCGAGGCGGATGCGCATCTGCTCAAGCTGAGCGATGTTTTCCCGCTCTGCACGCGGGTAGCGGACCATGACCCGGACATCATTGCGGCCGCGCTGGATGCGCTGGGCTTCAGCCCCGAAGAAAGCCTGGCGAACCTGGCGGCCGAGATCGCCGACGCGCACACCCATAGCTTCGGCTTCGGGTTTGAGACGGAGACGGATTTCCTGCTTCCCACTGGTGAAGTTGTCAGTAATATCAAATACAGCCGGATAGTCCCGCAAACCTTCGCGGACAGCCCTGGCTGCTTCCTGCATCTTTTCGAAGTCCCGGCCGGTTAGCTGGATGTCGATGGGTTTTTCTTCGGTCGGGCTGGTGTCGGCCATGAAAACCAGACTGCGCACTCCGGGAATCTGGCCGATGGCTTCGCGCCAGAGGTTGGTCAACTCGATGGAGGATATGGTGCGCGACTCCGATTTGCTAAGCTCCAGAAGATACACCGCGTGGTGGGTGTCGCCTTGCATGAAGACCGCCTGATGGTCGATTGTGCGATCGTGGCCCTGTTCCTCTAACTTGCGGATGACTTCGGCAAGTGCTGTTTCCATGCGTGTGACTCCCGCTTCAGTTGTCGTAATGGGAGTACCCATTGGGTATTCCAATTCGGCGACAACGTAGTCGTGCGGGACGGTTGGAAAGGGGGCAAAGCGGACCCAGCCGCCTAACAGAATCCCGACTGAAAGAATGAAAATCGAAATGAAACAAACCAGGGTCAGGTAGCGCCGGCGCATGGCTCGGATGAGCAAGGGTTTGTAGTGGTTGCGGACAAAGTTTTCCAGGCTGTCAGCGATGCCTCGCTGAATACGGGATAAACGGTTCAGGCGGGTGCGGTCGCCAGTGCCTGTGCGGATAAGGGAAAGGTGGTAGGGCAGCACGAGTTTGCTTTGTATCAGGGAAAAGGCAAGGGTCGCGATAACAACAATCGGGATTGGGTACAGAAACTTGCCAATCATACCCGGGATGAAAAATACCGGTAGAAAGGCGACCATCGTTGTAAGGACGGCAAATGTGACGGGCATCGCCACCATCTGGCTGCCGCGAATGGAGGCTTCGAGGCCCGGTCCGCTGCGTTGGTATTCGGAGAAAACGCTTTCGCCAATGACGATGGCGTCGTCCACCACAATGCCGAGCACCAGAATGAAGGCGAATAGTGAAATGAGATTGATGGAGACGCCGAAAACCGGAGCCAGGAAAAAGGCGCCGAGGAAGGCAACGGGAATGCCCAGGGCCACAAACATGGCCAGCAGTGGGCGGAGAAAAGCGGTCAGAACCAGCAATACAAGCAGCAGCCCGATTGCGCCGTTTTTAACCAGCAGAGCAATGCGGTCGCCGAGGTAGAAGGATGCATCCGCAAAGGTGCTGACCTGAATGCCTGCAGGGAAGTATTGATGGGATTCGGCGATGTAGGCTTCGACCTTTTCCGAAATATCGAGTGGCCGCTCTTCGCTGACTTGGCGGACGAGAATGAAGGCGGCGGGTTTTCCGTCGAATCGGGCGAGGATTTCGCGGTCGACAAAGCCGTCATTGATCTCCGCCAGGTCGGCCAGGTGAAGGGTGGTGCCATCCGGATCGCTGCGAAGGGGGATGCGGGCGAAAGCGTCTGCGTCGTAGGCTTGGCCGAGCGTGCGCAGAAGAATTTCGCCGCTGTCCGCGCGGATTGATCCCGCCGGAAGGTCCTGTGATCCCTGGCGTACTGCTTCGGCGACCTCGTCAAAGGTAAGGCCGTAGGCCCGCAGGGTTTGCTCGGAGACTTCAATCGCTATTTCAAAATCGCGGACGCCAATCAAGTCGGCCTGGGAGATGCCGGGAATGTTGACCAGATCATCGCGTACCCGCTCTGCGGTTCTGCGCAGGGTGGCTTCGTCGGTGTTGCCGGCTACGGCAATGTAGAGCAGGTCGCGGGGTATCAGCAGTTCCTCGATGATCGGTCGCTCGGCATTGGTCGGGAAGGTGGCAATGGCATCGACCCGGGTTTTGATGTCCTCTTTCAGCCGGCGTATATCATAGCCCCTTTGCGCTTCTATCGAGACCGTGCCAAAGCTTTCCTGGGCAGTCGAGCGGATGCGGCGTATGCCCTGCACGCCCTGGACGGCTTCTTCCACACGCAGAATAATGCCTTCTTCGACTTCGGAAGGGGTGGCGCCGGGATAGGGGACTTGTACCAGAATTTGATCGAGTGATAGCTCGGGAAAGAGTTCAACTGTCAGCCGTGGCAGCGAAAACAGTCCACCCACGACCACGATGGCCATTAGCAGATTGGCGGCAACGCCGTTGCGGGCAAACCAGCTGATCATGGAGCGACCTCCATGCCTTCAACGAAATAGTCGATCGAGCTGAGGTTGATACGGTCACCGGATTCCAGTCCTTCGGTGACGATGGCCTCCGTCTCGGTGCTTTGGATAATGGTTACACGGCGTGAATGCAGGCGGTTATCGTTATCGACGATGCGCACCTGGTCCGGGTGTATGACGGCATCGCGGGGGATTCGAAAGGCTTCCTGAAGAGTGATGCCCTGAATGTTTGCGCTGACAAAGCGGCCGGTTTGAAGGATGGGACCCTCGCCACCGTTGCGCTGAAAAGGATCATCGATACGTGCAATGACATGGATCATGCGGTTGCGGGGATCCAGATTGCCTTCGCTGCGGACAATGCGTCCCTGCCATTCCTGTTCGCTATTTCCAAGCTTGGCTGTGACTTGCACGGGGCGCGTTGTGTCAGGAGTTTGCCCGCCTTGTTCGTGCATGCCGAGCAGGGCGTATTCCCTCAGTGTGAGGGGCAGGCGTATTTCAGCAGTGTCCACTGCGTAAATCTGACCCAATACCGTGCTGTTCGGTGCCGTTACCTGTCCCAGATTCACTCTACGCTCGCGTACTCGTCCGTCGTAGGGTGCCCGAACACGGGTGTGTTCGAGGTTGCGCTCGGCGATGCGCACGGCGGCTTCGGCAGCGGCGATGTCTGCTTCGGCCATTTCGATCTGTGGTTGGCGCAGGACCAACGCGGAGGGCTCGGAACTGCGCTGGATTCCGCTGAGTTGCCATTCCTCCCGGGCTTGTTCTGCCTGAGCGATTTCCTGCACCAGAGCCAGTCTTGCGCTTGCCAGTCTGGAGCGCGCTTGTGCCAGTTCGACTTCATAGGGCAGGGGATCGAATTCGATGAGAATGTCGCCCTTGTTGAAAAAGGCTCCGTTGTCGAAGTTCTCCGAGACCTTCAGTATTCGTCCGCCCACGTCGGCAGTGAGTGCGGTTTCCGTTCGGGGGAGAACATTGCCCTGTGCCTTTACCTGAATACGGACTGTTTCGGCCTCTGCGGTCAAGGTCTCAACGGCCGGGATATAGGGCGTTGGCTCGGATGTCTCGGCTCCCGGTCGCAGGGCGATTAGAATGCCGGCGACTGCGATTGCAGCGAGAAGGATTGCGATGGGTAACAGGAATTTCATGGCGTATGCAGGAAATCGCCGCCCAGTGCGAGCAGGAGGTCGATGTGGTTTTTGAGTCGCTCGGAGCGGATGCTGAGCAACTGACTTTGATATTCGGTGGAACGCTGCTGCGCTTCCAGCACCGTGGTGAATGGAATCAAGCCGCGTTCATAGCGTTCAAGCGCCAATCCTTCGGCGGCCTGCGCTTCTTCGGAGGCGACCTGCATGCTGCTTTCTTCATCGGCCAGCAGGCCTTCCGCGGCGAGTGCGGTTTCAACTTCGCGAAATGCCTGGAGTGCAGTTTCCGCGTAGGCTTCGGCCGCTTGCTGAATCTGTGCCCGGGCGATATCCGTTTCCGCTGCCAGGCGGCCTCCATCCCAAACTGGGGCCGTCAGGGATGCTGCAAGGTTCCAGATAAAGGCATCGGACTGCAGCAGGTCGTTGAGTTGTGAGCTGCTGGTGCCGGCCCGACCGGTCAGGCTCAGTGATGGAAGCCTCGCCCGCTGGGCTGAAGCATAGGCAAAGGCTGCAGCTTCGTAGCGGGCCGCCGCGGCACGGATATCAGGGCGTCGCTCGAGGAGTTCACTGGGAATGCCCGGTTCCAGCTCCGGAGGCAGCTGCGGCAGTGCTTCCGAAGCCTCCATGCGGGCCGAAGGATAGCGTCCAAGCAGGGTTTCTAGGGCGCGTTTGAGTCCGTCCTGCTGGCGTTGCCGCTGGGTCCATTGGTTACGTGCGGCAGCCGTTGAAGTGCGGGCCAGGCGCAGGTCAAGAGCGCTGGCCAGGCCGGCTTCGAATCGGTTGGCGACGATGGCTTCGCTGGTTTCGAGGTTAGTCAGCGATTGCTCTGCAAGTTGATTCTGGGCATGGCTCTCGGCCAATTCGATCCACAGCAGGACCGCATTGGCCGCCAGCGCCAGACGGGCGGCTTCATAGTCCGCCTGGCTGGCTTCCAGCCTTGCTTCGGCAGCGTCGCGACCGGCCCGGTTGCGGCCCCAGAGGTCAATTTCCCAGGACGCCTGTCCGCTGAGTGTGTAGCGGCTCTCGCGGATACGGAAGCCCTCTGCAATCGGAGTGTCCTGGCGGCTGGCTTCGATGCCGGCGTTGAGTTGTGGCTGAAGTGTGGATCCTGCTCTACGCGCTTCCGCCCGCGCGGCGTCCAGTTGCGCTGCCATTTGGCGTAAATTAGGATTGTTCTCCCAGACTTCTTCGATCAGTGCCTGCATGCTCGGATGCGTGAGCCTGGCGATCCAGCGGCTTTCAGCGTTTGACGGGCCAAACTGAGCGGGGATTTCCATACCGGCCCCAGGCGCCTCAGGGCTGGGGACCTGACAGGCTGCGAAAGCGAAGATGCCCAAGCAGCAGCTGACCCAGCGGAGCCAGAATTGACGGAGAAGACAGTTTAGCACGACCTGCAGCATGACTCGTTGGCGGACGAGCATTTGTTGTCATCAGGCTGCCTGCAAGCGAAATGCATGAATGGAAATGGTAATCAGCTCGATAAATTCAGCTAATAAGGGTTATAAAAAAAAGTTAGTAAAACTAATATTAAGCTTGCGTTACATTAACATCTCTGTAGGGTCTTAGGCAATTTAATGAACATGGAGGTTGGCAACATCATCCGGCATTCGGACCGGGATTTTCCGGGCCGACAGGCGGCAGTGTTGTTCCTGATCGGATGCAATTTCCGATGCCCCTATTGTGCATTTGGTTCTTTGATAGATGGTAGAGGTCTGGCCCGCATCTGGAGTGAGGCGCAGGTTTTCCAGTTTTTAGAAAGTGCCCGCGAGCGCTTGGATGGTGTAGTGTTTTCCGGTGGAGAACCGACACTGCATCCGGGATTGTCGAACTGGATTCGCCGGGCCCGTGATCTGGGTTATGCGATTAAACTGGACACCAATGGCAGCCAGCCGGACGTACTGCGCCAGCTGATCGTCGAAGGCCTGGTTGATTACATTGCGATGGACGTCAAGGCGCCGCTGGAGAATTACAGTCAGCTATGCGGTCGCAAAATCGATACGGAGGCAATTCGCAGCAGTGTCTGGGTCATCAAACAATCCGGTGTTGCGCATGAATTCCGGACCACTGTGATCCCCGGAATGCATACGGTCCGTGAATTGAAGATGATTGCGGATCTGGTGCATGGAGCGGATCTGTACGCAGTTCAGGATTTTGTTTCCAAGCACACTCTGCGTCCGGATTTACGTAACCGCCTGGCCTTTCCCGATAAGCCACTGAACGACATGCGTGGCTACGTTCTGCGTCGCGTTGAGCGCTTTGAAGTGCGCCACGACAAAGAAGCCCGTCCGATGCCTGCCTTTGGCCGCAGGCGATCAAGTGCCCGCAGCGTTGAGACCGCAAACACGAATTTTTTGGCATAACGATGCCCGAAGCAGACTTGCTGCAATAGCAGCATAGAGAGAGACAAAAAGAGAGAGACTACATAGAGAGACCCCTCGATAAGAGGTTAGTAGCCCCCCGCCTTGAGACAGCGTGGGGGCTTTTTTATGTACTCTAGCCATTGGATGCCGACTCGCCGTCAGTTTTCGAGACTTTGGCGGAAGGCTTTGCGGTTTTTTGCTTTGAAGTAGGCGGTGCCGGCTACAAAGGTATCGGCTCCGGCCCGGCGGCAGAGCAGTCCTGTTTCGGCATTGATCCCACCATCGACCTGAATTCGGTAGCGGCCACCGTTTTCGTCCCTGAGTTCTGCCAGGCGACTGAGCTTCGGCAAGCTGCTTTCGATAAAACTCTGACCTCCAAAGCCGGGCCAAACGGTCATGGCCAGAACCATATCCAGCTGATCTATCCAAGGCACGATGGCGTCCGCCGGAGTATCGGGATTGAGCACTAGGCCACAGCGGCAGCCGAGTTCGCGGATGTGAGCCAGGGTTGCGCCGATGTCGTAATCGGGTTCGACGTGGATGGTGATCTGCTGCGAACCTGCCTTGGCAAAGGCCTCCACATATTGATGTGGGTTGTCGAGCATCAGGTGGGTGTCGAAAAAGAGCTTGCTGTTGAGTTTGCGCAGGTCGGCGACCGTTTGCGGACCAAAACTGAAGTTGGGCACGAAATGCCCATCCATGATGTCCAGATGAACCCAGTCGAGACCGTCGTCGGCGATGATTGCGAGTCCATCGGCGAGTCGGGCGTGGTTCGCGGCAAGAATGGACGGAGCAAGTATCGGCGTGTGCATGGTTTCCGGCTTAGGGTTCAATTTCCCAGGGGTGCAGCAATGTATCGCGGATGCGTCGGCTGATCTTCTGGGCCAGTTGCGGGAAAGCCATGGTGGCTCCGTCGCGAATGGATGGGTCTCCGTAGATGGGAACGGATTCGGTGAAGCGAATGGATTCTTCTTCTCCATCGCGGTACCAGCGCGCCTGAACGGTCATATCGAGGGACAGCGAAGCCGGGCGACCGGTGTCATCGTCACGGCCGCTGACAAAGGCTTCCTCATAGGCTTCTATAATCACTTCCAGTTCCGCATCTGCGCGCCGCCGCTCACTGATAAGGCGTGCGCCCCCATCACGCACCAAGGCGGTTCGCAATTCTCTTTCCAGCAGTGTTGCAGCCTGGGGGGCGTAGCTGTCGTTGACAACTGGATGCAGGTAAACCCGCATTTCGCCGGTCGAACCCGCTTCACCCCATTGGTAGGATTGGCATCCGGCGATGCTCATTGCTGCCACTAGCGCGAGAACGAGAGTTGGCAACGATCGTATGGTGCGGCAACCCGTATTCACAGACGTTCAAAAGGGGGGTTCAGCCGCGGCGCAAGAGGCGCTGAAGGAAGTTGCGTTCCTGTTGGCGGTCGCCATCGCTACGGGCCTGCTCAGCCTGCTCGCGGCGTTCCTCGATGCGGGCCAGATAATCCCGGGCCGTGTCTGCAGCTTCGGAGTCCGGAGCTGTGGTAATGGTCTCATTAAAGAATACCTCTGCAGCGTCATACCAGCCGCGGTAGCGGAAGTAGAACTGGCCAATCACGAGCTTACTGCGGGCAAAAACTTCTTCCATTTCCCGCAGCCCCTCTTCGGCCTGGGCAACGCCCTCGTGCTCCGAATAGAGAATGAGGAAATCCTCGAAGTAACTCATCGCCTCGCGGGTTGCACCCTGATCATATTCCGGCCCATCGACGAGCTCGGAGAAGGTTTCTGCCAGGGTCAAATACGCATCGCTTGCCAGCAGGCTGGTCGGATACTCATTGATCATCCAGTCAAGGGCGTCAATGGCCTCCATGGTTTGTCCCTGATATTGGTAGATCAGAGCCATATTCATGAGTGCCAGCGGAGCCAGATCGTGGTAAGGCGCATTGTTGACTACTCCGGCAAAGTAACCGGCTGCCCGATTCAGTGCGCGGTACGGGAAAATAAGTAGAAAGCGGGTGTTTTCACCTTCTGCGACCCTCAGTGCTATATCAAATTGGCGGTGAACAATGCGGTTGAAATGGGGAAAGCCGGGATGGTAGGCGAGAACCCGCTGGTAACTGTCGTAGGCCTTGATCCATTCGCGCCGTTCGTAGCGCAGAGTTGCATAATTATAGGTGGCTTCCGCAGTGTAATCGGAGGCGGGCAGACGCCGCCAGATTCGGCGGTATTGGCGGAGGGCCGAGCGCTGGTTGCCCGCAGCCTGCGCTTCCTGTGCCCTTTCAAAAATCGGTCGGGCCCGCTCCGTCTGCTCCGAAGGTGGTAAATCGAGGGAGGTGCGAAAAAGGCGTTCAAAAAAGGCGTCTGCCGCATTTAGCGGTGCGAGCAAGCCAAGGAGAAAAATGAGGTGATAAAGACGCATGTGAATTTTATTGCCATTTGATGACCATTGCCGCCCAGGTCAAGCCTCCCCCGAACGCGACCATGAGGATGGTGTCGCCGGATTTGATCCGGCCGTTGCGGTAGGCTTCATCCAACGCGATGGGAATGGAGGCTGCAGAAGTATTTCCGTAGCGGTCAAGGTTGATTTTAAAGCGATCCATGCCGATGCCCAGACGCTGTGACAGCGCTTCAATGATGCGGTTGTTGGCTTGGTGAGGGATCACGAGAGAAATGTCTTCTGCACTGATATTGGCTTTTTCAAGGATATCGACTGCGCTCTGGCACATGACACGGACCGCGATCTTAAAGACCTGGTTGCCTTGCATATGGATTTTGTGGAGGGCGCGCTCAATTTTTTCGACGGCGGCGGTGCCTGATTGTTCATTT
Organism: Opitutales bacterium; assembly: GCA_020831485.1. Taxonomy (GTDB): domain Bacteria; phylum Verrucomicrobiota; class Verrucomicrobiia; order Opitutales; family Oceanipulchritudinaceae; genus JAFIGG01. The sequence continues at coordinate 47,227 of JAFIGG010000016.1, forward strand.
TCAGGAACACAAAGGATGTCCGACTCATTGCCGTCGGCACCCATCAGCGATTGCAGAATGCCGACACGAGGTTCATCAACCAGGCTTAGGACGACGGCGCCGGCCCCATCACCAAACAGGACGCAGGTGGTGCGGTCTTCCCAATTGGTGATTTTTGAAAGTTTTTCGGCGCCGATGACGAGCGCATGCTTGTAACCCGAAGTCAGCATCAGGCTGCGGGCGATTTCAACCGTGTAGAGAAAGCCCGAACAGGCGGCCTCCACATCGAATGCCGGTACCTTGCCGATGCCCAGTTTGCGCTGGATGAAACAGGCCGTGTTGGGAAAGCGCATGTCCGGGGTCACTGTCCCGACAATAATCAGCTCGATGTCCGAAGGCTTCAGTCCAGCGTTTTTAATCGCTTCGCTGGCGGCCGCACTGGCCATGTCAGAAGTTGTTTCGTTTTCACCGGCAATTCGGCGCTCGCGAATTCCAGTGCGGGTACGGATCCACTCGTCCGAGGTCTCGACGATCTTTGAAAGGTCGTCGTTTGTGAGGATCTTGGAGGGTGTGTAGGAACCCACTCCCGAAATAATTACGGATTTCTCGGAGGCCTGACTCATTTAAATTAGCTGATTAGGGAAAAGAATTCCTGAAGCAAGGAACGAAGGTATGGCACTGTCAAGACTCCTCCCCGGATCGCTTCTTGCTCGGGCGTGTTAACTGATTAGCGCGTTGGATTGCTTCGGTGGCCTGCTGGCGGTGTTCGCTCTCCACGATTCGGCCAGCGATGCGTACCGCATTGGCAATGGCATTGCGGTTGCTGGAACCGTGGGCCTTGATGACCATGCCGCCGAGGCCGAGCATCGGTGCCCCGCCGTAGAGATCCGGATCGAGGCGTTTGCGCGTGTTTTTGAAGGCGCCAGCCAGGCAGCCGGCCCCAAATAGCCGGAGGGGATTGCGTTTGACCTCCTCCTTGATCAATCCCTTTAGCATTTTATATAGGGACTCGCAGGACTTCAGCACGATGTTGCCGGTAAATCCATCGGTGACCACCACATCGACCACGTTGTCGAACAGTTGGAAACCTTCGATCAGGCCCGCGTAGTGGATCAGTTCGCCGTCAATGGATTTCAGCAGTTCGTGGGCTTGCGCGGTCAACTCATTGCCTTTGCCCTCCTCCGTGCCAATGGTCAACAACCCAACACGGGGTTTTTCGAGGCCGAGAGCGGCTTTGGCGTAGAGGTCGCCTAGAACCGCATATTGCAACAGGTGTTCTGGCTTGCACTGAGGGTTGGCTCCGGCATCGAGCAGCACGAAATGGGTGTCTTTGCTGGGCCAGACGGTCGCGAGAGCGGGTTTGTGGACGCCCTCGAGCGGTCGCAGGCGCAGCGTGCTGCAGGCCATCAGGCTGCCGGTGTTGCCACAGGAAACCGCGGCGGAGCAGGTTCCGAGTTTGACGAGTTCGACTGCGCGAACGAGGGAGGCGTCCTTATTCTTCTTCAGACTCTGGATCGGCTTTTCGTGCATGCCGATAACTTCGCTGGCGTGAAAGGTATTGATCCGGGGATGGTCCTGGAGTTTGTGCTTTTTTAAGGCTGTCTGTAGCTCATCCTCGCGGCCGACAAGCAGGATGCCAGCGGGGGTGAGCCGCTTCTTCAGCGCGATTGCGGCACCTGCAACAACCTCATCCGGTCCCAGATCGGAACCCATGGCGTCGAGGGCAATGGTAAAGGGAACATCCATTTTTCGGAATTTGGGGTTGTGGCCAAAAAAAACGGCCCGAATTGGGCCGCGCAAGGACAAATTGAACTGCTCAAACGACGTTATTCAACGTCGATCACTTGGCGGCCACGATACATGCCGTTGGCAGGATTGACGCGGTGAGGACGGAACAGAGTGCCGTCGGTCGGGTCGGTCGCCAGTTGCGGAGCGGAAAATTGATTGGCACCCCGCCGTTTGCGGGAGCGCTGCTTGGACTGTTTACGTTTCGGTTGTGCCATGATGGGTTCCGGTTAGAAAATCGATTAGGAAAAACGTGAGATGCAAGATGCTTCCAGTGAGGAGGTCAAGCGCAATGTTTGGTGGAATGGTGGAAGAGTGGATGGTGGAATGGTGGAAGGGTGGGCTGTGAGGCGGTGTTTCTGTGGGCTGTGAGGCGGTGGGTGGTGAGATTGGTGGCGGATGGGCGATAGCCCTTCGTCGGGCCTGGGGGTTGGTTGGAGAGAGCCCTTTAGGCCGAATTGCGGGGCGGGGCTGGGGGATCTCAGATTTGAAATGGCGAAGCCAGGTAGGGCCCGGTTCGCCGAACCGGCCGTTCATCGTAATGGAGACTGCCTGTTCGATCCAGTCCGATAACAATCGAAAGGCATTGGCTGTGCCGATGGGGCGGTTCCTTTCGGCGAAAGGATCCCTACCTGCTTGGTCACCCATATCCTGAATCCACCGCATCCAATATTCCAACAATCCATCCTTCCACCACAACAACGAAGGGCTATCGCCCATCCGCCACCAATCTCACCGCCTCACCGCCCACAGTCCCCCCGCCCTACGCTTCTTCAACCAGCTGGCGGTAGAGGCTTGCGTATTGGCCGTTGGCTTTGAGGAGTTCGTTGTGGGAGCCACTTTCGATGATTTTTCCCTGGTCGAGGACGATGACTTTGTCGGCGTTGCGGATAGTTGAGAGTCTGTGGGCGACGATGAAACTGGTGCGGTTTTGGGTGAGTGCGGCCAGGGCTTTTTGCAGGCGGGCTTCGGTGACGGTGTCGACTGAGGCGGTGGCTTCGTCGAGGATCAGGATGCGGGGGTCGGCGAGCATGGCGCGGGCGAAGCAGATCAGCTGGCGTTGGCCGAGTGAAATACCGGTTCCGCGTTCGCCGACGATGGTTTGGTAGCCTTTGGGCAGGCTGTCGATGAGGTCTTCGAAATCGAGGGCGCGAACGGCTTGGTGAACTTCTTCAACACTGGCATCGGGTTTGCCGAGGCGGATATTGTCGATGATTGTGCCTGAGAATAGAAAGTTGTGCTGGGCGACGAGTCCAATCTGGCTGCGGAGGGAATCGCTGCGGATGCGGCTGATGTCATAACCGTCGATCTCAATCTTGCCGCTGCCGGCTGGATAGAACTTGCTGATCAGGTTGATCAACGTGCTTTTGCCGCTGCCGGTGTGGCCAACCAGGGCCATGGTTTGGCCGGGTTCGACCTCGAAATCAATGTTGTCCAGCACTGGCGTTTTTCCGTCGTACGAAAACCCGAGGTTTTGGAAGGACACGCGGCCTTTGATGGGAGGCAGTTCGATGGCGTCTTCGGGGTCGGAAAACTCTGGCTTGGTATCGAGCAGGCGAAAGATCCGTTCGGCTCCGGCGACGGCGCTGAGCGCGGTGGTGAATTGTCGTCCGAGGCTCGGGATCGGCGAGAAAAACAGATTGGACAGGAAAAAGAAGGTGACCAGATCGCCAACCGCCATGTTCCACTCGGGATTCAGAACTCCGTAACCGCCGACGATCACGATCATCGCGATGAAAAACTGTGAATTCAGTTCCAGTATCGGTAGATACAGGGCGACATTGCGCGCCAGCCCCATGTTGTAGCCGGAGTGGTCTTTGATCAACTCGCGGAACAGGTCCGCGTTGCGTTCTTCCCGGGCAAAGCCCTGGGTGACCTGAATGCCCTTCACGCTCTCGGCGACCGTTGCCGTTACGCGGGAGAAGCTGGCCTGAAGCAGGCGGGAAGATTCACCGATGCGGCGACTGAAATAGCGGTTGATCAGAAAGATTATCGGAGCCATCCCGGCGATGATCAGGAACAGGACAAAATTGTAGTAAGCCATCAGTATGCCACTGCCGATCATTTGGCCGAACTGGACCAGACTGACGAAAATGACGTTTTGAGCGCCCATTCGCAGGGCTTCCAGGTCTGAGGTAATGCGGGAGATGATGCTGCCCAGACGGGTACGCTGGTACCAGGAGAGCGGCATCTTCATGAGGTGTTCGAAAATCGCGTTGCGCAGGTCATAGGCCACCCATTCGCCGAGCTCGAGCGCGTAGCGTTGACGAAAGTGCATGGTCACCTGGGTGATAAGGGCCAGTAAACCGAATCCGGCCGCACCCCAGAGGACACCGGCCATGTTGCCAGCGGCAATCGCACCGTTGATGACTGCACCGATTGCCCAGGCCAGCGCTGGAATCTGGATCGAACGCAGGATTACCGCCAGGATCAGCAGATTGCGCTTCAGGCGGTAGGGGCGTGTCCAGCTGAACAGGCGAACAAATACTTTGACGTCAAATTTCCGCAGACCGCGCTCGTGGGAAAAACGGTCGTCGGTGGTGTCGGACGGCCGTGCCAGCGACAGGTCCTGGCGCACTTCTTCCCGAGGCTTGTTGTCGGCCTTGCTCATTCTGCGCTGCCTCCCTTCTTGCGCTGTTTGCCGGCGAGCAGTGCGAGGCTCGCCGGATCGACTGCCTGCAACTCTACCGCTGAGCGGTAGAGTCCCTCCTGACGCATGAGCTCAGCGTGACTTCCGCTCTGGATGATGTGGCCGTGATCGAAGACCAGAATGAAGTCGGCCCGTTTCAGCGTGCTGAGCCGGTGAGCGACAATGAAAGTGGTGCGGCCCTGGATGGCGCTGTCGATCGCTTCCATGATCTCGTGCTCGGTTTCCGGGTCGATCGCTGCGGTCGGGTCGTCCAAAAGCAGAATCTGCGGTTCCAGCAATACGGCCCGGGCAATGGCGAGGCGTTGGCGCTGACCGCCCGAGAGGTTCATTCCGCTTTCACTCAGCACGGTGTCGTAGCCATCCGGCATGGCTTCAATAAAGTCGTGGGCGCAGGCAATCTTTGCCGCCTTGCGGATCTGTTCGGCCGTGGCCTCCGGATAGCCGAAGGCAATATTGGCGGCTACGCTATTGGAAAACAGAAAGTTTTCCTGAAAAACAATACCGACATTGCGGCGCAGGCTATCGACTTGGAATTCGCGGATATCCACATCGTCGAGCAGGATTCGCCCTTTGAGCGGATCGTAAAAGCGGGGAATCAAACTCATCAGGGCACTTTTCCCGGAGCCAGTGGCACCGGCGATGGCAACGATTTTCCCCGGCTCTGCGGTGAAGTCGATATCGTTGAGGATGATGTTCTGTGGTTTGTATTCAAAAAAGACGTTTTCGAAACGCACTTTACCTTTGGCTCGGGTCAGTGGTCTGGGTTTCGCGGGGTCCTTGATTTCCACCGGGGTGTCGAGGATTTCAAATACCCGACGGGCACCGGTCAGACTCTGCTGAATCGAATCCGCCACACCCGCGATGTTGGATATCTGGGTGCTGAATTGTTGCAGCAATACGGCAAAAACCACCAGTCCGGTTCCCAGCGGGAATTCACCCGCTATGACCAGATAGCCGCCGTAGCCCAGCAGGATGACAAGATTGACCTGGGTGAGAAATCCGATTCCGGGGGAGAAGGTGCTGACAATCCAGAAAATACCCTGGCGCTGCTGGCGCACTTCTTCATTGGAGGCCTTGAAGTCTCGGGTCTGTCGGTTTTCGAGGCAAAAGCTTTTGATAGTTTGGATCCCCTGGATGTTTTCTGAGAAGCTCAGAATCAGGTCGTCCATCAACTCCCGACTGCGCATATAAGCCGGATGCAGCAAGCTGGAAAACAGGGCGGAAAGCAGCCACAGCACAGGGGTCGTCATCAGGCAGACAATCGTCAGCCAGACATGCATATTCAGCATATACGCCAGGTAGACCGCCAGGGAAATCGCCATAATGAATATCTGCACAATGACCTGATCGATAAACAACCGCACCGCCTGCACGTCGCTGGTCACCCGGTTGATCAGCGTGCCGCTGGCGGTTTTATCGAAAAAGCGAAAGGACAGGTGCTGCATCTTTTCATATACCTGCGCCCGCAGCTTCAGGACAATGTCGACGTGAACCAATCGGCCGACAGCCATCTGGTGCAGGTATTCCATGACGGCCCGAATCAGAGCCGTAGCGATGATGATTGAACCGATCAGCAGTATCAGTTGAAAAGGACTCCAGCTTTCCGGCGGAGTCCAGCCCAGGGGCCAGCGCAGATGGGATGTCCCCCGCACTTCGTCGCTGAGCAAATCGATCGCCAGACCCGTCAGTGCAAAGCCCCCGATGGTAAACATCAAAATGGCTATTTGAGTCGATATAACCTGGATCGAACGCGCCCGGAATTGCCATGCAAAACGCAAAAGGCGCCAGATAAGCTCACGATTACTGGGAGGGGTAGGCACTTTAAGCGATCTTCCTTGCCACAGGTGTAAAGTAAAGGCTGGAAATTTTTGAATTCCTGATTCCTAATTCGTAATTCCTAATTGAGTGCGTTGGGGGCCCAACCAAGACATAGGTAACACTTTTGGTTCAGGACATGGGTAACAGTCGGGGAGTGCGACGATTCTTCATTTTGATTATAGGTTGTTGTTTCAGGGGTGATGTTTCGATTTGCTACGCCATCTCCGCTACGCTCCGTCGATCTATCAACGCAGGAACAAACCGAAGTTGCAGGGATGGATTTCTATTCACCAATATCTTCGTTCCACAGCTCGGGATTATTTTCAATAAATGTTTCCATAAGCTTTCGGCACTCTTCGTTACCAACAACTATAATTTCTACGCCTCGGGATTTCAAATAATCCTCCGGCCCGCGAAATGTGCGGTTT
>JAFIGG010000017.1 GCA_020831485.1 Opitutales bacterium
AAGCTCTACATCTTTGTCCCTAACCCTATTTTATGATAAAGATTCCCTACAGCGCCGCCCTTTCCATGGTCGTTTCCCTCGCTGCCCTCAGCACCCCGTTGGCCGAGGCGGTTCAGCCGAAGCGCGATATCGAGGCACTCCCCAAGCCCAACATTTTAATTCTGTATGCCGATGACCTCGGCTACGGTGATCTTTCCAGCTTTAACCCGGATTCAAAGATTCCGACGGCCCACATCGACCGCCTGGCCGCTGAGGGCATGCGCCTGACCGATGCCCATTCGTCCTCGGGTGTTTGCACCCCGAGTCGATATGCCTTGTTGACCGGCCGCTATCACTGGCGGAAATTCCACGGCATCGTCGGCACCTTCGGCGAATCCAAATTCGACGCCGATGAACTCACCCTCCCCGAAATGCTCCAAGAGGCCGGCTACACCAGCGCGGTGATCGGCAAGTGGCACCTTGGCTTCGATTGGAACTCCATCAAGAAACCGGGTGCCGAACGCTTCCAATATGGCGGAAACGCCTGGGATTCGACCTATACATACGACGCATTCGATTGGTCCAAGCCCATCGCTGACGGTCCCCTCGCGCACGGCTTCGATTATTATTTCGGCGATGCCGTGATCAACTTCCCTCCCTACGCCTGGATCGAAAATGACCGCGTCATCGGGACGCCGGACCGCATGATGGACACCTCCCTTTTTAAGCCCATCAAAGAGGGCAATTGGGAGTTCCGCCGCGGCCCGATGGTGGAGGGATGGGATCCTTACGAACATATCCCCACGATCACGGCGAAGGGCGTCGAAAAAATTCACGAATACGCCCAGTCCGAACAACCGTTTTTTCTCTTTTTCTCGTTCCCTTCGCCCCACGCGCCCATTATCCCAAATGACGAGTTTGATGGACGCTCCGAAGCCGGCCCTTATGGCGATTTTGTGGTCGAGACCGACGAGGCTTCGGGCATCCTACTACAAGCCCTTGAAGACGCTGGAGTCGCGGACAACACCATCGTTATCTTCACCGCCGACAACGGCGCGGAATGGTATGCCTACCCGCGCTATCAGAAAACAGGGCACTGGTCGTCCGAGCCCTTGCGCGGGCTCAAGCGGGATATTTTTGAAGGGGGGCACCGCGTCCCCACGATCATACGCTGGCCCGGTATCATTACCGAGGGAACCGTCAGCGATGTCCTCTTTTCCCAGATCGACTTGATGGCCACCTTTGCGTCCATCCTGGGTGTCGAGCTGCCGGCCGATCAGGCGTTTGATTCCTACAACCAATTGCCGGTCCTGCTCGGGCAGGAACCCTCCGTGCGCAATAGTCACGTCCATAACACCCATCCCGGTGCCTATGCGCTTCGCCATGGCGACTGGTTGCTCATCGATGCGCCATCCGGCTACCATACAAACCGGGAAGACACCGTCCCCGAGTGGGAAGCCAGCCGCGGCTACGAGAGCGATGACTTACCGGTGAAGCTTTACAATCTGCGCGAAGATATCGGGCAGCGGCATAACCTAGCAGAACAATACCCCGAAAAAGTGGTCGAGCTTCAGGCTCGCCTGCAAAAAATCCGTGATGACGGGCAGACCGCGACTCGCCGTTAACTCAAACAATTTCATCCCGTAGCGCGCGGCTCTTGCCTGGTCTGAGCTCGCGGCAATCGGGAGATTAACGACCTCCCTGCTCATTTCACGTGCAGCTTTGAAACCGGGAATGTAAGTTAGGCAGGATTAACTGAATTGAGAGGCGGATGCCCTGAGGTTCAGTGGGCGGTATTCTGTGGGGCCGTGAGGCTGTCGGCAGTTCGTCCCTTTTGAATCCATTCTTTGACGCGTTGGCGGTAGCGGCGGTCGCGTGCACGGGCCTTTGCTTTTTTTTGTGAACTGCTGACCCTGGGCCGGCCACGGCGGAGGTGGACGACTTCCTCGGGGATGGTAAAGACGTTGCGATGGCGGAAGGATGCAGGGGTCAACACTATGAGTGAAGCTCGCGCATTGTCGGCAAACCAGGGCACTTCAAGACTTCTCCGGGGATCGCATGTCCACGGTGGTCGGCTGATTCCGGCCTTGTCGGCTATCCACTCTGCGTACGCGGCAAGATAAGCATCCGCAATGTTTCCTTCGGGAAATTGTTCGCTCAGAATTCGTGGAGCTTCCTTTATAGCACGAGCAATTGCCGGCCTGCTGGATACATCGCCACGCGTCAGAGTGTGGTTCCACTCGCGCAGCAGGAGGCCAAAGTCGCTTAAGTTTTCGCTCTTTGCCGCGATATCCTTTATCTGCAGGGGAAGTGTCTTTTCGGAATTCATGACCCGTTTTCCTCTTTGATAATCTGTGCAATCATCGCACGCGCGGAGTCGCTCGGAACATCATCGGGATAGTAGCGGTCGATGTGCTTTTGGACTTCTTCGATTTCAGTGATCGCCATTTTACGGATAAGGAAACGGAGGTCGGCTTCATCTCCTTCATAGCCGGGCAGAGCACGTCGGCCAGCCAATGCTTTCATCGCCAGAAGGTAACTGGCTGTTGGCGCGGTAATTTTTATCCCCGGTAGATCCAGCGGCAGATCGCGCATTGCTTCTTTGGGCGCCAGGAACTGTCGGACATCATCATTGAGCCATTCTTTCGGTAATCCACGCTCCTTGGCGACTTGAGCGATAAGTGGAGCAATAGCATCGCGGGGATGGAATATGGCATCCACGCCGCGCGTGATGGCACGACGCTCAAAAGCCAAAATCATGGCGCAGCCACCGTAAATTGAAAGCTCCAGTTCGATATCTTTCTCCCTGACAAGCTCCCCAAGACGGTTAAGCGCGCGCAAAATCTCAGCTCTACCTAATTTTTTCATGAATAAAACGTCGCACGACGTTTTATTAAAATCAACATTAAATTACCAAACAGATTAACAGCCTCCCTGCTCATTTCACGTGTAGCTTTGAAATAGGGAAGGGTAGCCGGATCAGCACGTGGCAGTTCAATCCAAACCCTCAGGCTTGGGTTGACCCTTGCTGATGACTGGACAGGGTAATACTAATGTCCTGGATTAGAAATAGTTTTGCCATGATCGGATTGCTGGCGGCGTTGTTGATTTATGTGAATGCTGATGGCGGGGATGCGCTGGTTGAATATCGTGGTATGTTTGCTCCGACGGTGGAAAATACAAGGACTGCCCCAAGTGAGGCGCCCGAGGGAATGGTTTGGATTCCAGGCGGAGAATTTTCCATGGGCCTCGCCGATCCGCGTGCATTGCCTCAGGGTGGAGGCGAGGCGATGGTGGATGCGCGTCCGATTCATCGGGTCGTGGTGGATGGCTTTTGGATGACAAAAACGACCGTTACCAATGCGCAGTTTGCCGAATTTGTCGAGGCCACGGGCTATCTGACGGTGGCGGAACGTCCGCTCGACCCAGCGGATTTTCCCGGTATTCCGGAACACCTGCTGGTGCCGGGCGCAATGGTATTTGCCAATCCAGAATCGGTGCGCGGGCTGAACAACTACCAACAATGGTGGCGCTGGGTGGAGGGTGCCCAATGGCGACATCCGCTTGGCCCGGAATCGTCGATTGAGGGCATGGAGGATTATCCCGTCGTGCAAGTGGCTTGGGAGGATGCCGTCGCTTATGCGGAATGGTTGGGCGGACGACTGCCAACGGAGGCTGAGTGGGAGTTTGCGGCACGGGGTGGATTGACCGGTATGCCGTATCCCTGGGGGGAGGAATTGACTCCCAATGGCGAGTGGCAGGCGAATATTTGGCAGGGGGAATTTCCAGTGAAAAACACCGCAGCCGATGGCTTTGAGGGACTTGCTCCGGTGGCGGTGTTTGCTGCCAATGGTTATGGCTTGTATGACATGGCTGGCAATGTCTGGGAATGGTGTGCGGATTGGTATCACCCGCGGGCTTATGCGATGCGGATTGCGGACGGCGATCCGGTGGTTAATCCACAGGGACCCGACTTCAGCTTTGATCCCTCAGAGCCGGGAACACCCAAACGCTCCACACGGGGCGGCTCTTTTCTCTGCACGGACCAATACTGCACCCGCTACATGGTCGGCACCCGTGGCCGTTCAGAGCCAAACTCCGGCGCCCTGCATACTGGCTTCCGCATTGTCCGTGACGCGGAATAAGGGTTCCCGCCTTCGGCCAGCGGCCGTCTCGGCGAGACTGCCCTACCAACCTCATTCGATATGGCAAATTCAGGGTGGCCAGCGGGTTGGGTTAATCGGATTTGCTTGCGCCTGATGTTGGCTTTGAGGAATTTAGAGATTACTCGAAATTGCATGCGCAAGGACCACCAATTGGAAAGTAGGGATGGGAATGAATCCAGGATGGGATCGGCCCGTCTTTGGTCGTTGCGGATTGCTGCTGCTGTGCTTGTTCCGGGGCTGATTCTTGGCTTGGCATTTTTTGTTTTGGAATTTGGCCTTCGGCTGACCGGGACGGGTAACCCGACATCCTTTTACCAGCCACAGATGATCAATGGGCAGGTCTATCTTCAGGCGAATGACCGTTTCACTTTTCGGTTCTTCCCGCGCGCGCTGGCTCGGGACATTATACCTCACCGGCTGGAAGTGCCGAAAGCTCCCGATACCTACCGCATTTTCCTTTTCGGCGAGTCGGCGGCCAACGGCGATCCTGACCCGGCCTATGGATTTGGACGCCAACTTGAGGTTTTCCTGAACGAGCGTTTTCCGGATACGCGCTTTGAAGTGGTGTGTACGGCTATTACCGCTATCAACTCGCATGTTGTCCTACCCATAGCCCGCGAAGTGGCCGCTATCGAGGCCGATCTGTGGATCATCTACATGGGTAACAACGAGGTCATCGGACCCTACGGTGCGGGGACGGTATTCGGGCAGCAGGCACCGCCTCTGCCTTTGATTCGTGCGAGTCTGGCGGCCAAGCGCACTCATACTGGCCAGGCTATCGAAGCGCTTGCCGGAAGTATTGCGGGCAGAGCTGGTGCGCCCGAGAACTGGGAGGGTCTGAATCTGTTTGCCGAGCACCTTCTGCACCCCTCGGATCCCAGCCGCTCACGCGTTTACCGCCACTTTGAGCGCAATCTCGGCGATATCCTCGCTGCCGCCGGTCGCGCACAGGTTCCGGTACTGCTTGGGACCGTAGCGAGCAATCTCCGCGACTGCGCTCCGTTTGCTTCCCTCCACTCGCCGGATCTGTCAGCCTCCGAAAAGGCGCGCTGGGAAGATGCCTTTGCCGTCGGCCAGACGCTCGAAGCAGCCGGCTCACACGCCGAAGCCCTTGCTCACTACAGCGAAGCTGCTGCCCTCGATGGGCAACATGCCGAACTGCTCTTTCGCATTGGGCGCTGCCACGACCAACTCGGCGACACCGTGGCGGCTGCGAGTGCTTACAGCGCCGCCCGCGATGCCGATGCGCTCGCCGTACGTGCGGATTCAACCATCAACCGTATCATCCGCGAAGCCGCCGAGCGCTCGGCGAATGCGGGTGTTCATTTGGTCGACACGGTCGAACAGCTTGCCCGGGTCAGCACCGACGGGATCCCGGGTCACGAATACTTTTTCGAGCATGTTCACTTCAACCCAATCGGCAATGCCGTGATCGCACAGATCTATGCCGAGGCCGTTATGGACGTCCTTCCAGCCTCCCTCCGCGCCACCGCCAACCCGGAATGGACCAGCCCTGCCAGTCCCCAGCGCCATCTCGCTCTGACCCTCTGGGACCAGCACCGCCTTTGGCTCGAGATGGCAGCTCGGCAGTCCCGTCCGCCCTTCACCAATCGCCTCAACAACGCCGATGCCATTGCCTGGTGCCAGATGCGCAGCGATCGTCTCGCCGAACATAAGGATCATCCGCTTAACCGCTTTATTTATGAGCAGGCTCTTGAAGCCCGGCCCGATGACTATTTTCTCAATGCCCGCTTCGGGGCCTTTTTGCAGATGAACGGTCTCGTCGAAGAAGCCCTGCCTCACCTGCGCCGCGCCGCAGACGCTTTTCCGGATTTTATTGGCGGCCAGCAGGACCTTGGCGTCGCTCTCCTCATTCTCGGGCGCCATGCCGAAGCGCGGGAACGCTTTGAACGCGTCCTCGAGATCAACCCCGACTATCCGCGCGCCCATACCGCTCTCGCCTTGCTCCGTGAACAGGAGCCCTGAGCCTCAGAACATCCGGTCAAAATTTCGGTTGTTTTTCGCGGGCTGCCAGTATGAGGATTTTTCCGGCGCCGGTTTTAACTGCAACAGGTCCTTGCCCAGAAGGCGTAGCAATAAGCCCATGGGGGTGACCATGAGGAAAAAAATAAGGATCAGCAACAGCTTGCCAAAGGTCTGACCGATATGAAAACTGAGCGTCATGCCGGCGCGGTAAAAGCCTCGAAACCAATGGGGACGTAGTGATGCGGCAATGACGCTTAGGATCGCCAGTGCAATTGCGGCTACCGGCAACCAGCCAGACACAAGTCCCTGCCAGCAGAGGATTGCGAGGAGCAGGTTGACGGTGATGCCCATCACAGCGGTAAACTTGATCCACTCTGTCGGTTTTTCTTTGAGGCGCAGCATGGGCTTAATCGGGTACGGGGTGGAAGGAGTGTTTCACACCCTCATGTGGTTGGGCAGAGCGTTCGAGGAGAAAGCTGCCAATGGCAAGGTTGTCCATCTCAGTGTTGCAAAAGCAGCGGTAGGCATCATCGGGCGAGCAGACCACCGGCTCGCCGCGCACATTGAAGGAGGTATTGATCAGGACCGGGCAACCCGTGCGTTCGTCAAAGCGCTTGAGGATTGCGTGAAAATGCGGGTTTTGCCCTGCGCTGACCGTCTGCACCCGGGCAGAGTCATCCACGTGGGTGACGGCGGGGATCGTCGATCGCAGTTGCTTGAGCCGCTCGAGTCCAGTAGCTGGGGGAGGAAGCTCAAGCCGTTGGTTTGGGTGGATCGGCGCGACCATGAGCATGTAGGGGGAGGCCGAATCCAGCTCGAAATACTCCGCGGCGCGATCCAGCAGGACTGCAGGAGCGAAAGGCCGGAAGGATTCCCGGAACTTTACCTTTAAATTCAGCAACGACTGCATCTTTGCTGAGCGCGGGTCACCCAGAATGGATCGGTGGCCGAGCGCGCGCGGACCAAATTCCATACGCCCCTGGACCCAGCCGACGATGTTTCCCTGAGCCAGCAGGTCGGCCACTTCGTCGATGAGCTCGGATGAATCCAGTTTTCGGTACACTGCGTTGTGGGAACGCAGCACAGCCTCGATCTCGGCGTCGCTGAATTCCGGCCCCAGGAAGGCGCCCTGCATGGAGTCGGGGAATTGAACAGTCCGTGGTTGAGGAGCCTCCTCGCGCATGTGCCAGACAGCCAGGGCGGCCCCAAGTGCGCCGCCAGCATCGCCTGCCGCCGGTTGGATCCAGATGTCCTCAAAAATCTTTTCGCGCAGGATTTTGCCGTTGGCCACGCAGTTGAGGGCCACTCCTCCAGCCATGCACAGGCGGGAAAGGCCAGTCAGTTTGCGCGTGTGACGCGCCAGCCGCAGGATCACCTCCTCGGTCACGACCTGAATAGAGCGTGCAACATCCATGTATCGCTGCTCCATCGCGGTCTCCGGCAAGCGCCGCGGACCACCCAGCAAGGCATCAAACTTGGAATTGGTCATGCGCATTCCCCTCAGGAAATGGAAGTAATCCAGATTCAAACGCAGCGAGCCATCCTCCTTCAAATCGATCAGGTTTTCGTGGATTGCCTCGACATACTTCGGCTCGCCGTAGGGAGCGAGGCCCATCAGTTTGTATTCCCCGGAGTTGATGCGGAAACCGCAGTAGGCGGTGAATGCTGAATAGAGCAGCCCTAGCGAGTGCGGGAAGCGCAGCTCCTGAAGGATTTCCAGCTCATTACCCCGGCCAATTCCAAGGGTGGTCGTGGCCCATTCGCCAACTCCGTCTACGGTTAGAATCGCCGATTCCTCAAAGGGCGAGGGGAAAAACGCGCTGGCGGCATGCGCCTGGTGGTGCTCGGTGAACAGGACGGGAGCATCGGCACGCAAGTCCGGCATTTCATACCGAATTGTACCCCGCAGGTTGAGTTTTTCGCCCAGCCACGAAGGCAGCACCCGTGGAAACGTTGTCCAGCCGCCAGGCGCCACTGCAAGGTAGGATTCGAGCAGTCGGGTGAATTTGACAATGGGCTTGTCGTAAAAAACAACCGCATCCAGATCCGCCTCCTGCAAACCGGCCCGTTTCAGGCAAAATGCCGTCGCATGGCGCGGAAAGCGTTCGTCGTTCTTTTTGCGACTGAAGCGCTCTTCCTGCGCCGCCGCGACAATCTTCCCTTCGCTCAGCAGCGCTGCCGCCGAGTCATGGTAATACGCCGAAATACCCAAAATATGCCGCATCCGCTGCCCCCAGTTACATGAACGGATACATCAGCGGGGCCAGCGCGGATCCGCCGGCAAAGACAATGATGGCCGCGAGTAGCAGCAGTATCACGACCAGTGGCACCAGCCACCACTTTTTTTCCTGCCGCAGGAATGTAAGGAATTCTTTAAAAAGCTGCCACATATTGGCTCCTATTTTCGATCAGTAAGCACCCAGAGTAAAGGAGATTATCTGCGCAGGGGCCGTACTTTGGGGCGGTTCCTTTCGGCGAAAGGAACCCAACCTGCTCAGGCCATCTTTGCTTTCCAATGCCTTTTGGGTCCAGCCATTGAGGGTATGATCCGACCAGCCAGTATGTTTTGTGCATTTCGGGAATCCGGAGACAGTACGATTGTTAAATCAAAAAAACACAATTATGAAGACTACATTAACATTACTGACCACTTTTCTCCTGGCTTTTGCCATGCCTGCTCTTTTTGCAGGGCATCACGGTTCGTACTCTCCGAACAAGGATTTGACGGGAATCCTGTCGGAGAACTCTGACTTCAGTACCCTGGTTGCAGCTGTGGGCGCAGCGGGTCTGGTGGAAACCTTGCAGGGCGATGGTCCTTTCACTGTCTTTGCGCCGACCAATGAGGCTTTTGCGGCGTTGCCGGAGGGAACGGTTGAATCCCTGCTTGAGCCGGAAAACCGGGATCAGCTGATTGCTATTTTGACCTATCATGTTGTCGCTGGAAAGGTTCTGGCCAAGGATGTGTCTGCCGGGATGGTTGAAACCGTCAATGGTTCCTCAGCTGAAATCACTGTTCGCTACGGCAATGTGCGTATCGACGGAGCGACCGTTGTCGCCACTGACTTGATGGCTTCCAATGGTGTGATTCACACTATTGATGCTGTCATTCTTCCCTGAACGGGTCGGACTATAGTCCAGGCTTTCACCTCCATTGGCGTTGCCGATGGAGGTTTTTTTATGGATGGGTGGAAGGGTGGATTGATGGAATGTTGGTCCCCTGCTGCTTGTTCCGCGGCTTGCGTTGACGTCCAGGGAATGCGCGCTTAACGGTGCGTCCAATGGCGTTGGCCGACACGGAGGCCGGTCCTCCAATGGGACCATAGGTGGAAGGGAGTCAGGTTGATACGTCCATTGCCACCTGTCGTTTGAAATCTGACTAAACTCGAAATACTCTGCAACCAATGAATAGTCGTGTATCGAATGCCATCAGTTTCCAAAAGCCGGGTAATGAGCAACGGCTTAAGGCGACGATGCGGCCGAGGGACCGATCGCCGGTGATGTACCAGCGTTGGCGTAATTTGTTGTTCCTGCATTGGTCAATTGACCCCGCTGTTATTCAGGCAACATTACCGAAGGGGTTGTTTGTCGACACCTTCAAAGAGCGGGCCTATCTTGGCGTGGTGCCCTTTTTTATGGAGCGGGTTCGTCCGCGTTTTTGTCCTCCCTTCCCCGGCATGAGTGATTTTCTGGAACTCAATATGCGGACTTATGTGCTGGATGAAATAGGTAATCCGGGCGTCTGGTTTTACTCCCTGGATGCAAATCAGCGGCTTGCTGTTAAAATTGCGCAGACGTTCTTTTCACTGCCCTATGTTCACGCGGCAATGAGCGCGCGGGTGGAGAGGGATAACTCGATTGTTTTAAAGTCAGCCCGCAAGGCGCAGTTGCCTCAGGTTTTCCACTACAAGCAGCTTGAAGCGTTGCCGGGTTCAAAGCCAGGAACCCTGCAGTTTTTTCTAGCCGAGCGCTATCTATTGTTTTCGCACAACAAGAGCAGAGGGACACTTTCTACTGGCCGCGTCCACCATCAGCCCTATCCACTCTTTTCGGCGGAATTGAGGTCCTACAGCACCGACCTATTTGGCTTAAACGGTTTCTCTGCCCCGGAAACTGACCCGGAGCATGTTATGGTGTCTCCGGGAGTAGAAGTGGAGATATTTGGACTGCAATCGACTTGAATCGTAATATTGACGACTTTTACTATCGGTCATGGATTTTGTTGAGAGCGGTTGTAGTGTGGAGGTGATAAAGCGGCGGCGGGAGCGCGTTCTCATATTTCTGGTGGGAATTTTCCTCGGGACCCTGGCGATGCTCAACATACTGGGGATTACAAGGTTCATCCATCTGTTTGATGCTGGCGGTTTGACCTTTGCTGTAGCTGTTGGCGTTTTGCCTTACCCGATAACCTTTCTGTGCACGGATTTGATAAGCGAGTTTTACGGGCGTTCGCGGGCTAAATTCGTCGTCTGGCTTGGCCTTGTGCTGAACTGCTGGCTGTTATTTATCCTGTGGCTGGGCGGATTGCTTCCTGGATTTGAAGCCACAGACCCTGTAACTGGGGAAGTGATGCGGGATGCAGCCGGACGCCTGCCGGTGTTTTTTGAACTTCAGGCCCTCACCATTGGGGCTGCTGGAGCGTCAATGATTGCCTATTTGACTGCTCAGTTTGTCGATGTTCATGTATTTCATTTCTGGAAACGTCTGACCAAAGGACGGCACCTGTGGCTACGCAACATTGGGTCAACCACAGTGAGTCAGTTGGTCGATACCGTTGCCGTTATTCTTGTGACACATTTTTATGCTCGGGCGCTGCCTTTGGATGAAGCACAATCTCTTTGGCCCCAGTTGGCAGGTTTTATAGTGGCTGGGTATGCTTTCAAAGCGGCCGTTGCCTTGGGCGACACTGCTTTGATTTACCCAATTTCAGCCTTCCTCAAACGCTACTTGCAATACGATCCGGTAACGGATCGGGATTTGAAGGCGGAGTAGCCAGTCACTTATTTGTATTCAGGGTCTCTATCTTGGCCGCCAGCATCAAGTCTTTCTCGGTGACCACATTGCCTGCATCATGTGTCCTGAGGGTTATCTTGAGCTTGTTGTAGACGTTGTGAATCTCAGGGTGGTGATCCATTTCCTCTGCCTCGAAAGCCACTCGAACAATGAAAGAAATGGCGTCGCGGAAGGAGGCGAAAGTGAAAGATTTGGTGAGGGCATCATTCTCATGACTCCAGCCTGGTAAATCTTTGAGCATCAATTCCAGTTCAGCACTGGTTGGTTTGTTGTTCATACTGCAGATTTTCGGTGGTTTGAACGTTTTGTCAAATTTGGTCAGTTCTTCAACAGCGGCGAAGAATGATGGGAGAGAGGATTATTTGATCACTACTGTCGGCGCCGGAAATTGCTCAGGGCATACGCTCAATCTTCGGTCGGCAGAAGAATCTCCGCAGGTTGTTCGACCGGTTTTTCAGCCGGATATCTGCTGAGGCAACCGTTCAGGCTGCCTTCGTTTGAAATATCCATGGCTGCGGACAATAGTAGCCTTAGGTATATTATGAACTCAAGTCCTGCCAATACTACATTACGCCCTCGTCGTTATTACGATTCATCCTTCGAGGTGGATATGGATTATCGCTCTGGAATTCCTGACCTTCAGAATCAGGGCGCTGCGGCAATTTCAGGTGCCAACGTGCCGATCATCCAAGTTGGAATTTCCGACTTTCGCATCCCGCTCAATTTTCGGGCAGCGAACGGGGAGTGGCAACGGCTCGAGGCTCGTGTATCTGGAACTGTTGGTCTTCGGGAGGACGTGAAGGGCATCAACATGTCCCGCATAATGCGCGTTTTTTACGAGTTCAGGAAATGCTTCTTTGACTGTGATACCCTCGCGGGTGTATTGGATGCGTATCAAGTTCGTCTGGATAGCGCGTCCGCGAACCTGAATGTCAGGTTCGCTTATCCGATCCTGAAGCCTAGTCTGCGGTCTGGCCTTGAAGGTTATCAGTATTACGATGCCGCTTACGAAGGGAGGATCGGTGCCGATGGAGTGTATCGGAAATTTGTTCATTTTGACTTCGTTTATTCGTCGGCCTGTCCTTGCTCCTCCGAATTGGCTGAACATGCGAGGGAAACGCGCGACATCTACGCAATACCGCATTCGCAGCGGAGCAAGGCCCGGGTCACAGTCGAGTTGAAGCCGGACGCTTTATTGCACATCGAAGACATGCAGGCACTCTGTGAAGCAGCCCTTTTGACCGAGACTCAGGTCATGGTAAAGCGCGAAGACGAGCAGGCGTTCGCTGAGATGAATGGGGCTCACGTTAAGTTTGTTGAAGATGCGGCCCGGCTGGTTTTCGAGCAATTGAATGCGGATACGCGAATTAAAGACTTTCAGGTAATCCTGAACCATTTGGAATCGCTTCATTCGCACGATGCGGTGGCTGTCATCTGCAAAGGGGTTCCAGGCGGGTTTGATGGTTCTTTCCGTGACTTTAGTTCCCTGAAGTGCTAAGGCTTCCCTATGCCAAAATCAATAGATTCTACAGCCGTAGAACTCCCGTCCGGACCAGTTTTAGTAACCCGGCGACTACACTTTTGCGCTGCACACCGCCTTCACAACCCGGAGGAATCGGAGGAGTGGAATAGCCGAACCTTTGGACTGTGCAACAATGAGCAGTGGCATGGACACAACTACGAGCTGGAGGTGAGCGTTGTTGGCAATCCGGATCCTCGCACTGGATACTTGATAGACCTGAAGGAATTGAAGGATCTGGTTGAGGAAAAGATTCTCAAGGTTTGTGATCACCGCAACCTGAACCAGCAGGTCCCTTTTCTGGATGGCATAATCCCGACCGCCGAAAACCTCGTCAAAGCCTTTTGGGCAGTCCTGGATCCGTTCGTTAGCAATTCTCAGCGCAGGCTCTACCAGATCCGGCTTCTCGAAACTCCGCGCAACATAGCCGAATACAGGGGACCATCAGGTTATAAGGTCTGACTCAAGGTCGTGTATCAGGAGTGGTCAGAGATTCGCCGTTTTGGCTGGCATCCAGGTTTAGGATAAAGGGCATGGCTGCTTCAGCCCATTCTTCGGCTTTCTGGCAATGGGCCGCTTCCTCGCCGAAATTGGTTCGCAGCATATCCGTGTCCACCATGCCCGGACTTATCGGGAAGGCTGCCATTCCCTCGGGTAGTTCATCGGCCAGGGATTTCGTCAGCCCCTCAACAGCCCACTTGGAGGCACAGTAGCCCGAGATCCGCGAGATGCCCATGCGGCCGGCTCCAGAGCTGAGGGTGATGATCATGCCCCGCTTCTCCTTAAGCATCCCCGGGAGGAAAGCCTGGAGGACGTTGAAGGTTCCCATTACATTGACCTGCAGGACGGCATTGAGCTGCTCCCGGTCGATCTCCCAGAGGCGGGCATTTTCGTGAATAACGGCGGCGTTGTGAATGAGGAAATCAATCGGGGGCCCCTGCTTTTGTATGGCCGAAACCCAGTCTCGGACTGCCTCAAAGTCCAGAATATCGAGTTGTTGATAGCCGTAGCGTTCTCCATGCTGTTCGGCTTCGGCGCTTGGGATTGGATTGGGGCGGCGTCCGCAGCCCTGCACCTGATGACCCGACTGTAGGAGTGTGCGGGTAAGGGCGAGCCCGAGCCCGCTGCTGATACCTGTAATGACAAAGTTTTTGCTGGTTTCCATTTTGGCAATAATGGTACGCATGATATCTTTTTCTGCAAACTCTGTCTGGGTGTGTGTCGTTGATTATTGAGGGTTTGGGCGTTCTTGTGAGTGAAGGGCATTGGTCGACACAGAGGCCGGCCCTGCCGCTCCGTCGGGATTCTTTTTGATTCTGGTAATGACAAATGTTTTGCCCTCCAGTCTCTTGTATGACTGTTTGTGGTTGAGTTGTTTTTTTCGTAAACATTTGTCGCTTGAAAATGAAAATCCTGATCATCATTCTTGCCGCAATTGCTGCCTTGGCCGGTGCATGGACCATTTGGTCCTACCAGGTCAGCTTCGGCATTGACGAAGGTTTTGACCTTGGACTCGACACGCCACCCGACCTCATCCGCCAGATTCAGAATCCGGTTTTTGACGACACTGTCACCTTTGTGAAGTATTCATATGAAACCGGAGGAGAATATACTCTGCTGGAAATCGAACTCGGTCCGGGAGGAGGCAATCCGACCCACTTCCATGAACGCTTTACTGAAACCTTCATCGCCGTCGATGGCACCCTTGGGGTCGAACACAAGGGGGAGGATCATTTCCTGGAATCCGGCCAGCGATTGACTGCCTTGCCAGGGGAAGAGCATCGGTTCTTTAATCCGGGGGAGGAGCGCATACTCTTTCAGGTCAAAATCGAGCCTGGAAGTGCCGGTTTCGAAAAAGCCCTTTACCTGCTCTATGGGCTGACTCGCGATGGATACGCCGATGAGGATGGCAGGCTCAAGGACCTTGGTCACATCGCGCTCTTCCTTAAGCTCAGCGATACGCGGGCCTCGGGTTTCCTCAATCTGCTCAACCCCCTGTTGAAGCGTGCCGCCAACCGGATGGAGGCCAGCGGTGAAGCGGACCGATTGCTACAACGATACTACTACGGCTACACGGGGGATTCGCCAGTCTTCTGAGGAAACTTGTGGTTGGGAAACAGGTCTGTGCAGCTCTTTTGCAGCTTTTCACGGGTGATCGGTTTGAGCAGGTAGCCTTTGGCACCCAGCTTTATTGCAGCCACTACGTGCTCCTTCTTGGCGACTGCTGTCAGGAAGAGAAATGGAATGCCTGCCAGCTTGTCCTCCCGCTTGAGTTGTCCAATGACTTCGAGGCCGCTCATTCCAGGCATCATGATGTCGGTGACGATAGCATCCAGCTTTAAGGTGTTGTCGATTGCGTTGATTGCTTTGTTGTATGCATCTTCGCCATCAACACATTCAATCACTTCAAAACCAAAACTGCTGAGCAATTGGCAAATGATTCTCCTGTTGGGCGCTGAATCTTCAGCAACGAGGATTACTTTTTTGTCGTCACTCATATTCTGATAAGGATATACCGCATTTAACGTAGTTGAATGTATATAAAACATGAAAACAGCAAGGACGATCGCCAGAAGAGGCCCTGAGTAGCACAGTGATTTAGCAGTGTATCAGCAGGTCGACCCTGATTCTGTTTACCATAACTTTCCTTTCTGCTGGCAGCAGGATTTTGCGGTATTTAAGGGTTTTTTTCATGGTAGAATTGTGTCGGAGGCATGCAGGACTCAGTTTTTGGCAGCGCTTTCTTAAGGGCTTCTGTTTATTGACGATGACGCCTCTTCTCTGTGCGTCGGAAGCCTTGGAAACAGGGGACTGGGTCCAGCAAATTCGGGAGGACCATCCACGTTTGTATTTTAATGCGGATCGCTTCCCGGCGATCCGGGCGAAGGCTCTGGGTGAGGAGCGTGCGCGCTTCGATGCGATGAAAGGTAGCCTGGATCCACTTTTCGACCAGGAGCTGGTGTTCACCAATCCACTGATTAGGGACGGCACCCACAGTACGGAGCATCTGCTCGGGACGCAGGCGGCGAAGGCAGCATTTGTTTACCTTGTGATTGAAGACCGGGCTTATCTGGAACTGAGCAAGCGCTTGCTGGCCAGGGTCATCGAATACTACCACATGCGCCACGAAGCGCAGCTAAACGTTGCCTGGACGGCCGCTTCGCGGATGAATGCGCTGGCGGCTTATGACATGATTTGTAATGACCTCACGGAGGCGGAGCGAAGTGAGATCGGCGGGTCCCTGTTCCGGGCAATGGATAATATGATGCCGGACCGCAGGGAGGCTTTTTTCAGAGAAGGAGTCGGCACGCCGGAAATGGGCTTTTATGGAACGCGCTGTCTGACTTGGTATACAGGCCTGGTCTTTCATAAGCACGGAATTGATGATGAGCGGGCGACAGAGCTGCTGATGATGGGCTATCGGGACTACATCAGCCTGCTTGAACACCGGGGTCGTGTTGCTGGGGACGTGGGTGGCTCGGCTTCGGCTGCGCTGAATTACGCGATGGGCCACTACGCCTGGGCCGAGTTTGACTTTTTTCACACTTTCAGTTCTGCCACGGGTATCAATATGGCGGCAAACTGGCCCTATGTGCCTTATCTGTTACATTATATCCTGTGGAACTGGCTGCCTGACGGCAAACAATATGGCTACGGGGACGTCGACCATGTGACCAATGACCTCCCGCTGCAGGACATGCACATGCACATTGCGCAGATGATCCATTTCTATGGCGACACCCATCCGGAGTTGATTGCCCTGGCTAAATGGATGCGCACCCAAGTCGACAAGAAAGAGGAGGAAATCATTCCTTTTGCGCCCTTCATTGTGACCGAAAACTACGACGAAATCGAACCCGCCGGGCCTCCGCAAACGATGCGTACGGCCAGGCATTTCGACAATATGGGACAGGTCTTCATGCGCTCAGGATCAGGTCCAGACGATACTTATGCCTTGTTTACCGCTGGTGGGTTGCTGGATATGCACCGCCATTACGACAACAATAACTTTGTCATTTTCAGAAACGGTTTCCTTGCCCTGGACTCCGGTTCCCGGCCTTCGCCAGGGCTGCACCTGCCTTTTTACTACGTCCGCACGGTCGCCCACAATTGCATCACAATTTATATGCCTGGGGAGGAAATGCCGCGTTACTGGGGCTTTCCTGCGGAGAACGAAAAGCCCGAGCCGCCGCATCCAAATGACGGCGGGCAGAACAAGATCCTGGGGTCGACCATTCTGGCTTTTGATCAGAACGAACACTATGCATATGTCGCCAGTGATGCCACAGATTCGTACCACGAGGACAAAGCGGAGCTGGTTCTGCGGCAGTTCGTTTTTCTGCCGCCGGACCACTTCGTGGTGTTCGACCGGGTGACCTCGACCGAGGCGGATTACCCAAAACGCTGGCTGCTGCACACCGCGGCAGAACCAGCGGTCGATGGTCCACAGTTTCAGGCAGACCACTGGGAAGGGCGAATCTTTAGCCGTACGCTTTTGCCGGATGACGCGGACCTGACAAAGATTGGCGGTGAGGGTAAGCAGTTCTGGTCGGACGGCAGAAACTGGCCTATGCCGGTTCTGGAGCCGGGCGAATGGGGCTACGAAACCCGTGATAGGATTCCGCCGGACGATCATGACCTGCTTGGACAGTGGCGCATTGAAGTCACTCCCGGCGATGCCCGCGAGGCGGATCTGTTTCTTCACCTGATCCAAGTCGGAGACCACTCGCTTGAAAGCATGTCCGCATCCACACTCAAGCAGCAGGATGGCAGAGTAGGGCTTGGCTTCAGCCACGCCGGCAGGGACTATGAAATCCTGTTCAATTCCGTTGGTCAGGCGGGCGGACGCATTGCGATTCGAGAGAACGGTCAGAGCCTTCTTGAGGAAGAGCTGTCACAGCAGGTTAAGCAACAAGTGGGATTATTTTAAGGTTGTGACTATGGAAAAGCTAAGGCTGAACCGTTGCCAATTATGGGGGGCACTCCTTGCTCTGTATTGCCTCACGCTGGGTCCGTGCGGCCTGTTCGGTAGCAGCGAGTATCTGCTTGAGAAAGGACATCCCCTCGAGGACTACTTTAAATACGAGATAGCGCGCATCCAAAACGCTCCCTTGCAGGGCATCGAAAGCCTAGAGGATTGGGAGGACCGCCGGGAAACGCTCCAAACCGAGTTTCTCGACATGCTGGGACTTTGGCCCATGCCGGAGCGAAGCGATTTAAAGGTTGAAGTCACAGGCGTTCTCGAAGAGCCCGACTTTACCGTCAAGAAACTCCACTTCCAAAGCCTGCCCGGGCTCTACGTCACCGCGAACCTGTATTTGCCGGCGGAGCTTGAAGAGCCCGCACCTGCAATTCTTTACGTCTGTGGACATGCCCGGTCGGTGGAAGATGGGGTCAGTTTTGGCAACAAGGTTGCCTACCATCACCATGCGGTCTGGTTTGCTCAGAACGGCTATGTTTGTCTGATCATTGATACCATCCACCTCGGGGAAATTCTTGGTATTCATCACGGGACTTACAGCGAAGATATGTGGTGGTGGAACGCCCGCGGCTATACACCCGCCGGTTCGGAGACCTGGAACAGCATTCGCGCAATTGACTACCTGGAAAGCCTTCCCGAAGTCGACTCCCAGCGGATCGGTATGACCGGACGTTCGGGCGGTGGAGCCTATTCCTGGTGGGCGGCAGCAGTGGACCCCCGCATTGCCGCTGTTGTTCCGGTTGCCGGTATCACCGACCTCCACAACCACGTGGTCGACGGCGTGGTGGAGGGCCATTGCGATTGCATGTACTTCATCAACACGGAGGAATGGGATTACCCTGTCGTTGCCGCTCTGATCGCTCCACGACCCCTGTTGATTGTGAACACCGACCGGGATCACATTTACCCCCTCGACGGGGTTGTCCGATTGCACGAGCAGACCCGCCGCATCTACGAACTTTACGGAGCGGAGGAAGATTTGGGCCTACTGATTGCTCCTGGACCGCACCAGGACAGTCAGAACCTGCAACTAGCGGCCCTACGCTGGTTCAACCAGCACCTCAAGGGCGACCAATCTGCAATCACTGGGGCGGCGAAACAGCGCTTTGAACCCAAGCAACTCAAGGTTTTTGCACAGATTCCAGATGATTCCATCAACAATCATGTGCACGACAGTTTCGTTCCCAAAGCATCGATCGATCCAAATCCCTCTGAGAGCCGGGCCAGCTGGGAGGCGCAGATGCATGGCTGGAAACAGGAGCTGGCAGACAGAAGTTTCCGGGAATGGCCAGAGATGGCCCGGGAGCCCGCACCCGAACTCGAGCGGATTTTTTCCAACGCTGATATTGAGGTGTTCACTGGAAAACTGGCGGTGCATCCCAAGCTCAAGCTCGACTTCTGGCTGCTGCAGCCAACAGGGGCAGGGCAGTCCTTCGAACGGGTTGAGCTGCATGTCGTCCAGTCAATCGCGACTGAGGCATCTGTGGATCAATTGCTGGAAACCGTGGATGCTTCGTCGGGGGCCATTCATTTGATCTTTCCACCCAGAGGCGTTGGCCCGAATGCCTGGCCAGGAGATGAGCGCCGGCAAACCCATATTCTCCGTCGATTCAACCTTCTTGGGCAGACCCTTGAAGGCACGCAGGTCTGGGACATTCGGCGGATAATCCAGGCCTTGGGTCAAATTGAAGCGACACGCGGATTGCCGCTTTACCTTTATGCCGAAGGGGAAATGGGCATCAATGCCCTTTACGCGAGCCTCTTCGAGGAGCCCCTGGCCGGGCTGACGCTGACGCGTCCGCCCCAGGGGCACAAGCAGGGACCCCACTACCTGAATGTGCTGCGCATTCTGGATATTCCGCAAGCCATGGCCATGGCGGCTTACCGCATGCCAGTCGCACTGGAATCCACCGATGCCAGTGCTTGGAACTATCCGCAGCGGTTGCTGGACGGCTTCCCAGACAGTCCTGGTTCACTTCAACTTTCAGGCGCTAGGGACTGATCAACTCTGAGATTTGAGACCAAGATCAAGACGCCAGAAAAAGAGCTGGACTGGAATATGAGTTGCTACCAAGTGTGATTGCAGACCGCAGTGGCCGAATCGGCGCTTTACCGTTGATTTTTCATCATTTTCCCTCAATGTGGTGTTTGAATGGCATTTTCCCGCACAGTTCAGGTAGACGCAGGCGTAAATGAAGCCGCTGAAACGCGCGAGGCCGACCGCGATGCAGAGTTGGTCGCCCGGGTCCAGAACGGGGACGTGCGGGCCTATGACGAGCTGGTGGTAAAATACCGCGAGCGCTTGTTTGCTATTGTGTATAACATGACGTCGAATCGTGAGGATGCGGCCGATATTATTCAGGATGTGTTCATCAAGGCCTTTTCCTCCATCACGCGATTCAAGGGGAATTCCGCCTTTTTCACCTGGTTGTATCGGATTGCCGTCAACACGACATTGAGTCATCTGAAAAAGAACCGCTTACGGCGCTTTTTCAGCTTGGAGACGATTCAGGAAGAGGGGGCCAGCGCTGAGGTGTTGGAAACGCTTGCTGCCAAGCACAAGACCGAAAAGGGTGCTTTGTTGGGTGAGCTGCAGGAAAAATTGAACGACGCCCTGCAAAAACTGTCTCCCAAACATAGAACCGTTGTAATACTCTTTGAAATTGAAGGCCTCAGTCACCAGGAAATATCTGCCATCATGGGTTGCTCCGTCGGAACCGTCCGATCGCGGCTTCACTATGCCAAGCAGCAGCTGCAAGCCTATCTCAAAGATTTTGTAGATTCCTGATCGACTTTCCTAATATGCCGAAACTTCAAGAACAGAAACAGGTAACTGTTGAAAAACTTCTCGAGCTGAAGAAGTTTGAAAGACCGTCTTCGGAGTTCTGGACACGCTTTGAAAACGATTTACAGGTCAAGCGCCTGCAAGCCCTCGTGGAAAAGCCGTCCTGGCTTGACCGTTTACGTGCCGCGCTCCGTTACACCATGATCTGGGCTGTGCCAGTTGGTGGAGCTGCCGCTTTGGCTTTTGCCCTCTGGGTGCACTCCGGTGAGCTGAAATGGCTTCAGGGAGGCACTGCCAATTCCGAGCTGACGGCGCGAACCATGAGTGAAAGTGGCCAGTTGGCCAGTCAGGATCCACTCCGTGAGCTGACCGATGCTGCCTTGGCCAGAGAAGAATCTGCTTTGCTTCGCCTTGAGACCAGTGTGCAGTCGGCCAATTTAGCCTCTGCATCGCCACAATTCATAATGGACGCCTTATCGAGTGAAGATTCTCAGCCTACCCACTTTCGTCGCGTAATGTATTCATCCGACTTCTCGGCTGATCGGGACAAAGGGTCACGTTATGTGGCTGATCCGATCCCGGCTTCGAGAGGTGCTGTAGTCCAGCCGGCTGTTTTTACGTCCAGCAGCCGGAACTTCTAGGCTGACCTCGATGCGGGCTTTTATTCCTGTATTCGCGTTGATTGCGGGATTCGCTTTCCTTGCAGCGGATCTGGGCGCCCAGAATCGTGGAGATTTTTTCAGCTTGCAGCGTCGAGTTGTCGAACTGTTTGAGGACAACAAGGACGCCCTTGTCCGGGTGAAAGCGGTTTACGAAGCTGAAGATGGCGACGACACACCACAGATGGTGGTTGGCAGCGGATTTTTCATTAGCCGCGAAGGCCTGATTCTGACCAATGCGAGCATCGCATACGATCCAGTCCGGCTGTGGATTGAACACCGTGACATTGCCTATTCCGCTGATTTAATCGGAGCGGATCGGGCGACCAATCTGGCTTTGCTACGGGTCAACACTCTGCCCAAGTCTTTTCGGTTCCTGCATTTGGCGGATTCGGCGGATATTCCTCCAATTGGCAATTTCGTGATCCGGATCAGTATGCCGCTGGAATTTTCTCCCACTCCGGAATGGGGGCTTGTTTCCGGTCATGAAAGCCGATTCGGCGATCGCTCTTTTCCGACGCTTTACATCCGCACTTCAATCCCGGCGGGCCCGGGAGATGGCGGTTCGGCTTATTTGGATCTAAATGGCCGTCTGGTTGGCATCCAGGTGGGATCTCTGCCAGATATCGGGTCCAGCTACATTCTGCCTTCGCGTGCAGCGCTGCGAATCCGGGATGATCTGCTGTTTAATCAGGAAGTCAATTATGGCTGGATTGGATTTGAGATTCGGGAGGAAATCAGCATTGCCGAGGGCAAGCGTGTAGTCCTGACCGAGGTGTTTGAGGACAGTCCTGCGGATCGAGCGGGTTTGCTGGCAGGGGATGTGATCTTGAAGATCGGCGATTACAGTGTCGCGACCCTGGATGAGCTGAGAAATGCGATGTTCTACACCCGGGTGGGGCAGTACTCCGAGGTGCATGTGGAGCGGGATGGCGAGCGTTTGCGTTTGAATATTCGGGTTGCCCAGAGACCGGACGACGAGCCGCTGGAGGTTGTCGAGGAGAGAAATGATTTTCAGCCGGGTTATTCGGACGGCCCGCTGCGGCGGCCGGTGGAAGAAGAGAGCGTCTTGGAAGCCGAATCGGTTGAATCCAGCGAGTAATCCGCTGCGGCGCGGAACCAGTCCGGTTCGGGTTGGATACCATACCGCGCCAAGGATGCCAGTACCGCATCAATGGAGTCTTCGGGTTCTTCGCATTCGGGATCTGGCCCAAGTTCCGGGCGTGAACGACGGGTCAACCACCAAAGCGCATGTGCGCGTGCCCGCAAGAGGTCTTGATCGGTGCCTCGGATGCGTGCCGCCTGGTGTTGGAAGCTGACCCTCGGGTTTCCCAGAAAGCCAGCATTACGGGCGTTTTCGATCAGCCAGCGGTAGGCAAGGTAGGGAAGCGGGTAAGCCTTTAAGACAGTATCCCCGGCGCCCATGGGGGCATAGAGTGCCCGGCAGAGACTCAGGATCGAGCGTGCCGGCAAGTCTCTGAGCCAAAGGCATTGACTATAGCGCAGGGCGGTGAGGTAGAAAGCCGCACTGCGCTCCGCACCGAAGGCGGTCAGGCACCTGTGAGTCATGGCACCGGCTGCACTGGGCAGATAAGGGCAGGGGATTGGACGGACCTCCATGGTCTTCATATTTGCATTGTGATTGGGGGCGGAGCGAGCAATAAAAGGATGATGGCTCGGCCTTCGGACACAGTGAATGAAATACAGGGATGGAAAAAGTTGGCGCTCGGTTTGCTCGCTCTGCTGATTCGTCTTTGGACCCTGACTCTGCGCATCCATATTCCGGAGGAGCAAAGTAAGACGCTGCAGAAGCAGACTGAAAATGTGTTGATTCTACTCTGGCACAATCGCCTGTTCGTGGGTGCTGAGGCCTACCGGCGGATACGAGGAAACCAAAATAAGATGCATGGGCTGGTCAGTGCCAGCAAGGATGGGGCCTGGTTGTCGGCCTTCTTTCGTGGCTCAGGCATTGTACCCATACGGGGGAGTTCCAGCCGCCGCGGGGCGCAGGCCGTCATCGAACTGATTAACGCGCTGCGTAAAAAGGGCGATATCGGCATCACCCTCGACGGACCGCGGGGGCCTGTTTATGAGGCCCAACCAGGCGCCGCCTGGATTGCCGCCAAGGTTAAGCCTCCCATAGTCATGTTCAATGTCCGTTATCACAGCTACTGGCGGCTGAAGAGTTGGGATCGCTTCTATGTTCCCAAGCCCTTTTCACGAGTCGATTTCGAGCTTGAGGAAATAGAAGAGCTGCCGGAGATAACCGGCAGCTCTGATAAAGAGACTTTGCGCAAGTATCTGGAAGACCGTTTGCGCGCTTTTTCGGCGGATACTTAGAATTCGGGGTCGATGGTAACGGTTTGACCCGCTTCGACACTGAAGTTCTCGCCCAGTGACCAGACCAGGTCATTAAGCAGCAACTTGAACTCAAGGCTTCCCTTGACTGACTTGCTGGACCATTCCCAGGTCGACGCGTCCGAATTGTCGAGCAATGTACCGGTTTCCCAGCTCAAGCCCGCGTTGTCGCCACGGATATACAGCTCGTTGCCGAAGCCGATGTCTGCATTGACGATAATACGGGTTTCAGCCGCACTTGCGGCAGCAGCTTTTTTAACCGCAGGTTTGCGGCTGACAGCTTTTTTTGCCGGTGCTTTTTTTGCCGGAGCCTTTTTAGCGGCTACGACTTTCTTTGCTACCGGTGCTTTTTTTGGCACGGCGGCTTTTTTGACGGCAGCTTTTTTGACGGCCTTCTTAACGGTTTTCTTTGTAGCTTTCTTAGCCATGGAAGTTTCCAAGGTTTGATTTCGAATTTGGATAGATGAAGAGTCTTTTCGGTATAAGAAAAAACTCAAAAGCATTACAGCAGGTCTTTTGCCAAAACTCAAGCACAGTTTGTTAGCACCGGCTTCGGATCCAATCATGGATGAAGCGCAGCTTGTGCGCGACGGCCCCTGATATCACAAAAGGGTAGGCATCGGCGTGACCCATGCTCCGGTTGAGGCTGTTCAGGACGATGCGCAGTATATGCCAGTCCTCCAGAATCGCCTCCATCTTCAGTCCAATCGGGTCCCGCACTGAACATACGTGCCGGGCCTCCTGAACATTCACTCCGTGAGCGTTGGCCGTCTCCAGGGTATCGATAATGTGCAGGTAGTGGGCCCAGGTTTCGGCCCAGTCCTCCCAAGGGTGGGAAGCTGCGTAAGGGGTCACAAAATGCATCTGCCAATCCCAGGGAGCGCCGTTGACGTAATGATCCTGCAAAGCCTGGGCGTAATTAAGCCGCTCGTCGCCAAAGATCGCTCGTACTCTACCGATCTCAGGATCGTTGCGAACCAGCAGGTCCCAATAATAGTGACCCACTTCGTGACGAAAGTGCCCGAGTACAGTCCGGTAGACTTCTCTCAGGTCGAGGCGCATCTGCTCCCTTACCGCGTCATCCGCCTCCGCGAGGTTGATGGTAATCACGCCCTGGGAGTGTCCCGTGAGCACGCGGTCGCCTTCTATGAAATCCGGATTGGGATCGGCCAAAAATGCAAATGCCAACCCCCGCTGAAAATCCACGGATTTTGGAATCAAGGGCAGACCAAGTTCAGACAGGGTGAAAACGAGTCGGCGCTTAGCCGCTTCCAGCTTGCCCCAGAGTTCGCGATTCTTGCCGACGCTCAGGTCGGGTATTGTCTGGTTCAGCCGGCAGGATACGCAAAATCGATCGGAGGAATCCGCAGGCACCAGGCCGTTGCACACGCCCTCGACTTCATGGTTAAAGCATTTCCGGTATCTGCGGCTGGAATCGCCGGCAGCCTGCCAGAGCCTGTCCGAACTCGGCTTGATCGCGACCAGGCGGCAAACCTCCCAGTCGAAGCCAGCCTCGGTTCCGCAGGCCAGACATCGGTTGTTTTCGAAAAATAACCGCTCACCGCACTGCCCACATTTGAATAAATCCATCTCGTTTCACCACATCCTGCTTTGCCGGTGACTGCAAGATTGATTGACTAAGGACTTCCGCTTAATTTGGATTCCAGCGATGACAGCTGAGTGGTGACGCAATCTATTGGTTGAGTATCAGGGAAACGCTTCGAAGCTGGGCGGAGCCAAGGTAAAGCGGTGCATCGAAGCCAAAACGGGCGGGAGCCAAAGGTTCTGGGTCGGTATAGGAGAGCGCCGGTTCTCCGTCCATCAGCACAGTGATTTCACTTCCCTTTTTCCGCACTTCAATCTTATGCCAGTCCGCAGGGCGGACACCGGAGAACTGCTTGACTGCAAGTTCCTCCTGCGTCCACTCGCTGGTTCTTTTCCACAGCCCGAGGGTTCCATCTTTTTGCAAGCCGACTTGGTAATGGCGGTTCATGGTGTGATAATTGAATAGCAACATCAGTGTGTGCTGTGCCTCGTATCCGGCACGGGCAGTTCGGATTTCGGCACTGAAAGCATAGTCCGATTCAGCGGCTTCGCTGGAAAGGAGGGTTACCGGACCGGTAACGGAAACTTCATCGCTTCCGACACCCGGTTTATTGCCAATATAAATCCATCCCTGCTGGCCAAAGGTCAGCCCCAGCAATGGCTCGTAGGAAAATTTCTTTTGTACCTCATTTTCCACGGTGACCTCTATTCGAGGAGATATCGGCAAGCGGAAAGGATACTCACTACTTAGTATGGGCTGTGTTCCATATCGGCTGTTTCCCCTGGGATCCACAAACGGCTGGTCGAGGTTGTGGTGACCAAGAACCCAATAGTGAAACTTCTTTCCTGGATCGGCCTCAGTGTCAACATAGCTCCTGCGTTCCAATCCAGTGGCAATACGGTCTGCTTTTCGCGGATCCGCCACAGCCGCACGATACACGTCATAGCTCGCTCCTGCTCCAGCATCCTCCCATTCAAGGGCAACGCCATCTTCCGACACGGAGACAGACGCGCTTAGCTGGGGATATTCATCCAGTTGCCAGTTGGCCAAAGTGCATAGGCGCAGCTTGCTGGTAATGGCTTCATATTCGGATTCAAAGGCGCGGTTGCGCAAATGCTCCTCATCGTCGTGATCACGGAGATACAATTGATCGGCAGCAGCGTGGGTGTATACATACTTGTACTTTTTGTTGAGCCCCATGCGCACCGGTAGGAAGGCCTCCGGTCGCGTTACGCTGCCTGGCTGATAAAATTCTGAAAAAACAAGGCGGTCCGGATCGGCTTTTCCGGAGATCGTTGGAATCAAGGAGACTCCCTCAAGACTGGATGGTGATGAGATCCCCGTCATATCACAGAACGTGGGGATCATATCGATTAGATTAACCGGTTCATTGCAAATCTCGCCAGCCTTGATTGCCCATGGCGCACGGATGATGAAAGGCACCTTCGCTGCGGGATCCAGCATGTTATGCTTCTCGATAAGTCCGTGTTCATACAGGCTTTCTCCGTGATCGCTGGTGTAGACAATAATCGTGTTGTCCAGGATGTCCAGTTCGCGACAGCGCTCCATGATGCGTCCGACGCAGTCATCCACACTGGAAGCACAGGCGTAGTAGGCCGCTGTGCTGCGACGGGCTTTATCGCCGTCGAGGTCTGAGTGACACCATGCCTGGCTGAAAGGAAACTGCCCCTTTTTCGTCCACTCTGCTATCGTAGCCGGTAGCGGCATGTCGTCTGGATTAAACCGATCGAGGAACTTTTGGTGAATGGTCCACGGACGGTGCGGTTTCTCCAGCCCAACATGAATGAAGAAAGGCTTCCCTGCCGAGGTATTCCGCTCAATGAAATCGATACTGCGGTCGGTTACCAAATGGTCCAGCATCTCATCCTCATGCTCGACAAGCGTCTCCAGGAAGTGCTGGTTAACGCCGTTTTGCCTCACGATGAGGTCCTTAGGGGCATGCGAAAATCGCTGTGGGTCTATTTCCCGATAGGTCTGATCCAGGTATGGCCTCATCTCCCGGTAGCGCCGGTTGACATCCCCGTTTTTCAAGTCGCTATAATGCTTGCCCGGCATTGAAGTGTAGATGCGAAGGTCACGCTCATCGAAACCCAAGTCCCAGCCCTCAAGCGTTTCACCGTGGACATGCATTTTTCCCAGGGCTGCCGTTCTGTAGCCAGCCTTGCGAAAATACTCTCCCATGCCAGGAATGCCCTCTGCTACGCCGGGAAAGCGGGTCAGCCCAGGTTCCCTGCGCTGCATTTTGTGGTATATCGCAGCAGTTTGATGGGGATACTTGCCAGTCATGTAAGATGCCCGACATGGTGCGCAGAGCGGGGCAGGGCAATACATCGAATCAAACCGAACCCCATCGGCAGCCAGAGCGTCAATCGCGGGAGTCGGCGAACGTCCGTCAGTTTGGCGCACCGTGGAGCCGTAACAACCACATGCTGCCGCCTGATGTTCGTCCGAAACAATGAGGATGATGTTTGGCGGGCCCTTCGTTCTCGCGGTTTCAGCTTGCATGGCTGCGGCGGTGTATTTCCCCGCCGCAAACGATGCCGTTGAGAGTCCGATAGACTTTAGGAACTTCCGGCGGTTTAACATCGTCGCTTACTGTATTTAATGTGTGGCCCCTGAGCGATTCAGTGTTTTCCTAGAAGCGCAGGTTTGCCTGTAACTGATGTTGGATGGATTCCCTATAGAACGCGCCTCTGTGGCGGTTCATCAGGTCTCTGGAATTGAAAAGGTTATTGACCGAGTAGTTGACGGTAAGCTGTTTGGACGATGGGCCTTGTCCAAGGCGAGTTGTATAGCGAATGAAACCGCTGGTTGAATATTCCCTATCCAAATCGACATCGAACCAGCGATCCAATTCGTCGACATAATAGGAAGCCATCGTGGATTTTGAACGAAAGCTCTGGCTAGCCCCAAAACTAAAGCCGTCCAAGGGGCCGTCCCGGAATTGATAGCGCAGGTGGACAATCGCATTGTGCGGGGCTAACCCAAAGATTCTTCCAAAGCGTTCATTGACGTTCTCATTAATCTTAATCGCCTCCAAGTCATTGTAGGTGTATGAGAAAACAACGGAGAAATTACGGGTTGGATTGTAATAAAATTCGACATCGAAGCCTTGAGCCCTCGACATGTCCCCGGCAATCTGCCTGCCTGGCAGAGCGTTGTTTTGGAGCTTCCATCCTTCCTCCCCCGGGCGGGTATCATAGAAGAAATAGTTTGGATATTCTTCCCCGTATTCCTCGTAGGTAATGATGTCGCTTAGGCGAAAGTCGTAATTAACGATAGCGTCATTCTCCTTCTCGATATAGAAGGCTATGATTTGTCCATTGAGCTTGCCGTCGAGAAGGTCGAAGCGCAAACCGAACTCGACTCCTTCTCCAAAAACCGGCGGAATTACATCCCCGAATGGATCGAGGCTAGTGCCGTCGGGGGATTGGGTTGATTTTGCATAGTTGGCGAAGACTCCTACTTGTTCGGTGATCCAAAAGAGTCCACCGATAGTGGGGCTCCACTGGTCGTAAGGGACATTATTATCGGAAACCCGGGTAGTGATGGTCTCCGGGGTAAGTCCCGGGGGCAGTTCAAAGTTCGGATTGGTGAAATAACCGGGTGCCACGCTGATTGCATAATTGTTGTAGGAGTGGGTGATGTCTACTTTATCGTAGCGCAATCCCGCGAGGGTGCGTAGCCGGCCGTTAAGAAATTCACTCTGTACCGCAAGCCAGTAGCCATGTGTGGTAACATCGGAAGTGGATTTCTGGCGGAGCTGAAACAGATCGTCGCGATTGTTATATCCAATATTCGGTGCGTCGGGACCAAATCCGTTGGCGAGGGGAAGCCTGTGGTGGTAGATTTCTGTTGCGTAGTAATTTCCATCAAAGAGCTGCGTTCCTTCTTTAATCTGTTCGTAGAGCCTGGGACTCTTCTTCAAATTGTCCCAGTCGTATCCCAGAAGTATGTTGTGGCGGCTGTTGCCGATGATCGGCACATCATCCAGTTCCAGTTCCCACAGAAAGGTTCCCTTAAAGGCGTTGGCCAGTGTGCGTCCCTCGTTTCTCTGCCAGTGTGTCTGGATGTACTCTTCACCAATCGCACCCTGCACACGTGAATTCGAAAAGCCCATGCGAGTCAGTGCGTAGCGATCATCGTCCTCACGGTTGTAAGCGAGTTTCAGCTGCATGTTGTCAGTGAACTTTTGAACCACGTCAAAAGTATATATGTCACCGGTACGTATAGAAACCTTGTCCGGGCCTGTCGAGCTGTAGAGTGCGTTTCTGTCATCCGCCCAAGGAGCGTAAAGTGCCGCGATGTCCTCGCGGGTGGGGTTGGGATTGTTCACCAGAACCAGGTTGTCGATCACTTCCTGGGGAATATACTGAACGGCGTCCGGATTGAAAATGAATTCGTTGCGGTATGCGGTCAATGAAGCGCGCTTTTGCGTGTCGGTCTCGTCGCCCAAACTGTTTGGCAGGTAGCGGCTTTGCCCCGTGGCGTCGGAGAACATTCTCGGTGGCAAATTATGCTCTGTCTCCATGCGTTCATAACGGACCCGGAAATGTGTCTTCCTGTTGAGACGGTAACCGAGGTCCAGAGTTGCTCCGCGTTGGTGAAGGGTTTTGTAAAGCTGGTCAAAGTCCCTATCCATGTCGAATGCCATCAGGCGTACCGCGAATTTGTCTGTCACCGTCATGTTCGCATCCAATACGAACCTCTGGAAGTTTTTATTCCCAAAGGCAGCGCTGAGATTGTAGAATGAATTTCCGTGAACCGCTTTTTTGGGAATGGCATTGACCACTCCACCTGGGTCGGCCTGTCCAAAAATGAGGCTGTTGGCACCCTTTACAATATCCATGCGTTGGATGTTGTAGCCGTCGCGTTCTATCTCACGCCAAAAAAGATCGAATCTTTGAGTAAGACTGCGGAAACCGCGAATGCGTATCTGGTTAAAAGAGAATCCGTCCGGATCCAGCGTGACACTGGCAGTTGCCCTTGCCAGATCCTCGTCGTTGAGGATGTTCAGGTCTTCCATTAACTCCTCGTTGATTATCGTCAGCGAGATGGGACTGTTCCTGACGGTGGTGTTGGTCCGGGTAGTGGAGGTTGTAAAGGCTGAGAAGTAGCCGATGTCTTCCGATGCGGTGACCGAGAAATCGTCCAAGTCAAATACTTCTTCCTGGATTGCACCATTAGTGCTTGGGGAGGCCTGGCGATCATTGGCACCTGCTTGAGCGCTGCCCAGGTTGAAGATTAGGGTTAAACCGGCTAGGGCCATTCCGGTGGCAGTGTATATTTGGCTGATTCTCATGATAAGGGTTTTCAAGATTTAATTTAATAGCCTGTTTTACAGGCCGCTGTGAGTAAGAATAGGAGTAATTTACGAAAGGATTGTTGCTGTGTGGGATTTGATCCTGGCGGAAAATAGTTACCGGAGGCGAAAGGGGTATTTATTGATAAAAGAATAGATAATGAACAAAAACACCAAATATATGTCAATTCAAATATCAACAAATCTTCCATCCGTAGCTATTACGAGCCAAGTTGGGTAACTTGTTGGCGGGGATACCGGTAACCCGCCCAGCCTAATCAAAAGCCCTGCGACCTAAGTCTTTGATGAACCGGAATCGCTCACATCAGGTGTGCTGTGGACCCGGCGGTATTCGGTTGGCGTAAAGCCGGATGCATCCCTGAAAACCTGGGTTAGGTAGCGGATATTTTCAAAGCCGGCCTGCTTTGCGATGGAGGTTATGTTGAGGTTGGTGGAGGTGAGTAACTCCTTCACCCGTTCCATTTGAATACGCTGGATCTCGCTGTGAATGGATCGTCCGATATTCTTCATGAATTTACGGTACGCGGTTGAGTTGGACATTCCGGTTACTTTGAGGACATCGGCGGGCGTGATCGGGTTGCAGGCATGCTCCTTGATGTAGCGCATGGCAAAGGCAACTTCCGGATCCTCAAAGCCCATGTAGCTGCTGGAATCGCGTTCTTCCACCTTGGCGGGGGCTATATGGCTGAGTGACGGGCAAGTGCTATCGCCGCTCATCAAGCGGTCAAGGATATCTGCGGCCGTATAACCGGCCATCATTGCATTTGCATCAATACTGCTCAAACGCGGTTGGGAAAGTTCGCACAGCCAGCGGTCATTGTCCACGCCAAGGACGGATATTTCCTGGGGCACCTGCAATTGTTGAATCACGCAGGCATCAAGGACCCAGCGCGCCCAACCGTCAAAGAAAACAAATACACCACATGGTTTCGGCAAGCTTTCCAGCCACAGGCCCAGAGATCGTATAGCATCGGGCATGTGGGTGGGGGAGGGGAAGTCCGGCTCGTAATTTTCACAAATGTGGCCATTTTTTTTCAACTCCTGACTGAATCCCTCACGGCGTTGGCGGCACCATAGAGCTTTTTCATCGCCCCCACAAAAAGCAAAATTGCGCATCCCCTTATTGAGAAAGTAGCGTGCTGCCATGCGGCCGATTTCTTCTTGGTTGGATGTGACTATTGGGAATTTGAGATGCCCATCCTGTTCTTCCGAGTAACTTCCGAATCCCACTTTTGGAACATTCGCCAGTTGGGCGATTTCATTGATCGCGGGTAGATGAATGCTAGTTATTACACCGTCCGGATCCCAGTATTTAACACCCTCCAGGGTCGCTTTCGTCATCGGATCCATAAGGATAACCCAACCGCTTCTGCTGCGGATAAATTCGCCAACACCCCTTGCAATGGCCCGGTCGAATGCCATGTCCGACTCTAGCAGCAATGCTACCCGTTTGACGCGGGTATTCTGGATCTTTCGCTTCTTGTTACGTTTCTTGGCAGGCATGGCTTAACATTTTAGTAACAACGCTATCCTGCAAAAGATTTCAAGTACTATTTTTCCTGGCTAGTGACATAATAGTGGAATAAAAGGAAAGAATATTGTCATTTCACTTGACTCCAGATCGAACATTCCTCGTTTTGTTGGAAGTATTCCCCAGACTGTATACCCGAATTATGACCCCCAGACTTTTTACCCGAATGATGAAACCTGCAGCACTGATATTGACGATGATAATTATGGGCTTTGTCGCTTCTTTGGATGGACGCGACGCCCCGTTCAGCTTGAACGTTGGCACCCAAAGTATTGGTGTCCGTTACCAATTCACAGATGATTGCGCATTGGTCGAGTCGGCGAAGCAAATTGCGGCCATGGGGTCGGACACTTTGAAGATTGCTCTTACCCCAAAGTATGACGACGATTACCTCCTGCCAAAGGATGAGCGAATCCAGTCGTTAATGGACTTGATTGAGCACAAACCCAGCTACACCGAGGTCATGGATATGCCTTTCCGCAACATCATGCTGTGGATTTATCCATTCAGTGATACCCGATCGGCTTTCCGCTCTGGCAAGATAAGTGCCGAAGAAAAGGAGGCGGTTTATCAGGAAATCTATGATTTTACTGCTTTTTTGCTGAAGCGCTATTCTGGCAGCGGAAAATCTTTTTTCCTGGGCAATTGGGAGGGCGATTGGCACATGTTGCGTGAGATTTATGAGTATGACCGCGATCCTACGCCCGAGGCGATTGCTGGTGGAATAAAATGGTTCAAGCTTAGAGAGAAGGCGATTGCTGATGCGCGCCGGGATATACCTCACGAAGATCTGGAAGTGTATTTCTACATTGAGTTGAACCACGTGGGCAAGTCGATGGACCATGACAAGCCGTCGATTGTCAACCGGGTGCTCCCCTATATCCGCACCGATTATGTGTCATGGTCTAGTTACGACATTACTAAACCAGTTGCTCTCATGGACGAAGCCGAGGGCCGGGCGCGGGTTTTTGCGGCTTTGGACTACATCGAGGCGCATCTCCCCGAGAGTGATGTGCCGGGTAAGCGGGTATTTCTCGGAGAATATGGCTTCGAACTATCTGGCTTTGGCACTCCGGAACTGCAGCGTGATTACACCGCTGCGATCATGAAATGGAGTATAGAGTGGGGATGCCCATTTGTCCTGTATTGGGAGCTTTACTGCAATGAAATCGATTCGAAGACTGGAGAGCACCTTGGCTATTGGCTGATTGATGACAAGGGCGTGAAACAGCCAACCTGGCACCTCCACAAGGATTTTCTCGACCTTGCCAATGAATTTGTCGACGCCTATAAAGCTGAGCATGGCAATCTGCCGGCGCAAGAACACTTCAACCGCAAGGCCGTTGCCTGGATTGACGCTATAATGGCCGATCAATCGGCCTCGGAGGAGTGCGACGTTGAGTCGAAGTGATCTATACCGCGACTGAAACATCAATTGATTTTTCATCGAAACTCTCTACTCTTTAAATGTTATCCCGACTCTATTATGATACACACTCTCCGGCCCCTTCTTTTACTGTTTCTATTTCCAATCGCGTTGACGGGCATGAGCCTTCCAGACGATGGCCTGGTTTTGCACTTGGATGCTAAATCGATTGGCAACATTGCCGACGGGAGCCCTGTTTCCGAAGGCTGGGCAGATCTGTCCGGTCATGGAATTCTTGCCTCCAGCGAAACCCCACCGACCTTTGTCGCGGATGCTGGCAGCGGCTATCCTGCAGTCCGGTTTAATGGTGTTGACCAATATTTGGAAGCCAATCTTGAAATTGGAAACGAAACGAGCGTATTTATTGTTTTTGCCCATCGGAGGCCTGAGACGCGTGCAAACTACCGGGACATCCTGATATCCGCAACGGGCGATGGCGCTAATTTGTCTCTTGCTTCCAGTCGCTCGTCATCCGAGGCACCCGACTATCCCTCATTCAATGCCCTTACCGGAAATAACGTCTCCTTCCAGACCTGGGTCAACGGGCATGACACCTCTTACGCTACGGGAGACATTTTCCGCGACCGCTTCTATGTAGGCTCGGCTGTCTACAGCGTTTTGCCATCGGCAAGCTCCATTCTAATTGGTACTCGGGGCAGAACTGGATTTAACGCCGGCCGCAATGATATTCGCGAAATTCTGATTTATGACCGGGCTCTTCCCGAAACGGAACGGCTGGCCGTGCAACGCTACCTCGGTGCGAAATATGACATTGAGCTGGTTGGACAAGCTCTTGACCATCCGGTGGAAGCATGGCCCCACGTTATGGGTTCGCAACAGTTTGGCCAGCACTATTCGTTCGGCGAATCCGGCAACAGTACCCTGGACTATGCCCGTGCCAGCATTCGGCAGGGCAATCGGGTAATCAAGTTTCGCTTGTCAAACCGGTATGCGAACACCGATGGCTTTACTGAAATTCCAAGTATCGATTCGCTGACGAGTTTGGTTCGGGATCATCCTGAAGTCAAAGAGGTCCTCGACCTGCCAATGACGGATTATATTTTTTGGGTGTCTTCTTTTTCTGTTCCCAGCTGGCAGAACCATTTGGATGAGGAAGGACTTCGACCGAATTCGGCAAATGCTATCTATAATGAGGTTTATGATTTGGCTGAGTATTTGCTAAGCACCTACAGCGGGACCGGTAAGCGTTTCTTTTTGGGCAACTGGGAGGGCGACTGGATGTTATCCGGCCCATTTCGGACCGATCCAACAACCATTCCGGAAAACCGAATTCAGGGTATGATTGATTGGGCGAACATTCGCCAGCAGGCGATTGACGATGCCAAGGCCGCCACCCCGCACCATGATGTCGATCTCTGGTTTTATCTCGAAATGAACAAGGCTGACTGGATGAGGGAAGGTCTTCCCAGTGTTGCCAATTCGGTCATCCCCGCCATGCCCAAGCTGGATATGATTTCTATTTCGGCTTATTCCATGCACAAAGATGGATTGAACCATCCGCCGCGATCCCGATTTCATTCAGATCTCGACCAAGTCCAGGCGCTTATCGATGCCAAGCCGGATGATTCCATCCCCGGTAGTCGTATCATGATTGGGGAGTATGGATGGATTTATAATCCGCAACATTTTTCATCACTGGAGGCCTTTGCCGACTACCATCGCACTACCGCAATGCATTTTTTGAGCTGGCAGGGTGGGACATTGAGGTTTCTTTTGCAGTGGCAGTTTTTCAATGCAGCACCTTTGAGCGACACTAACCCTGCCTCCAAGGAGATGAATCAAATCGGGGCAGAGAATGAGCTGCAGCCGATGTATTATCTGCATGAAAATTTCTACCGTCAGATGAAGCGATGGGTTAGCGATTACCAGATGCGAACCGGCAGTTTTCCGGATGACCGGGCCTACGCTGATCAAGCTTACCATGTTCTCGGCCTTGTCTCGCTGAGCGAATATCAACCGGTCATTTTTTTCAACACATACAACGCTTGGAGGGACTATCATTTTCCCGATGTGGCTGAAGCCAGTGATATTTCGGCTTCCGGTCCGAATGCAGACCCCTACGGTTCCGGTCTGTCCAACTTGTTTCGCTATGGCGTGGGCCTCGGGAAATTTGGTATAGACCAATCGAGAATGCCCCATGTTCGCGTTAACGACGGAGTTTTCAGCTACGCCATCCCCTACGCTCCGGAAAAGTCCGGGCTGCGCTGGATTGCCAAGTCCTTTTCTTCCCTGAATGGTCCGGAAACGACAATCTTTGATTCTGAAAGCAGCTCTGCAGTTCCGACGAACGGTTGGCTCGAATTACCCGCCGGATCCTTGGGAGGCCCCAGCGATTCATTGTTTTTCAGGCTGCAATTACAATCGCAGTAACCATCAATAAAGTGTTGTATGTCAGAACAAAGTAGTCAGGCCAAACAGGATCCGGCGGTTAAACTCCGCTGGAGTGAAAAACTGGGTTATGCCGCTGGAGACATGGCCTCGTGCCTGTACTTTGGCATCTTCATGAATTTCCTGGCGATCTTCTACACGGATGTCTTCGGTCTAAGTCCTGCGGTGCTCGGTACTATGCTGCTTTTTACGCGGACCTGGGACTGGATCAACGACCCGATCATGGGTGCGATAGCCGACCGTACGAAAAGTTCGATGGGAAAATTTCGTCCCTGGCTGCTGTGGATGATCGGGCCGTACATGGTGCTCGGAGTTTTGACCTTCACCACGTTTGACCTCAGCCCCAACATGAAAATCGTATATGCGTTTGTCACATATACGCTGCTGATGATGGTTTATACGGCGATCAATGTGCCCTATGGCGCTCTAATGGGGGTAATGACTGCCAGATCCGACCAGCGCACTGTCCTCGCTTCCTTTCGATTCGTTGGCGCAAACACCGGCATCTTTACCGTGACGCTGCTACTGCCTTTCCTTGTATTGACTTTAGGCAGGGGGAATACCCAGCTTGGCTACTCCTTTGCAATGATGGTGCTGGCTTTGATGGCTGGTGCACTGTTTTTTATTACTTTTATAACCAGTAAAGAGCGAATTCGTCCACTGGACTTCAAGCGTCCTTCGCTTCGGAAGGAGATGAAGGATCTTCTCCGCAATGGACCGTGGTTGGTTATAATTGCGATAAGCATAATGACTGTGTTCGCGCAAGCTTTGCGTGCGACTTCGACCATGCATTACTTTACGTATGTAGCCGGACGAGAGGACTGGGGTATTCAGTTATTGCTCTACAATTCGGTTGCTGCAGTCATTGCTGTGCTGCTGAGTAAATGGATAGTTTCAGGCGTCGGGTGTAAGAAACGCGCTTATATCATGCTAAACTTGATGTTTGCTGCCTTGCTGGTCTGGTTCTATTTTATTCCTTTGGACAATTTCCCGCTGATGATCGTGAATCAGATAATGATCGCCTTCGTCGCAGCGCCTATGATGCCCCTGTTCTGGTCCATGATCGCGGATACTGCAGATTATGGAGTGGTTAAGTTTGGCCATCGTTCAACGGGTGTTATTTTCTCGGCTGGTACAGCTTCACAGAAGTTGGGTTGGACGATTGGTCCAGCAATTGCAATGTTCATACTGGGTGGCGTCGGTTATGTTGCAAACGTCGAGCAGACGCCCGCAACTCAGCAAACATTAAGGCTCCTGATGAGTCTCTTTCCAGCCGTGTTTGCCGTGCTGACGGCCTTTATCACCTATTTCTACAAGATCGATCGCAAGATGGAATTAGAGCTGGAGGAATCTATGAGGAAAATGGGATGCAAAAACTAATTACACTCCTGACCGTTTCGGTCGCTTGTCTGCATGCAGCGAGTGCCGAGCGCCCGAATATTATATTCATCATGAGCGATGATCATGCGACCCAGGCGATCAGCGCATACGGGTTCCCTATCGGGGAGGTGGCTCCCACGCCGAACATCGACCGGTTGGCAGAGGAGGGCATGCGTTTTGATCGGTGCATGGTTACAAATTCTATCTGCGGCCCCAGTCGGGCCACCATATTGACCGGAAAATATAGCCACTTGAACGGGTTCTACTTTAATGAGGACACGGAATTCGATGGCAGCCAGGTCACCTTTCCCAAACTGATGCAGGAAGCCGGTTATACCACGGCAATGATCGGTAAGTGGCACCTTGCTTCGGAGCCAACTGGCTTTGATCATTGGGATATTTTGCTGGGGCAGGGCAGATACTACCGTCCCGAATTCGAGACCCCGGACGGACTGATTGTCGAGGAAGGCTATGTTACCGAGGTGATCACTGACAAAACCCTTTATTGGCTGGAGAATCAGCGGGATAAGGACAAACCATTTGTTCTGAAGATGCACCACAAGGCCCCTCACCGCGAATGGAAGCCTGCGGTTAAGTATCTGGACCTTTTCAAAGGTGTGGAGTTTCCCGAGCCTGAGACGCTGTTTGATGACTATTCAGGCCGCGGCTTTGCAGCGAGCCA
The DNA here is from genome assembly GCA_020831485.1 of Opitutales bacterium. GTDB lineage: Bacteria > Verrucomicrobiota > Verrucomicrobiia > Opitutales > Oceanipulchritudinaceae > JAFIGG01. The sequence continues at coordinate 37,762 of JAFIGG010000017.1, forward strand.
CCAGGATATGTCGATTGAGATTACCCTTGAGGATAAAAGAGATCTAAAAATCGCAGCCAACCAGCCCGGTAATGTTTTCTATGAAAGGGCCTATCCAAATTTGACCGCTGAGGAGAAGGAGGTCTGGGATCGCTTTATTGAAGAACGCACCGAATCTGTCAAAGGGCTCAGTGGTAAGGAGTTGGTCCGTTGGAGACTCCAGGCCTATTTGAATGACTATTTAAGCTGTATTCGCTCTGTCGATGACAGCGTCGGACAGGTGCTCGATTATTTGGAGGAGAGCGGACTGGCTGAAAACACCATCGTCATCTATACTTCCGATCAAGGGTTCTATCTTGGTGAGCACGGCTGGTTTGATAAGCGTTTTATGTATGACGAGTCTTACCGCACACCGCTGTTGGTAAGGTGGCCCGGCATGGTCAAGGAGGGTTCGGTCAATAACGATCTGGTGTCCAATCTTGATTTTGCCCAGACTTTCCTTGAGATTGCCGGTGCCCCGGCCGATCCGGAGATGCAGGGCAGAAGCATGGTTCCGCTTCTCGAAGGGCGGAGGGTCTTCCACCGCGATTACCATTACTATCATTATTATGAGTATCCGGGCTGGCACATGGTGAAGCGTCACGAGGGTGTCTATGATGGTCGCTACAAATTAATCCATTTTTACGACATTGATGAGTGGGAGTTTTATGACCTGCAAAAGGATCCGCATGAGCTGACCAGCATGTACGAAAACCAGGATTACGGCGTTACGATTGCCAGGCTCAAGCAGGCGCTTGAAGACAAGAAAGAACAATACCTTGTCCCGCCTGGTATTCCGGAACCGAGAATGATCGACGATCCTTACCGTTACGCATCCAGCCGTCGCCGCGCCCTCGAAAAAGAGCGGGGTAATTTAGGGGACTAAGGGCAGGGGATATATTGCCAAACAAAAAGAGCGCCTCTCGGCGCTCTTTTTGTTTGGCGGTATCCTGCAATTACTTTGTTGCCGCTAACTGCTCCACCGGATTTTCCAGCATATGCTCGATGAATTCCTGCAGAGGCGCTGTGGCGACGGCGCAGTGGACATCGCCACCGCCATAGTAAAGGAAATAAGTGCCATCTATTACGGCATGGCCGCATGGGAAGCAGACCCCTTTGTAGATGCCGTCTGTTTCATAGGAGGCAACGGGCTCATAAATCGGCTCTGGCGTCCGGTGAGTGACAATCGTTGGATCGTCGAGATCCAGCAACAAGGCGCCCAAGCGGTATTGTTTGTCGGCTCCAACGCCATGGTATATCTGCAGCCAGCCATGTTCCGTTTTTAGTGGCGGATTATTGGCACCGATTTTCTGTTCCCATGAGTATTCACCTTTGGCCAGCAGTTGCATGTCCTTCCACTCCAACAGATCGTCACACTTTGCTATCCAGATTGCTGGAAACTCGTTTGGAAAGCCTTCCCCATGCCACTGCATTGGGCGGTGGATGGTTATCCACTGGTTTCCGATTTGTTCAGGGAAAATCAAAACATCGCGGTCGTCCAGTTTCGCATTGGTTAGGCGCCCGGCCCGAATCCATTCCTTGAAATCTCTGGTCAGGAAAAGCTGGGTGGAGGTAAGGTTTTTGCGCAAGGCCACAGGGAACTCCTCAGGAAAATGCCCACATGTGTTGGCATGGTGGTTTTCGTTGAGCCAGTATTTTCCCGGAGGAAAGGGGCGGGTGGCCGAAGTAATATAATACCAGTCACCAATTTTTACAATGCGGGGATCCTCAACGCAGCCGTTGTCGATACTACCCACCAGCGGCGAGAGAATAGGCTCTTTGCCTACGCGTTCAAAGTTGTAGCCATCGCTGCTGACCGCCATGCCAAGATGCACCCGGTGCTCTTCGTCATGTCCCGCCGCGCGATAGATGAGAATGACTTTGCCACTCTCCTCGTCATACCAGGCCGCCGGGTTGGTCGTCACTTCACCCTCCCATGCTGAACCTGGAAGCGGGCTCAGGATCGGGTTTTTGTTATAACGAGTTAACTGGAACGAAGTTGGAGGAATTGTTTGTTTTATACTCATTTGTAATATCAGTAGGTAAAGCCTCAAAGATATTGGCAATGATAAAATGACGGAAAATTGAACAAAGATGCAAAAAAACAACCATTTGGCTTGATTTCCTCAAGTTTTTCGCCAAGAGTTCGAAAATCATGATCTACTCCACACTTAAAATCCCGTCTAAATTAACAGCCTTGGCTTGCATAGCCATTACCACTTCGCTTCTGGCATCTCCCGCTGTGTATGAAGGTTTCGATATGGAGACCTTTCCCGCTCAGCTTGGATCTGACGATGCGCGCTTTGGAGAAACCAGCCAGGGTTGGCACAGCGATTGGCATAGCATGGAAGGAAACTCGAGGATGCTTCGTGACGACCTTGCAATCGATGGTCTGCATTCCGCCAATGGATTGCTTTCATCGAGAGGGAAGGCGGTTGCGGTTCGTCAGCTTGACGAGACTTTTAGCGGCGATGTGTTTGGCAGTTTTCGCGTGCGCGGCGCTCGTATGAGACCCAATTCGATGCTGGGTCTGTTGTTCGCTCTTCCGGGGGCCGATCCGGTAAACCCCAGGAGTTCATTGATTTCTTTTCTGGCAGCCCGCTGGGGTTCGGAATTAGGTGCAGTTCTTGTTGGCGGCAGACCCGCGCAGGTGGAAAGCGGTGAAGCTATCCAGGGAAATGAAACCGCCTTAGTGCTTTGGAAGATCGAGAATCTTGCTGAACCGGGGAGAACATCCCATCCGGTCATCCAAATGTGGATCTTGAATGAGGAGCAAGCCACTCACTTCGCAGCTTCTGGAATGCAGGAGACGGATTTAAATGGTGCGGAGCTGGGGTCAGCGAAAGATCAGGTAATGCAGTATGTCCGGGTAGCCCTGCGCGACTCAAGGGTGACCCTGGCTAGAGGGCTGATCGTTTCCTGCTTTTCAAATGAAGCTGGAAAAGCGGATTTTGATGAAATTCGAATCTCACGCGAGAGCCTTGCCGATGCCGCCGGTGTGTTACAAAGCGCCCCTTAAGCGGTCAGCAATTTCAGAATAGGTAATGCAAGGGCTGCTTTGGCGGTCGCTGAATCCCCGCGGAAAGTTCTCTGCGGCACTGCCTTTGGCTTTTAATAATAACTTAGACTCAAACCCCGCTTTATTATGAAAAAATTCCCACTCCTAACCGGCCTTATGGCGTCCGTGATTTCCGGCATTGCTTCAGTGGCCCCCGCCCTGGATGCCGAGAGCAAGCAGCCGGATATCGTGTTTGTGCTCGTGGATGATCTGCGCTGGGATGCACTCGGCTTTTTGGATCACCCATATGTGGAAACGCCGAACATTGACAAGCTGCGTGACGAGGGTGCAAATATGGAATATGCCTTCGTCACTACTTCTATTTGTTGTCCGTCGCGGGCGACCTTTCTGACCGGCACTTTGGCTAGTCGGCACGGGGTGATCGACAATGAAAGCGCCGAGTATGATCCGGATGTGACGCCTCCTCTCACCAAATATCTGAAGGAGGCTGGCTACAAGACAGCCATGATCGGGAAATGGCATATGGGCTATCGCGCAGACCCGCGCCGTTACTTTGACTACTGGCTCAGTTTCGAGGGTCAGGGTGTTTACCACGATCCGATCTATAACATCAATGGCGAGAATATCCAGCACACCGGTTACACAACTGACTTGCTGACGGATTACACCATCGATTTCATCGAAAGGCAGCCGAAGGACCAACCTTACTTTGCCATGCTTTCACACAAGGCAGTGCATGAACCTTTTGAGCCGGCCCCAAGGCACTTGGAAGCATTTGGTGCGGAGACAACAACGCCTACGCCAGAGAGTTGGACAACCGACTTTTCCGACAAACCTGATTGGCAAAAGCGCAATGCCCACCGGGATGTGCGCTGGCACTACCGGACGCGCGATATCGAGGAAGAGGATTTGCCGGATTACATACCACCTGAGCCTTGGTTGGATGATACAAGTTATGTGGACCAACTGCGCTGCCTCGCGTCGGTAGATGATGGCATAGGCAGGATAATCGAGACGCTGCGCAAGCGCGGAACTCTGGATAACACCTTGATTATTTTCACCAGTGACAATGGTTATTTCCACTTGGAACATCGTCGCTGGGACAAGCGCCTCGCCTACGAGGAAAGCATTCGCATCCCAATGGTCGTTGTCTATCCTGGCAAGATCGAGGCGGGTTCCAGCGTCACTCAGATGGTCTCCAACGCGGACTTTGCTCCAACGGTTCTCGATTATGCCGGGCTCGATGTTCCCCAGCAAATGCAAGGGGCCAGCATGAAGCCGCTCTTTGAAGAAGAGAATCCAGCCTGGCGGGACACCTTTTTCTACGAATATTGGAAGGATTTGGTGCATTCTATTCCGACCATGACAGCGGTCCGAACCGAGCGCTACAAGTTGGTTACGTATCCGGAGATAGACGACATCGACGAATTGTATGACTTACAGGAGGATCCGCATGAGTTGACCAATCTTGTTGCCGATCCGGCGTACGCCGATGTTTACGCTGACATGCAGCGGCGGATGGCCCAGCAAATAGCTGCCCACCAATGGCAGGAGAGGATTTTCCCAAGGAACTTTCCCCGCGTGCGTGGTGAGAGGGGTGTCCTGTTTGATTTGGTTGTTGAGGATGGGCAGTTCGTTGATAGAGCGGACTCTGGAATCGTTTTCAACCAACAGAAACTGACTGCGAAGGATGATTCCCTGTTCTTTGATGGCGATCACTCTGCTATTGAGGTTCCCTTCAATAATCTGACGGATCCGGCAGGTTGGCCCTTCCGCATAGATATCGCCGTTAAACCTGAGAGCGATGGTGTCATTGCCGTGCAATCCACCCCCGGATACGGGTTCAAGATATTTATTCAGGATGGGCGTCCGGGTGTCAGTGTGCTCTGCAGGACCTGGATCGATACCACTACCACTATTGACGGGCCGGAATCCATTCTCGGCAAGTGGGCCAACCTACAGGTCCAGATTGATTACAACCGTCTTACCTTCCTCGTCGATGGTATCGTCGCTGAAAGGGTATCCCTGCCTTTGCCTTTCAGAGGCTCCCCGCGGTCCCCGCTGATGATCGGTTCCAATGGTCCAAATCCTGTCGTCGAAGGTGTTCCGGATCATCCGTTTTCCGGCGCCATCCGCCGTTTTACCTTGCAGCGGGATCATTTTAACTAATTTCGCTTCCCTTGAACAGAACTGCAAATTCTTTGATCAAAGCGCTTGACTTAAAACAGCTATTGTTGTTCAATATGTGATCAGCCTCTTGGGGTCAGTGTAATCCTGGCCTCAGGAGATGACTATTCCTTTAATTAAAAACCTCATTCCAATCTAGTCATGAAAATGTCTTATAAACTGTCTCCTTTTTTCATACTATTGTCCTTGGCCATATCCGCACCTGCGTTGCACAGCTCAATATCGATCAATTCCACAGATTTCTCTTATACGCAGGATTTCAATTCCTTGCCCACCGCAAATACCGGAACGTTCACATGGGAGGATAATAGTACTCTTGAGGGTTGGTACCGGCGTGCAAATGTCAGCAACTCTAACCAAACACCGGACCCGGGCTTGATCGACATATCCGCCCAGGGTTCCAATGTTGGCCCTGTTGGCTTTTATAATGCCAGCACAGCAAACAATTCCGACCGCGCCGTGGGCTTTCGCATCGATGGTCAGCCAAGCGGATTGAAGAAAGGATCTGTGGGCGTGGTTTTCACCAATAACACCGGGCTAACCATCACGGGTTTTGATCTCGGCTACACCGGAGAACAGTGGTACCGATCTGTCAACGATACTACCTTGTTCTTACAATACGCAGTGGTGAATAGTTTTGCCGATGATATCAGTGGTGACATTGACCGCTCTCAGCCTGGTACTTGGACTGGCGTCAGTGCCTTGAGTTGGACGGTAGAGGGTGGTGATACGAACACATGGACTAACGGCACTGAACCGGCCTTCACCAATGTGTTCGAACCGATGACCATATCTGGTTTGTCTATTGCTGATGGCCAGGATTTGGTGATCCGCTGGAGAATTGCCGAAACCAACGAAAATCAGGCGGGGCTGTTCATTGATGATGTCACCTTTGGTAACATCACCGCCATTCCCGAACCCTCCACCTACGCAGTCATTACCGGTCTCTTAATGTTTGGATTGGTATTGTATCGCCGCAAGCGGGTTTAAATCCACGTAATGAATCTCCTAACCTATTATATTTTATCATGAAAAAATCACACTCTAGAATATTGTACCTTCCCATCGCATCGTTAATCTTTGCGTTTACGGCTGTGGCCGCCAGTGCCGAGACCGTTGTCTATTCGGAATCATTCGATCCTGCTCCCGATACTGTTACTACTTTTAACATTCAATTGGGTGGGGATCCCGACCTCGTAGGAGCCAATTTCAGGCTTGTTGACAAGGGCGTCTGGGGACTCACGACCTTTGGTAACATTGTCGACATCGGCGGTGACAATGGCAATGTTCTGCGACCGCAGGAAGTGGGTCGCAACAACAGCCGAGTTGCCGGTGTGTTTCTCGACTCGGATCACTTTGCGGCCACCGGGCCAGGCACTTATACTCTTAGTTTTGATGTGATCCCGACCTCAAACGAAACAGGAGCCGGTCGGGTGTATGTTGGCGCGGGTTCTGGTTATGACCTTTCCGGCGAAACGGATGCCAAGTTGACCCTCTCGCTTGCCGCTGACGGTTTTGGTGTGCGACGCCCCACCGGGTTGATCATATGGCCGGCACTCACAGGCTCCAATGGTGCCACCGCGACGCATCTGATTACCACGTCCACCGAATGGATCGATACCGACGGCAATGAGACCGGAGAATTCCGCGACACCCCCGGGGCTCCGTTCGATGTTCTGGAGGCAGCTGCCTGGGAGATTGATTTTGAATACGACGGCACGAGCACTTTGGTGGTTGCTTTCGGTGGCTACAATACCGATTTTAAGGTCGATAACATTACTATTTCACCCGCCGACGAAACGGTGGATCCGGGTAATGGTAACGGTAACGGCAATGGTGACGAGAATGGCAATGGAGACGAAAACGGTTTCTGGGCTGGCTATCCGATTGATCAACACGGATTCGTCGATACCGGCGACTTCCTTGGCTTGCTTTGGGTCACTGATTTGGGTGATTTCGTCTGGAGTGCCCGATTGAATGCATTTATGTATCTACCAGAGGAATTTGTCCTCGAATCCGGTGCATGGGTCTATATTCCCAGAATAGCTGATTGAGGGTTACTCCGATACTATGTATTCTCTCAAGCTATCGGCCTGCTTTCTAATTTGTGTTTCGACTCTGAGCGCTGCTGAGACCCGCCAATTGGGCGGTGACCCGGTGCCCAATGTAGTCCTCTTTTTTGTGGACGACATGGGCCTGGGTGACACCAGCGCGTATCAGGACTTGACCGGAACTGCGGATGCGGAGCAAATCTACACGCCTGAAATGGAGCGCCTGGCGAGCATGGGCACCCGTTTCACGGATGCTCATTCGAACGGTGCCACTTGTAGCCCATCGCGTATCAGCCTTCTATCTGGCACCTACTCCTTTCGATCGCCGCTAAAAACGAGAGCAGTACGGGATAATGACCATATCCATGGCATTATCCTCCCGGGACGCCGTACCACGATGGCCCACATGCTGCAGCGCTCAGGCTACCGCACCTACGGCTATGGCAAGTGGCACATAGGCCTTCGTGGGGACAGCGGCGACGACCGAAACCGCGATGGCGTGATCGATGTGCCCGGCTCCGGTATGCTTTATGAGGGGCCGATCGAGAGCGGTTTTGATACTTACACCGGCACACCCGGTAATTTCAGCTACGGCGGGGCGATGATTCAGGACAAGCAATACATGCGTTTCGCGTCGTCGGACCCGCATGATTATTCGCTGGTTCCGATCAACGACCCTTCGGCACAGCCTTGGGTTCGCCAGGGCCCTGAGCGTCCGACAGATCCGAATCTGCCAAAAGTCCAACCGGCAATCTTTGAGAAATTGCAGTACGACATTTCCACGCACATGGACTCACGGGCGGACCAACCGTTTTTTATCTACTACGCCTCCCATTCGAATCACGACCCCTATGTGGCGGCGAACTACGATCCTAACCATCCAGATGGCCCGCGTGCTTCGCTGAACGGTGTCGTGATCGACCCCAATGTGACCAAGGCGGGTGGGATGATCGATATCGTAACCGGTGAGGACTTGACTGGAAACGGAATCCCTGATCCTGATTATGAGTATTATCAAACCCATGGCGGCTGGATCTGGAATGATGCCTTCCGCAGAAAATGGTGGGACCATGTCACTGAAGTCGACGAGGAGGGTAACATTACGGTAAATGGTCCGACCAACCGTGCCATGATGGTGCAGGAGAATGATATCATCATCGGCTACCTGCTGGATTTCCTTGAACAGACTGATGATCCACGTAATCCGGGGCATAAGCTGATCGACAATACTATCTTTATTTTTACTTCCGATAATGGTGCAGACATCCGCGGAGATGTGGCGGTTGGAGCATTGCCACAAAGCAGTGATGGCGTTATAACCGAACTTGCAGGCTACAAGGGCACACGCTGGGAGGGAGGTAACCGGGTTCCATTCATCGCAGCCTGGCCAAATCCTGCTATCGCCGGTCAGAACCCTATCCCCGCCAAGGCAACTTCATCCGCGCTTTTTGGCCTGAATGATCTCTATGCGACACTTGCAGAGGTTATCGGTTACGAACTCCATGAGGAAGAAGCGGTGGACAGTGAGTCCTTGCTTACCGCCTGGACCAATGGTGTTCTGGATCAGGTCGATGTTGTTCGCAAAGGCGACGATAACGGTTTGATCTACCAATACCACGAGCGCCTTTTTCTCCGTCTCGGCGAGCTCAAGCTGGCGGCAGTTGATTGGAGCTATGACAACCGCTTTGCGGATGATCGTTTCGGAGATAGAAGCAATCTCGATTTTAAAAAGATGGTCTTTGATTTCAACGAGGGCAACTGGCAGCAATACATCCGTGTGCTCGTTGACCTATCCACCAATCTGGATGAGCGTCAGGAAGGGGATCTCGGGAAAACGGAAACTGCCCATAAAATGCTGGCCACGCTCAATCGATTAACGAATCAGGGCTTTAGTCGAGCGGGCGCCTCGGATTTCGAGAATGGCTTGAATTTTACGGGCGGTGACCTTCTCAGGGCTTCCAACTGGCATTCCTACAAGGCATCCCAAAGCAGATCCCTGCCAAAGGGTCGGACCCCTGGAATCATAGCTGAAAATGGAACGGTTGGTGGTGATATTAAAGACATTATCCTGGTTCATCGTTCCGGTACGCTCGCCTACAGTCCCGGTAGGGCTGGAAAGCTAACCGGCAGCTTCTTTGAATTGGATGGCGGCACCTTAATGGTGGATCGGGATCTCCGGATCAGTAGCAGCCACTTCGTCACCTACCGCGGCGCTGTCGAACTCGGATCCAACAATCTTGTCATTCAAGGCAGCAATGGCGAATTCACTGTTTCCGGTGGCACGATTAATGCCAAAGACCTATCCTTTGGCGGAGCGGGAGCCAGTGACGGTTCGAATGTTGTCCGTTTCAAGGGCGGCGAAGGCACTCTGAACTTGACGGGACAAATTAGTTTTCAAGACGATTCCACCGGAAGAGACTTCATCGATTTTAAATCTGGCGCACGTGGCCGATTGTTAACGACTATGGACGCGAGCAGCTTTTCCGCGCTCTGGGATGCTGGAAATCTCCGCATCAACGGCGAGGCAGGTAAACCAGGCCAGTTCGCGGCCTCCAACTTCAAGTTGGTTGACCTCGGTGACGGCCGCAATGCCCTCGTGCTTGAGTAGAATCAGCCGCTTGGTTACGAATTCAATAGCAAATTGAATGAATCCGTTGGAGGGCCGACCTCTGTGTCGGCTGTGGTTCCAGGTTCGAGCCCCGACGGAGCGGGGCCCTCCATGGTGATATGCATTGGCCTCCGTCTATTCGTTGGGGTCAAAGTATTTGGTGTTCCCCTCGGTCGAACCGTGATGGTTGCGGGCGCGTTTCCATTCTGTATCTTTGGCGCGCTCGAAGGCGATCGCCTGCCACTTCTGATGAAGGGCTTCAAGTGTTTCGCTGCATTTGCGATCGCGCAAGGCCGGCAGTAGATAATCTCCCGTGCGAACCATCCAGGCCTCCATTTCACCGCGCAGTTGGTCTGCCAGCTTCTCATAGTGCGGATTGTCGATCAGGTTGTTCAACGCATAGGGATCTGTGCTGTAGGCGTAAAGTTCTTCGGTAGTGCGGTATTTTAAGAATTTAAAACGTTCCTCGAAAACAGAGCCTTGTTCGGCCAGCTGAGCCATCGTTGCCCAAGAGCGATACCAGCGAGCCTCCATGGTCGCGACGCGCTCGCCGTTGCTCCATGGAGTGAAAATATATAGGAAGTCCCGAGTGTAGATACCGCGAATCGGGCGAACTGTTGCATTGGGGTTCTCGTCGAGCTGAACAAAGACGCGATCCCGGTCGGCTTGTTTTTCGCCCTTTAGCAGCGGTACAATACTGCGACCCTCCAGCTCTTCCGGAATCTGCAAGCCGGTAATGTCTAGAATAGTCGGCATGAAATCGATTGCCGATATCATGTGTTCGGTATCCAGATAGCCCGGTTCGGTGACGTCGGGCCAAACTACAATCCATGGCGTGCGCACCCCGGCCGGATAGAGGCTGGACTTTGCAAAGGGCATGGAAATGCCGTGGTCGGAAAGAAAGATAATGATTGTATCATCCTCCAGACCATGCCTGCGCAAGACATCGAGGACAGCGCCGACGCTATCGTCTCCGCGACGCACGGTGCTGTAGTAATCAGCGACTTCTTCGGCAAAGGCAGGATTCTTGTGGAGAAAGCCGGGCACTGGCACTTCTTCGGGCGAGTAAATGCGCGAGGGAGGCGTTTGATCCCAGATGTCTTTTTCCTCGTGGGTCTTTGGACCATTGAAGAAAGGGAGGTGAGGGTCGTCCATATTGACCATCGCGTAGAACGGTTTACCCTTATCTCTGGCACCCGTCACCATGCTTTCAAAAGCATTTGCATATTCCTTCGGCGTTCGGGCCCGCTGTGTTGGTATAATCTTATGGTAGTCCCAGTAGCGATCGAAGTCGTTTGTGGGGGTGGCGTCGGGTACCTTTTGAACGATTCCGGTAAAATAGCCCGCTTCGCGAAGGTATTGAGGAACCGTGTTGTGAGGGAAATTCACACTGTAAAACCCTTGCATGCCACTGACGTGGGGATAGCGCCCCGTGTTGATAACATTTCGTGAAGGTGTGCAGGTCGGAGATTGGATGAATGCATGGTGGAACCGCATGCCTCTGGCAGCGAGCGAGTCCATGTGTGGCGAGATGCCATCGACCGCTGAACCGTAGGATCCCATGGAATCCCAGCTCATATCATCCATCGTGATAAAGAGAATATTCGGCTTTTGTGCTGAGGCAATTGCTGCCGAGGCACAGAGAAACAGCAAGAGGAGTAAACAATTCTGAGGCATAAATTCGATTGTCCTGAAGGAATGACCGGTTTCAAGACATTAAGTGCAAAAATCATTCTAGTTGTAGGGTTTATCGAGCGTAGTTGACATTGTCGCATAGTCCGAACTATTCTGCCTGCTAATCACGCGAGAACCTTTATCTAAAGATCTTGTGCAAAGGTTTCAATTTCTTTGAGAAAAACAAAATTTTCCTTTAAACATTATCTGGTATGGCAATAAATTAGTACTTTATTCTAAAAACCAATCATTATTCACTTTCTCGACATTTGTCCGAAAAAATCCCATCTCATGAAATACCTAAAATTCTTAAATTATTTTTTTCTCTCCATCTTTCTGATGACAGGCGCTGTTTTGCCCCTACACGCTGAAGGATCTGAACTGGAGCGGCCGAACGTCGTGTTTTTTCTCGTCGATGATTTAGGCTACGGTGACTTGGGTTATACCGGTTCGACGCTTGCGGAGACCCCGCATATCGATTCCTTCGCCGCAGAGAATCTCGTGTTTACGGATGCTTATTCCGCATCGCCCCATTGCTCGCCGACGCGGGCCTCAATCGTTACCGGGCAGTATCCGGGGCGTTTGCACATTACCGTTTGGATTGGCGGAAACAAGCCCACTGAGTTCGAAGGTTTGAAGCTTCCCAAGGAAAAACAGTATCTCAGCAGCGAAGTTTTCTCGGTGGCGAAATATTTCAAATCCCTGGGATATACCACGGCTCAAGTGGGCAAGTGGCATCTCGGAGGTCGCAGGGTACCCATTCAAGAGCATGGTTTCGACAGAGTAATTGGCTGGTCGCCGGGTGCAGGAACGGGGCCGGCGCCTACCTGGTTTGGTCCTTATTCGACGATAGCGGATCTCGACGGTCCGGAGGATGAATACATTACTGACCGCCTGACCGATGAGGCAATCAACTTCATGAAGGAGCAACAGCAGGAACCTTTCTTCCTTCTTTTGCAGCACTATGTGGTTCACGATCCCCTGACCGCGCCCGATGAGATTGTGCAACGCTATGTTGCCAAAGGTCTACCGGTGGACAAAGGTGAAGAAAATGCGACCTTCCTCGCGAAGAAAAAGACAATGGATAACAGCTTCGGTCGCATTCTCGAGGCACTTGATGAGCTTGATTTAGCAGATAACACTATCGTGGTCTTTTTCTCCGACAACGGCGGCGTAGCGTATTTTGCCAACAACGGCCCGCTTCGCAAAGGGAAAAAATACCTCTACGAAGGTGGGATTCGCGTACCCCTTATAATGCGTGTGCCAAACCTGACTCCTAAGGGTGGAACGACAGCAGTACCCGTCAATTCGATCGATTTCTTTCCCACGTTTGTTGAGCTAACTGGCGGCGATGTCAGCGCTCAGCCGACAGTATTCGATGGCATCAGCATTAAGCCTGTGTTGGCTGGAGCGGATCAACTGGATCGTGAAGCAATCTACTGGCATATGCCACAGGCCGGTCGGGACTGGACAGTGATCCCGCCCCAGGGTGCCGTGCGCAAGGGGCCATGGAAATTGATCCATCACTACGGTGGAACAAAGCCTGACGAGCTCTATAACCTTGAAGATGATATCGGAGAGACCCGCAATCTGGCCCGTCGTTATCCGGAAAGGGTTGCGGAAATGCGAGCCATGCTGGAGCGTCACATCGACGAGACTGGCGCAGGGCGAGTAACCGAAAAATAGTTTGAATCTCCGAAACCTGCGAACCTGTTGGGACATCCCTTTGATGATATCCAGGTAACGGACAGCTCTAATTCACAGACTCCGAGAATAGTTGACTTAGTGCTTTCGTGTAATTTTGATTTTAGCGATGGCAACTGAGTGGAGACGTAGTTGGTTTTTCAGAATTCTTATCGGATTGCTGCTCCTGCTGGCGGTTGGTCCCTTATTCTGGGGACTGTTCAAGTCGGACCAGGCTGAGGAGGTTACCTCGGCCACTGGAGGGTGGCGGTATTCAGGCTCAGGGCAGTTGCCGGACACTTTTCAGCTGGAAGCATTTCTGGCTGAGGGTCCGAGGACCTGTATCGCTTGCCACTCAAGCGCTTATGAAGATTGGTCGGGATCGCATCATGACCTGGCCAACCGCACTATTGTCGAAGCGGAGGACATGAAGGCCTTTAAGGTCGAAAATTCCACCTACGAGAAGGATGGGGAACATTTTCGCCTGTATCGGGACGGTGATGACTTTTTTCTGGAGGTCACAACGACCGAGGGTCAGGAAGACCATTTTCCCGTCGTAGGATTGCTCGGAGTCGATCCCCTGTATAACTTTATAGTTGTAACCGGAGAGGGCCGCCTGCAGGCCACAACGCTTTCCTGGGATGTGCACAAGGAAGAGCTGTTTGATTCATTTGACGGTGAAGAGCGTTTGCGCGGCGACTACGGACACTGGATGGGACAGGGCTTGAACTGGAATGCCAACTGCGCCTGGTGCCACATGACGGATTTTAATAAGAATCTGGATCCAAAAACCCTTGGCTATGAATCGGACTGGTTTTCCCACGGCGTTACCTGTCGTCAATGCCATGCGGGCACCCCAGAGCACGCTCAGGCAGCGGCAGTGGGGAATGAAAACAGTGTCCTGCCGATGCATATGACGATTGAGCAAACCATGGACAATTGTTACGCCTGTCATTCCCGCCGTGCTGAATTGACTGCCAATGCCTTTCAACCAGGCGACTTGTATGCAGATCATTTTTCATTGTCACTACCGGACCAACCTGGACTCTATTTTGCCGATGGCCAGATACTGGACGAGGTTTTTGCCGGCGCCTCTTTCCAGCTAAGCGCCATGGGCCATGCGGGTGTCACCTGTATGGATTGTCACGACCCTCACAGCCTGAAACTCAAGCTTCCATCGATGAACAATTCACTTTGCCAGCGCTGCCACGATACTGGATTGATGGGTGCACAGATTATTGAACCGGCTGCACACTCTTTTCATGATCCGATGCTGGAGGGAGGTCGCTGCGTCGATTGCCATATGCCTCAGCGCACTTACATGGCAAGAGACCCCCGGCACGATCATAATTTCCCAATTCCAGATCCTCACCTGACCCTGGAGCTCGGTGTGCCCAATGCCTGCAGCCAATGTCACGACGACCGCAGCGTGGAATGGGCCGCCGAATGGGTGGATACCTGGTATGGCGAGGATTTTCACGAGCGCCGCGAGCCTCTGCGTGAGCGTGCCCGGTTGTTTGCCGGAGCCCACGCAGGCGAGGGCGATGCGGCTGCTATTCTGGCTTATCTGGAAATCGAGCCCAACCCGGTCTGGCGCGCCTCGCTTATGGGCCTTCTTGGTTACGCCGAGCCCACACCGTCGGTCATGCGCTATCTGGAAACCGCGGCCAGCGATGAAAATGTTTTCATTAGGGAGCAGGCTGCAAGGCAGCTCGCCGGTTTTCAGCCGAATAACCCGGTCATCAGCGAGCTGCTGCAGGACGAAGTTCGTGCTGTGCGCATGGCTGTGCTGCTGCGTCAACCCGATGCCATGGTCAGCGACGCCCGTCTGCAAGCCGATTGGACTGAGTATATGGAAACCAATGCCGACCGGGCCCAAGTGGCCTTTATGCTGGCCCGCGAAGCTCTCAATCAGGGGCAACGAGCGGACATGCACCAATACCTCGACAACGCCATCAGCATCGGCCCCAACGAAGTCGAAATCTGGCGCCAGGCTGCGATCATGCGAAGCGAAGGCGGCGACCAAGCACGCGCTGAAGCCGACCTCCATAAAGCCCTTGAACTCGAGCCGGACAACCCATCCCTGCACTGGACTCTGGCCCTTTTCTATAATGAAGTCGGTCGTCCACGCGAAGCGATCGAGCAGTTTCAAACGACCCTGCAACTCGACCCGAACTATCCCCGCGCCGCCTACAACCTCGTCGTCCTACTCGCTCAGCAAGGAGACACCAACACCGCCCGCCGCTATCTCGAAGCCGCCCTGCAACGCGATCCCCAGAATCGGGATCTCCAGCAGCTTAGGGTCTGGTTGGATAGGCAGTAGGGGGGGGTGACTGAGGGGCTGAGGAGCTGAGGGATTGTGAGGGGGTAAGGAACTGAGGGGAAGAGGATTTGAGATTTGAGATAGCGTAGAAAATCGAAATCGACGGAGCGCAGCGGAGATGGGAAATCTAAGAGGTCAGGGAAAGAATATTGACATTGGCTGAATCGAGAATGCCAACTTTGCCTGAGCATATTGGCCGGCACAGAGGCCGGCCCTCCAAGGGGTAATTCTGGAGGGCCCCGCTCTGTCGGGGCTCTAAAAGGGCAAGCAATCGGATTGAATATGCTCCCTCAACCCGAACTCGTTGGCTCAGGCCTCAGGACAGGGTCTTCATGATCTCCGCCGGTGCTCGGCCGGATCGGTAGAGTTGGGCCATTTGGCGGAGGTAGGGGTCGGCGGACTGGAAGAAGTGGTA
>JAFIGG010000103.1 GCA_020831485.1 Opitutales bacterium
TCTCTTTCCAGAGAGCGGGCATTCGCTGCCGCGGTTCGCCGCGGGAGAGGAAAGTCCGGACACCATAGGGCAGGATTCCCCGTGAAAGCGGGGGAGGCGGACTTCAAGGTTCGGCGACGGCCAGTGCCACAGAAAATATACCGCCCTGAGCTTGTCGAGGGGTAAGGGTGAAATGGTGGGGTAAGAGCCCACCGCCCGAAGGGCAACCGACGGGGCAGGGTAAACCCAATCCGGTGCAAGACCAAATAGGGAGTCGGACGGCCCGTCCAATGGCTCCGGGTGAGTCGCATCCCGCCGCGAGGCGGGAATACCGCGTAAGCGGGATAGATAAATGAATGCCCATCCCGCCGCAAGGCGGGAGGACAGAATCCGGCTTACAGCTCTCTGGAAAGACCTTTTTTCTTAACAGGTGGGGCCGGTCTCGCCGAGACCGCCGGTGGCGATGGAGGAAGTTTCTGGTTGATCGCGGAGGTTTCGGCGAAACCTCCCTACCTTTTTGGTCGGATCAATTGCAACTTCCTGCTTGTCTAACGAGAGGGGCTTGCTGATGGTGTCAGGCACTCATGGCAAGGGCATCGGTTCGGCAAATGTGGGCACAGAAGTTGGCGGGGAAGGCCTCGTCACAGGGCGTGAGTTTGGCCTCAAGTCTGCAGGCGCAGCGTTCTTATTCGGGGCGGATTCTGGGCATTGATCCGAGTTTGCGTGGAACGGGCCTGGCGATCGTAGATGCTACCGGAAAGCAGTTTTCACTGGTGGCGAGTCGGGTCCTTAAAAATCCGCCGAAGTTGAAGAACGCTGAATGTCTGGGCCGCATTGCACAGGGCATCAGCGATGCCCTTGATGCGTATGCCTGCGATGCGGTGGCGGTGGAAGAGACCATTTATGTGCAGAACTTTCGCACCGCTCAAATTTTAGGTGCAGCGCGCGGGGCGGCGATTGCCGTGCCGGCAATGCGTGGGATTCCGCTCTTCGAATATCCGCCCTTGCGGGTCAAGCAGTCCGTTGCCGGCTTCGGTCGTGCCAGCAAGGAACAGGTGGCCAAGCAGGTGCAAGGTTTGTTGAACCTGGCCAATGCCCTTGGCTTTGATGAGTCCGATGCGGCGGCTGTGGCTATCTGCCACGCACTGACTCAGCGCAGTCCGATATAGAAAAAACTCATGGAACACTTTTTCGAAAGCATCATTCCAGGTCTGCCAATGTGGGCTCTTTTGCTCTTCATAGGGGCAACGCTGGCTTTGCTGGCGAAAGCGGCGGATATACTGGTCGCTCAGGCAGTGGCTCTGTCCCGGCAGTGGCAGGTGGCGCCAATGGTGATTGGTGCGACAATTGTCAGTCTTGGCACAACCCTCCCGGAAGCGGCGGTTTCGGTGACGGCGGCTGTTCAGGGGAACCCGGATTTAGCCCTTGGCAATGCGGTGGGGTCGATCATCTGCGATGCGGGATTGATTCTCGGAATCGCCCTGCTGCTTGGTCGGATTCCGCTCGATCGGGCCGTTGTGAACCGGCAGGGCTGGCTGCAGATTGCCGCCGCTTTCCTGTTGATCGGACTGTGCATTCCCTTTGGGACAGGGGTGAACGTATTCGAAGAGGGTGGGCGCCTGCCGCAATGGGGTGGCTGGTTACTGGTCGGACTTCTGGTTGTTTACCTCGCCTGGACTCTTCGCTCTGGCCGTGGGCAGTCGGTTCCGGTGGTCGAGACGGCTGAGCCGCTCGCAGCCGAACCGGTTCGGGCTTTGATGACCTTGGGCAAGCTTGTATTCGCCATTGCTCTGGTCGTAATCGCTTCCCACCTGCTGATTCCGGGGGTTGAAGAGGTGGCACTGCGAATGGAGGTTCCCCAGGCGCTGATCGCGGCGACACTTGTGGCTTTCGGGACCTCGCTGCCGGAACTTGTCACGGCGGTGGCTTCGGTCCGGCGCGGGCGTGGTGACCTTGCCCTGGGCAATATTATCGGAGCGGATATTCTCAACGTGTTATTTGTCGCCGGTGCCGCGGCTGCGGTGACGCCTGCCGGTCTGTATGCCAGCCCAGAGTTTTTCCGACTCCTATTCCCAGCCATGGCCGGAATTCTCATCATTTTACGCATTGCGATACATTTTTCTGGTCAGGAATTGCACCGGGGCACCGGTTTTTTGCTGTTGGGCGCGTATCTTCTTGTCACCGGGGTTTCATACTTTAGCTAGGGACGGGTGGGTGGCTTTGCCCATGACAACTGAAAACAGAGATTCAAATTATGTCGAAGAAACCAGTAGTTCTGATCATCCGCGACGGTTGGGGATCCAACCACAACGCGGAGCACGACGAATTTAATGCCATCAAGCTGGCCAAAACACCGGTGGCTGACCGGTTGACGGCCAACTGGCCTCGCACCGAAATCGGCGCCAGCGGTCTGGATGTCGGCCTGCCGGAAGGCGTGATGGGTAATTCCGAGGTCGGGCACCAGAACATCGGCGCAGGCCGGGTGGTTGATCAGGAGATCGTACGCATCGACAAAGCATTTGCCGATGGAAAGGTCGAATCCAATGAGGTACTTAAAAAGGCCTTCACGAATGTTGAGTCTACCGGGGGTGCCCTGCACCTGATGGGCTTGGTTTCCGATGCGGGCGTGCACGCGATGCTGGAGCACCTTTATGGCTTGTTGCGACTGGCCAAAAAGCGTGGGATCGAAAAGGTGTTTATCCATGCCTTCACAGATGGCCGTGACACGCCGCCGAAGTCGGGCATGGCTTACATCCAGGAGGTGGAGTCCCGTTGCAAGGAGATCGGCCTGGGCCAGATCGCTTCGGTCAGTGGCCGGTTTTGGTCGATGGACCGGGACAACCGCTGGGATCGGGTCGAGCGTGCTTACCGTTGCCTGACCGGACAAAAGATCGAGCGCACTGCGGAATCTGCGGAAAAGGCGATTCAGTATTACTACGACAATCCGCTCGACAGCTCCCGTAACGGTGATGAGTTCATCGTGCCGACAGCTGTCGTCAATGGAGCAGGCAAACCTGTCGGTCTGGTCCAGGACGGTGACTCCGTGATTTTCTTCAACTTCCGCGGTGACCGTCCACGGGAATTGACCCGCGCCTTCATCGAACAGGATTTTGGGGGCTTTGACCGTGGCCAGAAGCTGAATATTTTCTACGCTACGATGACGGAGTACCAGAAGGGGCTCTGCAATGAAGTGATCTTCCTCAAGCCGCCGAAAATGACCGATATTCTGGGTGGCTACATTGCGGACAAGGGCATCGCCCAATTTCGCTGTGCCGAGACGGAGAAGTTTCCGCATGTGACCTTTTTCTTCAATGATTACCGGGAAGAGCCCTTTCCAGGTGAAGACCGCGCATTGATTCCCAGTCCGCAGGAGGTGGCGACCTATGACCAGAAGCCGGAGATGTCGGCCTTTGGCATTTGCGAAGCCTCAAAGGAAGCGATCCTGAGCGGTAAATACGGTCTGATCGTTATCAATTTTGCAAATGCGGATATGGTCGGGCACACGGGTTCTCTCGACGCGGCCATAATGGCCTGTGAGTCGGTCGATGACTGCGTTGGCCAACTGCTGGAAGCCATCGACCAGGTCGATGGAGCCGCTGTTGTGACCGCGGACCACGGCAACAGCGATCAGATGTTTGTGCCGGACACCGGCAGCGCCCACACGGCTCACACCTTGAATCCAGTTGAACTAGTGGTTTATGGCAAGGGCCTCGAAGGAATTCGTCTTAAAGACCAAGGTAAACTGGGCGATATCGCGCCGACTCTGTTGCACCTGATGGGCTTGGATATTCCGAAATCAATGACTGGCGACGACTTAATTCTCTAACCTCCTCAAGATTATGAAGAAACCCAAAAAAGTGGCCCTTTTGACAGCCGGCGGGCTGGCCCCCTGCCTCAACAGTGCGGTCGGTGGATTGATCGAACGCTATACCGAGGTCGATCCTTCGATTGAAATCATTTGTTACCGCAGTGGTTACAAGGGTCTGCTGTTGGGAGACTCGATAGCGGTTACTCCCGAAATCCGCGAGGATGCTCACTTGCTGCACCGCTACGGTGGCAGTGCAATTGGCAACAGCCGGGTTAAATTGTCCAATGTTAAAGACTGCGTGAAACGCGGTCTGGTCAAGGAAGGCGACGACCCACGCAAGGTGGCTGCCGACCAATTGATCAAGGATGGTGTGGATGTTCTGCATACGATTGGTGGTGACGATACCAATACAGCTGCAGCGGACCTCGCGGCCTTTCTCAAGCAGAATGACTACGACCTTACCGTGATTGGCTTGCCGAAGACGATCGATAACGATGTCTATCCAATTCGCCAGAGCCTGGGTGCTTACACCGCTGCCGAGCAGGGTGCGGCCTTTTTTGAAAACGTGGTGAATGAGCACAATGCCAACCCACGGATGCTGATTGTGCACGAAGTCATGGGGCGTCACTGCGGCTGGTTGACAGCTGCAACTGCACTGGAATACATGGAGAATATCGACCACGATGCCTACATTCCCGAGCTGGGTCTGGACAAGGAACGCTTGGAAATACATGGCATCTACATTCCGGAAATGTCACTGAATATTGATGCGGAGTGCAAACGCCTGAAAGGCATCATGGACGATATCGACAACGTGAACCTGTTTATCAGCGAGGGCGCGGGAGTTGAGGATATCGTCAAGCAGATGGAAGCCGACGGCGAAGAAGTGCCCCGGGATGCCTTCGGTCACGTCAAGCTGGACGCGGTCAATCCGGGTAAATACTTCGCGGAAAAGATTGCTGCGCGCATTGGTGCCGAGAAGGTTTTAGTTCAAAAAAGTGGCTATTTTTCGCGTGCGGCTGAAGCCAACGAGGAAGACGTTCGCCTGATCAAGAGCTGTGTGGATACAGCTGTTGAGTGCGCCTTGCGCCGTGAGGGTGGGGTGATCGGCCACGATGAGGACCAGGACAACCGTCTGCGGGCGATCGAATTTGAGCGCATTAAAGGCGGAAAACCCTTCGATGTGAACACGCCCTGGTTTCAGGAATTGCTTACGGAAATCGGGCAAAAATCCTGATTAATTGGAGAAAAAATCGAAATCGGAGTTGACCTTGTCTGAGATACGGGCTTCTTCTCTGTTTTTGATTTTTGTGGCGCGGTAGCCAAGTGGTAAGGCCGAGGTCTGCAAAACCTCTATCGCCGGTTCGATTCCGGCCCGCGCCTCCATTTTCCATTTAGAATGGGAGTCGGCGACGGAGTTCATCCGTTGCCCGTTGACGTAATTCGCCCCCAGCCGCATCCCTGATCGCTTGTTCCCAGGCATCCGTGTGGAGGCGGATTTTTGGACTGGAGAGGCTGCCGGTCAAGGTGGCCGGGATTTCCAGATTGCTGACCCGGACATCCTGCCCGAAGGCCTCAATACGTGCGTCTCTAAGCGTCACAGTGACTGGGAGTCTCAGGGAGTCCGGATCGAATTCACCGTCCGCATGGATATCGATGGTGCCGGATTGGATGGGGAAGCGGTTGGGGTCGCTCATTGAGGCCCGCAATTCTTCCACCGAAATCCCGGTTTGCTTCAGTTGGAGCATGGGCAGTACACTTTCACCATCAGGGTGAAGGCGCAGGTCAACGCTGAGGTCCTCGGCATCGCTGCGCAACCAGAGGCGGCCCGGCTCTTCAGTCAGGTGCGGCTCGCTGGCAAGGTTCCAGCCTGAGAAGTGAAAGCGCAGGGCATCCTGGCCGCGCACACGGAAATCCAGCGCCTGGGCTTCGTGAATCATGAACCTCGGGGCTGTGCGGATCAGGTTTGGAGATTGGACTCGGGCATAACCGGTTGCGGCGGCGCGTTCGGCGAGACGGTCCCGCCAGCCAATACGCTCTTCTTCAGGATCGGTCTCTGAACGCAGGCGCGGCCCCCATTCGCGGTAGAGTCGGTGGGCGAGGCGTAAACGGTCGCGCCAGACGCGGGCATCCTCAATCCAATCCAGTAACTCAAAGTTTTCGACCCCTTCTTCGAGCTCCTCGGGTAGTTCTTCGCTGTCCGGATCCGGGCGTTCATGTAGACGACCTGCAACCCTGCGTTCGGTTCCGCTGCGCGGTTCGTGGACCTGCAGGGATTCGATCGCAAATCGTCGACGCAGGAGATCCTGAATGCTGAAACTCGCTTCGATTTTACCTGAGCTGAATCGATTGTAGTCGAGCTCTTCCGGGTCGGCGAGGGCCAGAGAGGCAATTTTCAGGTGGCCGCGAAAGGGCGCAAAATCAACCTTTCCCACATCCACCGTGGCTCCGTTGATGCGGGTCAATTGGTCGCGGGCAGCTGCGTTGATTATGGCCGAATCGAAGAACATGCCGGCGATAATCACAAGGGTGAGTGCCGCTGCGACCAGAATCAGGCCCAGCGGCCGCAGTGGGTTGCCGATGCGTTTTTCGGTCAACTTATTCCAGTCGGCCAGGGCCTTGGTCCCGCCAAATAGAATCCATCCCAGAATTTTCACGGAGCGCCGCGCCATTAACTTATTGTATTTTTCTGAACCTTGCTCCAGCTGCCCCATCTTTTTCCGAAACTTCTGCAGGCGGGAGCTAAACAGCCAGCCGGCGCCGAGGCCGAATAGCAGGCCAAACAGCAGGCCGGATGAGACGACATAGTATTCGAGTCCCATCCATGCGGTTATTGGCGCATTCGCAATGAGCGCGAAAAGGCCTGAGAGTGGGCCTTCAATCAACCAGACACCCAGATGGAATTGAACCGGCAGCAGAATCCAGTGCAGAATCTGGCCCAGCACCATGGCGACGCCGAAGACAAAAATGTTGGCGTTGATCAGTATGACCAGCAGTGGAAACAGCAGCCCCAGTAGGGGTGCCTGCTGAAATCCTGGATAAAATGCATAAAGCCCACCCAGTATGGTTGCGGTGAAAAGATGGAAAGGCGTTGCTTTTCCGCGGAGGAGTCTGCCAATTCTACGTGTGATCATAGTTTCAAAAAGGGTTGGTGTTCCAACAGAGACTTTGTGTTCCCGATAGAAAAGAACAAGGTATTACAATGCGAGCGATTATTCAACGCGTCCAGTCGGCTTCGGTGGCCGTCGAGGGATCGGTGACGGGTTCAATTCGGCAGGGCTTGTTGGTTCTGCTGGGAGTTCAGACCGACGACACGGAAGCGGAACTGCAATGGATCAGCCGAAAAATAGTGCAAATCCGCTGTTTTGAGGATGAAGCGGGCAAACTGAACCGTTCCCTGCTGGACATCCAGGGCGAAATTCTGCTGATAAGTCAGTTCACGTTGTTTGGCAGCCTGAAGAAGGGCAGTCGCCCTTCTTTCAATCGTGCGGCGCCACCCGAGCGAGCGGAAGCCCTCTATGAGCTGGCGAAGCTGAGTCTTGCAACTGAACTGGGCCGCGAAATCGCCTGCGGCATATTCGGAGGAGACATGCAGATCCAAAGCCACTTGGATGGGCCGGTAACCCTTATTTTAGACACACGGAATAAGGAGGTTTGCAAAAACTTGATGCTGAAAAGGTTTTCGTTGACAATTACATTTTTATAAC
>JAFIGG010000018.1 GCA_020831485.1 Opitutales bacterium
AAATCTATCAGCGTCGAGCGCACCTACGAAAGCAACCTGCAAACCCTGGAAGCCTGCACAGCCGCATTGGACGACATCCTGCGGGAACTCGAAGAGGACTGGGAACGGCGTGAGGGTAGGCGCCCCTTTCGGGGAATCTGGGTCAAACTCAAGTTTGCCAACTTCCAGACGACCACCTGCAGCTCAGCAGGGAAGCAAATCGAGCGGGAAAGCTTTCAGGCGCTGCTCGAAACAGCCTTTGGCAGAAGTCCCCACGCCGTGCGCCTGATCGGAGCAGGCCTGCGGTTTCCGGCTATCAGCGACGAGAATCCGGCGCAATTGCAGTTGTTCTCGAATTGATCCGGCGTGTCTTTACGACAGCACGGCAATGAAGTAACCAGCTGCAAGGGCGCTGCCAATTACACCGGCCACATTCGGGCCCATGGCGTGCATGAGAAGGAAGTTGCCCGGATCGGCGCGTTGGCCTTCAACCTGGCTGACGCGTGCCGCCATCGGCACAGCACTGACGCCGGCGGAGCCGATCAGGGGGTTGATCTTCTGCTTACTGAGGAGATTCATCAGCTTGGCCATGATCACGCCCGAGGCCGTTGCGATGAGGAAGGCGACCACGCCCAGCACCAGAATGCCGAGGGTGCGGGGATCGAGAATGTTGTAGTAGGTCATCTTCAAGCCCACCGTGAGGCCGAGGAAGATCGTGACGATATTGATAATTTCGTTCTGGGCTGCCTTGCTCAGGCGCTCGGTGACACCGCATTCCCGCAGGAAGTTGCCGATGAAAAGCATGGAGATTAGTGGTGCGGCGGAAGGCACGATGATCAGGCAAAAAAGCATGACCACCACGGCAAAAACCAGCTTTTCCGCTTTGCTCACTTTGCGAAGGGATTTCATCCGGATCTTGCGCTCCTTCTGAGTCGTCAGCATGCGCATGATCGGTGGCTGCAGGATCGGTACCAGTGCCATATATGAATAGGCGGCAACAGCGATCGCACCCATCAATTCCGGAGCCAATTTATTGGCGACGAAGATCGAAGTCGGACCGTCCGCACCACCTATAATACCAATTGCAGCTGCTTCATTGATCGTGAACATACCGCTGCCAACAGCACCAAAGAAGGTCGCAAAAATACCAAACTGAGCAGCGGCCCCGAGTAGAAGCATGCGCGGGTTGGCAATTAGCGGTCCGAAATCCGTCAGGGCACCCACGCCCAGAAAAATCAGCGGAGGAAAGAGCTCCAGACGAACGCCTTGGGTGATGTAATAGAAAAGCCCGCCGGGCTCGATCAGGTTGCCGACTTCATCAAAGTGCGGAGGCCGCATGATGACGTCCTCGATCGGCAGGTTTGCCAGCATACCGCCGAGGGCGATCGGGACCAGCAAAAGCGGTTCGAATCCTTTGACAACGGCGAGGTAAAACAGCCCCCCGAGGATGACCCACATAAAGATCATTCCCCAGTTCAATTGGGCGAATCCGGTTGTTTCCAGTGTTTCCAGGACGAGGTCCATTACAATGCCTTTCCAGTGTTTCCGTTAACGGGTTTGTTTCGAACCCCGGCAAATTAAGAGATGATGAGGAGGGCCTGGCCTTCTTCGACGGAATCACCGGCAGCAACCAGTACCTTTTCGATTTTTCCAGCACGGTCGGCTTGCACCGAGGTGTTCATCTTCATCGCTTCCAGAGTCATAACCGTGTCGCCTTCCGCGACCTCACTGCCAACTGCCTTGTCGATGGAGACCACTTTGCCGGCCAGTGGGCTGAGAAGTTCGCCGTCGCCTCCGCTGGGAGCTGGGGCTGCGCTGGCCACTGGGGCGGCTGCTGCAGCCGGGGCGGATGACCGGCTTGATGCGCGGCTTGCGGGCGCGGGAGTTGCAGTGCTGCCGCCTTGATCGAGAACCTCGGCGACGACCTCAAAAGTTTTACCATTAACCGTGATACGGAGCTGTTTTTTCATGAAGGGAAATTATGGGTGGGATTTAACGAATCTTGTGGGAAGCAAAGTGCTGACGACGGCCTTCCTGGCTCCAACTGGTGCTGCTGCTCTGGATCGACACAATACGATGCCCGCTGCCCAGGAGGAGATAGGTCGCGGCCGCGACGGCGGCGATTTCTTCATCGGAAACCGCATCCTGGCCTGCCGCTGGCGGCCCTGAGGCTTCGGCTTTGGCCGGTGGCTGGGCTTTTGCTGCTGACGCTGCTTTGCGGTTGGCTGAATTGCTGAAGTATTTTCCAATCAGCAGCGTCAGCATCCAGAGCACCGTCAGCGTGATAAGCACACTCAGGAAGCCGACGATGTGTTCGAGGGATTCAGTGAATGCGTTAGCTAAAACGTGAATGGTTGGCATGTACAATCTAGGGGATTAGAGAGGGATATTACCGTGTTTTTTCGGTGGGCGGGTTTCACGTTTGGACAATAATGAGCGTAAGCCAAGCGAAATGATTCCTCTTGTGTTCGCAGGATCGATGACATCGGTAATCAGAGCGTTGCCAGCCGCTTGGTATGGGGAGGCGAATTCATCCCGGTAATTCGCCACCAGATCAGCTTTCGCTTTGGCCGGATCGTCGGACTGCTTCAGCTCTCTGCCGAAAATAATGTCGACAGCTCCATCCGCACCCATCACCGCGATTTCGCCTGTGGGCCAGGCGTAGACCAGATCTGCGCCAAGGTCCGAGCTGCACATGGCGAGGTAGGCGCCGCCGTAGGCTTTACGCATGATCAAAGTGATCTTGGGAACCGTCGCGGATGCGTAGGCAAACAGCATCTTTGCCCCGTGACGGATGATTCCACCGCGTTCCTGAGCCAGTCCTGGGAAGAATCCGGGGACATCGACGAGGGATACGATTGGCACCTGGTAGATGTTGCAGACGCGCACAAAGCGGGCGGATTTATCCGAAGCATCGATGTCCAGACAGCCCGCCTTGACCTTGGGCTGATTGGCGACAATGCCAACGACCACACCATCGATGCGGGCAAAGCCGGTGACAATGTTGCGGGCGAAATCCGGCATGATTTCAAAGAAATGGGCGTCGTCCACAAGCACATCGATGACGTCGAGCACATCAAATGGCGACTTGGGGTCCGCAGGGATGATTTCGTTGAAACGCTCTATTGCATCCAGGCTGAGGTCCGGCGTCGGTTTATGCGGCGGGTCATCGAGGTTGTTTGATGGCAGGAAGGACATCAGCTCCTTCGCCAGCTCGATTGCATGCGCATCGTTGTCGGCAATCATGTGGATGTTGCCGCTAACGCTTGCGTGGGCCTGGGCTGTCGCAAATTGCTCGAGCTTCGCATTTTCACCTGTGGCCGCCTTGATAACCTGTGGGCCGCAGATGAACATGTTAGCGTTCTCGCGGGTCATGATCAGAAAGTCGGTGAGGGCAGGCGAGTAGGCAGCGCCTCCGGCACAGGGGCCTGCAATGATTGCAATCTGCGGGACGAGTCCAGAAAGCTGGACGTTACGGAAGAATATCTGGCCGTAGCCGGAAAGGGAGTCCACTCCTTCCTGAATGCGTGCGCCGCCGGAGTCGTTGACTCCAACCACTGGCATGCCGGCCTTCATTGCATAATCCATCAGGTTGCAGACCTTGCGCGCATGAATGCGCCCCAAGGCACCGCCGCCGACGGTGAAGTCATGCGCAAATGCTGCCACTGGCCGTCCGTTGACATAGCCGATGCCGGTGACTACGCCGTCGCCAGGCAGATCTTTTTTGTCCATGCCAAAGCTCTTGCAGCTATGGCGGGCATGCATGCCGAATTCCTGGAAGGTATCGGCATCGAATAGGAGATTAAGGCGTTCGCGTGCTGACAACACGCCTTTTTCCTTGCGTGCGTCGAGCTTGTCCTTACCTCCACCGAGCATCGCGGCGTCGCGGCGCTTTTGGAGGTCCTTCAGTATTTCAGGGTCAATGGGCATGGTGCTTTATTTCGGTTGAGACGTTCGTTGCAAGTTCGCTTCAGGAGTCCTTGTTGCAGGCGCAGAATTCGGTCAATACCCCGTGGGTCGACTTGGGGTGGAGGAAGGCCACTAGTTTATTGGCTGCTCCGGGAAAGGGTTTCTCGTGGATCAAGCGGCAGCCAGCCTCGGCTGCCTTATTGAGCTGGCCTTCAATGTCGTCCGTGCGAAAAGCGATGTGGTGGATGCCCTCGCCGTTTTTCTCGAGAAATTTGGCGATCGGGCTCTCCGGGTCGGTGGGCTCAAGTAATTCGATGTGGACTTCACCCACATGGAAGAAAGCGGTGCGGACTTTTTGGGAGGTGACTTCCTCGCGGCCTTCGCAGCTCAGTCCCATTACGTTTTCATAATAGGCAATGCCCTCGTCAAGTGAGCGGACTGCGATTCCAATATGGTCGATTTGCTGGATCATGGGTGGGCGCTTTTATCTGAATTTTGTGGTTGGGTCAGAGCATGAGAATGCCTTATTCTCCGGACGATCTGAAGATCATTTTAAATCCGCTTAAAATTCAAGCTTAAAATTAACTCTGCTTAACGAAATTTCTTGCAGAATTAGAATAAGTTATTGATATGGATAACTGGAAACCCGCCTTTTTTCTATGAATGATCCGCAACAACCATCTTCGAGCTCCGACCGCAAACTCCTGAGCCAATTCCCTCCGCACAGCTATGAGCAGTGGAAGGAGGCGGCCGAGGTTCTGTTGAAGGGGCGTTCTTTTGAGAAAACGCTGATCACCCCGACTTATGAGGGCTTTGACCTCCAGCCGATTTACCTGCAGCAGCACCTGCATGGAATGCTTTGGAAGGACGACCTTCCGGGGTTGGGTAGTCGTGTGCGCGGCATGCGTGCCGAAGGCTACCGCGAAGCGTCCTGGCTGGTATCGCAGGAGTTGTCCGCGCCTACGCCCGACGGTCTCAATGCTTTGATTCATGAAGGACTGGGCGGCGGTCAGGATGAACTGAATTTGTGGCTCGACAGCAATGGGCGGCGTGGCCTCGACGCGGACGCCGAGCAGGCGCGGACCGTCGGTGTCTGCGGCGTTTCGCTGTCTTCGCTTGACGACCTCAGCCGGCTGTTGCGCGATGTTCGTTTGGACTGGATTTCGATCTACTGGCGTTCGGGCCTGGCGACAGGCGCCTTGGCGGCCTTGTATTTCGCTTATGTGCGCAAGGCGGGCTTCCGTCTCAGGGAACTGCGGGGCGCATTTGACAATGATCCTCTCGGTCTGTTGGCCGAGGGCGGTTCTCTGCCTTGTTCTCTGGATGATGCCTACGACGAAATGGCGGCCTTGACCCAGTATGTGAAGTCTGAGGCTCCGGGCATTAAATCCATCGGCGTGCAGGGTCATGTTTACCACAATGGCGGTGCTTCTTCGGCGCAGGAGCTGGCTTATGTGCTGGCGACTGGAGTGGAGTATTTGAGTGCCTTGAGCGAGCGTGGACTGAATCCCGCTGAGATTGCGGCCCACATGCGGATTTCGCTTTCCGTAGGTCCGCAGTTCTTTGTCGAAATCGCCAAGTTCCGTGCTTTTCGCATGTTGTGGAACCGGGTTTTGGAAAGTTTTGGGGTCGCGGAGGCTGACCGTCGCCTGCACCTGCACGCGCGCACAGGTCTGTGGAATAAAACCCTCTACGATCCCTATGTAAATATGCTGCGGACCACGACGGAGGCCTTCTCGGCAGTGGTTGGTGGTTGCGACAGCCTGCATGTTGGCCCGTTTGATGAAGTGATTCGCGAAAGTGACACCTTTTCGCGGCGCATCGCTCGCAATACTCATGCAATTCTGTCTGAAGAATGCCATCTGAGTAAGGTGGTGGATCCTGCCGGAGGTTCCTGGGCAGTCGAATCGCTGACCGCGCAAATGGCCGAGCAGGCTTGGAAACAGTTTCAGGAAATTGAGGCGGGAGCCGGAATGGCGGATGCGCTGGACCGTGGCATTCCGCAGGCAGCTGTAGAGTCGATGCGGAGCGTGAAGCTGAAGAACATGCAGAAGCGCAAGGATGTCCTGGTTGGCTCCAATGTCTATCCGATGGCGGGCGAGTCGCGACTGGATGGGCGGAAGGTGGATTACGAAGCAATCCTGCGCCAGCGCCTGGCTGCCTTGAAGGAGGCGCGTGCATCCTCCGAGGCTGCAAGTCTGATTGCGGACCTGCGCGAAGTGCCTGCATTTGGATTGGAACGCATGGAACTGGCGGTTGAGGCCGCCCGTCGAGGGGCGACGCTGGGCGAATTGCATTCAGCTTGGTATGCCTCCGCAAATGGCAGTGAATCCGCACCGACGATACCGTTTCGGCGGGCGGCGGAGGATTTCGAGCGCCTGCGGACTCAGTCGGAAAACTGGAAACTGGCCAAAGGCGAAGCGCCCGTGATTCTGCAGTTGAACTACGGTCCGTCGCGGGCCTACCGGATTCGTGCCGACTGGACCAGCGCATTTTTCCAAACGGGCGGTTTCAAAGTGCTGAACGATCAGGACTTTAATTCTCTGCCCGAATTGCTTGTGGCGGTTGAAACCAGCAATGCATCTGTCGCGGTGCTGACTTCGGACGACGAAACCTACGCGGCCGAGGCGGTCAAGCTTGCCCAGGCTTTGAAACAGGCTCGACCTCACCTCTACCTCTTGATGGCAGGTGCCCCCGGTGAGCGGGAAGCAGAGCTGCGGGCAGCTGGATTCGACGACTTTGTGCATGTGCGTGTGAACAATTATGAAATGAACGAGGCCCTGCTCGAGCGGGTGGCCCCGAAAGATTTTGGAGAAGCAATCATATGAGTACCCGACCCAATTTCAGTGAAATCAACTGGCAGTCCGAGGCCGATGCGAGCCGAACTGGCTATGCTGCATGGAAGGACCGCCTGGAGCAGCAAACCGGCAAACGGGCCGAAGACCTGGTCTGGGACACAATGGAGCGGATTCCGGTGAAGCCGGTCTACGATGCGGGCGACCTTAAGGGCATGGAACACCTCGGATACCAGGCCGGGATCGCCCCCTTTCTGCGCGGGCCGTACGCGACAATGTATGTGTTTCGCCCCTGGACCGTGCGCCAATACGCAGGCTTTTCGACAGCGGAGGAGTCCAACGCGTTCTATCGCCGCAACCTGGCAGCCGGCCAGAAAGGGCTTTCCGTAGCATTTGATCTGGCGACGCACCGGGGCTACGACAGCGATCACGAGCGCGTGGTTGGCGATGTGGGTAAGGCTGGCGTAGCCATCGACTCGATCCTCGATATGAATGTGCTATTCGACCGGATTCCGCTGAACAAGGTCTCCGTTTCAATGACCATGAACGGCGCCGTGCTGCCGGTGTTGGCCTTCTATATTGTGGCCGCAATGGAGCAGGGCGCGAAGCTGGAAGAGCTCAGCGGCACTATTCAGAATGATATTTTAAAGGAATACATGGTGCGGAATACCTATATCTATCCGCCCTTGCCGAGTATGAAAATTATCGCGGACATCTTTGCCTTCACCTCGCAAAAGATGCCGAAATTCAATTCGATTTCGATTTCCGGCTACCACATGCAGGAGGCCGGTGCGACCGCTGATCTCGAAATGGCCTATACTCTGGCCGATGGTCTCGAATACCTGCGTACCGGAATTCAGGCCGGAATCCCTGTGGATGCCTTTGCTCCACGCCTGTCCTTCTTCTGGGCCCAGGGGAAGAATTACTTTATGGAAGTCGCGAAGATGCGGGCGGCCCGTTTGCTTTGGTCGAAGATTGTGCAGGACTTTAAACCGAAGAATCCGAAATCCCTCGCCCTGCGCACCCACTCACAGACCAGCGGCTGGAGCCTGACTGAGCAGGATCCCTTCAATAATGTGACTCGCACCTGTGTGGAGGCCATGGCCGCAACTATGGGCCACACTCAGAGCCTGCATACCAATGCGCTCGACGAGGCCATTGCCTTGCCGACAGACTTCTCGGCCCGGATTGCCCGCAATACCCAGCTCTTCCTTTCCGAGGAAACCGGCATGTGCAAGATCATCGACCCCTGGGGCGGCAGCTACTACCTCGAAGCCTTGACCCATTCCTTAAAGGAACGCGCTTGGGCACACATCGAGGAGGTCGAGGAACTCGGCGGAATGGCCAAGGCCATTGAGACCGGTTTGCCGAAAATGCGCATTGAGGAAGCCGCCGCTCGGCGTCAGGCTTGGATCGACAGTGGCCGTGAAGCCATTATCGGCGTCAATAAGTATCGCCTCGACCGCGAGGATCCAATCGACATCCTCGATGTTGACAACTCAGCCGTGCGCGAGTCGCAGATTCTCCGACTGAAAAAACTGAAGGCCGAAAGGGATGAGTCTAAGTGCCGGGCAACTTTGGAGAAAATTACCAAAGCCGCAGCCGGGGAGATTGACGAAAACCTGTTGGCCCTCGCCATTGAAGCCACTCAGGCCCGGG
Organism: Opitutales bacterium; assembly: GCA_020831485.1. GTDB lineage: Bacteria > Verrucomicrobiota > Verrucomicrobiia > Opitutales > Oceanipulchritudinaceae > JAFIGG01. The sequence goes on from JAFIGG010000018.1 coordinate 8,343, forward strand.
CAACTCTGGGCGAAATATCCGATGCCATGGAAAAAGTTTATGGACGCCACAAGGCAGTGATCCGCTCGGTGAGCGGCGTCTACAGCAGCGAATTCGGTCAGGGCGATCAGATTCAAAAAATCCGTGCCCGCACCGATGCTTTTGCCGAACAGGAGGGACGCCGTCCCCGTATCCTTGTCGCCAAGATGGGGCAGGACGGTCACGACCGCGGCGCCAAGGTGGTATCCACCGCCTTCGCCGACATGGGTTTTGACGTCGACGTGGGTCCGCTCTTCCAGACTCCGGAGGAAACCGCCGCACAAGCCGTTGAAAATGACGTACACGTGGTCGCCATGAGCTCCCTGGCCGCAGGCCACAAAACATTGCTGCCACAGCTTGTAAAGGCACTGAAGGATCATGGCCGCGAAGACATTCTGGTTGTCTGCGGCGGTGTGATCCCTTCTCAGGACTATGCCTTCCTTTATGAGAACGGCGCACAGGCCATTTTTGGCCCGGGCACCATCATTACGGAGTCGGCGGCAAAGGTGATGACCCTGCTCGAGACCCAGATCAAAGAGGATTAATCCAAGGAAAGTCTTGACTCTCTTCCTCCGGCGTTCTTTTTTCGTCGGTTTCATTCAACTCAATTTCTCAAGATGGCTTTAAAGATACGTTTGCAACGCGGAGGTTCCGCCCACAATCCACACTACCGGATGGTTGTGGCTGATTCCCGCTGTCGCCGAGACGGTCGCTTTGTCGAAGTTCTGGGCACCTATGACCCTAAGAACAAGGACGCTTCCAAACAGGTGAACCTCAATCTCGAGCGCGCCGATTATTGGATCAGCGTCGGTGCCCAGGCTACGGACACTGCCCGCTCTCTGCTCAAACGCGCCCGTCGCGAAACCCCTGCGGTTGCAGCGGGTGAAGGCGAGTCCGCTTAAGCGGAACGGCTTCAATTTAGGAGGCGATGACGGTGGCCGCCGTGCTCACGGTGGATGTGCTTACGCTGTTTCCGGGGATGATCTCCGGCTACATGGCGGAAAGCATGCTTGGAAAAGCCGTCGAACGGGGACTTTTGTCCGTAGATGTGCGCAATCTGAGAGATTGGGCGCACAATAAATGGAACATCACCGATGACCGTCCTTTTGGTGGCGGAGCCGGAATGGTGATGAAGCCGGAACCTTTGGCCGCAGCCATTGATGAATTGAAGCAGAAACGGTCGACGGTCATCTACCTTACTCCAGACGGAGAGCCGTTGACCAGTCCGCTGGCGAAGGAGCTGTCTCAGCAGCAACACCTGATTTTGGTCAGTGGCCATTACGAAGGAATTGACCAACGCATTCGCGATACCCGGATCGATCGGGAGATCAGTATCGGGGATTATATCCTCACCAACGGAACGCTTCCGGCAGCCGTTTTAATCGACGCCGTGGCCCGCTTTATACCCGGTGTTTTGGGTGAAGAAAAGTCCTTGACGCAAGACAGTTTCCAACGCAATCTTCTCGGTTTTCCTCAATACACCCGGCCTGTCGAATTCGAGGGGAGGGGCGTTCCCGAGGTCCTGTTATCAGGAAACCACGCTGCGATTGAGCAGTGGAGGGAAGAACAGCGCATCGCTAAAACTAAACAACGCCGACCAGATTTAATCGACCAACCGGATCCAGAGACATGAATTCGATCATTAACGAAATTACCGCAGATCAACTCAAAGACGACCGCAGCAACTTTAAGGTTGGTGACGGCGTCCGTGTTCACACCCGTGTGCGTGAAGGCAACAAGGAGCGTATCCAAGTCTTTGCCGGGATTGTGATCGCTCGCAAGGGATCTGGAATCCATGAAACCTTTACGGTTCGCCGCATCAGTTTTGGTGAGGGTGTTGAGCGTGTGTTCCCAGTGCACAGCCCCAACATTGAGAAGATTGAAGTCGACCGAGAGTCGGTTACAATGCGCGCCCGTATGTATTACCTGCGTGACCGGATTGGCAAGGCTGCCAACAAGGTTAAGGAAAAGCGCCTTTACGAGGCTACCAAAGCGGCTAAGTAAGGATTTGGGCTTTTCAGCCTTTGGGGCTTACCCAGATCGATTCGGCGGCTTTGCCGCCCAAATGCATTTTTCTGCCGTCGGGTACGGTTTCCAGTTGATGGAGATCGGCGGTGGCATCGTGGTCCAGGACCCGGATTGTACTTCCCGGTGTTAGTCCTGTGCGGTCGAGAAATTGGAGAAATCTGGCGTCCTGTTGTTTGATCTGGGCGATGCGGACGGTTTGACCTTTTTGGCATTCGCTGAGTGCCTGGAGTTTACGGGCTTTGATTTCGCCCAGCCGTGTCGGTATGGGATCGCCGTGGGGATCGTAGGCTGGCCGTCCCAGGTATTCGTCCATACGGTCGAGTACTTTATCCGAGATCGCGTGTTCGAGCGCTTCAGCTTCCTGATGGATTTCCGACCAATCGAGTTTCAGGGCTTCAACCAGAAACATCTCAACCACCCGGTGTTTGCGTAGCACCTTCAGTGCAAGCTGGTTGCCTTCTTCTGTCAGGGAAACCCCTTCGCGGGGAATGTAGTTGAGCCAGCCCGATCGGTCCATCGCCTTGACCATTGTGGTGGCCGTGCCTGGCACTACTTGCATACGTTCAGCGAGCTTGCCCATGGGAACGCGCTCGTTGGCCAATTCGTCGCTGAGGAGTAGAATCTGCTTGAGGTAGTTTTCTATCGTGATCGAAGCCATGCGAAGAAGGTTTTCTGTATAAATGTGGCTTCTGTGTCAAAACATTATTTTGAATAGTCAAAGTTAATCGTTTGACATGTATTGCTATCTTGCTTTGTTTGGGCCCTATGCGAATTTGGCTCATCTTTGTCGCTTTATTACTGCCTTCGTTTCTGCTGGCGGGGCCGGTGCGCGCGGTGGCTACGTCGACATTTGTTGCGGATCTGGTTCGTTCGGTCGGGGGCGAGGACGTTGAAGTGGTCGGATTGATTCCGCACGGCGTGGATCCACATATGTTCAAGCCAACGATCGCGGATGTGAATCACCTCATGCGGGCGGACGTTGTTTTTTTCAATGGTCTGGGCCTCGAGGGCCGCATGGCAGATGTTCTGCGGCGTCTGGAACGGCGTGGCACGCGGGCGGTAGCTGTGGCGGAATCGATTCCGACGGAATACTTGCTGCAGGATGAAGACAATCCCAACCAGGCCGATCCCCATATCTGGTTTGATCCGCGACTTTGGGCACGGGCAGTGGACTCGGTGGTGCGGGTCTTGTCAGAGTTGGATGCATCGAATGCCGAACACTTTACCGCTCGCGGGGAAGCCTTGAGCGCATCCTATGAATCCCTGCATGAATGGGCGGCCGCATCGCTGGCTAAGATTCCACCGGAGCGCCGGATATTGATTACCAGTCATGACGCCTTTCAATATTTTGGCCGTGCCTACGACCTTGAGGTGATCGGGGTGCAAGGCATCTCCACGGTAGGGGAGGCGGGCTTGTCCGACATCACCCGAATTGTGGACCGCGTTCGCGGGCAGTCCATTCCTGCGGTATTTGTTGAGACGAGTGTGTCCTCCGCGGCGGTTCGCCGTATCAGTCAGGATTCCGGTGTGCGCATCGGCGGTTCGCTGTATTCGGATTCCACTGGAACTCCGGGCGAGGTGCTGCACAGCCCAACGGGTATGCGCTACGATCCGAGCACGTATACCGGTGCTTTCCGCCACAACGTTTTAACCATTGTCGATGCTTTGGGCTTATGAAACCTGTTCTTGAAACCCATGACTTGACCGTGATCTACAGCCGCAAGCCGGTTTTGTATGGGGTCGATCTGACCGTGCATGCCGGATCCATTGTCGGCTTGCTGGGTCCGAACGGAGCGGGCAAGTCGACCTTTATCAAAGCCTGCATGGGTTTGATCCCGCTGGAATCCGGATGGGTCGAGCTCTTTGGCCAGCGCGGCCGCAAGGCGATTCGGCGGGCGGGTTATGTGCCTCAGCGCGAATCCGTTGATTGGGACTTTCCGGTCAACGCACTCGATGTGGTGCTTATGGGGCGCTATGGAAAGCTCGGGCTTTTTCGCAGGCCCGGCAAAGCCGACCGTGAAATGGCGATGGATTGTTTGCGCATGGTCAATATGGAGGCCTATGCGGATCGGCAGATCGCCGCATTGTCAGGAGGTCAGCAGCAACGCATCTTTCTTGCCCGGGCCTTGGCACAGGAGACGGATCTGTATTTTCTGGACGAGCCATTTGTGGGCGTAGATGCGGCCACCGAGGCCGCCATAATCACGATTCTGCGCAAGATGCGGGATCAGGGGAAAACCTTGATTGTGGTGCACCACGACCTGACCACGGCAGCCCAGTATTTTGATCAACTGGTGCTTTTGAATATGCGGGTCATCGCGTCCGGGCCTACTCAGGAGGTTTTTACAGAAGAAAACCTGCACCGGGCCTACGGCGGACGTTTGACATTGCTGACTCAGGCCGCGAGCGAGCGGATCCAGCAGCGTTCCTCCTAAATCTGGTAACATTCAGCTATGGAAGTCTTCTGGGACCAGACCCTTCGTTTTTTTAGCTTCGGTGATCCGATCGTGCGGGTTGCCGTGGCGGGCTGCCTTTTGCTCGGCCTTGCCTGCGGCTTGATGGGGAGTTTTATCATGGTGCGGCGCCTGTCGTTGTTTGGGGATACCCTTTCGCACGCGGTGCTGCCTGGAGTAGCGATGGGCTTTATCTGGAACCTCAGCAAGGATCCGGTGGCCATCCTAATAGGTGCGGTATTGGCCGGCTATCTCGGCGTCATGCTGGTTCGCTGGTTGACGGCTACAACCCGTTTAAAGGAAGACGCCGCAATGGGCATGGTGCTTGCCGGGTTTTATGGGCTTGGAGTGTGCCTGCTGACCTTTGTGCAGCGGCAGGCCGTGGGCGATATGGCAGGGCTGGACAAGATGTTGTTTGGTCAGGCTTCAGCGTTGACCGGAACGGATATTCAAGTGTTGGCTGTGGTTTCCGGGGTTGCCTTGGCTCTTGTTGCGGTCTTTTACAAAGAGTTTCTAGTCATCAGTTTTAACGAAACCTTTGCCCGGGTTTCGGGTATTCCAGTTCGCTGGTTCAATGGATTGTTTTTCCTGCTACTGTCGTTTGCCATCGTTGCCTCGCTGCAGGCTGTCGGGGTTGTCTTGGTGTCCGCAATGCTGATTACACCAGCGGCGACGGCCTATATGTTGACCGACCGTATGCACCGATTGATCGGCCTTGCCTGTGTTTTTGGGATGCTTGCCGGCCTGATTGGGTGCTATCTTTCATTCCTCGGTGCCGGCTTGCCGACGGGGCCTTTCATCGTTCTGGTGTCGAGCCTGGGTTTTATTGCGGCATGGTTCTTCAGTCCCCGCTACGGATGGGTATTGGAAAAGCTTCGAAGAATCAGCCGCAGGCGCCGCATGGCGCTCGAAAACACTCTGGCTTCCATTTACCGCTTTCGTGAAGGGGAGGGCCATGCGGAGACCGTGGCCCTGTCCTTGCTGGGCCTTTCCCGTCACCGCAACGAATCCCTCGAAGAAGTCGAATCCCGCCTCAAGCGCCTGCAAGCCGAGGGTTTTGCCAAGCTTGTTCCGTCGCCACGGACCGCTGCCCTGGAGCACTGTCAGGTGGTCCTCACCGCCAAAGGCGCGCGGCGGGCCCGCACACTGATTCGCAATCACCGCCTTTGGGAACTTTACCTGAATCGGGCGGCTGACTACGCCGATGACCATGTGCATGACGATGCCGAATTGATGGAACACTATTTGAGCGAAGGGCTGGTCGACCGTCTCGACCAGCGCCTCGACTATCCAAGGGTCGATCCGCATGGGCGCACGATTCCCTCGAAGGAGGAGGCACGCCAATGAGCGCGAGATTGGAAATACCGGCATTTGACTGGCTACGGGTCGTGGTTGAGCCATGGGCTTTGTATCCGGAAACCACGATCTGGATCGTGTTGATGGGCTGGCTGGTTTCGCTAGTCTGCGGCGCGGTTGGGCTGTTTTTGATCCTGCGACGAATGGCCATGACAGGGGATGCCATCAGTCACAGCGTTCTTCCCGGTCTGGTGTTGGCGTTTTTGTGGACAGCCTCACGCGCGACCTTGCCGATGATGCTCGGGGCCCTGATTGCCGGAGTGCTGTCAGTGATTCTGATTGAATGGATTCACCGCAGTTCCAGGGTGAAACCGGATGCCGCCATGGGCATTGTTTTTTCGCTGTTTTTTGCGGTCGGGGTGATTTTGGTGACAGCCTACGCAGATCACATCGACCTCGATGCCGACTGTGTGCTCTACGGCGAAATTGCCTATGTGCCCCTTGAGCCAATGTGGGCCCTTGCAGGAATTGAGCTTGGGCCGGCTCCAGTGATGCGAATGGCGATGGTCGGCCTGATCGTGGCGGGGCTTGGATTTCTCTTTTTCAAGGAGTTGATCACCACCAGCTTTGATCCGGTGCTGGCCGCTTCGCTGGGCTTATCACCCAAGGCTTTTCATTATGGCCTGATGATTGTGCTGTCCGTTGTGATCGTCAGCTCCTTCGAGGCCGTTGGCGCCATTCTGGTGGTCGCCATGCTGATATTTCCCGGTGCGACTGCCTTGTTGCTGACGCACCGGCTTAGACTCGCACTGGCCTTGTTGCCTATGATAGCCGCTCTGCACAGTCTGCTCGGTTATCACTTGGCAGTCTGGTTCGATGTCACCGTAGCTGGCAGCATGGCCGTAGCCGCGGGCGGTCTGCTCGCGATTGCCTGGGCTGTATACTGTATTTGGGCGCGGGTCGCGCGCTCGAGCCACTAAAGAATACTGCCGGGCTGATAGTTCGCGGCCTCGGGGTGTGCGGCGGCGATCGTCTGCACCTGACGAGAGAACTGATCGACCTGGGTCTGGGCATTGCCGGTCAGGGACAGGCCACCGGCGAGAACCTTCTGAATCTCTGTCGCAGTGAGCGGGAAGTCTTCGTCCTCACCAAGGCGCTCGATCATGTCGTTCTTGTCGCTGCGGCCCGACCGCATGTCGGCTACTGTGGCCAGCGCATGTTCTTTGATCCGTGCGTGGGCTTGTTCGCGGCCCGTGCCTTTTTTGACGGCTTCCATCATCAGCGTAGTTGTCGCCAGGAAGGGCAGGTAGCGGGCGGTTTCCTTGCGGATGACCGCTGGGTAAATCTCCATTTGCTGCAACACGGTGAGTGCGGTTTCGAGCAGGCCGTCGAGCGCAAAGGCTGCGTCCGGTAGCATAACCCGGCGGACCACTGAGCAGGACACATCGCCCTCATTCCACTGGTCGCCCGTCAGGCTCGAAGCCATGGTCAGGTAACCCTTGAGCAGGCTGTGGAAACCATTGATGCGCTCGCAGCTGCGGGCATTCATCTTGTGCGGCATGGCACTGGAGCCCACCTGGCCCTTGGCAAAACCTTCACTGGCCAGTTCGTGACCGGCCATTAGGCGCAGCGTGCGCGCGAGGTTTGCCGGTCCCGAGGCCAACTGGCAGTAGAGGCTGATCACCGCAAAGTCCAGGCTGCGCGGATAGACCTGGCCCACCGCGTCGAGCTTTTGAGGGATACCCAGGTGTTTTAAAATCCGGGATTCCAGCTGGGAAACCTTGTCCGGATCGCCATTCAACAGGGTCAGCGTATCCAGTTGGGTGCCGACCGCTCCTTTCAAACCACGGGCCGGGTAGCTGGCGATCAATTGTTCACAGGCAAAGTAGGCGTGCAGCAATTCTTCGCCAAACATTGCCAGACGTTTGCCGATCGTGCTCGGTTGGGCGGCGACGTTGTGCGTGCGGGCTGTGAAGGGGACCGCCTTCCATTCTTCGGCCCGGGTCGATATGCGGGCCAGCAGGGCGACTGTTTTATCGCGCACAACCAGCAGGGAATGGAATACCTGAAGCTGTTCGACATTCTCCGTTAAGTCTCTGCTGGTCATCCCTTTGTGGATGTGCTCGTGCCCCGCCAGTTCGTTGAATGCCTCAATGCGCGCCTTCACGTCGTGGCGTGTGATCCGTTCGCGGCGGTCAATGGCCGCCAGATCGACCTGATCCTTAACTGATTCGTAGGCCTCGATTGCGGCTTCCGGGATGTCGATTCCCAGGTCGCGCTGGGCACGCATGACGGCGATCCAGTAGTCGCGTTCCAGACGGATTTTTCCTTCCGGGGACCAGATGGACTTGATGGCGGACGAGGCGTAACGCTCGGCGAGTACATTCGGGATGCTTTCCATGTTGCTGCCAGTTTCAGGCAGTCTTTCGGAAAGCCAAGCTGAAAGATGCGAGGGCCCCGATCCCTTGTCTGCCAGAGGCTTGACAAAGCGCCCCTGCATTTATGTTAATAGTGAATTCAGTCCTTTAAGACAGGGAGAGTGGGTTTTTTGCCCGCTCTTTTTTGTCTCCCACCACTTTTTACAGCAGATATGAGTCAAGAAATTTTATCCGTTCTCGAGTTTATGGAGAAAGAGAAGGGGATCGCGCGGGAAGAGATGATCGCGGCGATCGCCAATGCTATCCGTGGCGCTGCCCAGAAGGGTGTCAACGCTGGACAGGAGCTTAAAATCGAAATCAATCCCAAGAACGGGGGCCTCAAGGCCTGGGCGATTATGGAAGTGGTGGACTCGGTCAGTGATCCGCGCCGTGAAATCCATATTGAGAAGGCCCGCAAGTTAAATCCGGATGCGGAAGTTGGGCTTTTCATTGAAAAGGAAATGGAACCCGAACAGCTCGGCCGGATCGCCGCACAGACTGCGCGGCAGACCATCATGCAGCGTCTGCGCCAGTTCGAGAAAGAGCGGATTTACGACGACTACAAGGATCAGACCGGCGATATTGTCACCGGTGTTGTCCGTCGCCGTGAGCGCGGAGACCTGGTTGTTGACCTGGGTAAAGCCGAGGCCATTTTGCCGCCAAAAGAGCGGGTTCCCGGTGAGGATTATGCTCCCGGTGAGCGCATTCGCTGTCTGCTGTTGAACATCGAGCCGACCGCGCGTGGGCCCGAGTTGATCCTTTCCCGGGCCAGTGTGAAATTCGTCCGCCGACTGTTTGAGTTGGAAGTGACGGAGATCATGGATGGCACGGTTAAAATAGAAGCTATTTCCCGTGAGCCTGGCTACCGCACCAAAATTGCCGTCAGCAGCAGCGACCCCAAGGTGGATCCTGTCGGAGCCTGTGTGGGTGCCCGTGGTGCCCGCGTGAAGAGCATCGTGCGCGAGCTCGGCGGTGAGAAAATCGACATCGTCAAATACTACGAGGATCCGGTGGAGATGCTCGCGGAGGCGATTAAACCGGCTGTGCCGCTGAATATTCAGATCGATTCGGCCGGAAAACGTATTTATTTCGAGGTCAATGAGGAGCATCTCTCCATTGCCATTGGCCGCCGGGGGCAGAATGCCCGTCTGACTTCCCGCCTGCTGGGCTGGAAGCTGGACATTGCAAAAGAGCAGGTTGAAGCCGCTGGCTTCGACGAAAAGATGAGTGAAGCCATTAAGGGCTGGGAAGGTGTTCAGGGGATTTCCGACGAAGTTGCGGCCTATTTGGTCCAGCATGGTTTGGTCAGCCCTGAGACCTTTGAAGGCGTGGAAGCACCGGATTTGGAAAAGATTGGCTTTTCCAAGGAAGACGCGGAGCAGATTGTCCGGCTGGTGGACGCGCACCGTCACTCGAATAACTGAAATTACAAACCAGCAACTAGATTTTTATGAGCGTTCGCATTTACCAACTCTCCAAAGAAATCGGCATGGAGAATGCCGAGCTGATCGATTTATTGCGGGATCGCGGTTACGAAGTTAAAAGTGCATCAAGCACAATCGACAACATATCCGCTGACAGCCTGCGGGATGAATTTGCATCACAAGCAACCGATTCAGGTTCCGAGGAAGGTTCGAAAGATACAGCTTCCGCGGATGCAGCCAAATCGGATGAGTCGGAAAAGCCGGTGAGCCCGCCCCCTGGCGGTGCCATTGTGCGCTCCAAGGAAGACATCGAGAAGGAGCGTCTTGCACGTGATGAAGAGGAGAAGGAGAAGCGTGCCCAACGTGCTGCTCTGCCGCAGAAGCCGCCGCTGAACGCTCCCCCGCCGCTGCCGAAGGAGCCAACTGTGACGATCCGCACGGGTCCGACCGCACCGCCGACTCCTAAATTTAACAAAGCCCCGTCTTTGACCCCGCCCACTTTGCGCCCACCCAGGCCGGTGATCCGTACGGACCAGCCGGCTGAACCTGCTCCAAAGGCTGAGAAGCCAGCAGAGAAACCGGCTGAAACTCCGGTCAAGCCTGAAGCGCGTTCCGGGCGTCCGGGGCCGATGACGACTCCGCCGCCCTTGAACAAGGCGCCGAAGTCCATGGCACCACCGCCTGTCGTCTCGGCTCCAAAGTCGATTAAACCGCCGGCACGTGTTTCCGAGGATAAGCCAGAAGAAAAGCCGGAGGATTCAGAAGCGGGCGAGGCGAGTGCCGAAGTTTCCCCGGAGCTTCGTGCATTGCAGGTCAAGAGCCCGATTGTGGTTCGGGACTTTGCGATTCAAGTTGGCAAGAAGCCGTTCCAGTTGATTTCCGAATTGATGGAGCTGGGCATCTTTGCCTCGATGAATACTTCCGTTGATGAGGAAGTTGCGACGCGCATTGCCCGCAACAATGGTTTCGCACTGGAAGTGCGTCACCGCGGTGAAGGTGCTGCTGTTGCCGAGCAACCCAAGGAAGTAAAGGTAGACGAAAGCGCCTTGCTGAAGCCACGTCCTCCGGTTATTTGTATTCTGGGACACGTTGACCACGGGAAAACGACGCTGCTCGACACGATCCGCAAGGCCAATGTGGTTGGCGGTGAGGCGGGTGGCATCACCCAGCACATCGGTGCCTATCAGATCGAGCACAAGGATCAGAAGATCACTTTCATCGATACTCCCGGTCACGCGGCCTTTTCGAATATGCGTGCCCGCGGGGCGGATACGACGGACATTGCCATTCTGGTGGTGGCCGCGGACGACGGTTTTATGCCGCAGACGGATGAGGCCTTGACCCATATCCGCAAGGCAAACGTTCCGGTTGTTGTCGCCATTAACAAGATGGATGCGCCCGGGGCAGACATCGAGAAGGTGCGCCGCCAGATGCAGGAGCGTGAATTGACTCCGGAAGAGTGGGGCGGTGAAACACTCAGTGCCCAGATTTCAGCACTTAAGGGCGAAGGCATTGATGATTTGCTCGATACGCTGTTGCTGCAGGTCGAAGTGACCGAAGGCATCACTGCGAATCCGACCGCCGATCCAGAGGGTGTTGTGATCGAAGCGCAGAAGGAAGTGGGTCGTGGCTCCACCGCGTCGATTATCGTTCAGCGTGGAACTTTGAAGCCCGGAATGGCCTTGGTTTGTGGAGAGAATTACTGCCGTGTGCGTCAATTGATAGACGACAAGGGCAAGGTGATTCGCGAAGCGCCTCCGGCGACGCCAGTTAAGGTGGTCGGCTGGTCGGGTCCTCCGGCGGCAGGCGACACTTTCTACACGGTTAAAAACGAGCGTACGGCCAAGCGTGAAGCGGAAGAGAATGAACTCGGACGCCGTCAGCTTGAAGCTGCTGAGAAGCAGGAGGGCGGAGCATCGATTGAAGACTTGTTTGCTGCCATCGCCAAGACGCAGAAGGCCCGCTTCCGGGTGCTTGTCAAAGCGGACGTTTATGGCACAGCGGAGGCCTTGGCCACCAGCCTTCTGAACATCAAGAGCGAAAAGATTGACCTCGAGGTGATCGATATGGGCGTTGGCCCGGTGACACGCAACGATATTGAAATGTCGAGTGCGGCTCAGTGTGCGGTTATCGCTTTCAACGTGGGTCTGGAGAATGGCGTAACGGCCGTAGCCAAACACCGCGGCGTCGAGATTCTGTCCCACAACATCATTTACGAGGTGATCAACCAGGTGAAGGATGCAATGGCAGAGCTGCTTGAACCGGAAGTTCGCGAGAACAAGATCGGTGCCGCTCAGGTGCGTCAGGTATTCCCGTTTGCAAAGGGCTTTGTGGCTGGTTGCATGGTTACCGAAGGGCGTGTTCAGCGTGACGCGATTGCCCGCTTGATCCGCAACAACAAGCAGGTTGCGGAAAGCAAGGTAGCTACTTTGAGGCGCTTTAAGGACGACGTGAACGAAGTCCGCGCCGGCTATGAGTGCGGTGTTCAGATCTCTGGCGTTAACACTTACCAAGAGGGTGATGTGATTGAGGTCTATGAGATTCTCAAGATCAAGCCCAGCCTCTGAGGAGCGTTGCAATGAGCCAGCGGGTTATTCGGGTTAACGAACTGCTGAAGCGGGAGATAAGCCATGTGCTGCACACCCGTTATCAGGCGGAGAGTGTACAGGTTACCGTTTTGGCTGTGGATACCTATCCGAATCTACGCAAAGCCATTGTGCGGTATGCAACCCATGGCGACAATCAGGCGCGTGTGAATGCAGAGCAGTTCTTCAATCGCCATGGCGAAACCATTCGCCGGGAAGCCGGCAAGGTTATCCGGCTCAAATACCTGCCCCACCTGACGTTTATTTATGATGAAGGCGCCGAAGCCGGAGCCCATATCAACCAGCTGTTGGATGAGCTGGGTTTGGAAGGAGAGTAGAACTTTTATGAGTGAGTTTTTTCCTGAACACGCCGGGCCGTTCGCGCAAGCCGCGTCCGCTCTGGAGGGTAAACGCATTGCAGTGTTGGGACATGTTCGGCCGGATGGCGATTGCATTGGCTCCCAGGTCGCTGTGACCCGCATACTCCGGCAGGTATTCCATGTCGATGCCGCGGCGATCAACCAGCATCCGGTCCCGCGGGCCTGTGCTTCTTTTGTCGGCGATACGCCCTTTTTTGAGGCTGGCGATGTGGACCTGAATGGCTTTGATTATGCCGTGTCCGTGGATTGTGCCGACCGGAGCCGGTTTGGGTCGGTGGTGGATCAGGCATTCCCGGAAATTGCCCTTAATGTGGACCACCACATTTCGAATACCCGCTATGCGGCGCACAATTTGGTGGAGGCGGGAAGCTCGGCCACGGGCGAGCTGCTTGCTGGCATTTTTCTGGACAATGGGTACGCGATCGATCCGGTGACGGCGCAGGCCCTCTATGTGGGCATTGCCACGGATACCGGGCAGTTTCGCTTTGCATCGACGACTTTCAAAACCTTCGAAATCTGCTGCCACTTGCTTGAGAACGGAGCAGACGCCGCGCAGGCAGCCTATGAACTCTACGAGAAGGAGAGTCGGGCGAAGCTGGCACTGTTGCAGCGCTTTCTGGCTTCGTTTCGCTACATTTGCGACAACCGGGTGTGCATCGGATTGATCCGTCAGGAGGATTGGGATGCAACGGCTGCACTGAAGGAAGACACCGAAGGTCTGGTCGACTACGCCAGAGCGATTGAGGGCGTCGATATTGGCGTTCTTGTGGAAGAGAAGGATGGCATGGTCAAAGGGAGTTTTCGCTCCAACGATGCCAGCTTCCGGGTGAATGAGCTGGCGAAAAAATTTAATGGAGGAGGGCATGCTTGTGCCGCGGGTTTTAACCCTGGAATGTCGGTAGCGGACTTAATGCCGAAGCTTGAAGCAGCGCTCGAATCCCACTTAACTAAACTTGCAGAAATCGGATAATGGCAGCAGGAGCATACGAAGGAGTTTTACTGATCGACAAGCCGGATGGCATAACCTCCCACGATGTGGTGGATCGGGTTCGCCGGAAACTTGGAATGAAGCGTGTCGGGCACGCTGGGACCCTGGATCCGAATGCGACTGGGCTGATGATCGTGCTGGTAGGCAAGGCGACCAAGCTGTCACAGTATTTGATGGGCCTGGGCAAGGTATATGAGGGTGTGGTCAGCCTGGGCATTGCCACGGACACGCAGGATTCCGAGGGTGAAGTGATCGAGGAACACGAGGTGCCTGAGCTTACTGAATATCAGATCCGGGAATACATGGCTACCTTCATGGGTGACCAGTATCAGACCCCTCCAATGTTCTCCGCCAAGAAGGTCGATGGCGTTCCGCTCTACAAGTTGGCCCGAAAGGGTAAGACGATCGAGCGTGAGCCGCGTTTTATTCGGATTGCCCGCTTTGATCTGGATGGCTGGGTTTCCCCCGAAATCCAGTTCACCGTTGAGTGCAGTAAGGGCACCTACATTCGCACCCTGGCTCATGACCTCGGGCAGAAGATCGGCTGTGGCGCCTACCTCAAAGAATTGCGCCGGATCGAGATCGATCGCTTTGAGATCGAAGACTCGATTGAGCTGGATGAGTTCGAGGAACTCGATTCCTCCGAGATTCAGCGTTGGTTGATTCCGCCGTATCAGGCGGTTCCGAGCAACGTGATGTGATTTTCATCTGTAAACCGCTTATCCTACAACTGCCATGAGCCGAACCAACCAGACATTGAATGTGGACTTTGGCCGGGACGGTTGGATGCGCATGCCGGCGGCCAGTGTTGTCATTGACCGCCAACGAGAGGCTTGGATTCGGGCCCATGGCCGGCATCCGCTGGCTTTGTCCATTGGTATTTTTGATGGGGTGCATCTGGGGCATCAGACGGTCATCGAGTCTGCTGTGACAACCGCCAAGCGTACGCACGGGATTTCCGCATTGCTGACTTTTTCTCCGCACCCGAGCCGGGTTTTGGGCAGCCCGTCTCCGACACAGCTGTTGATGCCCGAGGAGTGGAAGAACGAGCGGGTGATGGGGCTTGGCATGGATGCTTTGATCTGGAAGCGCTTCGACGCTGACTTTGCAGCGATTGAAGCTGAGGATTTTGTGTCCTGGCTGGTTCAACACTTGCCGCACCTGTCGAGCCTGCACGTGGGGGCCAATTTCCAATTTGGAGTGGGTCGTCGCGGCGACATTCACTTACTGACCGAGAGCGGTCGTGCTCATGGGGTCGATGTGTTCAGCGTCGAGCGTATTCAATACAACGGAAACCCAATCAGCAGTTCGCGGATTCGGCAGGATCTTAGAGAGGGAAATCTCGATCAGGTCAACCGCATGCTGGGTTATCCCTATCACGCATATGGTCAGGTTCGGCCAGGTAAGAAGCTGGGCCGTAGTATCGGTTTCCCAACCTTGAATCTCTCCTGGAATCCGGAAACCAAGCCGCGCTATGGCGTCTATGCGGTTCAGGTCTCAGGCAAGGGAGATGAACTCTATCCTGCCGTCGCCAATTATGGGCTGCGGCCAAGCGTCGAGAAGGACGCTGTGGATCCCTTGCTGGAAGTGCACCTCATTGGCGATTGTCCTTTTATTGAGGGTGACTACCTGTCCGTGGACTGGATGGAATTCCTGCGTCCGGAGAAGCGGTTTGAAAGCCGGGAGGATCTGGTTGAAGCCATCGCCCGTGACAAGGTGCAGGCATCGAAGATTCTCCAACGCTATCTGGACTGATCAGGCCTTGCGGCCAATGTGTGCTTCGCCCCTCGATTTCGCCAATTGGATCTGACGGTGCCGTTCGCGTCGATTTCGCAGGGTCTCTGGATCTGTATGGTCTGCGCAGTGCGCACAGGCAACGCCTTCTTCATACTTGGGGTGCGCGCGGTCTTCGTCGGAGAGTGGTTGGCGGCAGCCCGGGCAATTGATGAAATCGCTTTCGGCCAAGCCGTGTTGGAGAGCGACTCGATTGTCGAAAACGAAACAACTGCCTTCCCAAAGGCTTTCTTCCGGTTCGATGGTTTCCAGGTATTTGAGAATCCCACCCTTCAGATGAAAGACCTGTTCAAAACCCTGTTGGCGGAGCAGGGCGGTGGCCTTCTCGCAGCGAATTCCGCCCGTGCAATACATGGCGACTTTGGTCTTTTTTTTGTCCTCCAGGTGCTTTTCCGCCCAGGCAGGAAATTCTCTGAAGGACTGCGTATTCGGGTCGACCGCTCCTTTAAAGCGTCCAATAGCGTATTCGTAATCGTTGCGTGTATCAACCAGCACCACGTCGGGTGACTGGATCAGCTGGTTCCACTCTTCCGGTTGCACATAGATTCCTACCTTGTTGACCGGATCCACCTGGGGCACGCCCATGGTCACAATTTCCTTTTTCAGGCGAACTTTAAAGCGGTAGAAGGGCTTTTCTTCGGACGAGGACACCTTGACCTCCAAGTCCTCAAAACGAGGATCCTTCTTCAATTCGGCGATAAATCCCTGCATTGCATCGGGCAGGGCAGCCACTGTGCTGTTGATGCCCTCCGGTGCGACCAGAATCGTTCCACAAAGCGTGTAGCGTTGGCCGAGCTCAATCAGTTTTTCCCTGAGCCCCTGTGGGTCTTCGACCTCCACAAATTTATAGAACGCATTGACCTCGTGTTTCACCCGTCCTAATTCAGCGGCCGTGCGGCCGAAGGCAATATCGAAAATGCACCAACCGCTGTACACAAAAAGTGCCTGTCCACTTAATCGCGGCCAGGCACTTGAAAAATAAGCTCAGCGAAAATCAGGAATAGATCTTCAGCAAAGTATCTGCGATGTCGCTGGGTGTTGGCGCGACGGCAATACCGGCAGCTTCCAGAGCGGCGATCTTCGACGATGCGGCACCGCTGCTGCCACTGACGATGGCACCGGCGTGGCCCATGCGGCGCCCGGGAGGCGCTGTGGTGCCGGCAATGAAGGCGGCGACCGGCTTTTTCACGTTGTTTTTAATGTACTCCGCAGCTTCTTCTTCTGCGGTACCGCCGATTTCACCGATCATGATGATGGCTTCGGTTTCAGGGTCTTCGTTGAACATGCGAACCGCATCGGTGTGGCTGGTACCGTTGATGGGGTCTCCACCGATACCGATGCAGGTGCTCTGGCCGTGGCCGCGAACGGTCAGCTGGTAAACAGCTTCATAGGTCAGGGTGCCGGAACGGCTGACCACGCCCACTTTGCCGGGTTTTGCAATGTAGCTCGGCATGATACCGATATTGCACTCACCGGGGGTCATGATGCCGGGGCAGTTGGGTCCGATCAGGCGGGTGTTGGACTTTTTCAATGCGTCCTTAACCACTGCCATATCGCGCACCGGAATGCCCTCGGTGATGCAAATAATAAGCTCAATGCCGGCATCGATCGCCTCGAGGATGCCATCAGCCGCAAACGGAGGCGGGACGAAGATAACGCTCGTGTTGGCGCCTTCGTTTTTGACGGCATCGTGAACCGAGTTGAAAATCGGAAGTTTGTCCTCGAATTGCTGCCCACCCTTGCCAGGTGTGACGGCGGCAACGTAATTGGTGCCGTATTCGATGTTCTTGAGTGCGTGCAGGCGACCGAAGTTACCGGTGATGCCCTGGCCGACCACACGAGTGTTTTTTCCTACGAGAATAGACATGTCTCTAAATATTTAATGGTTTGCTGTGCAGCGCTCAGGCTTTGTTGGCGACCTCTTCGACGACTTTCTTGGCCGCGTCACTGAGGTCATCGGCCGGGGTGATTGGCAGATTGCTGTTTTTTAGAATCTCTTTGCCTTCTTCCACTTCATTGCCTTCTAGGCGGACGACCAGCGGGACGTTGATGTCCACATTCTTAGCCGCTCCGACGATGCCGTTGGCGATGACTTTGCAGCTCATAATGCCACCAAAGATGTTCACCAGAATGCCTTCGACATTCGGATCGCTGAGGATGATTTTGAAAGCCTCGGTAACCGCCGCTTCACTGGCACCACCGCCTACATCGAGGAAGTTGGCAGGGGATCCGCCAAAGTGCTTGATGATGTCCATTGTGGCCATCGCCAGGCCTGCGCCGTTGACCAGGCAGGCAATATTGCCATCGAGAGCGATGTAGCTCAGGCCGTGCTTGCCGGCTTCGATTTCCTTCGGGTCCTCTTCGTCGAGGTCGCGGAGGGCGAGAATATCCGGGTTACGGAACAGGGCATTCGAATCAAAGCCAACCTTCGCGTCCAGAGCTATGAGCGCGCCTTCATCGGTCGTGATCAGTGGATTGATTTCGACCATGCTGGCATCCTTTTCCCAGTAGAATCGGTAGAGCCCGTCCAGCAGCTTGCTCAGTTGCTTAAAGGATTCCTTGTCACTGAGGCCGAGGCCAAAGCCGATGGTGCGCTTGTGAAAGGGCATGATGCCGGTCGCTGGATCGATGAAAATCTTGATGATCTTCTCGGGCGTTTCTTCGGCCACGGTTTCGATGTCCACGCCGCCTTCAGTAGAGGCGATAATAACTGCCTTGCTGGTTGCTCGATCGAGGGTGATGGCGAGGTAATACTCTTTTTTGATCGAGCAAGCTTCATTGAAATAGACGGTCTTCACCTCGCGGCCCTCGGGGCCGGTCTGGTGGGTAACAAGCGTGTTGCCAAGCATGCGAGTGGCGGCTTCTTTGGCCTCCTCTTTGGTTTTGCAGACTTTGACGCCACCTTTGTAGCCGTCCTTGAAAGTCCCTTTACCGCGACCTCCTGCGTGAATTTGTGATTTGACGACTATCAGCTCCGATTGAATGGAGGCGATCGCGTCGTCGAATGCGTCAGTAGATCGTGCGGCCACGCCCTTTACTGTTGGGATGCCGTAGTCCGCAAAGAGTTGTTTTGCTTGGAATTCGTGAATGTTCATGGATATAAGTTGTTCCGGATTCAGAGTTTAAAGGGATGCAGGGGTCGCCTGACAACGATATAGCGCCGGAAATCCGGCGAAAATAGCCTAATTGTAGAGGCTGTTTTTGACCACAAGTAAATTTACACCAAAATCCTATGATTTTGCCTCAGTGATGATTTTTTCCTGGAAGTTGGACAATTCCTGTATCCCTTTGCTGGCCAGAGCAGTGAGTGCATTCATCTCGTTGGTGGAGAAAACTGCTTCTTCACCGCTGGCCTGATATTCGACAAAGGCGCCTTCACCGGTCATCACGATGTTGGCGTCGACGCTGGCATCCCGGTCCTCCTCGTAACAGAGGTCGAGAATCGGCTGGCCCTTCCAGACACCGGCACTGATGGCAGCGACGGAGGTTTTCAGGGGGCTTTTTTCCAGTTTGCCTTCGGCGATCAGGCGATTGACGGCGATGGCTGCAGCAATGTAGGCGCCGGTTATGGAGGCGGTGCGGGTTCCGCCGTCGGCTTGCAGCACATCGCAATCGAGCCAAAGTGTATAACCTGGCAGCAGGCTGAGGTCTGTAACAGCCCGGAGCGAGCGGCCAATAAGGCGTTGAATCTCAATGGAACGTCCGTCCTGCTTGCCCCGGTTGATGTCGCGGTTTTTGCGGTCCAGAGTCGAGTAGGGCAGCATGCTGTACTCGGCTGTGATCCAGCCCCCGTCGATGCCCTGGGCACGCATCCATCCGGGGATTTTCCTTTCCAAAATTGCGGAGCAGATCACTCGGGTTTTGCCAAAACCAAGCAGCAGGGACCCACTGGCGTGGGGCGCTATGTCGAGCTCGTAGCTCAGTGGGCGCAGCTCATCGGCTGCTCGATTGTCAGGGCGTTGCAGTTCTGTCATCGCCTCAGACAATAGGCGATACAGCCTGTTGATTGCACGGACAAAATCAGCTCAGCCGGTGACTGTTTGTCCACAGGTGCCAGTCTCCAGTTGCCACGTATTGTCCGTCTTCTGTCTGGATCCGTTCCCTCTGCATCCAGTAAGCGGGGATTTTGCCGAGTAATCGCCGGTCCAGGTCGAAGGTAGGCGAGTCCTTTCTTAAATACTCATTCGATTCTGATGCCCGATCCGGGTCGTAACCTTCGAGATTGTCGATGTCCTGCATCAGGGCCGGATCGTTGAAAGCCAGAACATCTCCACGCACCCAGTCGCTGCCATCGCACAGCGCCGGGTAGCCCAGCTTCAGATGAAAGAGCTTGCCGCGAACGAGTGCAGGCAGGCTCAGTGGCACACGACCCTCGCAGATTCTGCGATAGTAATAGCCTCCGGGTCGCAGTGTGCCGTAGACAAATACCTGGAAGCGGAAAGCCTTAAGCTCTTCAGCTTTGCTGCTTGACGAGGGCATTCAATGAGAACTGCTCGATTTCCCTGCGCACTTCAGCCATGAACTGGGCTCCGGCTACTCCATTGGCCCAGCGATGGTCAAAACTCAGGCATAGGCTGACTTTTTCGCAGGGTTTTTCGCCTGAAGTCGCATCGAGGTGGGCTTCTCCCATGAACAAGGTTGCGATCGCCGGCGGCACGACCACCGGCAATGCATCCCGCACGCCGTATGCGCCCATACTGGTGAGGATGACCGGGGTGCCCGATTTGGATCGGACCCTGCCCGCGCGCACATCGGCAATGGCGAGTTGGCAACGTTGCGAGAATTCGTCCCAGCCAAGTTCATTGGCGCCTTCGACCACTGCCGTTTCCAGAGCGTCGTTGGGTAGGGCTACTGCGATGCCCAGATTGAACCGTTCATGCCGCAGGAGGGTGTTGTCTTTGGTGACCGTGCAGGTGAAAACGGGGCAGCGTTCCATCGCGCGGGTGATTGCCCAGGCGACCATGACTGTAGGAGAAGGTGGAGAATCCGGGACTAGTTCTTTGGCTTCGCTGCGGGCTTTGCGGATGCTGTCCCAGCCCGCTTTTACCGTCATGTGAGCGGGCACGACATCCTTCAGCTGGGCAATGATATGGGGCGATAGGCCGCCCTCGGTCGGTTTGTGCGCCTGCACTTTGCTCTCTGTTCTGGCCGGGATGGGCGCGCTTTCCTGCGCAACCGGGGCTTGGCTTCTGGTGGGTGTCTTTACTCCCGAGCTCGTGGCCAGATAGGCGATGACCTGGTGGACTTCCACTTCGTCGCCTTCTGCGATTAACCATTCAACCAGGGTTCCGGCTTCAGATGCCTCGATGGGGAATAGGGCTTTGTCGGTTTCGACTTCGCAAAGTGCGTCATCCGGCTCGATGTCTTCACCCGTTTCGGCGATCAGCGAGATCACCTTTGCGCTGGTGATGCCCTCGCCCAGAATGGGCACGCGTATTTCGGTGCGATCGGCTTCGTTCGTTTCCGCCCCGGTTTCGGCAAATGTCTCTTTCATCATTTCGAGAGTTTTATTTTCACTGTCGGCTGGTTCTGCTTCAGCGCTCGCAATGGAGCGTTTTTGCTTACTCGCCAATAGCTCACGCAGCTTCTGCAAAACGGTGTTTTTGTCCGGCAGGGCGGCGTATTCAAGAACCGGATTGTAGCCGATGTTTACGTCAGGCTTCGCCAGCAGGGTCGGCGGTGCGAGCAAGCGGCTGAAGAGTTTTCCGGAAGAAATATGGCTGAGGATCTTCTGGCCGATACTGCAGCTTTCTCCATCCTCCTGAACCACCAGAATCCGTCCCGTTTTTTGCACCGAATCGGCGATAGTCGCGAGGTCAAGCGGGGCAACGGTGCGGACATCAATCAATTCGACCGCGTGCGCGTCGTCCAGCAGCTTGAGGGCTTCCTCTGCCACTTCGATGCAGTTGCCCCACGCGACCAGCGTCAGGTCTTCACCCTCACGGCAGATGCGCGCTTTGCCAAAGGGAATCGGCTGCGGCCTTGCTGTGACTTCGCGCGGGTGCCACATGAGGTGTTTGGGAATCAGGAAAATGGATGGGCTGTTTGCGTGCATTGCCGTCCAGAAAAGGCCGGCGGCGTCTTCCGGGTTGCTGGGGATGGCAACCTGCAGGCCGGGAAAGTGTGCCAGGGCGCTCTCATTACTTTGGCTGTGCCAAAGAGCGCCACCCGGCAGGTAGGCGCCGCAGGGAGCGTAAAGGACTGCTGGTGCAGACCATTCGCCGTTGCTGCGCCAGTGCAGGGTTGATAAATGGGTGACTAGTTGGTTGAAGCCCGGCCAGATGTAGTCGGCGAACTGTATTTCAAAGACCGGTCGCTTGCCATAAGCAGCGAGACCAACCGCGACGCCAACAATTGTGGATTCCGCCAGAGGGGAGTTGAATACATTGTCGGGGTGGGCGTCGGAGAGCCCTTTGGTCAAACTGAAAACGCCACCTTTCGGGTCTTCAATGTCCTGCCCGAAGAATACGAAGTCCTTCTTCTGCCGAAGGCCCGAGTGGAAAGTTTCATTGATGGCATCCACCATGCGGCGCTTGTCTTTCCATTCCAGACCGATGCGGGGTGGATTTGCGGGTTCGCCATAGACATGCTTGAGGAGGTCTGAGGGGTCGGGATCGAGTTCGCTGAAAGCGCGCTCATAGTCGGCCCGTACCTCTGCTTCGACTTCCGCGTAGAGTTCCTGGTAAGCTTTCTCAGTCAATGCCTTGGCGGCTATCAACTGTTTTTTAAGGCGTTGGATTGGGTCTTTTTGTTCGAGGCCCGCGATTTCATCCTCAGCGCGGTACTTGCGTTGATCGTCGGCACTTGAGTGGCTGGATATACGCTCAGTGCGGCACCAGATAAACTGCGGTCCGGATCCTTTGCGCAGGGCCTCCATAGCGGCACCAACCTCGAGCTGGACTTCGTCTACATCGCAGCCATCAATGCTGCGCCAGTTTTCCGGGTTGAGCACTTTCAGGGCCAGCGGATTCATCTGCTGCGTCGCGGTCGAAATGCCGATGCCGTTGTCTTCAACCAGGAAAAGGACCGGCAGCTTGCGTTCCACGGCAAAGCTCACCGCTTCGAAAAAATCTCCCTGACGGGTACCGGCGTCGCCAATGGTGGTCACCACCAGGTTTGGTTTTTGATCCAGCTTCAAGCCCCAGGCGAGCCCGCAGGCCGGCAGCAGCGAGGCTCCGACCACTGAAGCGATGCTGAAAATACCCTTTTCGCGACTGCTGTAGTGTGCCGGCATCTGGCGGCCTCCGCTGGCGCCAGAACGTTTAGCGAAGAAGGACAAGGCCATTTCATAGGTGTCGACTCCGCGGCCCAGAGCAATTGGTCGGTCACGGTAGTAGCCTGCGAAGAAATCGCCGTCTTTGAGCAGGCGGCCAACTACGGTGAGGGCTTCGTGGCCCATGCCGGATACATGGAACCAGCCCTTTCCCTGACGAATCAGGCTCTGTTCCCTGAGGTCACCAAGACGACTGTTCAGCATCAGTCGAAGTAAATCGAGTTTCTCTTTAGGGCGGGTGGGTTTCATGGACTCTTCACGTTGTCTACGATTTGTGATGGGAACGAACCGGTCAATTGGAAATGGCGGGCACCTATCGTTGAAGCAGTCCGGTATAGGCGTGTTTGGCGTTTAAGCGAACGTTTTTTTAATGCCGTTGTCGGCAAATACAGTTTTGCATTATTTGGGGCGGGCACTCATTATCCGGCGCTTGGTGAAAGATATACCGAATATGGAATGGGCGGCGTGGACATCCTTGAAAAAAGGAATTGTCTGCTTCGACAGGGATTGGAACGGGCAGAATCTGCCGGAGCTTTATTGGGGAGACGATCATTTAAAGATGCAATCGATCGAACCGGCAAGTCCGCTTGGCTTCGCTAAATCCAGCGGCTACATGGTCGATGGGGGGAAGGTGATCTTTCTGATGTTCGATAAAGTTCGCAAGCGCAAGGGCCAGCCCGAGCGCAGGATCTTTGTGGCCGGGCCTTTCAATGACTGGGCTCCGGGGACGGATGCAAAGTGGGAGTTGGAGACGGCAAAAATTGATGGCAAGCCTTGTTACCGTCTGGCTGTGCCGGTTAAAGCGGTGAGTGGAGGAGATCCTGTCAGCTTTAAGTATGTCACCGGAGATGGCGAATGGCTCGAGGTGCCTTCGGATGCTCCGGATGCGGTGACCGATGCTCATGGCTTCCGAAACTTTCTTTTCAACCCCGGGCAGACCGGTCGCCATCGATTTTACTTCGTGCCGCCACTCTCTCTGAACCAGAGCGAGGGGCGTGGCTTGTATCACCGCAAGGGCAAAGACTGGCATTCGTTGCCTGTTCAGGCGGGCGTGTTTCTCAAAAAACTGAGTAGCGACCTGCGCCTCGGGTCCTGGTTGGAGGACGGCGCGACAATTTTTCGGCTTTTTGCGCCGCGCGCGCGTTCGGTCAAGGTTCACCTGAGTGAGGATGCTGAATCGGCGGGTGAGGCGATTACGATGCGCTTGCTGGATGGCATGGTGTGGGAGCTACGTTTGGAGGACAACCGCGCTGGATGGTATTATTTTTATTCGGTGACAGGTGAACCGTCGGGAGGGTTTTCGCACTTCGATCCCGAATTCAAGGTACTGGATCCCTATGCCCGGGCTGTGGTCGGGCCCCTTGGTCCGGCGATTGTTACGCGGGATGAGGATTTCCCCAAGGTCGAACAGGCCTTTCAGCCGCCTTCCTGGCATGATCTGGTGATTGCGGAGGCGCATGTTCGTGACCTCACACACTGGGCGCCCGTTGCGATGTCCGAAAAGGAGCGGCTGGGATTCAGTGGCCTGCGCAAGTGGGTGGAATCCGAAGATTTCTACCTCACGGACCTTGGCGTGAATGCGGTTGAGTTGCAGCCGATTCAGGAATTCGATACCGTTAATCCGGTTGAATACGGTTGGGGTTACATGCCTGTGAATTATTTCGCCCCGGCAAGTCAGTATGGCCTGGAGCCCGAAAGTGGCAGTCAGGTGGATGAATTTAGGGCACTGGTGGAGGCCTTTCATCGGCGCGGTTTAGCGGTGATACTCGACGTGGTTTACAATCACGTGGGCGAACCCAATTACCTTCAATACATCGACAAAGAGTATTACTTCCTGCTGGATGGCAGCGGACGTTACCTCAATCACAGCGGCTGTGGCAACACTCTGGATGCGGATGCGCCCATGGTTCGGCGGTTGATGCGCGACAGTCTGGTGCACCTGATTGAGCGCTTTGATGTCGATGGCTTTCGCTTTGATTTGGGTGAACTGATCGGGGTGGACGCGCTGCACTGGCTTGAACTCGAGCTGAAACAGGTGAAGCCCTCTGTCGTGATGATTGCCGAGCCCTGGAGCTTCCGCGGGCATATTTCCAAAGATCTTAGGCCGACGGGTGTGGCCAGTTGGAACGACGGTTTTCGGGAAACCGTATGTGGGTACCTGCTGGGTAAGAGCGGTCCTGAAGGCATGTTGTACCACCTCAAGGGTTCGCATCCGGACTGGACGCGTTTCCCTGCGCAAACAATTAACTACACCGAATCGCACGACGACCGCTGCTGGATCGACAAAATCACTGAAAATCACGACCACAACGGCAGCTACCCGACAGCAACTGACCGACGCCGGACGCATTTGATGGCGTCCTTGCTGTTCGTTTCCATTGGAGTTCCGATGATTAACAGTGGTCTGGAAATGCTCAAGAGTAAGAGCGGCGTGCGGAATACCTATCTGCGTGGAGACCTAAATGCGGTTCCCTATGAACGGGCGGCGCAGTATTCCGGGACGGCCACCTATTTTCGCCAATGGATTGCCTTCAGGCAAAGCACCGTAGGCCGACATTTTCTGTGCCGGCACAGCTTCCCGAGTGAAGGGTATTTTCACGCCGAGATCGAAGGCAATGTATTTGGAGTGTTGTTCAACGCGGATTTCTCCGAGGGTTCAAAGCAATTGCTCTATGCGGTGAATCCAACATTTGAACCGGTTGAAATCTACTGGGATGGTGTTGCTTTTGATGGGTTTGTGCAGATCGCCGATGCGGAACGGTTTGAACCCGTCGGTCTGGATGCGGCCCGCATACACCTTCACCGCCATTGCATGCGCATTCCTCCGCTCAGTTGCGGACTTTGGTTGAAGCGATGAGAGCCTGCTGGTGGATAGGATCGATGCTGGCATTCAGTCTGCTGGCCTCGTTGGCGGAAGCCATCTGGTATCCGCAGTCTTGGTCAGGGCCCTTGCTCGACCCGGTGGATGTGACTGGTTTCGAGGACCGTCTGAGGATGATCGAACGTTACCAGTTTGTTGACCCCAGCCGAGCCTGGGAGTGGCACAGCCGAATGTTGCAGGATACGGATCACAGTTCAGAGCAGCGCATTCAGTTGGGTCTGGCCTATGCGATCCCGCGCCTGGTCAGGGATGGCAGAGAGGCAGCGCTGGATGCGCTGAATACACTGGATCGGGAGCTGGAATCGCTCGATCAGCCTGCTTTTTGGAAGGGCAGGTTGGCATTGGTGTTGGGGGACGTGCATAACCGGACAGGTTTCCCGGACAGTGCCCACGATGAATATCGTCGCGCCGAACGGATTTTTTTCAGAGGAGGATACAAGGACTGGCAGTCTGTAGCCATGCTGCGCCAGGCGCGGATGCGCTATTATTTTGGCACGGATGTCGGGGTGGCTGAGCAACTGCAATCGATTCTGGAATTGGAAGGAGCCTGCCCGACCATCCAGGCATTTGCAGAGGTGCTGCTGCTTGTCCCAATGTCGGGAGATTTCGAAGATGCGAAAGGTCGGCGCTACGCAGCTGCCATGACTGAGTTGCGCGAACTGGACGACCCGATTGTCCAGGGCGAGTTGTGGACCCTTGAATTCTCGAGA
Organism: Opitutales bacterium; assembly: GCA_020831485.1. Lineage (GTDB taxonomy): Bacteria > Verrucomicrobiota > Verrucomicrobiia > Opitutales > Oceanipulchritudinaceae > JAFIGG01. The sequence continues at coordinate 34,590 of JAFIGG010000018.1, forward strand.
GCCGTTCGGATGAGCAGCTGGATTGACGCTGAGTCTATTCTGATTCGCTTGGAAGACCATGCCCGCGACCGGGGTTTCCGCTGGTTTGGCGCCCTTGCCAGGATTCAGCGGGTTGCTTTGTATTTAAGCTATGGACTTGTCGATTCCGCTGCCGAAATTCAGCGCTTGATTCCCAGAGAGGTGGCGGCAGGCGGCTGGCCTGGTTCGCTGGCATTGATATTGGCTGCGCAGGGCGAGTGGGCATTGGCCCACGGCCAGTTGGAGTTTGCCGAAAAAGTTTTCGAGTCTGCAAACAATGAGGCTTCGGAAGAGTTAAGGCTATATATGGAACCCGACTTGCAGTGGGGAATGTCACAGGTGGCCAGGGCCCGGGGTGATTTTGTGTCAGCCTATCACCACTACGCAGCCTATAAGGAGGCTTCGGACCGGCGCTTGAACTACCTCATGCGCGAGCAGATGGATCATCAGGGAGAGGAGATGGAACAGGACCGAATGCAGCTGGAGATTACAATGCAGGAGATGCAGCTGAAGCAAACCAAGCGCATTCGGGACCTCACGATCGTTGGATTCGTTTTGGCACTTTTGGTCGTAATTCTACTTTGGATGCGTTTGCGCCTGCTGGCTGTTTCGCAGTCGAATCTTCGTCTGGCAGTGGAGAAGGAGCAACTGGCCCGGAACCACGCATTTGCGGCACAGCAGGCGGCGGAAGAGTCGAGCCGGCTTAAATCGGAATTCCTCTCCAACATCAGCCATGAAGTGAAGACGCCTCTGAACGCCCTGATAGGGATGATCAGTGTACTTCAGGAGATGCCGGCGGCCTCTTCCGAGCAAAAGCGTTGCCTGGAAACAATCCAGTCCTGCAGCGGGAAGTTATCTAAACTCCTCAACGATATCATCGATCTGGGCCGCATGGAATCAGGGCGTTTTGAACTCGATTGGACTCCCTTTTCACCCCGCAAGACGCTGATTGAATGCATCGAGATGATGCAGGCTGCGGCAACAAACAAGGGGATAAAGCTTGTGACGGAGGGCCTTGATGATCTCCCGGCGCGGGCAGTAGGGGATGCGGGCCGAATCAGCCAGGTACTTCTCAACCTTTTGGAAAACGCGATCAAGTTTACGGACTCCGGGGAGGTCAGAGTCAGGGCCTCAATTGAGCCCACTGAGACCTCCGGCGGCTGGTTGGATGTCGAAGTGGAGGATACCGGGATCGGAATTAAACCCGCATACAGGGACAGAATCTTTAAGCCATTTGAACAAGGCGACGGCTCGAGCACGCGCCGTTATCCGGGATCCGGACTCGGGCTTGCCATATGCAGGCATCTGGTGCGCATGATGGAGGGCAAGATCAGCTTCACAAGCAAGCTCGGCAAAGGCACTTGCTTCAGGGTTCGGATGCGGCTGCATTGACCGCCTTCAGCGTTTTCGGTTCCATGCTGGGCTTTGGAACTGCTGGCTGCAGGCTGCGGTGGGTTGCGGCAGGGTTGGGATGGATTTAAGGTGGGCTTGCAGGGTTTGGGTGAGTTCGGCTTCGAGCGTTTGCGCGAAGCGCGGAGAGTCGACTATCGCCCTAGCGAGGATGCTACCCTGAACCAGAAGTCCGGACCGGTTGCGTTTTAGCGCCGCGCCGGCCAGTTTTTGTCCGGTTTGCAGGTCGAGAACATCGCTGACTGCCGGCCGCTGAAAGCATGCATCCGCGGAGTCTGTGGATGCTGCCGGCCTGGTCTCACCGCAATTGAACAAGCGCACGGAATGTCCTTCCCCAGCAATTGCCCCGGCAATTGCACGGTGGAGGGAGGAGTAGACATCGCACACCTTTTCACGCCACCACGGGTGTCTATTTGGGACCACCAGACAATAGGTAAAGTCCGCCTGGTGGTCGACAATTCCCCCGCCCGTCGGTCGCCGCACGCATTCGGCAATTACCTCAGGCCGGTCGGCTTCAATTTGCTGCCAGCGCTGGGTGTAGCCAAAGGTCCAGCTGGGCCGTTTCCAGCCATAGTGGCGAAAGCGAATGCAGTCCGCAGGCCCGGCCTCCAGCAGACTAAGGTCGAGGGCCATATTGGTGGCTGCATCACTGATCTGGTAGGGATAGCTGAGGAAGTCCATGGTTTCCGGGCATCAAACAGGCTTTTGGAGGGATGTCGAATTTTAGCGTTTTCAATTACCCGAATCTGGGTTTCTATGGCGGTCCTATGCCCATAGAACACCTCTTGCGTGAATCCGTTCGCAGTCTGCCGGTCTATCAGCCGGGCAAGCCCATTGAAGTCGTCGCCAGGGAGCTTGGCCTGAAGCCGTCGGAAATAATCAAGCTGGCCTCCAATGAGAACCCCATCGGCGCATGTCCTGCAGCCTTGGAAGCAATCCCGCGGGCGATGAAGGATTTGTGGTTGTATCCCGATAATTCCGCCTGGCAGTTAAGCGGAGTGCTGGCTGAAAAACTGGCTGTTAAGCGTGATCAGATTACACTCGGGGCCGGTTCGAATGAGCTGTTCTATCTGCTCTGCGACCTGTTCGTGGAGTCGGGCATTGAGGTCGTGATGGGCGCACAGGCCTTTATCAGCTACAAGATCGCCACCCTGCTTGCGGGCGGAACGCCGGTCTGCGTTCCGATGCCGGATTATACCCACGATTTGGACGCAATGCGCGAGGCGGTCACGGAGCAAACCCGTCTTGTTTTTTTGCCGAACCCCAATAACCCCACCGGAACCCGCTTGCCGGCGCAGGAGGTCGAAGCCTTTGCCCGTTCGCTGCCTGAGCATGTGGTGTTCTGCTACGATGAGGCCTACCGCGAATACGATCCGGACCCACTGGACGTGGTGCGCTTGATTGATGAAGGATTACCGATCATTGCCACCCGGACATTTTCCAAAATCTATGGTTTGGCCGGTCTGCGCATTGGCTACGGTATTTCCAGCAGGGACCTGGCTGCCCGGCTGAATTCCGTAAGGCCACCCTTCAATACTTCCTCTCTGGCCCAGGCGGCAGCTGTCGCGGCTTTGGGCGACGAGGATTGGGTGCGCCATAGCAGCGAAGCCAATCGCCAGGGCATCGGACAATTGGGGGCTGGTTTTGATGCTTTGGGGCTCGAATGGGTGTCGAGTACCGCCAATTTTGTGCTTGTTCGTTTCGAGAATTCGAGCAAGGTTGCTGACACATTGCAACAAACAGGCATCATTGTGCGTCCTCTAAAGGGTTACGATCTCCCTGACCATCTGAGAATTTCAGTTGGCACGGAGCCCATGAACGCGCGCCTGTTGGAAGCCCTGTCCCGATTGCATCAATAAGGAGCTGTCTGGAGATCGTGACTGTCATATGAGTGAATACGGTATTGTTTGATATCCTCCCGACTGTGCTGTCGGGTTTGATTGTTCTTGGGTTGCACGGCCTCCTGGCCTCTTGCGAGTTCAGCTTATTGAAACTGCGCTTTGCGCAGGTTCCTGAGGATTGGGCGGCCGCACTGAAAAAGACGCCGGCACTCGAGCGCCTGCTGGACGAAGCTGACAGGGGCATCCGCGTGGTGCGATTGTTCCTTGCGGTAACCTTGATTGCCCTGACCGTTTTCTGGGTCCCAATGCTGGCGCATTACCTCGCCGATCTCGAGCATTCCTGGCGCGGATCCACGACAGCTTTGCCCTGGCTGATCGCCATTCTGGTGGTACTGCTGATTCACCAGCTGGTGGGAGAAGTTATTCCGCGGGCCCTTGGATTGGCTTTTCCGCTGCAATCGTTGCGGGCTGGTGCGGCTGTTCTGATTGTGTTCGAATGGGTGAGCCGGCCTCTCCACGGGGGCTTGCATCATCTCGCGCAGTTGCTTTGGCGCTTGGCAATGCGTTCCAAGGAGAAAATGCCTTCATTGGATTCTCTGAGTTTCGAAGCCCAGTTGGAATCGATTTGCGGCACGGATCAGGCAGGTTTGCTGCAGCGTATTCTCCGCAATGCGGTTAATATTCGGGAACTGGTGGTCTCTGATGTGCTGCTTCCGCGCAATCAGGTCAAATACATTGATCTGAACGAGCCGGTTCCGGAGAATTTGAAAATGGCCCGCGAGTCCGGACATACAAGATTCCCGTTGTGCATGGGGGATCTGGACCATTGCATTGGTTTGATTCATATTAAAGATTTATTCCGCTACTCTGGTAATTTGGAAAAGGCTGATCTGCGCTGGCTCAAGCGGGACATCATCCGCATAGACAGTGAGGAGCCTTTGGAGAGTGCCTTGAGTAAACTATTGTCCCACCGAATGCACATGGCCTTGGTGATTGACGAGTTTCGGGGCACCGAAGGTGTGTTGACTCTTGAACGAGTACTCGAGCAGGTCGTGGGCGAAATCCAGGATGAATTCGACAATGAGGAGGAGCTGCGCATTCGGCCTGAGGACGAAGGGGGCTCGGCTGTTGTCTCCGGCCTTACTCCCATCCATGAGCTTGAGCAAACCTTTGGTTTGGACATCGACAATGACACCGTGAGCACTTTGGGAGGTTTGATCACCTCGGAGATCGGCCGGATTCCTGAACAGGGTGAAGTGATTCAGGTCGAGGGGCTGGAGGTCACGGTGACCGAGGTGGATGAAACCCGCGTAATTGAGGCCCGTGTTCGTTTACTCGTCGATGTGGACGACAATACCCCGATGGATTGAGTCTATCGGGCTGCCCGTGCCGCTCGCCTTCAGCCTTCTTCGGTAACCTGGCGAAGCGGTGGCATCAGATCCAGTTCCTCAGTGCGCGGTCTCGACAGGATGATGTCCAGACGGCTCAGTAGCTCACGTCGGTTAGGAGTATAAATAAAGCGATCACTACTCAGGGCGTCGTGGATTGCCTGAATGATTCGGTAGTCCGGGCGCCTCAGTTCCAGGAGGTCTGAAATCTGTCCGGCAAGGCCGGAAGCTTCACCCAGATCGATTTTCATCGTTATAATTGAGCTCAGTGCGCGTTCATGATTAGGTGAGCTTCTGTTTGCTGCCTCGAGCAAGGTCAGTGCTGCATCCTTCAGGTCGACGGCCGCAAGCACCTCGGCAACGTAGATCTTCTGGTCGGCAGTTGACCTTCTTGAGTTTCGAAAACTGTTGAGATAGAAGTGACCCCGATCGCGGTTACCCATGCTAAAGTAGGCTATCGCCCGCATGGCGCTGAACAAATGTTGCTGCGCTGCAAGCCAGGCAGGTTCGGCCTCTGACCATTCGTTCAAGATCCTGATGGCCTCTGCATGCTCGCCAGCGCGAATCGTTGCTTCAGTGAGCATGAGACTGAATGATCCCATATCGAAGAAGTTTTCGACAGCAATCTCATAGATTCTGGTCGCCAGTTCCCGGTCGCCTTTACTCGTAACCAGGCTGCCAAGCCTGCGCATGGCAGCTTCGTTGCTGCTAAAGGCGCGAACAACAGCCCGTGCCTCACGTGAAAATTGACCATGAGGATCTGTCTCAGCGAGGCTCTCGAGCAGTAGGATGCGCGCCTGCCACTTTTCCGGGTTGCGAATGGCGTAGTCGAGGGCGCGCTGACGGGCGCGCTCCAAATTGCCTGTATCCCGGTAGATGCTTACCAGACGTTGGTGGATGGCGTCCAGTTCATGGTCCGGAAACTGACGGATGAGCGCTTCGAGCAGGGCAACAGCCTGTTCCTTTTGTCCCAGCCTGGCCATGATGTCGCAGGCGAGCAGAATGCCGTCCGGGGTCTCATAGAGAGTGTGGTCCCAATAGGTCTGGTTGGCCAATGAATAGTCGCCGGTCTGGATAGCCGCCTGCATCCGGCTGATGGCCGCGACCTTTCGCACTTGATCCGGCAGGTCCGGCTCAGCCAGCAGCCGGTCGGTCAGGGCGATCAGTTCATTATCCTGGCGCTCCCTGAGTAGCAGGGTGCAGTAAGCGCGGACAAACTCAGCATCCTCTTTGCCATATTCGTACCCGTTCTCGAGCAATTGCAGCGCAAGCTCGGTTCGCCAGCCGGCAAAGAGCTGCACGAGGAGCATGCGCCCCTCAAGATTAGCGGGCGATCGGCTCACCCCCTGTTGCAATAGATTTCGAGCCCGAAAGTAGTCACCCCGGTCAATGGCGAGCTCGGCCTGGCGGATCTGATAGTCACCCTGAGCTTCTCGGACGGAGCTCCGGTTTAGCGGAAAAGCCAGCATGTCGACTAGGCTGACTTCATCAAATTGTCGAATGCTCTTGAAAAAATAGTAGAACGCCACCGATTTTATAGCCCAGGCGCCCGTGCTCATGATAAGAAACACCAGAAGAATCCGTGTCCACCGTAGCTGCAATCGAATGGTTCCACGCTCGGTTCGGACCCTTGTTGCTAATCCCAGAAGTGCGGATGGGGTCTTGTCCTGTTTACTTTTGAATGAGTTGGGCATCGTTTTATGTTGTTTTTACATTAAAGCGGTCTGCGCGCTCAAATAAGGGTTGATCTGAGTGATTTTTTGTTTCAACTTATCACAGTATCTTTGTCGAATAGATTCAGTTGGAGCATGGCGCTGCTTTTAATATGGGGTGCAATGTCTATAGAATGAAAACCGTTTTACTATCCAAGTGGAACACCAATTAGATTGAAAATGAAAAAAACTTTAATTACGACCTCCATCGCTGTGGCTGCAGCCGCTTTTGGGCTGAGCAGCTACGGGGCACCGCTGTTGGCTCTGGACGAGGACACAGAGCTCTTCGTTCTGGGCAGTGCGGGCATCCAGTATGAATCGAACCTCTATACTGACCGGGTGAATCGTGTCAGCGACTTCCGCTTCACGGCTTCGCCGGGCGTAGAGATCGCTCACGGCCGCACGCCTGCTGCGAATGCGAGCGTCACCTACCGTCACCACTTCCATTTTTACGATTCAGAGTCGACTCAGGACGGTAACTATGCCGACCTCTCGGCCCAGGCGCGGTACGACACCGGTGTTACGATCAGCAATATTCAGGCGTCTTTTCGCCAGCGTGCGAGCAATGACGCGGATGTCAATCTGGTCGGTCGCCTGGTGAAGCGTGATGAGACCCGCCTGAATGGAAGCAGCCGTTACCAGATATCCGAATTGATGGGGATTTCGGCAGGCTTGGAATATGCGGACACAAGTTTTAAGGATCCGGCTCTGACCTCCTTTGACTACTACGCAATTCCTTTGACCTATTATTACAAGGTTCGTCCCCAGTTGGACTTGACTGCCGGTTACCGCTATCGGAACACCAGCGTCAGTGGCCCTACCGGCGACTCGAAGGACAATTACTTCTTTGTTGGTGCGCAGGGTGAGCTGGGATCTCCCATGTTCATTGGTAATCTGTCGCTCGGCTATCAGGAACGTAAGTTCTCCGGAATAAACGACAAGCGTTCTTCCCCGTCGTACAGCTTTATGGTCAGCTATCTGGCCACTCCGCGGATCACTCACTTCGCCAATCTCGCCTATGACTTCCGCACCAGTTCCAGCCAGGGTTTGAGCTATTCCTACGGTAGCCTTACTATCGGAACCCGTGCTCGGATCACTGACATGATTGCCACGAACTTCTCGCTCACTTACGCAGAAGCTGAATACCAGCGCAGTCCCCGTGCTGAAGACCATATGTTCTTTAATGCCGGTGTTACTTATAACCCGAACGACTACGTAACGATTCGGGCTGACTACGCCTATCAGAGTGTTGATGGAAAGAATACTGCGGGTGCTTCGGACTACCGGAATAACCGCTTGAGCGTTTCTGCTTCGGTTCGTTACTAAAATTTTGTGAACTTTTCCTAATGGAGGAAGGTCAATCATTATGCGTTGACCTTCCTCCTTTTTGTTTTTGAAAGCTGATAGGTACTTTATGAAATTCATTGCTCGTTACGCCACCCAACTGTTGCTCATCTTAATTCTAGCGGCAGGAATCCCAGCTTCATTGGATGCTCAAGGCGGGGGATCTCCTTCGCCCAGTGAAGGAATGGGCGGTTCCGAGGTGATGACTTCCTCATCCTACCGGATTGCAAACTTGGATGTGATCCGTGTAACGCTTTATGTTGCGGATGAAGTCCAATTTAAGACGGAAGCGCGGGTTTCCCAGAATGGGACCATTTCACTTCCCTACCTCGGTAGTGTCGAAGTGGTTGGTCTGACGATGGACGAGGTTCGCGAGCGTCTCTACGAGCCCTATAACAGGGACTACTACGTCGAGCCACACCTCGATGTGGCGATCATGGCCTATTCGGAAAGGTTTGTAACGGTTATTGGCAAGGTGAATAGCCAGGGGCCGGTGCCTTTCCCGACCGAGGAGAGAATGTACCTTCTTGAAGCGATTGCCCGTGCAGGCGGTTGGAGTAACGACCGACTCGCGGACATGCGTAATGTCACAATCACCCGGACGGACGATGAAGGGGAGCGCCAAACGATTCAAGTGGACGCGCGCAACATAACCGCCCGGGATCATCCGCTTAGGGATGGCGACTTGATCAATGTGCCTGAGCGCATGTGGTGAGCCTTGATCCTCACTTTTTCTGAATCCATTCAACTATTTTTCACATGAGCAATTCTTCGAACCAGTCTTCCGGTGGCGGTTATTACGGTGGTGGTTATTATTATGGCGAGGGCTATGGTGATGCCGCCACGGCGCATTCGCGCTCAATTAAGGATTACCTGCTTATCCTTCGTGAACGTATCTGGTGGTTGGTGGTCACTGTGTTTGTGGTCTTTCTGGCGACTTCACTCTACACATTCAATGCGCCGAAGATCTACCGTTCAGTGGCAACCGTTGAGATTCTCAGAGAGAAGGACCGCATTGTACAGTTTCAGGATGTGGTCCGCCAGGATGTGGCAAATGCAGAGGATTTTAACACCCAAATCCGTGTTCTCGAGAGTGCTTCAATTATTCAAGCAGTGGACGGTCGCCTGACAGGCAGCGAGCGGGCACAGTTCCTTGCTCCCTATGAACGCGGGATCGATGCTTCGCTTCGGGGTACGCCGAGTGTTGGCTCTCTGTTGTCGAGGAATCGTACCGTTTCCCCGGTGAGGCTCTCCCTGGTTGTAAATATCCTCTACAGTCATCCAGACCCGGAAATCGCGGCCAGAGTGGCAAACTATTTTGCTGAAGAATTTATTGATTTTAATCGAAATAAGCAGATTGAAGGTTCGATGCGGGCGGTGGACGACCTGCAAAAGCAGGTCGATGACCAGGTGAAAAAGATCGCGGAAATTGAAAACCGGGTTGCAGATTTTAAAGAGAAACACAGCACGCTGTCCGTCGATCGTTCGCAGGACATCGACAATGAACAGTTGATCAACTTGAACCGAAGGTTCGAGGAAGATCGTCGACGCTACGACGAGGCGCGGACCCGTTGGAATCAGGTGCAACGGTACAGGGATCTTGGCGAACCTCTGTGGGAGCTTGATTTTATCGCCAATGCGCCGGAAGTTCCCGATTTGTTGAACCGTGTTTCGGCGAATCAGATCGAAGTGGCACGGCTATCCCAGCGCTTTCGCGCAATGCATCCAACGATGATTGCTGCAACCGAGCAGCTTCAACAGACTCGACGTGAGTTGAGCCGGGCGGTCGATTCAGCAGTGTCCAGCGTGCGCAACGATTATAACCGTGCGAGCGACAACTTCCAGAACTCTCAGGATCGCCTGGATGAGAAGAAGAGGGAGTTGATTGAGCTGGATCGAATACGTCCTCAGTACAATGCGATGATGCGGGACCTGGAAGTCAGCAGGCAGCTGTACGACCATTATTACAATCGTCTGCAACAGGCAGCCGTATCCATAGCTTCAGAAGGGCAGACTGCGCGGATTATCGACCGGGCCCGCCCGGCGGGTTCGCCCTATAAACCGAATATACTATTGAATTTGATCATTGGATTGATGCTGGGATCGGGCTTGGGCCTCGGGCTGGTCTTCCTGTTGGCTATTCTGGACGATAAGGTTAAAACCGCTTTCGATATCGAGACCACCATCGGAATCCCATTGGTTGGTATTGTGCCCCGAATTACGCGCATTGATGCCGGAGAGAAGGCCCGAATAGTGGCGGAAGATGCTGACAAGCATACGGTTGAGGCTTTCCGCGCCATAAATTCTGCGCTCAAGTTGAATGAGGAGAGTAAAAATGCCAAAGTCATACTCTCCACCAGTACTATCCCGAGTGAGGGTAAGTCTTTTGTTTCCACTAATTTAGCTCTGACTTTCGCGAATCATGGAGAGAAAACGATTGTGATCGATGGTGACTTGCGGATGCCGAACATCGCAAAGTCTCTGGATGTTCCCAATCGCACGGGTGTGCTGCAAGCCGTCGCCGGTGAATTATCTTTGGACGATGTCATTATCCGTGATTATTACCCGAATATGGACCTTCTGGTTGCTGGTGGGCGAAGCAAGAGTCCCACGCGGATTCTCAGCTCCGATGGCTTTGCAAACCTGATCCATGAGCTGCGCATGCGCTACGACAAGATCATCATCGACTCTCCGCCTTTGGCGCCGGTTAGTGATGCCTTGAACATCCTTCCATTGGTGGATGGCGTGCTGTATGTGATTCGCTTCAACACGGTGAAACGCAAGACTGCCAACCTCAATATTCGTCGTCTGCGTGAAGCCAATGTGCCGATCTTTGGTGCAGTGTTGAACAATCTGAATACCCATATGGCTGGGTACTACTATTCGCACTATTACGATAATTCGTATAAGCACTACTATTTGCGGGGAGGTCAGGATGCTGCTGAGGACAGCCCTCGCAAGGAACCGCAAAAAGTCTGATTCGGCATATGGTTTTCTGCTTTGGGATAATTACACTCTTCCCAGTCTGTAAAAAAGCTGCATAATTCTCAGATTATGTCTGAAAATTCTTTTTCGAAGTTGCCTGTCTTGGATGATGCTCAAATTAACATGCTGAAGGAGACTGCTCCCGATGATGCTGCTGAGCTTTTCACTGAATTAAAGGACCTGTTTGAAGAAGAGAGTGAACCACTTCTCGCCAAGCTTGAGCAGTCGATTCGGGAGCGGGATTGCACTGGCGTAGCGCGGAGCGCCCATGCGTTGGCGGGATCGAGTTCTAATATTGGCTATCTGCGCCTTTCAAAAATGGTCCGTGCCTTGGAAAACTCGGATTTAAATCGATCCACGGAAGCACTCCAGCAGGACCTTTCAGATATACAACAAACCTACGCCGAGACTCGTCAGGCTATGGCAGACTTGATTGATTCCCTTTGATCTGAGTTGCAGCGGGTAGACAGGACATAAAAAAACTGCAGAATCTGAATTCTGCAGTTTTTGAAAGTCTATTGAAGAAGGCTTATTCTTCCGGCTTGGTCTTCACAAGACCTGAAACCCGGTCACCAGTTTTCCACTGACCGCGTTTTTTAAGCAAGCTCACGCGTTCGAAGCGCTTGAGAACGTTCCGCTTTTTCTTATTACCGCCGCCTCCGGCTTTAAAACTGGGATGTTGTGACATGGTTCTATTTCTGGAAATTCGATTTTGAGAAAACGTCAGACAACATAGAGCGATCGGCACAATGGCAAGCGTTTTTTGCTCATAGGATCCTGCATCTGAAAAAGCCGCGAATTTTCTCAGTTCAAAACCTCTCGGGCCCATTGGAGATAGCTTGGACTGGTATCATTGGCCTCGATCGAAATCCATTCGGGCGTGTCGTAAGGATGCACGCCGGTGACCCAAGTCTTCAACCCAGCAACCTTCTCTGAGGTCGTTTTGAAGAACAGACGCCACTCAGTGTCGTTTTGAACTTTTCCATTCCAGGAATAGTAGGATTGTACGGGTCCCTCGACCTGAACACAGGCAGCCAGCCCATTTTGCACCGCCTTTTGGGCAATCTCCTCCGCTGAGTCTTTGTCGGATACAGTTGTCCATGCGAGAATCAATTCACTCATAGATGCGATAGTATCAGAACTGCCTCCGCGCCGTCAAACAACCCCGACTATTGGCGCAAAGTCGGTACGAAACGTTCGAGATCCGAAAGGGGAGCCAACAGCGCATGCCCGTGAGTGGCCCTCAGGGGATTGATATCAATTCCACCACGGCGGGTGTATTGGGCTAAAACCAGAAGCTGTGTTGGCCTGAACCGGCACATGATGTCTTTGAAGATTGTTTCCACTATCTCCTCGTGGAAATGGTTCTCTCCACGGAACGATACGATGTAGCGCAGCAAAGATTCAGTGCTCGGGATCTCTGGCCCCTCCATCTGCAGATAAATGTCGCCCCAGTCTGGCTGGGCGGTTTGGCGGCAGCGTGAACGGAGCAGCTGACTGCGGACCTGCAAACTCTTTGCCGGAGTGTTGCCGATCTCAAGCAGCGCCGCGTTCGCTGTGTAATCGGACACGGCCAAATTCGGGTGCAGGCATTCCAGCAGGGGATAGTGCTCCAGACGGTGGGGATCCTGGCAAACGCGGCCTGCGACCCAGATCTCTATGGGAGTGTCCAGCAGCGCCTCCAGGTCGTATTGAATGGTTTTAATAAGCTTGTGGAGCGCGCTTGCCCGATCGGCCCCCAGCTTTTCCTGATTGAAACTGTTGAGGTAGAGTTTGAGGGATTTCGATTCGACGAGATCAGGGCTGCTCGCGGAATACTTGAAGCGCAGGACAGTGCTTAGCGGGAGGCCGAAATCGTTCAGACAGGAAACTTCGTAGGCGTTCCAGAGATCGAATCCTTCAAAAGGCAGCGCGTCACCGATTCCGAGTTCACTGCGATTGAGCGCGCGGGGAATGGCGACAAGCAGCTTCGGATCATACTGTTCCGGGTATTCGGATTGCTGACCGAGGTGACGACCAATGCCGTTGTTATTGTCTGCCTGTGATGCCTTCATGATTCAATAGCCCAATTCAGGATTGCCGCCGAGGGGCGCAGGTTTGGCGATTCCGGGGTCGAGTTCGTCGGCACGGAAGAGCTTGTGCAGCTGCCAGCCAGCGCGGAAGGGAGCGCCTTTTGCTTTTATCCACTCGGAAATTGCCGTGAGTATTTGCGGGTCCCGGCGTTTGCTCCATTCCGGATGCAGCCAGACGGTCGGAGTGCTCAGTTGGGATTCCAGTTGCTGCCACCAATAGTCGAGGTCTTGAGGAGACTCGATGATCCATTTTTGTTCGCTGGCTTTGGCTATGACTTCCGGCAGCGCAGCCTGGGCACGCTTTGGACTTAGAGTGATCCAATCGAATTCGCCCTTTAGCGCAAAGGCACCACTGGTTTCGAGGTGGACCGGGAGCCCTGTCTCGTGCAGCTGGCGGGTCAGGTCTGTCAGGTCATGAATCGCTGGTTCGCCTCCGGTAATGACCACAAATTCAGGTTTTTTGGAACTGGCCCATCGAACCAGCTCTTCGCTTTCCAGCCGCTCCACCTTGTCCGGCACATAGTCGGGATGCCAGGTGCCCGCGGAATCGCACCAGGGGCAGTGCAGGGGGCATCCGAACAGGCGAATGAAGCAGGCACTGCGTCCCATGTGCAAGCCCTCTCCCTGCCAGCTGTGGAAGTATTCGTGAACGGGAAGCTTGCTCATGCTTCGTAGCGAGCCGCGTTGCGGCTATCCTCCAGAACCTCGACCGATTCGATCCAGGCGCGGTCGCCTGTTTCCTTGCGGACCATCGGGTCAAAGGTCTCGTAAAAGTATTTAGCCAGGCCTTCGGCCGAGCAGTTTTCGACGATCAAGGGTTGGATCATACCATCGAGTTCCCTGAGCAGGTGCTCCAGCTTTGGATCCTCCCGATTTAGCACGCAGGCATGGTCCAGGTTTTTATCGATCCATTGACGGATGAATTTGAGTCCACCGAAGTCGATTACAAAGCCATTGGCGTCCGTTTCCCTGCAGGCAAAGGTCAGTTTAATGCCCCAGTTGTGTCCGTGAATGAGTTGGCAGTGTCCGGGGTGGTGGTGTTGCCGGTGGGCAAAAGGGATGTCGCTATAGGTTTTGCTGCAGCTGAGTTTCATGCGTCTATGTTCCAATTGTTGGCAATGAGGCTTTCGAGCGAGGGCGCATCCGGGGCGTAGACGGTTGGGTCTTTGATCCCGTTCAGGTAAAAGGCCTCGCGCCTCTCCAGGCAGGTCCCGCAACGGCCGCAGTGGAGTTCGCCGCCCTGATAGCAGGACCAGGTTTTGTCGAAAGGCACTCCCAGCTCAATGCCGAGTTTAACGATGTCCGCCTTGGATGTGTCGACAAATTGACGGTCCAGGCGCAGCGCATGCCAGTCGGCCAACCCTATGGCCTGATTCATCGTTTCCGCAAACTCCGGCCGGCAGTCCGGGTAGATTGTGTGATCGCCACTGTGCGCAGCATAGCTGACAGAATCCGCTTTCAGCGCGATTGCCCAGGAGGTTGCCAGGGACAGCAGGATCATGTTGCGGTTGGGAACCACCGTCGATTTCATATTTTCCGCCGCATAGTGGCCGGACGGAACAGGGATGGCAGTGTTGGTCAGGCTGCTGTCACCGAAGAGCGCCTGCAATTGTGGTAGTTCAAGCACCTGATGCTCGACCTTGAGCTCTTTGCAAATTGTTGCTGCAGCGTCGAGTTCCCGCCGATGGCGCTGCCCATAATGAATGGACAAAGCGTGTGTTTCGACTCCTTTGGCAAGCAGGTCGTAGAGCAGAACGGTGGAATCGAGTCCACCCGAGTAGACAAGGACGGTTTTCATGGCAAAATTCAGTGGTTTCGTGCTTCGGCCCTGGGAATTTGCAAAGCAGGGCGAAATGGGAAAGCAAGGACTCAAGCATGGATTGGGGTCCGCTGTCGACCGTAAAGCACGGGCTGTGTTCTTGACCAATCGATCTAAATAAGTGATGGCTGCTTGTTTTAGGTCAAATGAAACGCCTCTCACTCTTCAGTCTAATTTCGGTTGTGAGCCTTCCGGCACTCGCCGAGGAACTTTGGGACCTCGACCCCTTTCGCGTCGAAACCACCCCGGAGCAGGAATCCATTGTACCGACTGTCCGGCCGATTGAATCGGTCTGGATGCAGGGTGGCAATGTGCTGGAAATGCCGCGGTCGGTCTCGACATTAACCCGTGGCCAGCTGGAGGCCCGAAACATTCAACGCATCGAAGAATTGAGTCCCTATGTGGCCGGCGCCGTATCCGCTCCCATCTTTGGCAATGCGGGCGTTCCAACGCTCCGCGGAGATCTCGGGGAGGCCTATCAGAACGGTCAGCGCAAAACCTTTAACCGCAATGTGTTTCCGGTCAGCTTTAATGGCGTAGAGTCGGTCGAAGTGGTGCGTGGCGCTCCACCAGCTGTTTTTGGCTTTGGCAACGCCACTGGAGGCTATCTCAACTTTGGCATGAAACAACCGCATTGGACCGAGTGGACGAGTCAGCTGCGGGCAACGGCCGGCAGTTGGGATAGCTACCGTGCTCAGGTGGACAGCGGTGGACAGATCTCAGAACACTGGGCGGCGCGGGTGAGTGCGGATTGGCTGGATGCAGGCAGTTTTTACCGCTTGGTTTACAACCGCTCGCAGAGTCTCTACGCCGCCCTGCAATACCGTGCCAACGAGCGCGTAACCCTGGACCTGAATGCCGAGTATTTCCGCGCCTCCTACACAGAAAATCTGGGGACCACGCGCCCCACCCAGGAACTGATCGATTCAGGCTGGTACATCACTGGCAGCTCCGTTGGGGAACCGGGATCCGCTTTGTTTGGGAACACCTTTGAACCCACCGGGCGGGTGCGAATCGACGGGTCTCAGGTGCTGCTTGCCCCGGGCGACGGAGCGCGGGCCCGGGTTTTCAACGCGCAGGCCATCCTGCGGGTTAAAGGGGACGAATGGAACTTTAGCAACCGGACATACTTCGAGGATGTCTATGCCGAGCGTTACTCGTCTTATTATTTTGTCGGTTACCTGCCGGACTCCTACACTGCCGAAAACCGCAGCGAATGGAGTCGGGACCTGGAGTGGGGCGGGCTGCGTCATGAATTTCTGGCAGGCATCGCCTACCGCTTTGAATACCGAAAATCCTATGTGGATATCCTGAACCAGGTATTCAACCCCTTCGACGTGACCGCGGATCCGGACACCCTCCGCTTCCCTGAGGATCAATTGTTTTTTGTTCAGCCAGTGCCGGGCACACCACATCTGGCTACGCCGGGCGGCCGCTACCCCCGAGAAGGCATGGGGCCCTCGGTCGGCTTGAGCGCAACCCTGAATTCTACGCTCCACAACGTGGGCAGCTTCGCGCAAAACCGAATTCAATTCAGTGAGCAGTGGAGCCTGACGCTGGGTGGGCGCCTTGACCACCTCTGGGTCGACACCAAAGACCCTTTGCCGCGCTCAGGGCACACCGCTGCTGAGGCCAGTCACAACGACACGCTTTATTCGGGCTCCGCGAGCCTGAGTTACCAGCCCGTGGACCCACTGGTGGCGTATATGACCTTGAATCGGGCGGCAGCGGTTGAGGGTTCGGGCTCCAGTGGTGGTTTTGGTTTGAATTCGAATCTGGATACAGGAAAACTCAATTTTATCGCCCCGGAGCTGTTTCGCAATTCCAGCGAGCTGGCCGAAGTGGGCCTCAAGCTGAGTTTACTCGCGGATACCCTGTTCATCGCCAGCAACCTCTACACCCAGAAGCGCAATCGCCTGAACCCGCGCTTCAATCTGCCCGATGAGATTCGCGTGCGCGGATTCGAATCCGAATTGGTCTTCCAGCCCAATGCCCAATTGTCGATCGGCGGTAATTTCAGCTACTCGGAAGCGAATTACATCAACGGTCCCTTGCCTGGAAGCATTCAGACCGTTCCATACTTCGACCCTTCGCAACCCAGTGGCAATTTTGGCGCTTACGAGCCCGGGGATTACCGGCTTCCGGGCTTGCCGCGCACTCTCTTCAATGTTTTTGGCAGCTACCGCCTGCGCAATGGTCTGGGCACGACCTTGGCGCTCGAGATGCAGGGCGAGCAGAACCTTGACCTGTTTGGCCATGTTGTCATCCCGTCCCTGCAGCAGTTGAACCTGACGCTTTTCTATCAGCGGGATCCGATTGAGATCTTTCTGCACATCAATAATCTGACGAATGAATTCAATTGGCGCCCATCGGCAACTCCCTTTGCCGGCGCGGACCTCGTCACCCGCGAGCTGCCGCGGCACTGGCAATTTACGATGCGCTACCGCTTTTAATTCGAAATGGAGAATCAAAGCTCATGAAAACATCCCCCACAGCCATCCGAATCCTTTGTTGCCTTTGCATGCTGTTGCCGCTGAGACTGGCCGCTGCTGATAGTGCTTCATCGAATACCCTCGAGCGCGATGCAGTGATTGAATTGATCACCCGTCAACTGGATGCCTGGGCCTCCGGTGATTTGGAGGAATTTAAGGCGACCCTGCATCCGGATGTGGTCTTTGCTTGGCCTGGCAAGCGATTGGATTTCGACGGCGTGGTCGAAGCCTTCAAGGGTTGGCGGGAAGCCTTTCATGAAACAGAGATCGTGTATTACCGCTGGGTAATTGACGGGGAGCAATTTGCGCTCGAATACCGGTTTTCTTCTACCCGGATCAGCACAGGAGCCCGCCAATCCGTTGGCAACGTCGCCATAGGTGAAATCCGCGATGGGCGTATTCTGGTCCTGAAAGAATACCTGGATGGTCGGGTTTCCCGGCTGCAGGAAGCCGGGGAACTGCGCCTCGACGAGGGCGAGCCACCCTTTCCCTGGCCGGACACTCCGGAGAGTCGGATTCCTTGAGCTTGCATCGGATTTCCCTTGCCGCCGCAGGTGCATCGCTGTCATTTTCGCAATAGTTTTCGTAGGGGTGTCCGCGGCGTCGGGCTGAGATTTGAAAGCGTCCCTTTCATAAACCCTTGGAACCTGATCCAGATCATGCTGGCGAAGGGAAGCGATGGACTCATTGCTCGTGCGCCGGTTTATGAAATGGATTGATCTTCAGTCTTCTTCAATCGATCACCAACGTCTCACTTGCAGTCATGATTCAGTCCAATCCAGAAACCCGACCGGGGCACCTGTTCCCCAAATCGAAACGCGTTTACATCGAGGGCACTCGTCCGGATATCCGCGTGCCCATGCGCGAGATTGAGCTTTCCCAAACCCGCACACCCGACGGTAGTCTTGAGGACAACGAACCGGTGCGGGTGTATGATACCTCCGGGCCTTGGGGTGACCCGGACTTTCACGGTGACTGCGAGCAGGGGATTCCGGCCGTTCGTGCGGATTGGATTCGCGAGCGGGGCGATGTTGAAGCGATCGAAGGCCGCGTTGCCAGGCCCGAGGA
>JAFIGG010000104.1 GCA_020831485.1 Opitutales bacterium
AATTTGCTTCACAGTGTTGCAGCACCTCGACCAGGTTGACACCGGGAATACTGCGTCCCGAGCCTTTGATTTCGGCGCCTTCAGCGCCCAGAACCAAAGTCGGACGATGGTAGCGGTTCGCAATCCGACTGGCGACAATGCCAACGACGCCGGAATGCCAGTCCGGATGGTGCAGGACCAGTCCAAGCTGATCGTTGAATTCGGTTTCCACCATATCGATGGCCGTCGCCGTGATTTCCTTTTCGATGGCTTGACGCTCCCGATTGAAGGCGTCCAGTTCATTGGCGGAATTGCGGGCGAATTGCCAGTCGTCGCTCAGTAGCAGTTCTATAGGTCCGCTGGCGTCGGCCAGGCGGCCGGAGGCATTGATTCGGGGGCCCAGACGGAATGAGACGTCAATCGGCGTGATCTCGTCTCCCGGACGCCAGCCACTGGCTTCCATCAACGCGCAGATACCAATCCGTTGCCCCTTCTGAATCAGGCGCAGGCCGTGGCGGGCCAGAATACGGTTTTCACCGATGAGCGGAACCAGATCGCAGATGGTGCCAAGTGCAACCAGGTCCAGGAAGTCTTTGAGCTGGATTTCGTGGGCGAGGTCGTCGCCTTCGGCCCGCAGCTCTTTGAGCAGGCCGTGCACGACTTTGAAAACGATGCCGACCGCACTCAGGTTGGTCCATGGTTGCTCGCCCTTATCAGTGTCCTGCAGATGTGGATTCACAAGCAGGCAATCCTCGGGCAGCGCTTCCTTAGAGGCGTGGTGGTCGAGAATGATGACATCAATGCCCCGCTCGCGCAGAAAGGCTACCGGTTCGCGGCTGTTGGTGCCGCAGTCCACGGCAATCAGTAAATCCGGCTTGCCGGATTCCAGAACACGTTCCAGCGCTTCGGTGGAAAGGCCGTAGCCTTCCTCCAGACGGTGCGGGACAAAAGCCTTCGGCGTCACTCCGAATCGACTGAGTATGTGCATCAGCAGAACGGTGGAAGTGACTCCATCGACATCGTAGTCACCGTAGACCACCACCGATTCACTGCGTTCGAGGGCTTTGCGGATTCGGGAGACCACCGCACGCAGGTTTTTCAGCGCAAAGGGATCGTCCAAACCTGCCAGGCGTGGGTTTAAAAAATCCCGTGCGATCGAGGTGTCGCGCTGATCACGCTCCCACAGCAGGGTAGCGATAACCTCCGAAACCTCCAGCCTCTGGCTTAACCGGCGGATGCTGGCAGCATCCGCGCTTGGTTCGGTCCATTGTTTCTGCTGCTTTCGGATACGGATCAATCCAGCTTTTCCTTGGCCATTTGATTCTCCGGAGTCGTCCAGTCGTAGGAAGGGAGAATCTCACCCTTTTCGACCGAGCGGCGATCGCCTTTATGGTACCAGAAGAATACCGGGCTGGCGATGAACATCGAAGAGAAGGTTCCGGTAAGGATCCCGATCATGAACACCAAGGCAAAGTCACGGATGACACCGGCACCAAACAGATAGAGCACTGTGGCGGCAAAAAGGGTCGTCATACTCGTGAGCACCGTCCGGTTCAAAACCCGGTTGATGGACAAGTGGATGACCTTTTTCAGCGTCATGGTTGGATTCAGTTCCAGCTCCTCGCGG
Source organism: Opitutales bacterium (assembly GCA_020831485.1). Taxonomy (GTDB): domain Bacteria; phylum Verrucomicrobiota; class Verrucomicrobiia; order Opitutales; family Oceanipulchritudinaceae; genus JAFIGG01. The sequence goes on from JAFIGG010000104.1 coordinate 1,607, forward strand.
ATACGGTCAAACACAACAATGGTGTCATTGATGGAATAACCGACCGTCATGAGCACCGCTGCAATCATAGGCGCCGTGAACTGACCACTGCCAAGGCCTATAAATTCCCCAAGGAAAATGAATACACCGACCGTGAGCAACACGTCGTGAACAGTGGCAACCACTGCACCCAGACCAAAGCCGAATTCGAAGCGAACGGCGATGTAGAGGAGAATGCCGAGGAGCGCGATCAACACGGAGAGGATGGCACTGCGGGTCACATCCTTGCCGACGGCGGCACCAATTTGAGTTTCACCCAGCTTTTCCAGATTTGCATCCGGGAAGGCTGCGCTCAGAGCCTGGAAGACGGTATCACCCATGCCGGGGGCACTCTGTACGTTCATCACTTCCTGTTCGCTGCCCAAAGGACGCTGGAAGAAGATGTTTACTTCACCCAACTCCTGTTCGGCGGCAATTGCGTCCACTTCCTGAGAAGTCAGGCGCTGCTCAAAGCCCACTGCAATCTCGTCACCACCGGTAAAGTCAATACCGAAGGCCTGGTCGAAGTGCATGATGAATGAGAAGATACCCACCACCACGATGGCCCAGGAAACCATGAAGGCGCGACGTGCATAGTTGAGGAACTGGAAGTTGGTATTCTTGAACAACTGGAACTTGAAAGGGTTCTTGAAGAACGAAAGTCCGCAGACCAGATCCATGATCCAACGCATCGCGATCAGGGAACAGAACAGCGTCGACAAAATACCGATCGCGAGCGTGATACCAAAGCCCTGGACAGGACCGGTTCCGAGCCAGACCAGAATCAAGGCCGTCAAAAGGGTCGTCACATTCGCGTCCACAATGGTCGAGAGCGCTTTGTCGAAACCTGCGGTCACGGCATTGCGCATGCTCTTGCCGGCCTGAATCTCCTCACGTATTCGCTCAAAGATCAAAATACAGGCATCGACACCCATACCGATGGTCAGGACCAAGGCGGCCACACCCGGCAAGGTCAGGGTTGCGCCAAATCCGGCCAGAGCTCCCATGACGAGGAAAACGTTGAGCAGAACCGCGGCCATGGCTACGAGGCCGGCCATGCCGTAATAGAAGATCATGAAAACTATAATGATCCCAGCGGCCCAGACGCCGGCTTTGATGCTGGCATCCCGGGCATCCCGGGCGAGCGTCGGCCCGACTTCATACAACTCGGCTACTTCAAGAGCGACGGCGAGTGGATTGTTCAGGGCATTGGCCAGTTCAAAGGCTTCGCGCTGACTGAAATTACCGGTAATGCGTGCGGAGTCACTGTTGATCCGTTCGCGAACCGTCGGTGCGGACACCAGACGGCCGTCGAGAACGATGGCAAGGCGGCCGATGTTGAAATCGGTATTTCCAGCAGCGATCTGGCCCGTGACTTCGGCAAACTGATTTCGCCCTTCAGAGGTGAAATCCATGGTCACTTCGTAACCGCCGGTCTGTGTCAGGGTGGGGCGGGCACGGTCGATAATGTCCCCGGTCATCACCGGAATACGGCGAACAAAAACTGGATCCTCAAGAATGTCGCCGGTCTCGGGATCTTCGTATTCCTGAACCAGGCGTTGGTAACCCAGGGGAGCGGATCGGCCTTCCTGTGGGGTCTCTGTGCGGTGAACCAGCTTGAATTCGAGCAGGGCCGGCGCGCCAATTGTTTCGGCGATGTCAGGATTGTCCGCCGTGTTCACCCCCGGCATCTGGACTTCGATCTGGTTGTCGCCTCTGACGCGGACTACCGGTTCGGCGACACCCAGGCCGTCCACACGCTGCAGGATGACCAGGCGGGCATCTTCCAGCTGTTGGCTGCGGTAAAACATATCGCTTTCCAAGCCCGATTCGTCGACTTTGAAGGTGATGGCAACACCGCCATTCAGGTCGAGCCCCAGGCGGATCTTGCCTTTGGACCGCCGCAGCAACTCGGTCATTAAGATCCGGTTCTTGCGCGGGATGTTGCGGATATCCTGAATATTGATGTCCGCAAAAAATTCCGAGAGGTCTATCAACTCGTCGTTGGCGATGTTGAGCATCGCAACGTAGAGCGTTGGGTAGGGTGAGTTCGGGACTCCCCGGTGTTCCTCAACGAGAGCGTGAGCCCGGCTTACGAGGTCCTGGAACTGATCCCTGTTGTCGGTAACCCGTTCGGTAATATACTCTTCAAAAGGAGTATCCCGGGTTGGCGTGATCTCGGTTGTGGCCCAGAGGGCTACCAACACCGTTAGTACGATGCGAAAAAGGGTGGTTCCATTCATGAATGCGAAGGGGCTGAAAAGGGAAAAGAAAGAGCGATTGCCTACTCTTTGGTGTCGCGGGACTGAACTGAGCTCTTGATAACTTCCATGCGGGTGCTGTCGTCAACCTTGATCTGAAATCGATCTTTTTTGACCTGAGTGATGACACCGCAGATGCCACCTGCGGTTACGACGGCATCACCAACTTTGAGTTCGGTGAGCATGCGCTGGTGCTCTTTTTGCTTCTTTCTCTGGGGTTGGATCAGGAGAAACCAGAATCCGACCATCAAGAGAATAAAAGGCATCAGCTGCCAGAGCATACTGGGTTGTTGAGGGGCTTCGGCTTGGCCGAGAACGATTAAAGTCTGCAATGTTGAAATCATGATGAGCTAAAAAAGGGAGGAGATTGAAGGGCTTGACCATAAAAATCAAGCCTCAGTTGGCCTGTATTATCCGAGGATTTCAAGCCCTTAGCAAATGGAAGCCTTTCAGGCAATCAATTGCCGCAGGTCTGTCAGGATCGCGTCGGGTTTTACGTTCTTAACGAGAGGATCGTTCTCGCGGAGGCGCAGTGAACGCTGGTCGCCGGCAAAAAGGGCGGTTTGAAAGCCACAGGCTGCTGCGGGAGCGACATCATTCCGCATGTCGTTGCCAATGTAGAGTGTTTCGCCGGGCTGAATGCCGTGTTTGTCTTCGAGCTGTTTGGCCAGCACATCGTAGAGCCTGCGGGAGGGCTTGCCTTCGCGCAGGATCCAGGACCATACCCGGCAATCGGGGTCAAACCCGAGCGCATTCAGGTCTTTGCCGAGCAGAGCCTTGAAAAGGAGCGGGGTGAAAAACTGGGCGTTGGAAACGATGCCGAGGGCCCTACCGCCTTCCTTCAGGAATTGAAGGGTCTCGATCAGACCCGGCATCGGAGCAACTGGATTGACCCGGCATTCGTAGTCCACAGCGATTCGTCGGCGCTCTGCTTCCTCGGGGTAGCGGTCGATCCAGCCGGCCTCGACGGCCTCGATCAAGAGGTATTTCCAGACTTGCAGGATGTCGATTTCAGGGAACTCGATGTGGTCGGCCCGGCGACTTTCTTGTGCCTGAAGGATCAGTTGGGTGAAATGGTCGGCAAAAGGAGCATGAGGGACGCAGACTTTTATATCGAAATGCCTGAAGACATCCAGCATGGCCTGGTTGCGGTCGTCGCTGCTGGCGTGGCTGATGTCGCCGGTTCCTGATATCAACAGCGTTCCGTAGATGTCGAAAACGACAGAGCGGATCCCGGACAGGTCGGGCAGGCGGGGTTGGAGTCCGCAGGGCTTGGGTTCGAGCGGACTGCTGTGTTTCCGGATCTGTTCGATCAGTTCCTGTTCATCCATCATGGGGTAGTGCTTTTTTTGGGGTATTTTAAAACTTCATGCCACCCAGTCCGCCGAGGTCGCCTCCTTCGGGCAGCTGCATACCGCCTTTCTGGAATTTTTTCATCATTTTGCGTCCCTTGCCGCCCTTCATCATCTTCATCATTTTTTTCATCTGCTGGAACTGCTTGATGAGGGCGTTGAGGTCCTTCACCTGCAGACCTGCGCCCTGGGCGATACGGGCCCGGCGGCTGCCATTGAGAATGACGGGATTGCTGCGTTCCAGCGGGGTCATGGACTGGATGAGCGCTTCCGTGTGCTTCATCTTGCGCTCCTCGCGGTCTCCAACCTGCATGTTGTTCATGCCCGGGATCATTTTCATCAGGCCGCCAAGGGAGCCCATCTTTTTGACCTGTTGCATCTGCGAAAGGAAGTCCTCGAAATTGAAGTCGGCCGTTTCCAACTTCTTGGCCATGCGCTCGGCTTCTTTTTCGTCGATGTTTTCCTGCGCCTTTTCGACCAGCGAAACCACATCCCCCATGCCCAGAATCCGTCCGGCGAGGCGGTCGGGGTGACAGGCTTCGAGGTCGGTGACCTTTTCGCCTACACCGAGAAATTTGATCGGCACTCCGGTGATGGATTTCATCGACAGTGCAGCCCCACCACGGGTGTCGCCGTCGAGCTTGGTCATCACGATCCCGGTGAGCGGTACGGACTCATTAAAGGTCTTGGCCACGTTGACCGCTTCCTGACCCAGTGCCGCATCGGCGACCAGCAGGGATTCCTGCGGTTGCACGGTCTCACGCACTTTGCGGACTTCCTCGACCAGCTCGGTATCGATCTGCAGACGGCCGGCGGTGTCAAAAATAACTGCGGTGGCACCTTGCTCGCGCGCCCATTTGGCGCCCCGCTTGCTGATGCCGACCACATCCTTCTGGTCGCGTTCACCGTAGAAAAGAAATCCGTTGTCCTTCGCCAGGATCTCAAGTTGGTCGATGGCCGCCGGGCGGTAGACGTCGCAGGCGATCAGGGCAGGTTTGTAACCTTCTTTTTCGAGTCGCTTCGCCAGCTTCGCCGCAAAAGTGGTTTTACCGGAGCCCTGAAGCCCCAACAGCAGCACGCGCAGGGGCTTTTCATTGACCAGCTCGGTGGAGCCTTCGCCTAGCAGTTTTGCCAGTTCATCGTTGATGACCTTGACGACCATCTGCCCGGGAGAAACCGATTTCAGAACCTCCTGGCCCACGCAGGCTTCCCTTACCCGTTCGATGAATTCTCGGGCGACGCGGAAATGCACGTCTGCAGCCAGCAGGGCTTTGCGCACTTCCTGCAGGCTTTCCGCCATGTTCTCTTCAGTCAGCTTGCCCTTGCCGCGCAGGTTGCGGAGGGTCGATCCCAGACGGTCTGTCAACGATTCAAACATTGGTCGGGACTATGACGGAGCCCTTCCGAAAATGGCAAGCGGCGAGTTGAAAGAAATAGGCGTTTTAGCAAAGAAAACTATTGCCATGCAGCGTTCTTATTCTAGCTTCTGACATCTTTTTGGGAGCCGGAGTGGCGGAATGGCAGACGCACCTGACTCAAAATCAGGCGAGGGCGACCTCGTGGGGGTTCAAGTCCCCCCTCCGGTATATTTTTGTTATGGTCTCGCGAACTCGGGACGAGCGCGCCTACGTCCACCCAAGTAGCTGCAGTGGTCCCCACTGCAGAGCGCGGTAATAAGCAAGCGTGGCAGTCAGCCCGCGCCCTCGGGACGAGCGCGCCTACGTTCCAACTGCGTAGCTGCAGTGGTCCCCACTGCAGAGCCGCGTAACCAGTTGGGCGGACGAGGCGTCCACTCCCCCGATAAAACCTCAATCCCGTTGGCTCAGGACTTCGAGGATGTTCATGGAGTGGTTGCCGACCTTTTCGATCTGGTAGA
>JAFIGG010000019.1 GCA_020831485.1 Opitutales bacterium
ACTCCGGCAAATTGATAAATGGATTTCAATGAGAGGGCAAATCGGCCCTTGCCCAGGAGCATCACTGTTTCCCCTTGAGCATCGCGCAGCTCCAGACCCTCAATCTGCAGCCTCAAGGTCAATGGATTGAAGGCAACCCGTTCGACATTGAGTTCAGCCTCCAAAGCAGATTCAACCTGAGAGGTCATTACTGATTCCACAATGCGTGGAACCCCAAGAAAGCCGAAAGCTATGTAGAGGACGAGCAGTCCGCCGATCCAGTAAATCCATTTTCTTGAACGGCGCTTCTCAACGACAGGTCTTTCGGATTCGCTCATGGTCGGAAATGGTAGCCTGACCGGAGTAAATGGCAACTTAGAAGCACAAAGTTCGTTTTTTTTAGTCCAGGACTATACAAAATTCGCTTTCTGTCTTAGGCTGCGCGAATGCAATTAAATCCTGCCGAGAGAACCTTCCCCCCCTTTTCTCTTAAACGCCTGATGGAGACCTGTTTTGGTCCCGGATCCGAAGAGCGCCTGTGTGTGCTTATCGATCTGCCCGATCCTGCGGAGATCAAGGACTTTGCCTTCCTCGACAATCCCCGTCTGTCTATCCAGAACTATGGGTACAAGGTGTTCTATCAAGCCTTCAAGAACGGTGGCCTTGAGGAGATGAACTACAAGGGCGGTGAAATTTTTGCCTACAGGGAGACCGGCGGCAGTAACCTGGACATGGAAGACGAGTGTTACGACGTTAACGGTAAGCTCCTGAGTCTGGACAAGGATATTTACTCTCAGTATCAGCTCATCCTCGTAGTCTCGACCTTCTCGGCCACTGCGCCGTTGACGGCAAAGGCTAAGGAGTTTGGTTTTCGCGGAGCCACCTTGCACGGGCTGAATCAGATTATTGTCGATACCGGATTGAGCGTCGATTATCAGGAGGTCAGTGCGGATGCAGAAAAGCTTCGCCTGGGTTTGACCCGTGCGGACTGGTTCGAGCTGGACTTTGAGGTGGAAGGCGTGACGACCACCCTGAAGTTGTTCACCAACGGTCAGGAGGCACAGAAGAGCCATGGCCTTTGCCCTCCCGGCAAGCCGGATGTTGCGAACCTGCCGGCCGGTGAAGTGTATTTTGTCCCGGACGGGGCGGAGGGGCAGTTTCCGTTTAAATACGACGAGGAAACGCTCGGGCTATTGACAGTGGAAAACGGCAAGATTGTCAGTAGCCGCTTGATCTATGGCGACTACGCCTTGATTGAGGAGCACAACGCTAAGCTCAAGGATGACCCGATGATCGGAGCTATTGGCGAGCTCGGGTTCGGCACTCAGGTGCTGCCTTTCAGTGGCCGCGACATTCAGGACGAAAAAATTCTCGGAACGATCCACGTGGCGACCGGGCGCGATGATCATCTCGGTGGCAAATTGACGCCGGATCTCTTTAAGGAGCACAAGAACGCCTCCCACGATGATGTGCTCTACGCTCCGCACAAAACGCCTGAGGTCCGGGTCCCCGAAGTGCGCATGCAGCGGGATGGCAAATCCACGGTGATTATGGGCAATTACAAGCCGGGGGATTACATGGTCAATTTGCTGAAAAGCTGAGCATTGAAGATGCTTTGACGCTTAATAGCCCCGATTTGTGTTGCAATCGGAGGGTAGATTGCATGGAAAAACATTCTACTACCCAACCTCCTACAACACACATATCCCATGGCTACTGTAACCCTTCGCGACTTGGTTAAAGTCTACCCTGCCTCCGGCAAAAATCCGCCTTTCGAGGCTGTTAAGAAGATCAATTTGGAGATCAAGGACCGTGAATTCATGGTCCTGGTAGGTCCGTCCGGATGCGGCAAATCCACGACTCTGCGCATGATTGCCGGACTGGAGGAGATTACCGGAGGGGAAGTTTCTATCGGGGATCGAGTGGTTAATAATGTTCTGCCAAAGAATCGCGACATCGCGATGGTCTTTCAGAATTACGCCCTCTATCCCCACATGACCGTCTACAACAATATGGCTTTTGGGCTAAAGTTGAAGAAGGTGCCGAAAGACGAGATTAAGCAGCGTGTGGAGGCAGCGGCGGCGATTCTGGGTATTGAATCCCTGCTCGACCGGAAACCGAAGGCCTTATCCGGCGGTCAACGCCAACGGGTTGCAGTGGGCCGCGCGATTGTGCGGGACCCCAAGGTTTTTCTGTTCGACGAACCGCTGTCCAATCTCGATGCGAAAATGCGGGTTTCGATGCGGACGGAGATCTCCCGGCTGCACAATCAGTTGAATGCCACAATGATTTACGTAACCCACGATCAGGTTGAGGCCATGACTATGGGAGATCGGATTTGTGTGATGAAGGACGGGGTGATTATGCAGGTGGATGAGCCCCTGACGCTTTACAAGCAACCACTGAATATGTTTGTCGCCGGTTTCATCGGCAGTCCACCGATGAATTTTATTCATGGGCGCCTGGAGTCGGATGGCGAAAAGGTGCTGTTCATTGAAACAAACGACAAGGGTAAGCCCATTCGCTTTCACCTGTCTCCCGAGCTGGCATCCAGGGCGAAAGCCTGGGTTGGCAAAGCCATTGTTTTCGGTATTCGCCCGGAGGAAATCGGCGATGCGCGGGTCGCGCGTGAGGGGGATTACTCGGATCCGGTTGAGGCTTTGGTGGATGTTTCGGAGCCGATGGGGTCGGAGACCTTCCTATATCTGGACTCCGGAGCCAGCCGTTTTATCGCCAAAGTGCGTTCATTCGACCGTTACACCGCACAAGAGCCGGTTCAGCTTATTTTCAATCTGGAAACTGCCCACCTGTTTGATCCGGAGACTCAGGACGTTATCCAGTAGTGTCGGGAGCCCTTTCCCGCAGAGCTGGATCAGTCAAGAAAGGCAGACTGGGATTGGCGCCGTAGGCGTTCTACATTCGATCGCAGCGTCAGCAGGGATTGCCGCACCAACTCACCCATGCGCTCGCATTTGAGGAAGTCCTTGTTTTTGTAGTACTCGGCCAGGCTTTGGCGCAGTGAGCGGACTTTTTCCTCGGATGAGATTCGGTCCTGGCACATGCAGTCGAGCAGGCGCTTGACCCGTGCTTCCGCCAGTTGGATGCGTCGGAAAATGACCGAGTGCTCTTCTTTCTGGTATTGGCGGGCGGTGGGAATATTGAGCTGGCTGACGCAGAATTCGACCAGGGCATTGTTGTCCTTGAAGAACTGCGGCAGGTAGAATTTCATCCGGCCGCTGTAGCTCTGCTGGTCAAAATCCATGGCCCGGATACGGATCTGCACGTCTTCGAAATCAGGGGTGACATCGACCACAAAATTATAGGACCGCATGTCTCCGAGCAAGCGGACGAAACAACGCTCATTGAATTTAACGAGTTCCTTGGCCAGGCGGATCTTGTTCAGGTTCGGGTCGTGCAACCAGCGGTCGCTGAATACATCACCAGGAATGCCCACCACATGTTCTTCGATCAGCACATCTTCGGCAACCAGATAGTGCATGCGGTTAGGGGAGAGGAGGTGTTCCAGCTCCAGCCCGTAGACCCGCGATGCATCGGATTTTTTGATATAGTAGTAGTCCTGGTTGTCGTTATAAGCGTTGACCACCCGGATTCTGAAAGGATTGCTGTTGCCGAAAGTGCAATAGTCCACGCGATCGACATACAAGTGGTCGACGTAGGAGATGTCGCCTTCGGTTTTGAGCAGTGCGTAGATTCCCGTCAGGTGTTTGTTGAGGCGTTTCCAGACCTCCGGCCGGTAGATCACCGTCTGCCAGAGGGTGTCCTCACCGTCCGCGCTGTAGAGGGGCATGGACTCTTCCCATTCAGTCAGGCGGGAGTAGGAGACAGGCAGTTCGAATTCCCGGCCGTACTGCTTTAGATAGGCCCTCAAATCGGCCCCCACGGGATACATCGGTTTCTTTTTGGTGGCGAATGGATCGCGTGGTGGTTCGGGTCGAATCATCGATAAATATCGCTGGCATCCAAAACTTTGTGCCCTCTGGATTCGAGCACTGAGCAGGCAATGTCGTTGTCCTCAAGGGACAGGGCCAGGGCGGATTTCTCCTTTGGGCGCATGACGAATGAGTAAACGTAATGGATGTTGGTCTCGGCCTCGACCAGAGCGGCGGTAATGAAGCGGATCTCCGCCTCAGTATTGACTTCCACCACAATGATCTCCGTCGTGGTGTAAGCGTAGCCCAGTTGGTCCAGTAGCTCTCTGGCACCTTCAAAATCGTCTACGATGAACCGCATAATCGTGCACTCCGTCGTGTCGAGCAGGCTGATGGCCATGATGTGGATCTGCGCCTCAGCCAGGCGTTGAAGGACATCGTTCAGGCGCCCGACCTTGTTGTCGGCAAAGATCGACAGCTGGTAGACCGGTTCGCGGCGCGGTTTTTGACTCACCTGAGTTTCCATAGCAGAAGGGGAAGGGTGGTATTGGAACCCGAAAAGGCTTTATCGGCAACGTTTTATTCGGACTTGCCAAGGATCGGGGCGGTGGCTGTTGTCGGTCGCATGATCGAATTGCGTATACCCGTCAGCCGTGAGCTCGCAGATATTCTGGAGGGCCACTTCTGTGAAGACTACCAGGAAACCTGGATGTTGCGCGAAAATCACCTGACTGGTGCCCAGACGCTCTGCGGTTTTTTTGCCAGCCCGGAAGCGGCAGAGGCCGGACGCATGGAGCTTGCCCAGACAATCCCGGACCTGCCGGAGGGCGGCGAGCATCTGGTGGTAGAAGATCAGGACTGGAAAGAAGCGTACAAGCTCCATTTTAAACCCTGGAGCGACCGCGGTCTGCACTGGGTGCCGATCTGGGAAAAGCACAGCTATCCGCTGCCTGAAGGGGATCAAATTGTCTACCTCGATCCAGGCATGGCTTTCGGCACCGGCAACCACGAGACAACCCGGCTTTGTGTCCGCCGCCTTCTGGATGCAAAGGAAGAGTGGGGCGGTACCATCGCTGAAAAGAGTGTGATCGATGCCGGATGTGGTTCGGGCATTCTGGCAATTTCCGCACGCAAAGTCGGCTTTTCGCCTGTCTACGCCTTCGACAATGATCCCGACGCGGTCAGCATCAGCCGTGAAAATGAGCAGCTTTGTGACTTGGACGGGCAGATTGAATTCGTTTGGGCCGACCTCGTTCAGGGTCTTGAGGGCCGGAAGGCCGACCTCATTATGGCCAATATCCTGGCTCCCATTCTCATTGACCATGCCCGTATCCTCGTCGATGCCCTCAATCCCGGTGGGCGCCTGATTCTCAGTGGAATCCTCGGACCGCAGGCCGAAGAAGTTCAGGCTGCCTTTGTCGCCGCCAGCGGGCGCCGCTTTGAAGTGTCCTCCCGCAGCGATGGCGAATGGGCCGATGTGGTGCTGGTTGACATTACATAAAGTGTCGTCTTGACCGTTTGAGGATTCTGGATTGTTCTCAGAGTTTATGGCGAATGACTCAGTTGACTTGACCTCAGCCATCGGTTTCGATCCGGAATCGCTGGAGAATGTAACGCCGGATCCTTCGTGGATTGAATACATCAATTTGAACCTTTCGGCGCTCGGTGAGCCGATATTTGGCAATGCCAAGGATTATCCCACGCTGCGTCTGGGCCAGGCGCTGGTCGAACACTACCAGGCCAAGGACGCATTGCGCGACGCCATTCGCCCTCCGGTGGACCGGCGAATTGAAGAATTCCTGAAGGAATCTTTGAGGGATGTAGACGCCGGCGACGACATTCATCTGCCCGGCAAAACCTTTCATCTGCGCCAGCACGGTCTGGCGCGTATGCTGTGCCTGCCGCCGGACCGGGATGAGTTCCGCTCGGACATTGTGTCCAGCTACCGTCTCGCGAACGGCATTCTCAACAACCCCAAGGAAGACCGTCGCACCACCAAGGGCGTTTTCCATGTTGCGGAGGGCGGCTTGCCGGTCCCGAACGACAAAAAAGCGGTGCCGAAAAAGGCCTTTGCACGACTTCTTCGTGCTGCCCTGCAACCTCCTCATGAACTCCTCCAGCTGCCGTTCACGGCCAGTCAGGATGCAGACAAGCAGGCACACCTCTGGGTTTCACTGCTGCTGCGCCCGGTTGTGGTTCCGGAGGTCAAAGGCTATATTTCAGAAAAGCGTATGGAAGTGCGCTTTTTTGCGCCCGGTAATCTAGTCAGCAATCTGGATTTTGTGGAGTCGATTTTTGGCAATGCCGGCGATCCCTTCATCAAGGACAACGATTCCGTGCACGATGTGCGCCATTGGTCTGGTCATACAGGCTGCGTGATCCTGGCGCCGCACCTGATTCGAATGAAAAAGAAGGAGGTGGGTCTGCCGCATATAAGTGAAGCCTCCGAACGGCAGAAGCGCGATGGCATGTGCTGGGAGGACCCCGAGGAGCTCTACAATGACGGCTCTGCCTTCAAACTGACCATGCGCGACCACCGCGGCGTTGTCGTAACGATGATTGCGGACAACTACTACGGTTACTGTAAGAAGGAGGTGAAGACTCAAATCGGCTATGCGGCGAACCTCAACGGTCTGTGCGAAGAGGAACACGCCGGCGGTGCAATCGCCTTTACCTCTTACGATCTCGGTGAAGATTTTCGTATCGCCAACGTGGTGCAGAACTGCGAGCACAGCTTGAAGGATGTGATCGCTGAGTATGGCGACCGGCTGGAACGCCAGGCCGAGGGTCACGCCATCGATAAGCGCTATCCGAACGTTTGGTATGTGCCGGAAGATGCGTATTTTTCGATGCGCGACCAGACAATCAGCTGGCAGGGGCCGAAAGGTCCGGCCCGGGTGAAACTGCTGGCAGGCAAGACCTACATGCACCCTTACGGCTATAAGCTTCGAATGGTGAAGCCCGCAGCTGGGCGCCGCTGGCGCTTAATCGGCTCTGTGCCTCAGTCCACGGTCTGCCACAAGCCCTGCACGGTATCCGGTGGCGGCAAGTCGGAGATCTCGAAATCGATTGCCGACGCGATTATCCACGCGCCGTTCTACGTGGGTTCAATCCGGGACGATTTTGATCAGGTGGACGCCATTTTGAAACGGGATTTTGGCGGACGCTTTAAGGACTCCGCGTTGAACCTTCCCAATAGCCGTCCGATTCTGAGCCCTGACCGTTCGCTGGGTTCGGTAATTAAATTGCTGACACCGAATCCGGACTACACAGATGCATACAACGAGTTCTTGAGCTCCATCCCTAGCCGAATCAAGGGACTGGTTCTGCTCGTCAAGCGCTTCCACAAGCCCGATTGGGGTGACGACTGGAGGCAGCGTTTCAGTGTGGATGTGATCAACGGTGTGCCGGGCAATGAGTTGAAGCACCGCGGCTTGCCGGTTATAACGAGCTACCTGCGTGTGGGCTATGAGCCGGACGGATCGTGGCGGGTTTTCAGCTTGCGCAAGGACTTCGCGCCGGCAGCGAAAATTCAGGCCGAGGATGACATCACAGCCTCAGTGGTCGTTCCTGTTGAGAAGCTTCCGGGAGTCGATCCCATCGAAGGCGCTCCTGGTGCCAAGATTATCTATAATTGCGAATACCGTCTCTTTCAACGCCCGGACGATGCCATTGTGCGGGGCTACGACAAGAAAACGGAGTTGGATATTTCCCGTCCCGGCAACTTTCTTTCTAACTACCAGCCGCTGACACGTCCCGAGATGAAGGAGATTCTCGACGATGTCGTGCATTTTGACTACTTCACGGATCCGATGAAGGCGCGTATCCGAAACTTTGTTGAGATGCCGGAGTCAAATCCTTCGTTCATGGTCTCTTCCGCACATCCACGCCTAATGGACGGCAAGCCTTCCAAAAATCCGCGTTACCTGCAGAACCGTTCGACTTTGGAGCATCCACAGGACCTGTACATCGCGGAAATGGGAGTGCGCCTGAACAAGCGCCTGAAAAAGGATCAAGCAGTGAGTTATCCGGTGAGCGCAGTGCTTACCGGTCGGCGCAACAATCCGCCGGAGCCGGGGATTCGGTCCCTGGCGGTTTTCAATCCGATTCACTACTTGCCGTTGCCGGAGGCCTTCATGGAGTTTACCTCCAGCATGACCGGAAAGAGTCCGTCGACAACCGGCGCCGGTTCAGAAGGGGCCCTGACCAAGGGACCTTTCAATGCCTTGTTGCCGATTACAGATCTGAACAATTCGTTCGTGTCCTTTGTTGTCACCGGAACCCGTCCGTTTGTGACGGCAGCGGGCAATGTTGGGCCGAAGTTCCGGGTCGATCATGATATCAGCCTTCTGATTCCGGAGATCTGGTGCCGCATGCGGCCGCACGAGCGGAACCCGGATTGGTTGATCGAAAACGGTTTCCTCGAGACCGTGCCGGAAGTCGAGTTTAATGGAAAACCGGTGGGTACCCACATTCTGGGTTACCGCATCAATGAATCCTTTGTCGCGCATTTTCTGGGGCGTATATTCACCAATCCGGAGCTGCTCTTCTCCGAGGATATGCTCAAGCCTGAGTTGCAGGATGAGGCTGTCTTTGCCGATGGCATGGACAATATCTGGACCACCCACCGGGTTGTCGCGGAAAACTACTTCAAGGACGGCAGCATTGATTTGGCCTGTCCTCCTTTAAAGGCTCTGTTGCACATCATGGCCTGCGGCGACTGGGAGGGAATGACTTTGCAGTCCAAAGAATTCCGCCAGCTGTTTGACCGTGAGTCGGTGCTGAAAAGCGACTGGTACCATGCCCGTTTGAAGTCTTTGCAGGCCAGTGGTCACAATTACTGGAAGAGTCGCCTTGACGATACCGAAAGAGACAGTGCCGGGCGCAAACAGATTGAAGAGCGTCTGAAGCGAGTCGACAGCCCTGAATTCCTCAAGGAAGTTTACGGAACCATTGGCAGGGATCCGGGAATCCCGCTGCCAGATTGACGGAGCCCATGCTTTTATCCTGATCCACAATTCTTATGAAAATGCCCTTATATGAGTGCTGAATGGCTAACCGGACTGCTGGTCCTTCAAGACCGCGATTTAAAATGCGAGAATTTCCGTAAGCAGCTGGAGGCTGTCCCCTACGAGATCAGCAAAGAAGAACAGGCGATCGCCCGGGAGCGGGAAGCGCTCGAAGCGGCAAAGAGGGAATTGAAGGAATTGGTATTGCAGCGCGAGGCTGCCGAAGGGGAGATTGATTCCCTTGAGGCCGCTGTTGTCCGTTACAAGACTCAGCAAATGCAGGTCAAAAAGAATGAAGAGTACACAGCCCTGCAGCACGAGATCGACAACCATCAGGCGAAAGTCGGTGAGCATGAGGATGTGGTGCTTGGGTTGATGGATGCCATCGAAGCGAAGGAGGCACAAAATAAGGCCTTGGAGTCCGAGGGGAACGAGCGCATTCAGGTAATGGAAGCCCATATTCAGCGTCTGCGAGCGAGTGAAGACAGCTACCGAAAAGACCTCGAGGAGGCCGAGCAGGCACTGGAACAGGCGCGGGCTGGTATCGATGAAGACGTGGCAAAGTCCTACGCATTTGTGAAGACTCAGGTCAAGCGCGGGCCCTACGTTGTGGAGCTCGAGGGCGGTACCCGCTGTTCGGGTTGCCACCTCAAGGTCTCCGGCGAAGTCGAAGCGACAGCCCGGCGGGGCAAGGAGCGCGTGCGCTGTGACAACTGCGGGCGCATGGTGTTTTTTATTCGCTGATGCATGCGCATTTATCTCTCGCCCCCCGAAGTTTCTGAAGCCGATATCGAAGCGGTTGTCGCTGCGATGCGGTCCGGTTGGATCGCGCCGGCCGGGCCCGCTTTGGCAAGGTTTGAGGAAGGGCTGAGTGTGCTTTGTGGACGTCGGTATGCCGTCGCCTTGAGCAGCGGCACTGCCGCTTTGCACTTGGCGCTGAAGTCTGCGGGCGTGTGCCCAGGCGACTTGGTTCTCCTGCCCACCATGAGTTTTGCCGCTCCTGCCTTTGCCGTTCGCTACTGCGGGGCAGAGCCTTTCTGGATCGATGTCGATCCGGAGAATTGGCAGCTGGATCCTTCGTTGCTGGCTTCGGCCGTCGACGAATTGCAGCGGCAGGGTCGCCGGATCGGTGCGGTGGTGGGTGTTGATCTCTATGGGCAATGCGGTGACTGGGCAGCGGTATCGAGGATCTGTGCAGAAGCAGAGATTCCCTTTATCGAGGACGCGGCGGAGGCTCTGGGAGCAGGAACCTGTTTAGAGGACGGCTCGATTCGTCCTGCCGGGAGCTGGGGCCAAGCGGGCATCTTTTCTTTCAATGGTAACAAAATCCTGACCACCAGCGGTGGGGGGATGTGGGTCGGCGATGATGAGCAACTCGCAGCCAAGGTGCGAAAATGGGCTTCTCAGTCCCGCGAACCCGTGGTGCATTACGAGCACCACGAGCTTGGCTACAACTACCGAATGAGTAATTTGCTGGCGGCCCTGGGTTGTTCTCAGTTGGAGTCCCTGCGAGACCGTATTGAGCGCCGTAAATCGATTTTTAAGCGCTATGGGGCTGCCTTTGATGGAGTGGACGGGTTTTCCCTGATGCCGGTGCCTGCATCCAGCCGGCCCAACTATTGGTTGAGTTGCTTTACTGTGGATCCCAAACAGTCTGGCGTCTCAGCAAATGAGGTTCAAATGGCGCTGCACGGGGCGGGTATTGAATCGCGCCCACTCTGGAAACCCTTGCACCGGCAGACCGTCTTTGTCGGGACTGGCAATCGCTTAACGGGTGTTGCTGATCAGCTGTTTGCAGACGGTCTCTGCTTGCCTTCCGGAGCAGGCTTGACCCTCTCGGAACAAGAGGAAATTATCGACCGAATCAGGGCACTTTTGTGATCTCTTTATGAGCTTTATGTTCTTCTTGTTAAAACTGATTAAAATTGGGTGGAATTTTTGCTTTTGTCTGGCCTGTCCCAGGCGCCGGTCTAAGGTTTTTTCCTTTTGAGAGTCTATGGGATACCGCAAAGCCAAAAATAACTCGATCTTCTTCACTTTGCTGGTGCTGGTGCTGGACGTGCTTGTGCTTTCAGGCATTTACGCAATATCCATTCTCGTCAGACAGGAGGTTTTTGGCACCGGAGGGCGAATGGAATGGGAGGTGATGGCAGCCATCGTCACCGCTACAGTCGCGCCTCTGGCAATGGTCGGTGGGTACAACCGTTATACACAAATGACCTCCGCCCGCTTTCTGAGTGAACATGCGGTTGCCTCGTTCATTTCGCTATTGCTGGGGTTTACGGTCGTCTTTGCCTTTACTACTTTTGGCCAGACCCTCAATGCTGCCCGGGGCAACGTTGGCATCACTCTGGTCTGTTTTCCCGTGCTGTCCATCCTGTATCGGGCAGGCTTGTCCCAGCGGGTCCAGCGTTCGTTGGCAGGCCAGGTTCTTTTTGTAGTGGGTGATGGCACCCTCGCGAAGGACTTTCTCCGTATGTTGAGGGTTTTTAGTTGGCCGGGTGAAGTGCATTTTTTTGCAACCCATCCCAAGCGTGTGGGTCAACCACTCGTTGAAAAGGACCCGCAGTCGCCAACCTTGCGCGGCGACTTAAATACGGCGGTGAGTGAACAGCTCCAGCGTTTAACAGCCGTGGTAATTGCTGCGCAGAGTGAGGAACTCACTAGCCGGCAGCGTCAGCAATTGATGGAAATCCATTTTCGGGAAACAGTTGCTCAGAGCTTTTATTCCTTTTGCTCTACTTATTGGAAGTTTGTTCCGACCTCCCAGTTGTCGCTTTGGTGGGTCATCGACGATGGCTTTCGCCTCAACCGTGACTTTACCTTTGAGCGTTTCAAGCGTTTGTTCGATGTGATCCTCAGTGGATTGGGTTTACTGGTGCTGGCACCTTTGTTCGCAGTGGTCGCTCTGGTAATTCGAATGGAAAGCAAAGGTCCGGCGATATTTCGCCAGCTGCGTGTGGGCCTGGGTGAGCAGACTTTTACTGTCTACAAATTCCGCAGCATGCAGGTGGGCTCTCAAAATGGGGACAAGTACACCCGTGAGCAGGATCAACGAATTACCAGAATCGGCGCGTTTCTACGGAAATCCCGAATCGACGAGCTGCCACAATTATGGAATGTGCTGAAGGGTGATATGAGCCTTATCGGCCCCCGCGCGGAATGGGTTGACCTGGTCAAGGATTACGAAATCAAGATTCCCTATTACCACTTCCGTCACCTTGTTCGCCCGGGCATCACCGGTTGGGCACAAGTCAATTATCCCTACGGCGCCAACCTTCAGGATACCATAGAGAAGTTGAAATACGATCTCTACTACGTTCGCCATTACAGCTTTACACTCGACCTGGCGATCGTGCTGAAGACCATTTACACCATGATTGGCGGCAAGGGGCGGTAGGGCGCGCCAGCGCTGAGTTGGTTTTCGTTGAGTGTTTCTTGGTTTTCGCTTGGGCCCGACGGAGCGAGCCCCTCCAAGGCGCGTGTCATCATATTTGGAGGGCCGGCCACCTGCGTAGTCTATACGAGCTGAGTATTAGCCAGAAAGTACCCGGGGCGGGGCTCGAACCCGCACGTCCTTGCGGACAAAGGATTTTAAGTCCTCAGCGTCTACCGATTCCGCCACCCGGGCGTCTGGGTCTTGAAGCTTAAGACCGACGGAACAGGGAAGGGACTTTGACGTTGTCGGGACAGGCCGCAAGTCAAAACAGGTTTGCGGGATTTTCCCGTTGCAAGGGCTGGCATTGGTGCTCATTCATTGAAGTAACATGAGCGAAATTCCGCAGGATCTAAAATATACCAAAGACCACGAATGGATTCAGCTGGCCGACGACGGCACAGCCCTGATTGGCATCACTGATTATGCTCAGGAAAGCTTGGGTGACGTTACCTTTGTTGAACTGCCTGAGGTTGGTGACAGCTTTGAGAGTGGAGATACCTTTGGGGTGGTTGAGTCCGTGAAGGCCGCCAGTGACCTCTATATGCCGGTTTCCGGTGAAATTGTCGAAATTAACGATGCCCTCGAAGGGGAACCTGAGCTCGTCAATCGTTCACCTTATAAAGAGGCTTGGTTGATCAAGGTTCAGTTGGCGGACGATGCCAATACCGACGATCTGCTTTCCGCAGACTCCTATCGCGAAATTGCGGGTTAAGCTTTTGCAGCTCAGCGCGGCAGAGCTTCCGCAATCTGAATGGCGTTGAGTGCGGCGCCCTTGAGGATCTGGTCGCCGGCGACGAAAAAGCTCAATCCGTTCTCAAGTGCCGAATCGACTCGGAGGCGTCCGACTGCGCAATTGTTTACCCCAGTGCAGGCTTGTGGGGTGGGATAGCGGTTGCTGGCGGGGTCGTCGACCAGGTCCACTCCATCCGCATCTTCAATCGCTTTGCGCGCCTTGGCCAGGTCGACCGGTCGCTCAAACTCGGCATTGATTGCAATGGAGTGCGCGCGCATTACCGGCACGCGAACACAGGTGGTTGAAATCGCCAGATTGCCGAGACCCATAATCTTGCGACTCTCGTTGGCCATCTTGTGCTCCTCCTTGGTATAGCCGTCTTCGAGAAAGACGTCCACATGTGGGAAGAGATTGAAGGCGATGGGGTGGGCGTAGACTTCCGGTGTTGCCGTCTCGCCGTTGACCCATGCGCGGATCTGCTTTTCCAGTTCGACCATGCCCTTGACGCCGGAGCCGGAGACAGCCTGGTATGTCGCGGCAAAAAAGCGCTTCAAGCCGAAGGCTTTGTGCAAAGGATTCAAGCCCATTAGGGCAATTGCAGTGGAACAATTCGGATTGGCAATTAGACCCTTGTGTTCCCTGAGTACATGGGCATTGACCTCGGGAACGACAAGAGGAACATTGGCATCAGTGCGGAAGGCAGAGGAGTTGTCTATCACCACGCAACCGCGCCGAACCGCTTCGGGTGCGAGGTCCCGGCTGATACTTGCACCGGCACTGAAAAAGACGATGTCGAGCCCGTCAAATGCCTCTGGACGGGTTTCCTGAATCGAAATCTCCTTGCCCTTGAAGGCCATGGTTTTTCCCGCCGAGCGGGCAGAAGCCAACAGGCGCAGCTCTTTCACCGGAAAACTGCGGGATTCGAGGAGCGTGATCAGTTCTTGACCAACCGCTCCTGTTGCGCCGACGATACCAATCGTATATGCCATGGTTAAATATTGAGGAGGATTCAGCTTTTGTCCAATCGCTGCGACAGCAGCAAATTGAGCCAACAGACGTTGTGATCTTGTATTCTCATTGCGAGCAAAAACTGATCTGGTGGAAGCGCTCTGGAGAGGCCCGCGCCTTTCCTGCCTCCGCTTCTCCGCTACCTATGAGTGCCGTTGAGGGTTCTCTGGCAACGCCACCAGGGCTGCATCGGGTAGCCGAGAAATACGGGGATGGGGCAGCGGATGGCTCCGTCTTTATCGGCCGCCGCTTGCAGCCGGAGCGCTATTGGGAACGGAGCGACGCTGGGCCCGATCAGAAAGCTTTGGTGACGACCCGTATTCTTCGCCTGGCTGGCCTCCAGCCGAGTATAAATGCGGGCGAGGGCCTGGACAGTTTTGAGCGCTTCATCTACATTCATGGCACCAATCACCCGGAGCGTTTTCCCGCGCACGGCAGCTGCGGATGCATAGTTCTGTTGGATGAGGATTTGAAATGGCTGTATGAGCAGACTCCGCTGGAAAGCCAGGTCTGGATTCAGCAGGATCCGTTTGATTTTCAGGCAGAATCTGTTTTCGCTTAATACCTTGCTTCGGAGGCTTTGAACTGCCTGAACGCATACACACCTCGACACCTTTTATGATCACACAGTTTTCCGCCCAAACTTTCCGCAACCGTTTGACCATCGCCGTTGTGCTTCTGCTGTTTGCCGTTGCCTCCCAGGCTGAGCAAAGGTCTTCGCGAACTTTGGATCAGGCTCCTGAGCGTCGTGGCGACTCTGTTTCGGTTTACGAGCAGCGTCTGATTGAGATCGTTCTCGAAGAGCAGCGCCTGGAGCGTTATGTAGCCCGTGAAGATGCTGAATATTCTGAGGCGCAGCGGCGCTTCCACGCAGTTTCCCGTCAGTACCTTACCCTGATTGCCAATAACCCGGATCAGCTGGAGCCTCGTCTACTCTATGGCAAGCTGCTGAACCGTTACGGTGACGGCTTGGGGGCCCTGGAGCAATTCCATGCGGCTTTGGATATCAATCCAGACGTCCCCATGGCCTATCAGCAGCTGTCGGTGATCTACGCCGAAGAGGGCGATTACGGCACGGCATTCGCCTATGCGTTGGAAGCTGTCGAGAGAGACCCGTCGGAAGCCGTCTATCATTATGGCATCGGGGAACTGATCACATATTTCCGCGATGAAATGGTCGCGGACGAAGTTAACAATGCGGAAGAACTGGACGCGCAGATGATCCGTGCCTTTGCCCAGGCCGCCGAGCTTAAACCCGCGTCGGTCAGCATGCAATTCCGCTACGGAGAGTCTTATTACGATATGATGGATCCCGATTGGGAAGGGGCCCTGAAGCAATGGCGTCGCATGGCGGAGACGCTTGGCGAATTCATGGGCGACACGGAGCGGGATGCCTTGAGGTTACACACAGCGCGGGTGTTGGCCGAGTTGGGACGGATGGATGAAGCCCGTGAGGAAGCGGATCGTGTGACAAAATCCGGCCTACTGCCCACCCGGGACGACCTGATTCGGCAGTTTGACGAGTGGATTGAAAGAGAGGGGGAGGATGACTGAGGTTTCGTCATCGCCCAAACCAAGGCTTTTGGTCGCTTTGTCCGGAGGAGTCGACAGTGCGGTTGCTGCCTGGCGTCTGCAGCAGGCTGGACATCCCATTGAAGCGGCCTATATGAAGAACTGGATCAACGAGGAGCAGGTTTTTGGGAACTGTCCCTGGATGCAGGACATAGAGGACGCGCGCGCAGTCTGTGACCATCTGGGGGTTCCCTTCCAGGTGATCAATTTTATGGATGCCTACCGCGAGCGCGTCGTCAGCTACCTGGTGGATGGCTATGCAAAAGGGCTGACGCCCAATCCCGATGTCATGTGCAACCGTGAAATGAAATTCGGTGTGCTGCTGGATTGGGCTCTGGAAAACGGTTTCGATGGGGTGGCGACCGGTCACTATGCGCGCAGAAAGGGCGACCGGATCTTTGAAGGGGTGGATAAGAACAAGGATCAGAGTTACTTTCTGGCGCTCCTGCGTCCGGATCAGCGGGACCGTGCCTGGTTCCCGGTAGGCGATTTGACAAAGCCGGAATTACGTGACTTGGCGGAATCCATCGGCTTGCCCAATGCGGAAAAAAAAGACAGCCAGGGCATCTGCTTCATCGGTGAAGTGAAGATCAATGATTTTCTGGAGAAGTTTATCGAAGACCGTCCCGGTGATATCGTGAATCCAGAAGGCAGGAAGCTGGGGGAACACCGTGGATTGCACCGCTACACGCTTGGCCAGCGACGGGGAATTGGAATCCCTTCCAATGCCGACAACGAATTTTACGTGGTCATCGGGAAAAATCTCGAAGCTAATGAGCTGGTGGTCGCCTTCGAAAGCTCGAAACCTGATGCTATCTGGGCTGAGTCCGCAACGGTCCGTCACTTGAGTTGGGTGTCTCCGGAGCCTCCCTGGGATGGCGAACGGCTTCACGCTAAAGTGCGCTACCGCGATCGCAGTGTGCCGATGACCTTTAGCTATCGCGACGACAGGGCAGCGGAAATCCGTTTCGACGAAGCTCAGCGGGCGTTGGCGGAAGGTCAGGTCTGCGCATTTTACCGGGGCGAGGAGCTGCTCGGCGGCGGCGTTTATTTGTAGTGGATCAACGTCTGCGAATGCCCAGGCTCTCGGGGGGATTCGCTTTCAGTTCGGCTGCCAGACGTTCGAGGTTGCGAACGCGGTTTCCAGGGTGCGGGTGGGTCGAAAGCCATTGCGGTGTGCGGCTGTCTGACAGTTCTTCCATCCGGCTCCAGAAGCGGGCGGCTGCGTCCGGGTCATAGCCAGCCATGAACATCAGGATGAGACCGACTTCATCGGCTTCGGTTTCGTGATGACGGCTGTAGGGCAGCATGACACCAATTTCACTGCCGAGACCATAGCCAGCCAAAATAGCGGCCTGCAGGTGCTGGTCCTGGTCGCGGATGCCATAGGCGAGGGCGGCGGCCCCAGCGATGCGGAGCAGTTCGGCCGAAACCCGCTGATTGCCGTGCTTGAGCAGCACGTGGGCGACCTCGTGGCCCATGACGACGGCCAGTTCATCTTCACTCTCAGCGAGGTCCATGATGCCAGTGTAAAACCCGATTTTGCCACCCGGCATCGCAAAGGCATTGATAGTATCGTCTGCAAAAACAACAAATTCCCAATCAACCCTGTCCATGTAGGGTGTTGCGACTTCGGCGATTCGTTCGCCCACGCGCATCAGGGGTTCGACATAGGCGGGGTCGGTGGAAACGGTCATTTCCCGTTTCATCTGCTCGAACTGCCCTGCGGCTTCCGAGGCGAGCATGGATTCCGGAACCAGCGTGGGGCCGGTGGCGCAACCGCCGAGGATCAGCGCGAAGCATAGTGCGGAGAGACGAATACACGCGGAGTAAGCCTTTTTCATTGCTGCCAATCTAAGCTTGGCAAAGCGCAGGTCAATGCCCGCATACTGCAATATTTAGCGCTCGCTTAGCGGGATGCCTGTTTGCGCCTGGGGCGAAAGTTCATCCAGACATAAATCAGCGCTCCCACAACGATGCCGCAGTCGGCAAAATTGAAGGTTGGCCAGCGGTAAAACTGCAGGTCGACATCCAGGAAATCGATTACCCGACCGTGGACGAGACGGTCCGTGGTGTTGCCGACTATACCGGAAATGATCAAGCCAAATGAAATTTGCCCTTGAAGGGTGTGCAGTTCGAGGTCTCGGCGCAGCAGGTAAATGGCGATCAAAGATAGCAGGCCGAGCGCGATCAGCACATGGCCGTAGTCGCTGAACAACCCCCAGGCCGCGCCATAATTGGTCGCGTAGACGAGATTGAAAACCCCCGGGATGACCTCCATGCCGCCGTGCGGAGGGTAGAGGCCGTGGCTGAAGCCCGAATGGGCTACGATCCAGTATTTGCTGAGCTGGTCGAGGGGTAGGAGTACGCCGACGATAAGCCAGAGCGTTCTGTAGCGATACAGATTCTCAGTTATCGTTGTCATCGTCATTGAATGAAATCGCATCGGCTGATCCCTCATTGAGAAAGGCACCGGTGCGCTGAACACGACGACGGGCATTCATTTCATGCTGACGCTGACCTTCGAGTGAAAAACGGGTGAAGGGCACGGCCTCCAGGCGCTCTGCATTGATCGGCTTTCCGGTCTCTTCGCAGACTCCGTAGCTGCCCCGATAGATTCGCTGAATAGCGGCCTCGATCTCGTTCAGGGCTTCCTGTTCGCTGGACAACAGACTGAGGGCGAAATCCCGGTCAAAGTTGTCCGTGCCCGCATCCGCTGAGGTTACAATGTCTCCCGCATCTTCCTTTTGCGACCGCTTGAGCGTTTCGCTGGAGTGCATGTTCAGTTCATCCTTTACCTGCTTGCGCAGCTCGACCAGCAGGTCGTAGTAGTGCTGCCATTTTTCCGGAACCTGCTTGCTGGCTGGTTGACTGCTGCCGAGTCCGAGAATGTCGTTCAGCGAGGCGGCCGCGTGTTTGCTCTTCTGCACCGGAATGTCGTCGGCAACCGTCTTTTTGACAGGCTTCTCGGCTTTTACTGCCTTCGGCTTGTTTGGTTTTGCGGTGTCTTTTTCCTGGAACTGCTTCTTTTTAAGTATTTCGCGAACGTGATCCAGTGTAAAGGCAGAGGGAGCGCTCTTGCGATTGGCGTTGCTGCCCGCGGTTCCACCGTCGTCTTTCTGGCTCTTCTTCGCCCGGACGCGGTCAATTGCTGCCTTTGCCGCTTTTGTCGTGGAACTTGAGGTGCTGGCCGTCTTTTTCTCCGCTTTCTTTTGTGCTACATTCTTGCGGGCGGTCTTGGGCTTGGCGGCAGACTGCTTAACGGCGGACTTTTTGGCGGCGGACTTTTTCTTGGCTGACATACGGGTGGATATCGAAGGTTGGAAGTTGAAATGGATATACAATCAGGAAATGGACTCAATCGCCTCCGCACAGCGGGGGCAGACTGCTCCCATAGATGTTTCAGTGAGAGCAGGGACAGTTCTCCAGCAGCGTGGGCAGCGTTCCCCTTCGGCCTTGGAAGCCGAAACGGACAATGCTTCGGCGTCGGCGCTCAGGTTCAGCTCCACTTGCGATACGATAAAAAGCTCGGCCAGATCGCTGCTGTATTCGCGCAAAAGGCGTCCTTCAGTGGAGGCTGGATCGACGGTGAAATGAATCGCACCCTCGATTGATTTGCCAATCACTTTTTCGGCACGCAAGGCCTCCAGCTTCTCGTTGACCTGGTCACGGATCTCCAGAAGGGCCTCGACATCCTCGTTCAGGTCCTTTGCCAGCCACTCGGCGGGAACTTCAGGCCAGGACTGCTGGTGAATTGAGCTTTCCGCGGTGGCTTCGCCGGATTGGCGGTAGCTCCAGACTTCGTCCGTGGTAAACACCAAAATCGGGGCCCACAGACGATTAAGGGATTCCAGGTGATGGTAGATTACGGTCTGGGCGGAACGCCGGTCCTTGCCATCGTGGCGGAAGGTGTAGAGGCGGTCCTTGAGGAAGTCATGATATCGGGCGGACAGAGTGACCGTGTAAAAACGGT
The DNA here is from genome assembly GCA_020831485.1 of Opitutales bacterium. Lineage (GTDB taxonomy): Bacteria > Verrucomicrobiota > Verrucomicrobiia > Opitutales > Oceanipulchritudinaceae > JAFIGG01. Next base: position 19,604 of record JAFIGG010000019.1, read on the forward strand.
TCATCAACTGGAAGACCCGGTGGAATTCATATTTTCGGTAGGCTTCGGTCACGCTTTCGACCAATTCCCCAAGCTGGTGAAGAGCCCAGCGGTCGAGCGGATTCAGCTCGCTGGCCGGCAGCAGGTCTTTGGCCGGATCAAAGTCATACAGGTTGCCAACTTGAAAACGGAAGGTATTTCGGACCGTGCGGTAGGCATCAGCCGAGCCTTTCATGATTTCCGCGGAAATGGCGACGTCGTTGCGGTAATCGGTGGAAGCCACCCAGAGGCGGAGGATGTCTGCGCCGTACTGCTTGATCAGTTCAAGCGGCGAGATCACGTTGCCCTCGGATTTGGACATGGCTTTACCTTTGCCATCAAGAACGAAGCCGTGGGTCAGCACTGCCCTGAAGGGGGCTGTGTCGTGGGCGCCGATAGCCGTCAATAAAGCGCTTTGGAACCAACCGCGGTGCTGGTCACTGCCTTCCAAATAGAGATCGGCGGGAAAAGACAGGCGGGAATCCTGCTTTAGCACAGCTGTGTGGCTGGCCCCGGAATCGAACCACACGTCGAGAATATCGAATTCCTTTTCAAAGTCGTCGGCAGAGGACTCACCGGTTGCTTCATAAACAAATCCATCCGGCAGAAAGCTTTCAAGGGGTTCGGTATACCAGGCGTCGGTACCTTTTTCGGCAACGATCTTGATGAAGTTAGCGATCAATTCTGCATTGAGAATCGATTCGCCGGTCTTCCTCGAGCGAATGGAGGGAATGGGCACACCCCAGTGACGCTGGCGGCTGAGGCACCATTCGGGACGGCGTTCAACCATGCCACGGATGCGGTCATAGCCCCAGCGTGGGATCCACTCCACGGATTCGTCGATGGCTTTCAGCGCCTTTTCGCGGACACCGCCTTCAGCTAGTTCCATGAACCATTGCTCGGTAGCGCGGAAGATAATGGGCTTTTTGCTGCGCCAGCTGAAGGGGTAATCGTGTTCGACCGTCGTGTGGCCGAGTAGGAAACCGGCTTCCCTGAGGCGATCGACAATCTTCAGGTTGGCATCGAAAACAAATTCGCCGGCCATGTCCGGAAATTCTTCGGTGTAACAGCCGCGGGCATCGACCGGGCAGAACATCGGCAAGCCGTAGCGGGCGCCGATGACAAAGTCGTCCGCACCGTGCCCCGGGGCGGTGTGCACGCAACCGGTTCCCTGTTCGAGGGTCACGTGCTCGCCGAGCATGACGAGGCTTTCTTTGTCCTTGAAAATGGGGTGTTCGGCAACGGCGCGATCCCATTCGGTCGCCTTGCAGCTGCGCACGACTTCGAGGCTGCCGAGTTCACAGGCTTCCTCGAAGGATTCGCGCAATCCTTCTGCGACTATAAAATAACGATCATTGGCGGCCCGCAGCACGACGTAGTTCAACTCCGGGTGGAGCGAGATGCCCAGATTGGCAGGCATGGTCCAGGGCGTCGTTGTCCAGATGACAAAGGACACATCGTTCAGGCCCTGAAGTGAAGGGTAGCTTGAGGAATCCTTGAGCCGCATCGCCACGTAAATCGAAGGCGATTTTTTGCGGTGGTATTCGATTTCCGCCTCGGCCAGTGCGGTGCGAAATACGGTGTCCCAATGCACGGCCTTGTATCCCTTGCGCACCAGGCCCTTGTCGACCAGTGCATGCAACACTTTCAGAATGCCGACTTCATAATCCGGATTGACTGTACTGTAGGGCTGGTCCCAGTCGCCAAGAATACCGAGCCGCTTGAATTGCTGACGCTGGGTTTCAATCCATTCTTGTGCGTAGCTGTGACAGAGCCTGCGCAGCTCGACCGGATCCATGTCGTGAATCTTATCGCCTATGCGCTTGAGAATCTGCTGCTCAATGGGCAAGCCGTGGCAATCCCAGCCGGGGACATAGGGAACATAGTGTCCCTCCATGGTGCGGAAGCGCAGAATCAGGTCCTTCAGGATCTTGTTCAGGGCGTGGCCCATGTGGATGTCGCCGTTGGCGTAGGGCGGGCCATCGTGAAGGATAAAAGACGGGTCCGAGCGGTGTTCCTCTATAATTTGCTGATAGAGGTTTTTATCTTCCCATAGGCTGAGGCGTGCAGGTTCGCGTTTGGCAAGATCGCCGCGCATCGGGAATGCGGTCTTGGGCAGGTTGAGGGTGTCTTTCAGTTCCATTGCCATGGGAATTCGGTCGGTATATTTGGATGTCAGCGCTCTTCGCAGGCGCACTAAATGTGCATGCTGACTGTCAAGTCAAGCGCAGCCTTTGATTTCAGGGGTCGATGCGGAAGAAAATACGTTTTCCAGCCTGAATGATTCGGGCGGAATCGGGTCTGGCGATGGTTGCCATGGGCTCCTGCATGCGAACATCGTCAACCTTCACGGAGCCTTGCTCGATCAGTCGGCGGGCTTCTTTTTTGCTGGCGAACAACTGGCTGCCGGCTAGGAGGTTCACCAGAGTCTGCTCGTCACCATCGGCCAGCTGAGCCCAGCTGAGGGCTGGCATGTCGTCGGGCAATTGATTCTGGGAGAAAACTTTTTCAAACTGCTCGCGCTCGTGCTGGCCCGTACCTTCGCCGTGAATGCGGTCGGTGAGGGCGACGGCCAGCTGCTTTTTGCCGTCCATCGGGTGCAGCTTTTTCAGTTCGCGAACGCTATCCTCGGTTTTGAGCAGGAGCAAGCGGTAGTAGTCCCACATGATCTCGTCGGAAATCGACATCACCTTGCCGAACAGGTCGCGCGGACTGTCGTTGAAGGCGATAAAATTGTCGTAGGATTTCGACATCTTGCGCACGCCATCGGTGCCGACGAGCAGCGGCAGGGTCAGCACGGCCTGTTCCGGTTGCCCGGCTTCCTTTTGTAACTGGCGGCCGACCAAGCAATTGAAGGTCTGGTCGGTGCCACCAAGTTCGACGTCGGATTCTATCATCAGCGAATCGTAGCCCTGAACGAGCGGGTAGAGGAATTCGATGATGGAAATCGGGGTGTTGGACTGGTAACGCTTGGAAAAGTCGTCGCGTTCCAGCATGCGCGCAACCGTCATTTTGCGGGCGAGGCGGAGGCAGTCGTCGAAGGACATCTTGTCAAACCACTCGCTGTTGTAGCGCACAGTGGTCTTTTCCGGATCGAGAATGCGGTAGGCCTGCTCCACATAGGTTTCGGCATTGGCTTTGATCTCCTCCTCGCTGAGCACGGGCCGTGTAGAAGAGCGGCCGGAGGGGTCGCCGATGCGGGTGGTGAAGTCGCCGATAATGAGTGTGGCCCGGTGTCCGAGGTCCTGGAATTGCCGGAGCTTGTTGAACACCACCATGTGGCCGAAGGTCAGGTCGGGTCGGGTCGGGTCGACGCCCAGTTTCACGTTCAGGCATTTGCCAGCTGTGAGGCGCTCGACCAAAGACTCCTCACCATACAGCTGATCCGCATTTTGTTTGATGATCTCGATCGCATTCATGAAAAGCGCGCAGCATGCTGCTCTTGGAGAACTTTGCAAGAACTTAGACCCTGTTTCAGGGGGCCAAAGGTTTTCGCTGATTCAGCTTGAGCCGAAGGGCCGGCTTACGCCATGCTGCCGCTTTTGAAAATGAAGCTGCGCCATCTCCAACCTGGATTGAAAATCCTTCTGCTTTTCGGACTCACTCCCTTACTTTGGGGTGAATCGGTTGAATGGGTCTTTGAGGGCCGGATCTGGCAAATGGATCCTGATCTTGAAGCAGTCTACGGCACTGATGCGGTGTTCTCCGGAAGCCTGCAGACCTCGATTTTCGAGCCCTACGCAACTGGTGATCTGGCCGGAGGCGAGTCTTTCGAGGGAGGCATCCTGGGCGCGGAGCTCACTTTGGACCGCAATCATCTGGTCTTACTGCAGGGAATTCAGGGTGAGGAATGGCCAATAGTGGATCTTAGGCCTGGAGTAGAGACGGATGCGCTGGTTTTTATTGTGCCTCTGCAAACGCTGGTCGCTGCGGATGAGTGGCAGGTTGTCTGGCTCGAGTTGGGATTACACGGCCCGGGTGGTCAGCTTTTGCCGGCGGGCATCGCCTGGCCGGATTGGACGGCTGAGTTCAATTGGGACTGGGCCTGGTTTCGCCTCAGTTTCAGCGCTCCCGACGTTGAAGAAAGGCGCGTGATCGAGGGTGGGCTGGACGTGTTCGCAGCGGTGGAGGAGCCGTTGACGCCCGAGCTCGAACTTGAGCGTATGCGCCTTTTGCTTGCCGACCTTGCGCTTGATTTGGACGAGCGGGATCTCATGATCCTGGATTTGCAGGATCAGCTTGCCGCTGCGGATGAACGCATTGCCGGTTTGAACCGCACCCTGGATCGTGTCTGGGAAGACCAGGACCGCTTGCGGGCTGAGCGCGATCGGCTGTTGGAAGTGAAGCCGCTCGGAGACGATGAGGCTTGGCAGCAGCGCCTCGCTGAGAAGGAGGCAGAGTTGGCCTTGCTGGATGAATCTTACCGGAACCTGCAGGAGGACTTTGAACAGCTGCGCTATGCCTACCAGGATGCGGACGGCGAACGCAGGCGCCTGCGCTATGAAACAGAGAGTTTGCGCGATGCCCTGGAACAGGAGCGTTCGATTCGGCGCATGGCCCAGGATCGTCAGGGCCTGAGCGGTCTGGGTGGCCAGAGCGGATCCTCGGAAACGGAAGTGGAGGAAAATCCGAATTTCCGGATGGTGGAACACCCCTTGGTTGTGCAGCCGGTTGGCGGATCCGCAACGGGTAATTCGGTTCAGGTCGAAGAACGTTCCGAGTTGCCGTCGGTGGAAGATGAATCCCCGGCCTTCGAGGAGTCGCACGGTTTCAGGCGTGCTCTGCAACGCCGCCGCGGTCCGCGGAGCCGCTGAGCTGGTAAGCCCGGTTTTTATATGGATACGAGCCTACGCCATCGCGTGAATGCCGGCCGCGAAGCGGTGAAAAATCAGCTGCGTTTCTTCCGCCAGCAGTTTGGGGCCGTCCTGAGTGAATGGAAGTCCGACGACACCCGCGTAACTTTTGCCGATTTTGCGATTTCCGAGAAGGTGTTCAAGGAATTGCGGCAGTCCTTCCCGGAAGATCATTTCTGCTCGGAGGAATCCAATCCAAGTGACGAAGTCATTCAGCTGAGCAGCCGCTACAGCTGGGTGCTCGATCCGATTGATGGCACTAACAATTATGCGCTCGGGATCGCTTTTTGCGCCATATCGCTTGCGCTGTTGAAGGACGGCGAACCGGTCTTTGGGCTGATTTACGACTTCAGCCGTGATGAATTGATCCAGGGCGGTCCGGGTTTTGGGATCCAGCGCGGAAATGGTCCCTGGCGTTTGCCGGCGGCGGCACCTCTGGAAGAGCGCTCCGCTGTTGTGGGAGCGCATTTTCCGTTCCCTCCGGAACATTTACCTGCACTTGCGCCTCTGTTGGGGAGATTCCGCTTGCGTAGCTTCGGCAGTGGCGCCCTCAACCTGGCTTACACCGCGCTTGGTGTGCTGGATGGGTGCATCGACTTCAAGGTCAAGGTTTGGGACATAGCCGCAGCGGTGGCCCTGATCCGAACAACGGATAGGCAATTGTTCTTCATGGATGCGCAGCCCTTCCCCCTGCGCGAGTTTCATGCAGAGGCTCCGACCATTCGCTACATTGCCGGCAGTCCGGCCTTTGTGGACTGGATGCGACTCAACTGTCCCTTGCCGCAAGGAACCTGAGCGCGGCGCTGTAGCCCTCCAGGCCCAATCCGGCAATTTGCCCGATGCAGGCACCCGCAGTGTAGGAATGGCGGCGGAAGCGTTCGCGGCGATGGATGTTGGAAATGTGGACTTCAATCCAGTCAATACCGCTGCCGGAGAGTGCATCGCGCAGGGCGACACTGGTGTGGGTGAAACCGGCCGGATTGATAATGCCGGCATTGAAACCATCGCCGGCAATTCGGCTGATTTCGTCGATCAGCGCTCCCTCATGGTTGCTTTGGAAACAGTGCAGCGCGAAGCCGAGCGCCTCGGCTTCGGCGATCATACGGGATTCCAGTTCCTTCAGGCTCATGCTGCCGTATATTTCCGGTTCACGTTTGCCGAGGCGGTCAAGATTTGGGCCATTGAGGAGAGCGATCTTTTTCATAATTCAATAGGAGTAATCCATTGCATCGTCAGCGGACAGCAAATTTTGCTCCATGGCGGCCTTAAGGATCAGGAACCCAATCAGCCAGACCTGATGCTTATAAGAGTAAGGATGGATATTGTCGGTGCGGATGCCTCCGTCAACCTTCCGGGTTGTGCTGACAGTTGGGCGCAGGTAGGGTGCCAGCGCCTGTTCGAACTCTTCAAGCAGAGGGTGGGGCAAAGCTGCCTGATCCATCAAATCACTGGCCTGGGTCTGTCCCAACATAGTAGATGTGTAGGAAAACATAGCCGCTTGTTCAGGCAGCTGCGAGCGCAGCTTTTGGTATCCGGGATCATCGATCAGTTTCGTACCCTCGCGGAACCAGACCCAGTCCTCGGCCGCAGAGGTGATGATGAGGTCTCCGGAATCCGCGTCGACGCCGAATAGCGGCGTCAGGCCGCCTTCCAAATCCATCTGGAGGTCGACCCAGGTGATGGCATCGACCTCATAGACCCGGGCTCCGAACTGCTCGGCATAGGCGATTGCCGAACGGAGTTTTTCTCCTGCACCGGGAAAACGAGCGGCAAAAGCAACCTCGACCGGAGCGTCGACAAAGCTGTCCTGTGCCGGGTCATAGGCCAGGCTGGCAGGAGGCAGATAGATTGCCAGACTGATCGGTTGATCGAAGGCGAGGACCAGGTCACGCACGGTGAGACCGTCCTCGCTCAACTGCATTTCGAGCTGTTGCTGGATCATCATTTGCCCAAAGCCCCCCATGAGGTCTCCGGCGAGCGCTTCCGTCAGGAGCAGGAGGTTTCGTGGGTTGAGCTGGAGCTGTACCACCAAGTCGGATTTGGCGGAATACGCTTCCGCTGCCTCAAAGGGGCGGTCCGTCAGGTCGAAGATGCCCCAGATTCCCTTTGGTCCATCTTCGATCAAATGAAGAATCGATGCGTTGTTGAAGTAGCCGTTTTCAAGCGGATAGGAAGCAGCGCTCATGCCTTTTATGTTCGTCAGGCCCAGACGTTCGTAGAGCTTCGAGATATCCACAGGGAAGGGGGGCATGCCCTCCTGTTGAAGTATGAACTCTCGGTAGATCCGGTTGCCAAACTCGCCCATGCGCTCAAAGTCTCCTTCGAGATCCGTGTAGAAATAGACAGAAGCTCCCTCCAGCGGCAGGGAGGCATCAGCGGCGCTGTCAGCGCCGAGCCTCAGGTGGGTGAAAGGTTGAATGCAGAGCAGGCACAGGAGTCCGGCGGTGAGACGAGGAAATTTCATTTCTTTACGACTTGGGTTTGAAAGCTTAGATGGCTAGTCCTATTTTAAAATGATGACAAGGCCAACAACCGAAAGCCAGGGATTTTCAGTGGAGGCTGTGCGCGCGGATTTCCCGATTTTGCGCACAGAGGTCAATGGTCAGCCACTGGCTTACTTTGATAACGCCGCCACTTCGCAGAAGCCGCAGGCGGTGATCGACCGCATGACAGCCTATTACTCCACGGAAAATGCGAATATTCACCGTGGGGTGCATGCGCTCAGTCAGGCGGCGACGGAAGCCTACGAGGCTGCGCGTAAGGTGGTGGCCCGTTTCATTGGAGCGCCGGAAAGCCGTGAAGTGATTTTCACCCGAGGCACGACCGAGGCCATCAACCTGGTCGCCTCGGGTCTCGGCCAGACGGTCCTGCAAAAGGGCGATACCATCCTGCTAACCGAATTGGAGCACCATGCGAATATTGTGCCCTGGCAACTGCTGGCAGAGCGTAAAGGGCTTCGCATAGAGGTCGCCCCGGTGTTCGACACAGGCGCCCTGGATGTGGAGGGTATGAAGGCGAAAATAGTTGCCTCTGCGCCTAAAGTGGTCGCCTTCAGTCACGCTTCCAACGCGGTGGGTTGTATTAATCCTGCCCGCGAGCTTATTGATGCCGCGCACTCGGCTGGAGCACTGGTGGTGCTGGACGGGGCGCAGTCGACAGCACATTTTCCGGTCAATGTCGCTGATTTGGATTGCGACTTTTTTGCCTTCAGCGGGCACAAAGTATTCGGACCCACAGGCATCGGAGCGCTCTATGGCAAGGCTGACTTACTGGGTTCTTTGCCGCCCTACCAGGGCGGTGGCGACATGATTGAAAAAGTCAGCTTCAAGGGAACGAGCTTCCGTGGTTTACCGGAGCGTTTTGAAGCGGGCACACCCAATATAGCTGGAGCCATTGGACTCGCGGCAGCCATGGTGTATGTCGATGGCCTCGGACGGGAGGCTCTGGACGCGCAGGAACGGGCTTTGGTCGAATACGCTTTGGACGCCCTTACCAGCGTGAAAGGCGTTCGGGTGCTGGGTGGTGATGGCCCTCGGGTCAGTCTGGTATCCTTTTTGATGGACGGCGTGCACCCGCACGACATTGCTTCCTTCCTGGATGCCGAAGGCATTGCGGTGCGGACCGGTCACCACTGTGCCCAACCCCTGATGGAACGGCTGGGAATTCCCGGCACTACCCGGGCGAGTTTTGCCTTCTACAACACCTTTGCGGAAATTGATCGCCTCGTTAAAGGCCTGCACCGTATTCAGAAGGTCTTCGGCAGCTGACTTTTGCCCCAGAATTGCAGGGTGTGCTGGACCTCGTCAGGAGTGTTTACGCATTTCCATCCAAAGCTGCAGGTGAGGCCCTCGAGGGGTTGATACCCCATTCGCTTCCAGAACGGGTCGAGCGGGCGATAACCAATCGGGCGCAGAGGGTGTTCTTTGGGGCGGATGACTCCACAGAAAGTATTGAAGCTGCGGCCCAATTCCCGGGCGTGCTGCTCGCGGTTTTCGAAAAAGGCCCGGCCAATGCCTTGTCCCCGGTATTCCGGAAGCAGTACGGATTCACCGAAATAAAAGACCGATTCGAGCGCGAAACCGGATACGGTGAAGGGGGTCCGAAAATCTTCATCTGCCGCCTCCAACGCCATCCCGGTTGAAACACCAACGACTTTGCCCCGCGTCATGGCCAACACAAATACACTGCTTTCCGTGCTGGCATAGGACTTCAAATATTCGGCTTCATAGGATTCGCTGCCATCGTATAGGTAGGGGAATTCGCGAAAGACAGAGATGCGCAGCTTGGCGGCATCATCAATGTAGGCAAGGATGTCCTTCCCTGAGACGCGACGGATTTGTATCGATGGACTCATTTGCAGCTTTAGAATACTTTACATCAGATAAGTTCGATTTTTGTTAAATTGAATGCACGGACCTATCTGAGACGGGAGTTGCCAGTTCCCGGGGCACCGGGTGTGAGAGCAGTTTGCATCTCCCTTTTTGCGTTGCCATTGGGCAGCTTTATCTCGAACACTTGAACAACCGTTTAGCCCTCTTTGTTTCACCTTTACACAATGAATCATGGCCAGTGACCCCAAACCAATTCTCGATTCCGGCATGGAAGCGTTTGCCGAAAACCCCAGACTCAAAGGGCACTTGGCCGATTTGGTGGTGCGTAACCTCACGGCGCATCCCTTGCGTAAGATTATTGTGGACCGCAGCAGGGATCGGGTTGAGCTGTCCGGCGGTATGCTTCTGGCAGCAGCGCTGGCTCTGAGCGAGCAGTGGAAGGAGTTGACGCCGGAACGGCGTGTTGGTGTGGTCTTTCCTTCGGGCCTTGGAGGAGTATTAACGAACCTGTCGCTGACCGTGCTGGATAAGGTTCCGGTCAATCTGAACTTCACAATGGGTAGCGATGCCATTGAATCCTGCATCGAAAGAAGCGAAATTCGCAACGTTATCACGGCGAAACCGGTCATAGACAAGGTGCCGGACTTTCCCTGGCCGAAAGCGACGCATGACCTGCTCAAGGTCCGTGCTAAACTGTCGAAGAAACGTATTTTATGGAATTTTCTGCGAATACTGGCGCTCCCGGGTGGGCTGGTGTGCAGGCAGTTTGGGATTCCGAACAAGGGTGGCAATCGTGAGGCTGGCCTGCTGTTTTCGAGTGGCAGCACTGGGATGCCCAAAGGCATTCCGCTCAGCCACAGCAACATCATTGCGAATTGTGAGCAGATCCGCGCCTGCCACCTTCTGGACAGCCAGCACACACTGATGGCTTTTCTGCCTCTTTTCCACAGCTTTGGTTTTACGGTTACGCTTTGGTATCCACTCGTTTCGGGCTTGAAGACCGTTATGCTCCCTTCGCCCCTTGAGACCAAACGAATTGCCGAAGCGATTGAAGAGGAAAAGGCAACTGTGATGATGGGCACTCCGACTTTCTTCCGGCCCTTCTTCAAAAGGGTGGAGCCCAAGCAGATCAAAAGTTTGGAATACATTGTCGGCGGTGCGGAGAAAACACCCCCCGGCTTTGCTGAAAAATGGGAAGAGACTTTCGGCAGTTCCTATTTGGAAGGATACGGCCTCACAGAGACCTCTCCGGTTGTAAGCGCCAATCTGCCGGCGATGGGGGATCGCCCTGCGCGCACCCGCGCCGGTTCGGTAGGTCCGCTGATGGCAGGAATGCAGGCGCGGGTCACTGATGTATCCTCGAGTAAGCCCTTGTCGGTCAACGAATCCGGAATCCTCGAGCTCAAGGGTCCGAATGTATTCAAAGGTTATCTGGACGATCCAGACAGCACCGAAGCGGCTTTTCACGATGGCTGGTTCTCGACCGGTGATCTGGCCAGTATCGATGAGGATGGTTACATCTTTATTAAGGGCCGCCTCAGCCGGTTTTCCAAGCTCGGCGGAGAAATGGTCCCACATGGCCGCATAGAACAGATTATTGCCGAGTGTTTTGATCTTGAGGATGCCGACACGCCTATGGTTGCGGTGACTGGTATAGAGGACGAGCAGAAGGGTGAGGCTCTCGTGGTTTTGTCCACGGTTGAGATCACACCTGCTCAAATACGGGAGCGCTTGACTGCACGAAAGGTTCCGAACCTTTGGATTCCGCGTATCGTTCAGCGGGTTGACGCGATTCCCTGTCTGGCATCAGGCAAGCTGGATTTGCAGGGGCTTGCCCGTCTGGCCCGCTCAGCAAAAGGAGATTCAGGGAAATAATAGGTTTCCGACATATTTTGGTTGAAATCCGGGAAGGGATTGCGGACCTTATTGGCTTGGGCCGGGTCCTATGCAACGCCGGACCGGTGAACTCCGCCAGGGCCGGAAGGCAGCAACGGTAGCCAGGATCCGCGTGTGCCGTAGGTAGCCTGGCCCTTTTTATTTCTTTTTTCTATGTCTGGATATCAGGTAATTGCCCGACGCTGGAGACCGAAGTCCTTTGATGACCTTGTCGGTCAGGATCATATTGTCCGCACGCTTAAAAATGCGATCGAGACTCAGCGAATCGCGCACGCCTACTTGTTTGTCGGGCCGCGTGGAACGGGCAAGACTTCCACCGCACGGGTCTTTGCCAAGGCCCTGAATGCCGAGGGCGGACCCAGTGCGAGCCCCTCGGAGGACTCCGAAATCAGCAAGGCCATCATGTCCGGCAGTTGCATGGATGTGATCGAGATCGACGGGGCTTCCAATAATTCAGTCGAGCAGGTGCGTGACCTTCGCGAAGAGTGTCAGTACGCGCCAGCCCAGTGTACCTACAAAATCTACATCATTGACGAGGTGCACATGCTCTCGGCCGCTGCTTTTAATGCTTTGCTGAAGACGCTTGAGGAGCCACCGCCACACGTGAAGTTTATTTTCGCGACAACTGAGTCGCAGAAGGTACTGCCGACCATTGTATCGCGCTGTCAGCGCTTTGAATTCCGACCTATTTCCGATGCGGTGATTGTTGAGCGCTTGACGGAGATCGCCAAGAGCGAGGGCATTGAGGCTGCACCCGAAGCACTTGAAGGCATTGCCCGCCTGGCCAATGGGGGAATGCGCGACGCCCAGAGTATCCTGGACCAGATGATTTCATTTTGCGGCAAGCAGATCGGTGAGAGCGATGTATTGGATGTCTATGGGCTTGTGAGTTCCGAGACGATTGACCAGTTGGGGCGCAACCTTATCGCGGCTGATTACCCTGCCATTATCCAGACAGTGGATACGCTGGCGCAGGAGGGCAGGGATCTTTTCCGCGTTCTTCAGGATCTGGAAGTGCGGCTGCGAACGGCAATGCTGGATGCGGTGCGCAACCGAGGAGAAACAGACTCCCTGGGCAAGAAGGCATCGGTGGAAACCCTGATGCGGATGCTGGAAGCTTTGCAAAGCAGTGAGTATTCGGTGCAAAAGGGCCTTTCTGAAAAGGTTAATTTTGAAGTGGCCTTGCTCAAGGCAGTCGATGCCGGGCGCATGCGGGCAATCGATGCTTTGATCCGTGAACTGACAGAAATGGGCGAGAGTCACGAGGGGTCCGAAAAAAAAAAGACCTGATTCCTGACGAATCCTACCTCGAGCAGGTAATTCCCATAGTTACGCAGGAAGCTCCGGAAGCGGTTGCTGTTGCGGAAGCGCCGCCACTGGTTTCAACCCCGGAAGTTATGGCGGATGAAGACGGGGAGGGCCGCTTCGACAATGATGCCGAGTACTTTGAGGCCTTGATCAATGGCGACGAAACTATTCCTCCGGACGATCCAATTCATGTCGAACTCGCCTCAGGCCTATCCTCTGAGGAGGCCAGAGGGCCTTTGATGAGTGTGGATGAAGCGATGGCTTGCCTGTCACCAGAACTGAGGGAAGTGTTGGACGATCGTTTGCGAGCGGATTTTCGGGAAGTGCGTCCGTATCGCGGCCAAAAGAAAGATTTTTGAACTGTCGGGATAAAGCCTTTTTCGCCAACGGCGGCCAACTGTTTGTTTGACTAAATAAAAAAGCGTTACTTTTTATTGGTCAATGAATTCCCGAAACGGATTCTGGCTTCCGGTTGCTTTCGCATGGCTGAGCGTTGTCGTGCTGCTCTCCGCTGCCTGGGCTGAACGGACCTTGCGGCAGCACCGTCAGCAGGAATTATTTCGTCAGTCTGCCTACATTGAGGCGGGCCTGAGCGTCGCATCTGAAATTGCCCGGGTGGACTTGATGCGCTGGCTAAAGGATGAACAGGTAGTCAGCTTTGATGGCGCAATGATGGGGAGGTCTGGTGTTTCCGGATTGATGCGGGATGCCTCTGAAATTGTCTGGATGGAATCGTCAGGAACTGTGGCTTTTCCAGCCAACGAGGGATTCGAAATCAATTGGAGCTACCGAATTGAAGACCTGAATCTGAACCATTCAATGGCAACCCCTGAGCCATGGGATTCCATCGATGAGCAGTGGCTTGCTGGCCTACTGAGAGGGAAAAGCAATCGGGCGCTTCTGGATGAACCCTTGCCGGACTGGGTGAATAGCTCCCGGCCACTTTTGCTGGGCTGGCGACTGGATGCGGCGGTCTATGCCACCCCGCTTGGAGAGCAGACTGCCAACTGTGCCATTCGGCTTCGGTTCTATCTGGATCTGGACCTTTGGAATCCCTGGGAAATTCCCGTGCCCCTGAGTGCGGTGAATGAAGGCAGTCGTTGGCCGGTCTGGCGCTGGGTTATCGAAGGCATGCCGGAGGTCAACCTGATCAATCACTCCCTGGGAGTAGAGACTGGTTTTCAGGCCTTGGATTATGCTTACAACGAGGCGCGCCCACGCGAGGAGCGTATAGCCGCCTGGGTTGAACGTCCGGGAGTCGTAGGCGAGATGGAAGCGGGCGCTCGCTGGACTTTGACCGAGCCGAATGTGAGGCTGCAGCCACAGGGGCTGGCGCGTTTGCTGCACCGCTCCTTTCCGGTCCGGCCGGCTGACCGTCTGGAACTAAGAGTGCGCTTTCCAAGCAGTGGCCTGAACTTTAGCCTGGCCCCTTATGATACCGCTCGTCCGCCTCAGTCGCAAAATGCGGCGGCAGTCTTTTGGCGTTTTGATGGAATTCCGGCTGAAGACTTTTCCCTCCATTTTGATCGTGCGGATCGCCTTCCGAACCCCGTTTACCGTCCCGGTTTGAGCCAGGATTTTCGCCGCCACAACACTCAGATCCGGTTTGAATTCCGCATCGATCCAGAGCGAATCAATGCCTGGATATATGGTGCGGACCCCCGCCGTGTTTATTGGCCGTGGGACAGCTCGCTGTGGCCCGACAGTCCCTGGACTGCGGCGGATGTCTACCTGTTTGATCAACAGGCGATTCAGCGCGGCGCAGCCATGCCAGCTGTCACTGGATTGGAAGCCAAAGCCCTGTTCCGCCCGGTTAATATTCCTCTGGTAAGCTATCGGGACTGGCAGATGCTGCCAACGGATTGGGGTGGTGGACCCGGATTGGGCCATCCCATTGCTGAAGCGGATCAATCGATCCTCAACCGAAGTTGGTTTGATTCCGGAGTGAACTCCCGCTACATCTGGATGCCCATCAACGCTCTCGCTTATGAAGCCTGGGAGGAGGTCATGGATTCATTCGAGAGCGTTGCTGATCCGCATGATTGGTGGCTGGATTACATTGATCGACGCTTTGCCGATGGCGCGGTCTTCAACAGCGTTGAGGAACTCAGTCAGTCTGGTCTGTTGATGGATCCGAAGGAGCTCCCGGATCCATCGCAGATACTGTTGGCTGACTCCATTCTCTGGGCACGCCACGGGCGGGTGTTCGCCATTCATCTTGAGGCGCATTTGCATAAGGCAGACGGCGCGCAGGTTCTCCAGCGTCGTGAACTTAGCCGTATCCTGGCTTTGAAAGCTGAGGGTGCGAGCCGATGGATTCGATAAATGTGCTGTCGCCTTACGGGGCAATCTTTTCACTCATCCACTGACGCGTGTTTTGAAAGCCGGTTTTCAAGTCTTCGTAGGTATTGTTCACACCGCTTTTGAAGCTGTCCCAGTTGGATGCACTGGTGCCCCTTGCTTGAGCCAACTGTTCTTTAAGGCGATCCGACTGCACACGCAGTGCGGTGATTTGTGGTCGGGCTTCTTCCTGAACTGCAGCGCTTGAGTTGCTCACTTTTTCCCTGAGCTCGTCCAGTTCTTTGTCCAGGGCAGCTATGCGGGCTGTAAGGTTGTCCACAAACTGCTCTTTCTGGGCGTGGGTATATGCGCTTAGTTCATTCTGAGCATCGCTGGCGCTGCTTTGCGCCCGGTCCAGTTGGTCGGATACGCTGGTGTCCGATTGGCTTGCCGAGCTATCAGAAGGGTTACAGGCGGTTAAAACCGTGGCGATGGATAGGGCGCCTAAGATCCAGATTGTATTTTTCATTCAATCACTCTACTTCATCCGGTCGTGCCGGAAAATGGGGTGTTTTGCTACCGCTTTTCGGCTTAATCATCGCTTACTTCTTGAACATTGAAGCTATTTCTTTGCCATCAGCTTTGAATGCATCGGTTGATGATTTAAAGGGATCCCGTCCGTTACAGCTGTTGTGAAGACCGATTCCGATACAGATCACGCCCAGGGATAAATGAATCCCAGTAGCTACACAGAGAGCGAAGAATCTATTTTCCTCTGCGGCCGAGAAAATGACTACAGCAGTAAACGCTAGGACTCCGACGCCAAGCATCGTTGCGCCGAAGATGCATAGAACCAGGCATTGGATGAAACGAACGCGTTCAAATTGCAACTCTTCAGCAAAAAGTTGCAGCCGCAACCGCAACAGCTCCGCTGCAGCGGAGCCGACGGCCGGTATCGATTGCATCAGTCGCATGATCGACAGGACTATTGAGCTCAGGCGCAATGCTTTGTTCATCGGCCTCGGGTGTTAGAAACTAACACGAAAGTATTTTGATGCTCAGATCCTTCGGTTAAAACTGCCCGAAAGAAAGAGCACCAGGGCAATTACCAGGATCAGACCGAGGACGCCTCCGCCAATAGCGGGACCTCCGAAATAAAAGCCACCGCTACCGGTGAGTAACAACACGAGAATCAGGATTAGAAGTAGGTTCATGGCCGACACTATGCCATGAAAACAAAATCTTTGCGATGGGGTGTTACCCGATGTTCAAGGTCCGACCGTCAATCGCAGCGATTGAGTCGGATCGAAGCGTTTGCGTGCGTATTCGGCGATGGCGGCTGGAGTCAGGGCGTCGATGCGTTGGTCAAGTGTCAGCCAGTCTTCGATTGGCTTGTGATAGAGCGCGTTCAGGGTTGCGACCATGCCGCGGGCCCCCGCGTGTTGCAACTGCATGCGGCGTGTTACTTTGAGCCGGCGTTGGATCTGAGTGAATTTCTCCGGCGGCACGCCAACAGTGCAGAGTTGATCAATGACCTCATTGAATCCGCGAAATACCTGTTCTTCTTTTCCAGGCTGGGTACCTGCGAATAGATACATCATGCCGTAGTCAGGGGCCAGCAGGCGGGCTGCGCTGGCGAAATAGGCGAGGCTGTGTTTTTCGCGAATGTTCTGGAACATGGGTCCGGACATGTCGCTCAGCCAAGTTGTGATGAAATCACCCATGAGCGTATCCTCGGCGCAAATACCGCAGTCGTGGTAGGCTTGAAATACAACACTCTGCTCCCTAGGCATGTGGTCGATAAGGGCACCGGTCTTTGACGGAGCATCGAAGGCAATTTCCCGTTTGTTGAAAGCGTTGTTTGGGAGAGCTCCCATGAGGCTTTCGATTTCCGGCAGCAAACGATCGGGGTCGAAGTCACCCGTGACGGTCAACACTGCGTTTTGGGGTACGATCAGTTGTTGGTGATGAGCCAGCAACTGTTCCCGACTCAGTCCTTCGACGGACAGCGGTTCACCCAGTGGGTCGGAGCCGAAAGGATGCTCGCCAAAAAAATTGTGACGCAGGGATTTGCGACCGAAATCTACAATGTCGTCGAGTGATTCATGCAGCAGGGCCAGTTGTGCCTTGCGCTCCCAGTCGATGCTGTCTTCGCGGAATGCCGATTCCGTAAGTCCCTCACGGAGCAGTTCCAGGCCCAGGCTGACTTGTTCGGGAAACATTTCCAGTGACAGTGCAAACGTATTGTTACCTACGCTTTCGCTGAAAATACCGCCTTCGGTCTCGAGGGTCTCAACCACTTCCCGGGCGGACCGCTTGAGGGTGTCGCGGGTCAGCAGGGTTGCCATTAAATGGGTTATACCACGGTTTTCAGGCGATTCATAGAGGGGGCCACCCAGACCGGCGAAGCGAATGTGCACGCGAGGCAATTGCCGATCCGGCTGAAAGAGGATGCGTCCGCCGCCTGCTGCTTTGATTTCTTGAAAAGAAGGCAAGGCGGGTATGGCAGTCGATTTTCGGCGGGCGGCACTTTGAGGGCTCTGTTCCGGTTCCAGAGTAACCGATGTCAATTGATCTCGGGTCAGGTATTTTCCGATCAGTTGGGTGATTTCCTCCGCTTTGGCGGAGCTCAGGCGTTCCAGGTAGCGCCGGGGATAGGAGGGCTCACGGATGATTGCTTCGGCGAGGCCGATGCGGCCAGCCATTCCGCTTACGCTTTGCCGGGAATGAATCTCTCCGGCCAGAGCAAAACGCCGCGCCTTGTTCAGCGGACCCTCGGCAATGCCGCTTTGCGATAAAGACTCCAGACGCTCAAGAATGGTTGCTTCGACTTTCTCCTGGAGGCCCGGTTCGCAGGCATAATTGATCCAGAACAATCCACAGGCTCCTGGGTTCCAGGCAGTCGCTTCTATGTGGTGTACCAGTTTGCGTTCTTCGCGGATCTCACGTCGCAGGAAGGAGCTGTAACCTGCACCTAGAACAGCTGCCAAAAGGTCAATTGCAGGGGCATCCGGATGCCGCAGGGAAGGGATTCGAAAGCCCATCCCGCCGCGGCAGATTTGGTAGGCACCGCGACCGTGCTGATAGCGGTAGGCCAGTTGGTCGGGTTCCTCCGGAACAGTAACCTGATGCAAGAGTGAGCGTGGCACCGGGGCGAAATGTTGGTCGACGGCGGCCCGCACTGTGTCTTCACTGACGTTGCCAGTCACTACCAAAACCATGTTCTCGGGAACGTAGCGGGATCGGTAATACCGCCAGAGATCCTCGCGGGAAGTGGCCTCAAACAGTTCACGGTGGCCGAGCACCGGGTACCGGTAAGGATGCTGGGTGAAGGCAGTGCGCAACAAGCTGCGGGTCAATTCGCGGTCGGGATCGTCGCTGGCCATGTCGATTTCCCGGAGGATTACACCTTTTTCGCGTTCCGCATCCGCTTCCAGCACGGAAGCGTTGAAAACCAGATCTGCCAAGAGTTCCAATCCCTGGCTGGTCGCTTCGGCGGGAAGGTCGAGGTAGTAGACGGTGCGATCGAAAGCAGTGTAGGCATTGACATAGCCGCCCAGTGCCTGAATGGCCTCCGTCAGCTCGTTGCCCGGGCGCTTTTCAGTGCCTTTGAACAGCATGTGTTCGAGAAAGTGGGATAGACCGGAGCCAAGGTGCCGGCCCTCATGAATGGATCCCGTACGCACCCAGACCTGAAGGGAAACTAGCGGATTGGCATCCTTCTCGGCGTGGACAACGCTCATTCCGTTGTCGAGCGTCCAACGGTTGGGGAGCTGCTGAAAGAGCTTTTCGATCAGTTCCGGTCGATTGGGGTCGAAGGCAGTTGTGCTCATCGCTCGGACTCTGTCTCAGATCCACACGAGCCACCGCGCTGGGGCGCTGATAAGGGGCGGTGTCGTTTATTCGGCAGGAAGGGTTTGTCAAAGGCATCCGCAAAGTCGAAAACATTGACGAAGTCTTCTTTGCGGTCGTCTTCCGTTTTGCCAAAAACTTCGTATTCAACGAGATTGAAGACGATCTCGCCAAAGTCTTCGGTGCGCTCAATGCCCCATTCCTTCAGTAGTGTGCGCGACATCGGACCATACTGCTCCAAAGCAAAATCCCGTATGCCCTCGCTCAGCTCCATGCCGCTGACATGCCTGTTGGAGCGGGCCCCATCCGCTTCACGGACCTTTTTCAGTGTGTAGTCCAAAGCTTGACGAATAAAGTGATAGGCACCCAGTTCATAGCGTGGGTCGTCGCGCCGAATCAGTTGCACGACTTCGTTGAAATTCTTTCCATTCATGATCTGCTGTCCGTATAGTCCCTCTCTTTGGTCCCGTAACTAATGGACTCCTGCGGCGCTTGTCAATCGGTGGAACCGATGATGCCCGGCATGCATTGTTCCTGCACGATTTTCAGCTCTTTATTAGCGGCGCAATCAGCCCGCAAGGCGGCAAAGCCACGACGGTGATTGAAATAAAGAGGCCACAGCGACTGGGTATCGGTCTCCGGTATATTCAACTGGGCCACCTCATCGGGAGCCACAAATGCGAATCGACCTTCTTCCATCGGAGGCGGCAGTCGGTCGAGTGTCACGCGGCAGTCGAAAAGAAACATCAGCCAGTGACATCGGTCTTCGTAATTTTTCTCCGCTATCATGCCAAAGAGGTGCAGGTCGCCATCGCTGAGGGGTAGGCCCACCTCCTCTCGGACCTCCCGCATGGCGGCCTCGAATGGGGATTCTCCAGTCGCCTGATTGAGCTTGCCGCCTATGGGGCTCCAGAGGCCGGCATTGGGTTGCTTCAAGCGCTCGAGAAGCAAGAGCTCTCCGACTGAATTGCGAATGTAAACAAGGGTGCTGATTTTGTAAGGTAGGGCGGAGCTCATCGACTGCTGAAAAGATTTTTAGCAACACCCCTTCCCGATGGGGTAAAGGCTGCTGAAAATTGCTGATTGAGGCATAGTAATAACGTCTGTAAGGTATGCGAATGAGATCGCTTCACTCGATGGTTCATACTTCAAAGGGATTCCATACTGTGTCCTGGAGTCGCTTGGAGGCAAGTGCGGACTGGCAGCCGGAGTCGATGCCTCGTCGGAGCGCTTCGGTGGGCCGCTTGTCCGGCGGCGGTTCAGTTTGTATCCGTGTCGATACGGAGTTACGGATCCGCAATCCATCGGATCTGAAAGACAGCTGCAGCTACAGTCAACTACAGTTGGGAGGGCTGAATTGGAACCTGGAGTTTGATCGGGTGCTGGAGCGCTCGCGGCAGGAGCATTTGTGTCCGCTGCCGGCCGCCCTGGCGGGGCTCTATCAGGATTCATCCGTTCTACTGTCGGTTCAGGCTGGATTTCTCTACCTGAATGCATCGGTTGGCTGCCTGTTCGGATGGAATAGGGAACGCCCGCACTGGAGACTTTTTAGCCTCTCAGGGGAGCGTTCGGAACAGGTGGTCCGGCAGGCCTTTGCCATGTGGCTGTCCGGTTTCGAGGAAGGACCGGTTCAGCTTTATACATTTTTCGAGGACCAGAGTCCGTTTGAAAACTTTTCATTGCCTTTGGAAATGCTTGAATGGAGGGGCTTTCATCCTTTGCACCTGGGATCCCTGCGGGCCTGGACGGACTTGGATCTACAGACTCGAAACACGCGCATCCGGTCTTGGAAAGGCAGGCGGTTTGCACTGCCAGCCCTTGCTGCGGCGATGGGGGCAGTGGCCGCAGGCCTTGGGCTCTCGGGTTGGGCTGAAATTCCAGAGAATGAGGCTGCGGCAGCTTTGGCAATTTCCCTGCCATACCGGGTTGTTCAGGCCTTGCAGAACGCAGATAGCGAACAACAAGCCGTTCAGCTTCGCCGTCTCGGTTTGATGCGTGCCTTGGTTTTTGCTGAGTGGGTTGAACGGGTCGAAAATAAATGGCAGGGGGATGAGAACTGGACGCTGACTTTCAGGTCCGGCGAGAGGATTGAGCTCAGGCGCACTTTCCAATTGCCCATCGACGGTCGAAATGAAGCCGCCGTTCCGGATTGGTTGGATCGGGAAATTCTCGAGTTTGAAGTCTGGATGGAGTCTCTGCTGGGAGAATATCCAGTCAGTATTCGGAGCGAATGGCAGGAGCGCCGTGGATTGATTTTGCAGGCCAGTTTTATTCCGCCCGCTTTGGCTGCTGAGCGCACAGGGTATGAATCCGCGATCCATACTTTGCCCGCGGCTGCGCCAGAACAGGATTTGGTTTCGCTCAGAGAGCTGCGGGAGCGGGTTGCGAAGATACGGAAACAGTTACGCGAAAGTGGTGTTCGATTGGAGGGGGATCCGCATCTGGGTTGGGGACGTATGCTCAGACAGCTCGGTGGCAGAGACGCTTCAATAAGCATTCCCGAACCCTTGGTTGCATCTATGGAATCCTTAGCTGAACTCATTTCCCAGGCGCCGGGAATTGAATCCGTTGAGCTCAAGTCCCAGCTGAATGCGCCTGAGCAAACGGTGATTGCCGCTGATTTCAGGATGGAGTCCGCGCAGCTCGCAGCCCTGCTTAGCCGCGTGGCGACGAAGGATTTGCAGCTCAGTCCGCTTTCTCTGCAGGTGCATTCGGGCGAGGACGGAACGGTCCGACTCCGCACTGAGTGGCACTGGATACCCACTGCGATTGGTTCGCCCAGTCCATCGTCTTTCGCCGGGGCCTTTCGGCGTTGTCTGCCGGACTGGGTTGCCGTCGAAGTCAGCGGTGAAAGACCCCGGAGCTCCGCACCGCTACCCGTGGTTTTGGCGGCCGTAACCAAGCCGGGGTCTTTGTCTTTGCGGGGAACTTTCATAGGCACCGATGGACGGCCTCTTTACATCCTGCAGAATTCAGAGACTGAGGAGTGGTTGACGCTCGTGGCTGGTCAGTTGTGTGACCATACGGGTGTATTGGCGGGCAAACTGGATGACTTGCCAGACCAGACCGGTCGCAAGGGCGTCGAGCTGTATTGGCCGAAAACCGGTCGCAAGGAAAGGCTCTTCGGTGAATCGGAGCCATTGCGCATTGCCCATGCGAGCGTTGAGTGTGCCGATGGCGAATCCGTGATTTGGGTCTGCGGAGAAGTACGGGATGTCGGTGAGTTTCAGTTGCGCTGGCGTTCCAATACCGGCGATGCGGACGTCGGCGGTCTTTTCGAACCCATGCAGCTGTCCCAGCGATGAAGCGCCTGTTTTTGATTGTTCAGTCGGCATTGCTGACTTCTTGCCTGCAGGGGAGCGGGGAATCCTTTGACCTGCAAGCTTGGGTCGACCGACATGAACGCCAGGCAAAGACCCCTGTGGTTGGCTTTCAGTCGGTCGAAATGTCGACTCATCTGGAAGAGCCTGTTGAACCCAGTCGTCTTTCCAGGGCTGCCTTGCGTGAGGCAATGCTAGAGGACGTGGATGCCGCCTGGCAGCGTCCACGCGTTTTCAGCCGTTCGGTGGAGGCATTGAGCAATGAACCGGACCGTGCGGCCCTGGATCATTTACGGACCATACGGATCCCGCGGGTAGAATTTTTACGCATGCCGTTGAGTGCCGTGGTCGATCAACTTTCAGCTCTTACAGAGCAATTCGATCCACGCGGACAGGGTATCAATATCGTTCTGCTCGATCCGGGCGGTTTGGACCCTGTCGTCCATTTGACTTTGCGTGGACTGAGCCTTGACCGAATTCTCGACCTGGTCGTCGAATCGGTTGGATTTGAATATCACGCGACGGCTGATGCGGTGCTGGTGCGCTTGTCCGAAAGTGTGGGGCGCGGACTTGAAACCGAATTTTTCCCACTTAATCGATCAACTATTATCCGCCTCACCGGGATGCGTCAGGAGGTAATTCCGGACCCCCATGTTCCCGATCCGTTCGCGCCGGTTTCCGAAAGTGAAACAGAAAGTGGGTTGCGAGACCTGGAAGATGCACTGGTGCGCTTTTTTCAGCGTGCTGGCATTCCCTTTGCCAGTGTCGAAGGGGCCAGTCTCGCCCTGGCGGATGGGCAATTGATTGTTACCCATACCCCCCGCAATCTTGAGCGGATGGCGAACATCCTGCGCCGCTACAGTGAGATCAAGCAGGTGGAAATTGAGGCCCGATTTCTTGAGGTTGAAATGGAGCAGCTGGAGGAAAAAGGGCTGGAGTGGCGACTGCGTACAGCGGGCATCCCCATTTTCGACAGCAGCGGCATGCCGGTCATTGATTCTGCGGGCAATCAGTTGCGGGAACAGCGCCTGCAGTTAGGCAATGCTCCGGTACAACGCATCGCGCCGGGGAGTGGATACAGCCGCTCGGAAAACCGCATTGTGATCGACCGTCCGGGTTCGAGTATTCCCGATCTGAGGGTCGGCCCTCCGCATTTGCCGACCCGCACTGGCGGAAATGATCCGGGAGGCGAGTTCGCCCGCTTTTCAGGTGTGATGGGCACTTCGGAGGTGGAGGCCTTTATTCGTGCGCTCGAACGTGAAAGCGGCAGCGACCTTTTGAGCGCGCCCAAGGTGACTGTGTTGTCGGGCAAGACTGCGGAGATCACGGTCGCTCAAGAATTCCGTTACCCGCAGTCCTATGGGGATATTGTAGCCGACGTGGGTCGCGGCGATTCCACCAGTGGTTCGGCCGGAGTTGCCATCGCAACCGGAACCCCGCGCGATTTCACTGTCCGCAACATAGGCGTGGAGATGCGGGTGACGCCTACCGTTGAAGACAACAATGCGATCAGTTTGCGACTGGAACCTGCGGTTACTGAATTTGAAGGGTTTCTGGAATACGGCGGACCCTCCGTGGCCATTGCTTCGGACACCACGGTAACCGTGCCCAGTGGATTTTATCAGCCCTTGTTCAGCGTGCGGCGTGTCCGGACGGAAGTGACCATCTGGGACGGAGCCACCGTGGTGCTGGGCGGCTTGACCCGGGAGCAGACGGTGACGGTGGAGGATCGCGTTCCGGTGTTGGGTAAGCTGCCATTGCTCGGACGCATGTTCCGCAATGAAGGGTTGAGCAGTCAGAAGCGAAACCTGTTGATTTTTATAACCGCCAGCCTGGTCAGTCCGGGTGGTTCTCCGGCGCGTCAGCAAGTTGATGGGGCGGAGCCCGGCAGTCTCTTTCAAATGCCGGATTATCCTTCTCCGGCCGGGCGCATGCCGCGCAACGAGGAATGAAAATGAATGCGATCGGTTATTACTTTCGAATGGCGCTTTGGGTTGTGATGCTGACCAAGGGCGTTCTACTGAATGCACAATCCGTCGAGAGTTTTGAACAGCTTACGGCTTCCGGGATTCGCTACGAAGCGGGCAGCTTCACCGGCGACACTGGTTTTGTCTGGCATTTCTACGGAGCCCGTGCGGTGCGCGCGAATTATGTTTACAGTGGGACTTCCATTGGTTTTGGAACGGACAGTCTTGAACTGCGACGCCTGGAGGCGAGCCTGCCGGATCATGGACTGAGTCGCCTTAGCTTTGTGATAGGCCCATATTTCAGCGCGGGAGTTGCGGCAGACCGGGGGGTCGAAGTATGGCTGAACGACAATTGGGTTGGCAGTTATTGGCTGGAGTCGATGGACACATTTACCGAGATCGACCTGAAGGGGCTCGAATACGCTGGCGTCGTTCAGCTGCGTATCGAAGGCATCGGCCCACGGCAGATCGTTTTGGATAACCTGCGCTGGTGGCCAATGGAGGCGGAAGCACCAGTCGATCCCCCGGATGATCGGCCACTTCCCCCTGAAGAGCCGGATCCGCCGGAGGAACCTGAGCCGGAAGAGCCGCTACCCGTTCCCGAGGAAGGATTCAATCCATGGCGCTCGGATACCGACTTTTTGATCCTGTTGGAGTCGTTGCTGCCGAACTCCGCTGGGTTCGACCCTGGATTGTGGCAGTGGGCTTTTGAACAAGGGCAATTGAACCGATTGAGGGCACTGGAGATTTGGTTCGAGCTGGAGTCGGTATATCGCCTTGAGGTTTTGTTTCGGGCAGTCTGGCTGCTCGAGGGGCGTTTCCCAGAGCGAGAGGAGTGGTCGTCCGAGGCGGCGGCTGTGGCTTTGTTCAGGGATTACCTGAATGATGGCCAACTTGACGTGTTGATTCACGGCATCCTATACGAGCGACCTTTTGCCCGATTGCGTCTTGGGAGCTACGATATTCACCGTCCGGCTGTGTTTTGGAACCTCCTCTGGCTGCATTGGGCTGGTGGGTATCCCACGGCCCAGCAATTGGTGCAAATGCAGTATCGGCTTGAGACTTTTGCCGATGCACTCGATTCGTTGGAGGCATCGATGGCTGCGTTTTTGGCAGACTTTGTGGAGCGGCGTCCGCATCAGGGACAGGCCTTCATCCATCAGCAACCCGCTGCAGTGTTTGAAGAGAAATTGATGAGTCAGCTGCTTGATGCAGTCTGCGGATTCGAATCTTTTGAACAATTGAATGGGTTGGAGACGTCTTACCGGTATGCGGATCTACCCGTTCAACTCTGGGCACGCTTGTCGCACCCTGTCTTTCTGGAGAACTACGGTCTTGGAGCCCTGGGTTCAATCCGTACGGAAACTGGTTATTCCTGGCACCCGGTGTACGGCTGGTTTTGGGAGGCGGAACCGCATGCCGCCTGGATTTATTCGGACTGGTTTGGCTGGGTGTGGTTACCCCCAACCCTGGCCGCTGATGGTGTCTGGTTCTGGTGGCCCGGTCAGGGCTGGTTTTGGACGAATGAGGCCATTTTCCCATGGGTTTGGCCCATCGGTGGGCAGCGGCCATTTAAGCTTTCTTTTTCCCATTGAATTAGCCGGACGAATCCACCAGTGTGGTCGTTTTTCCGAAAATCCCGGATGAAGCCCCATTGGATCCAACTGTGTCTCGCTGCCTGCGGATGGATTATCACACCAACCTTTGGGGTCGGTGTGGAAAGCTTGCGCGAAGACATTGATGCACTCATCGCTCCGGTTGTTGAGGCGGAGAATGGGCAAGCGGTGGACTGGAACTCACTTGCTGTGCACATTGAACAGTTGGCCACCTCAACCGATATAAGCGGGGCTCAGCAAGTCTACCTTGATTTCCTCAGCCAAATGAAAGGCGGTATGCCTTGGTTGGAGAACCCGCGGATTTCTCAGTATTTCCGTTCGTGGCTGGAAGATGCCTTGATTTTCACCGAAGAACCGGAGGCCTTGGCCAAAGTGCACTTCTGGCTGGCGCGTCATCTGCATGCGCGCGCAGACTCCAGTAGTGAGGCGGAGCGCATCGGTCGACTGTACGAGTATGCGGTTGAGCTGGATGCCTTACCGGAAGCAATTCTGTGGGACGCTCTGGAGCATTGGGCGCAGTGGGCGAGAGATTACGGCATCCAATCCTTCGATGTGCGGGGGGAGGTTTTTCATGAGAGTGATTACGCGTTTGCTCTGGAGCTGTACCACCGGATGCTCGCACAACATTCGGCCCCCAGCGATGAGGCACTTGCGAGGGTGGAGGCAGAAATACAGCAAATTGAGGCTCCGGAGCTTTCCTGGCTGCAGCCGAACAGTTTCTTTCCAGACACGGAAATTCAACTGCGTCTGAGGAGCCGGAACCTGAATCAGGTTCATGTTGAATTGCATCCGGTTCCCGCATTGGAAGCTTTCTATGTGAACAGCTCCGGGGCGCTTGATGTGAGGCCTGATCAACAGTGGCGCAGTGAGGCGCTGCACCCCACGATTTATACGCCTCAGCCACGTCGGCCCCATTACGCCGATGAGCGTTTGTTGACCCTGCCGGTGATGGAACCAGGTGCTTATCATCTGCGGGCTCGTTCCGGTGATTTATTTGAGATGGACTGGGTGGTTGTGTCAGATTTTGCCCTTGTGGTTCAGCGAGACTCCAGCCGCTTGCAGATTCTGGCCGTTCAGTCAGAGACCGGCCAGTCCCTCGAAAATGTTGAACTGAGAATCTGGTTTGAATCGGAGGACGGGGAGTGGGGTGATTTTGGAGCAGCGATCCAACAGCGGGGACCCACGACATTTACGATTCCTGAGGCCTACCGTGAAGGTGCTTATTATATTGCGGCCAAATGGCAGAACCGCATTAGTCTGGTTCACGGCGAGGCGTTCAGGCCAGATTTGTCTGATCCATCGCGGATACCCGCCTGGACTATTGTGCCGGACCGACTGCGCGTCTATAGGGGGCAGAAAATGCAGTGGCGCGGAATTCCCAGAGTTCGGCGTGCGGACTGGAGCGATTGGGTTGATCTGGAGGCTGGAGTTGTCCTGCGATGGCTAAACCCTGCGGATGAAGTTGTCGCCGAAACAGCTGCTTCGGTGTCCGATACCGGCTCCCTCGAAGGAGATCTTAAGGTTGGAGACGACTGGACGTCTGGACTTTACCGGGCCGCAGTCGCAGGGGATTCGATGAATGGGCATAGCTGGGAGAGCAGTCCGGTTGCAGCGTTTTATCTGCGTGAGGATTCTAATCTGCGGATACGGCCTGAGATTATTTTTGATCAAGGCAATGGCGCATTGGTTCCGGTGGTGTTGGCTTCGCAGGCATTGGAAGGCACGGTTCGCCTGACCACTCAGGAGGGGGCTTTGGTACCCGGAGCAGGCATTCGCATAACGCTGCGGGAGTCTCCGGATGGAGAGGCACTATTCCGCATAGAGGGCTTGCAGACCAATCCTGAAGGTGAAGCGCCTTTTCGGATCCCTGAATCCGGATTCCAGCAACTTTCTGATCTGGTTTGGATGGAAGTGGGCCTGAGTGGTGATGCCTCCGCCGCGACATCCGGCAAGTGGCTGCAGGTTCTGGATCAGCCCTTCGATGCCTCCTTGAGTTTGGCCGAGCGGATCCATCGGATTGGTGATCAGGTTCAGGTTCAATTGAACTTGAGCTCAGCCCTCGAGTTGCCGAGTTCGGTTCAGGGTACATTGATTGTGAACCGTGAGCGTTGGCAGTCTGTGTATGTGCATCGCAGGCGTGGCAACGAGATAACTGGTGCCCAGTATCGGGAATTGCCGGAGCGTTCACTCTTGGGAACTTCTCAGGGCGATTTCAGGCTGCGCGAGGAAGGCTTTGTTACGGAGGAAAAGCGGCGCTTGGACGTGAGGGTCGAGGATGGGGCGGCCTTTTTTACCCTGCCTGCCGGTGAACCGGGCTTTTATCGCATGAGCTGGGTCACGCCCGGACATGGCGGTCGCAGTATTCAAGCGGATGCCCGCTATTGGGTGGTGGGTGATGCGCAGCGGCAGATGAATTATCGTCCTGAGAACCTTGAGATCATACCCAATGGTGAAGAATTGTTGAGAACCCGCTCAAACCGCGTATTGATCGCGGCGCCTTACTTAAACAGCTTTGCACTTTTTTCCGAAGGGGATGGGTTGCGCAAGCAGCAGCGATGGCTGGAGTTGCCGACCCGCACCCAGCTGTTCGAGTTGGACTTGCCCACGGACACAGGCAGTTCAACGCATCTGGAGGTCAATGCTGTTTATCAGGGCCAGTGGTTGCGGGATCAACGGGGCATGCCAATTCGGCGGGGAGATGGACGGATTCAGCTGGAAGTCGAAAGGCAACTGAGTTTTCTGCTACCAGGACAGGCCTTTGAAGCCGAAGTCCGTGCCGTAGATTCCCAGGGGCAGCCGGTGGATGTGGAACTCCATACTTTTATTCGACCGGCTTCTGAAATTGGAATTGTTGAGCGCATGCGCTCATTGGGTTCGCGGTCAAACGTGTCTGCGAATCCTCCCTGGAAGACCACTTCGAGCATTGAAAGTTATCCCTATCCTGGCAGCAATCCGCGGCCTGCCAATGATCGGGTGGAAGACGCCTGGTGCAGGGAAATGGAGCGCCGATTGACCGCTGAGTTGCAGAATCTGGCTGCAATGGACTTACAGCCGGGTGGATGGTTGCCCGCTGAGAAAGTTACAGATGGTGAGGCTTCGCTCTTTAGTTGGCCACTTCCTGATGTTGGCGGAGACTGGGTGCTGGAGTGGATTGCCGTGGATGCACAGGGAAGGGTGGCGCAGCATCGGGAATGGGTGTCGACACACGATATTCTGGGGCTGCATTTTGATCTTCCCGCGTTCGTCAGGGTTGGCGACACCTTAAACGTTCGTTTCAAGGCGAACAACGAGTCTGAGGCGACAGTTTCTGGAGACCTGGATCTACAGATCTGGCTGAACGAGCAGCAGATACTCGATGAAGTGAGGCCTTTTAATTTGGAACCGGGTGCGTCTTTGATCGAAGAAATACCTGTTCAGCCGGAGGCTGAGGGCCGCCTGAGGGTTCGCGCCGAGATGGATCACCTCGAGGATGGCGTCCATCTGGAGCGCACTGTAAGGGTTCTGCCGGTCGAGCGCAAAGTTACCCACTGGCGTGCCCGGGCTTTGACTCCGGCCTCAGCGCGGGAAGTCTCCGCTAAAGATGGCCGGCGCCTTACCGCAGACCCCTGGGCCCTGCTGGGAAGTGCAGCACAGCACACCGACCTGCTTGGCAGTGACTCGGTCGATGAGATTGCCATGGAGCTATTGTTCCTGGGTCGGCTCCTGAGGCTGGAACTGCTGTCCCAGTCCCAACTGGACTCCACATTACTGCGTCGTGAAGCTTTGCTGAACTCAATCGTGGAGGCACAGAACAGCGACGGTGGCTGGTCCTGGGTTGGTCAGACCCATTCGGACCTGTGGACCTCAGCACTGGTGGTTTTTGCTTTGGCTGAAAGCATTCCGGTTGATGCTGAGCGTGCCCGGAAGGCGATGGACCATGGGCGTCAACATCTCTCAACCAAATTGATGCAGAATGCCCTCAGTCCTCGCTTGTTGGCCTGGGTTCTGCACGCAACCGCGCATTATCAGAATCGATTTGGTAGTGGCCGGCCGGAGCGCCTTGAAGCGCGGGGCTTTCTGCAGTTGATGCGGGATTGGGAGCAGTTGGATCCGGATGTACAGGGGCTTTTACTGGTGATTGCCTATCAGTTCCGATTCGAGGAAGAGATCGGTATGTTGAGCGATGGTTTGCTGGCTGGCCCTGCTCGGGATGAGGGGCTGGAAGGCCGTTTGTCCGAGGGTGAGGGTTGGCGATACCCCGGCCTGCAGTTTCTGCTCTGGTATAGGGGAATGCTGTGGGCAAATCCCGATGCCCGGTTTCTTACGGCGCACGAGCCCATGCTGGTTGAAGGATTGTTTGCAGGAAGAGATCCTGTTGCCAGTGCACGCTTGGCTCAAGCGGTCTTTGCCGAGTATCTGATGCTGAGGGACCATTACTCCGAGTCGGCGGAGTCCTCTTTCACCCGTCCGCTACTGGAAGATTGGAGCGCCGAGGCGCTCGATTCAGTTGTAGCGGATCCCTATATCTATGAACTGTCGGCAACGGAAGCTCCTCGACGTCAGGCCGACGAAAGCAGCTGGGCCTATAGACGGAAAGGCGAACTGCGCCGACTTACGCCCACACTGTTGCGTGGCTTGGTCGAAGAAGTCCAGCCTTGGGAGGAAAGCGATGCGGTTGTTCAAGGCA
This sequence comes from Opitutales bacterium, assembly GCA_020831485.1. Taxonomy (GTDB): domain Bacteria; phylum Verrucomicrobiota; class Verrucomicrobiia; order Opitutales; family Oceanipulchritudinaceae; genus JAFIGG01. The sequence goes on from JAFIGG010000019.1 coordinate 49,711, forward strand.
GCCGGTTGCGCCTTGTTTGGGAATGGGAGTTGGCTCAGCCGCAGGACAGGGTCCGCATCGATCTGCCGCTGCCTGCGGGCTGGGCCGCACTGCCGGAATCCGGACAACACCTGCTGCGGGTTGAACCGGATAATCTGGTTTCACACAGGAGTTACTCCGAAGAATCCCATCAGCTCACGTTGTTTCTGCCTCAGGTCCCGGAAGGAACTTTTCGTCTGGCTATCCAATTGCAGGCCCAGGGTTCCGGCCGTTTTCAGATATTTGCTCCTACCTGGACCATGCAGGATTCCAGGGAACCGATTCGCTTCGAAGAAGCTGTTATTGTCGAAATTGTACCTTCTTCATTTTGAGTTTTGAGGAGATGGAGCGTATGGTTTCAGGAGCCTCCTCTTTCGTTTCCGAGAAAAATGATTAGAGACCAAATAGAATCCCGCGGAGTTTCGGATCCCCTGGTGCTGAAGGCCATGAGGGCTGTTCCCCGTCATGCCTTTGTGCCGGAGAAATTCCGTTCTCAGGCTGAAGCTGATAGTCCCTTGCCGATTGGTCTCGATCAAACTATTTCACAGCCGTATGTCGTCGCCGCCATGACGGAACTGATACACCCGAAAGCAGGTGGCAAAGTGCTTGAGATTGGGACCGGATCGGGATACCAAGCCGCGGTTCTGGCGGAAATTGGTATGGAGGTATATAGCATTGAGATACTTGAGCTGCTAGGTATGCAAGCAAAGCGAAATCTCGAAGCTGCCGGTTACACCGATCTTTATTTGTGGATCGGTGACGGCAACAAGGGCTGGCCCGAAGCCGCTCCTTTCGACAGCATCATCGTAACCGCAGCCCCACCACGTATTCCGCAAGCCTTAAAGGAACAACTGAAGGTCGGGGGCCGAATGGTGATTCCTGTTGGTCAAAGCTATCAGGAACTGTTTGTCATTACCCGAACCGAGGACGGATGGAATGAGGAAACGGTCTTCCCAGTGCGTTTTGTTCCGATGACAGGTGAGGTTCGATAGGGTGGTGGGGCAGTGGGCGGTGAGGCTGTGAGATTGTGTTGCATGAGTTCCGGTGTTCGAGGGTAAACAGTTTTGGGCTGGCCCCTCCAGCCTGTAAACACTCAAACGGCCACTCCTTTATCCGTCCCCAGCCTGCAATGCCTTCAACTGCTCTGGATCATCACACCATTGGCTGCCGTCCCAGAATTCGCAGGGGCTAAGGCCATGGGTTTTGTAGGCGCTTTTGAATTTGTAACCGGTTCCGAGATAGGCGGTTTTGAGGTTCTCGGAGCGTGCCCAGTCGAGGAAATCCCCCAGCAGCCATTTGCCGGGAGAATTGGCGTCGGGGACTTGGGAGTCGTAGAAGCAGAACCAATAATGTGCCATCTGCTGACCGCGACAAATGAGGGCCCAGGCGACCGATTGGTTGTCGTCCTCCCAAGC
>JAFIGG010000105.1 GCA_020831485.1 Opitutales bacterium
TTTCGGTCTCAATGGCATGAATCAGGCCCGGGATCAGGTAGGCGAGGCTCTTGCCGACACCGGTGCCGGCTTCGAACAAGAGGGATTGGCTTTCGGCAAAAGCTTCGGCCACACATTCGGCCATGCGCGATTGCTGGGGACGGTGTTCGAGGCCAAGGGTTTTGACCAGCAGCCCGCTGTCCGCGAAGAGGTCGTAGGAAAGGTCCACGACCGGCGGGATGCGTGCTGGCGATTTACCAAAACCTTCGTTCAGCCCGATCATAGTCTCAAAGGCCGATGCGGCGCAGCAAAGCTTGGGGATCGGGGTCACGGCCCATGAAGGCGCGGAAGAGTGCCTGCGGTTCTTCGGAGTTGCCCTTGCTGAGGATGGCCTCGCGAAAGGCCCGGCCGGGGGCTGGGTTCAGCAGTCCTTCCTCGAGGAAGCGGCTGAAGGCATCTGCGTCCAGCACCTCCGCCCATTTGTAGCTGTAGTAGCCGGCGGCATAGCCGGTGGAGCTGCTGAATAAATGGGCGAACTGGCGGACGTTTGAGCGGAAGGGGATCGGCGAAGGGACGAGGTAGTCGGCGATGGTTTCGCCGATGACTTCGTCGATATTGCCTTGCATGAACCGTTGCGGCTTGAGGTGCATTTCCAGATCGAATTTGCCGAAGCTGAGCTGGCGCATCTGGAAACGGGCCGATTGGAAATTGCGCGCCGCAATCATTTTATCAAAGAGGGCCTGAGGAATGGGCTCGTCGGTCTGCCAATGGCGGGCGAAAAGGTCGAGGCTTTCGCGTTCCCAGCACCAGTTTTCCAGCAGTTGTGAAGGCAGCTCGACGAAATCCCAGGCCACGTTCGTGCCGTTAAGACTGCGGATTTCGACCTCGCCCAGCAGATGGTGGATGAGGTGGCCGAATTCATGGAAGACAGTAGTGACCTCATTGTGCGTCAGTAGCGCGGGTTGCTCTCCGAGTGGCCGCGACATGTTGCCCGCAACCAGCCCCAGGTGAGGCGTCTCGCTGGTGCCCCGGTCGCCGGTGATCAGGCCAGCCATCCAGGCCCCGCCGCGCTTGCTTGGGCGCGGATGCCAGTCGCTGAAAAAGGACCCGAGGTGGCGTCCGCTGTCGACATCGTGAATCTCATAGTAGCGCACCTCATCGTGCCAGGCGGCGGGTCGGTTATCCGTCCGTTCGCGGACGCGGATGCCGAACAAGCGCTCGGTCACTTGAAACAGGCCGCTCAAGACCTTGGGCAGGGCGAAGTATGGTCGCAGCTCTTCTTCGTCGAAATCGTAGCGAGCCTTGCGCAGTTTTTCCGACCAGTAAGCCTGCTCCCAGGGATAGAGTGCCCGCTCTTTTTCGCCGCTCTGCTCGGCGCGAAAGGCCTCGAGTTCGGCGTTCTCCTCGCGAAAGGCCTGGAGGGTGCGGCGGTGCAGGTCGTCGACAAAAGCCAGCGCCTGCTCCCCGGATTTAGCCATCCGGCGTGACAACACGAGGTCCGGGAAATGCGCCTTGCCGAGGATTTTGGCCTTTTCCTGGCGTAGTTCCAGGATGTCCCGCACGAGCTGCGTATTGTCGTGGGGTTCGGACGAGGCGACCGCGATGAAGGCTTCATACAATTCGCGGCGAATGGCGTCTGAATCCAGATAGCGCATCGCTGGCATGAACGACGGCGCCTGCAGGGTAAAGCGATAGGCTGGGCTGCTGTCAGAGCCCTTGCCATTTTTGAGCGCATCGTCCCTGGCCGCCTCTATCAGTGAGTCCGGCAGGCCAGACAGCTCCTGGCGGTCCGTGACGATCTTTTCATAGGCATTGAGGGAATCGAGACTGTTGTCGCCGAAGCTCTGGGTGACGGTGGACAGCTTTTCTTCGATCGCCTCCAGGCGCGCTTTGGCCGCATCGTCGAGGTGGGCTCCGGATTCCTCGAAATCGGCCAACGCTTCCTTCATAAAACGCTGTTGAACCGCATTTAAATTTTTCGCCGCAGGCGAGTCGGCGAAGGCCTGCAGCTTGCCGTAAATAGTGCTGTCCAGGTAAACCCGCGTGAAAAAGCGCGTAACCTCCGGCTGCAAAGCCTGACGCGCCTTGCGCAGTTCCGCCGAATTGGCCACGCCATCCAAGTGACTGGAGAAGCGCCAGGCCCGGTGCAGCGGATCCAGCGCCCGTTCCAGAGCCAGAAAACTGTTGTCGAAGCTGAGATCGGAATCCGCTGCGTCACGAATCTCCTGCAAGCGCTCCGCGCCCCGCTTCAAGCCCTCACGCACAGCTGGCTCCAGCTCATCCGGTGTCATCGCATCCCAAGGCAGTTCAATGCCCGTTGCCAAAAAAGGATTTGTCATGGTGAAAATCCATGCACCCCTTTGCCCCTGAGTTCAAGCAGAGTTATGCTATCAACCGCCGAAGATTTTTGTTTAGGATTAACAGAGTCGACAGGATACCCGTAGGCACGCTCGTCCCGAGTGTGCACGGACATCGGCCTTTTGAGGTCAGCTTCGGACCCTGGGTTTAGAGCCAACAATTACTGAATTCTGCAATCTTTGTATTTTGAGGCAGTCGCATTGTATTTAGCAAAATTACTTGACGAAGTTAACGCGTAGGTTAACTCTTGGGGGAGATGAAGGTAATTCTGTTTTTTAAGAGGCCGGATGGTAGCAGCCCGGTTGAAGAATTTATCGATGGCCTCACCGACAAACAGGCTCAAAAAGTGGTTTGGGTGCTTGGGTTGATTGAGGACATGGACATTATCCCATCTCAATATTGGAAGAAACTAACTAACACAGATGAAATTTGGGAAGCCAGGATACAATTCGGAGGTAACATTTTCCGAATCCTTGGATTTGAGCATGGAGGCAGCTTTGTCGTGCTTACAAATGGCTTTGCTAAGAAAACGCAGAAGACCCCGCGCAATGAAATCGCTTTGGCTGAGCAAAGAAGAAGTAAATACCTGAAGGAGAACCTATAATGAGCGACTTAAAAAAATATATAGCAAAAAGGAAATCTACCAACCCTGGCTTTGCCGAGGGATTTGATGATGGCTACGAGAATTTCCGTATCGGGGTAATGCTTAAGCAGGCGCGTCTTGATGCTGGCCTTACGCAAGATGAAGTCGCCAGCGCGATCGGGACCCGCAAAACGGCAATTTCCAGGCTCGAAAACCACGTTCAGGATGTGAAACTCTCAACGGTTGAAAAATACGCCAAAGCACTCGGAAAGCGTGTTGAGATCAAGATTGCTTAGAAAATTAGAGATTTGAGATAGCAAAGCCAGGTAGGGCCGACTCGTCGTCCATCAACCGCTGACGATTTTTGGACAGGATTAACGGAATCAACAGGATATCCGTAGGCACGATCGTCCCGAGCGTGCACGGGTATCGGCTCTTGGGGGTCAGCTTCGGGCCCTGGTTTGTGAACCACTAATAAACGTGAATTGACACTAATCTTTTTTGGGACGAAGGACCTGGAACTGGTCGGACCTTGGTTGCGCGGTCTTTGGTCGCGGGGTGCTGGGACAGGATCGTTCGCGGATTCCCGGGGATTCGGTGGGCATGTGGTCGGTGTTCTGTAGGCGGTGGGCTGTGTGTCTGTGAGGTCGTCTGAGGAGTGATCCTATTGGTTTAATGTCTGCGCTGCCTAAATCCGCGTATTCAGCCCGGACCGTGGTATTAGTGTTAATTAGTGAAGATTAGCGGTTTTAAAACCACTAATCTTTTTTGGGACGAAGAACCTGAAGATGGTCGAGCTTGGTTGCGCGGACTTAGTCGCGGAAGATTCCCTGGACAGGATTAACAGGCCAATTGCGGTCGCACTAAGGTGAAAAGTGCTTGCGCATGGTATCTTCGGAGGTGCAGTGTCAGAAGTGGAAGGAAGGTACCGTGAAAAACAAATCTGTGATTATTACAATACTGGTAGGCGGGTTGATTCTGCTTGCGGTCTTCGTTTTGAATTTTCCTTCTGGCCTAAGTCCTGATGATGGCAGGCCTGCAGGTGAGAAGTCCTATTTGGATAAAATCGCAGATTACAGCTATTATACTGACGAGGATCGAAGGAAAACGTTGATGGCGGATCTGTCGGGCACAAATCTCTCTGATGAGGAATATGTAGACCGAATTCAAAGAGGGAATGCCAAACTTGATTTCGCAATTGCGTTCGAGGAAGCCAAGTTGAAATTCGACCAAGTATTTGAAGGTAGCCAGATTTCGCGCCTCCATTCATTTTACGATGAAGACAAGCATGTATGGACTTTTGATATTTGGACCGAATCGGACCAAGAGCCGATAAAAATCCTGGTGAATTCAATGCTGGAAACTGTGGTGTATGAGTAATGTTATGAGTTTTGGGATTAATCCAATTGTCCTTTCTTTGAAGCTCGTTTTTGCGGGCTCTCTTTTCCTGGCAGTAATTTCTCTTGGCTGCTCCAGGAATACGTACGAAATGATGAGCGAATCGATGTCTCCGACTTTGAATCCAGGGGATAAGGTTCAGGTGGATACGCGTTATTTCACTTCGAATGAACCAGAGAGATTCGATGTGGTTGCTTTTATTCCTCCGCGCTATGCCGATCAAGTATGGGTTATGCGGATTGTCGGTATGCCCGGTGAAATTATCGAGTTTTTTGATGACCATATTGAAGTAAACGGAACACGATTAATCCTTCCGGATACAATCAACTATCAGCGCGAAGTGGATAAAAGCAGTTACAATCAGTTGGCATTCTATGTGCGTTCAGAAGGGTTTCGAGTTCCTGAGGAATCCTATTTTTTTCTGGGTGACAACATGGCTCAAGCGAACGACAGTCGGTTTGTCGGGCCTATTCGAAGGCAGAATATCATCGGTCTGGTCATTTTTGAGTAGACCAAAGTATCGAAGCAGACCAGTGTTCTGGGGATGAAGTTATGGATCCCAGCCTTTTTGATTTCAGTCTGTGTCAGTTTTGCTGAATGTGACTTTATTAAATTGGATAGAAAGGCGATGGCTCAGTATCGGAATTCAGAATCCCTGCAGGAGATTCGGCATGCGCTAGGAAAAGCGCAGGATTGTTTTGAAAGCAAAGGTCTCCACTTGATTTTTGGTGACGAGCTTCCGTCTGAATATGCTTACGCAAGTTTTTTATTGTATATGCGAATCCTGAACATCGCGTTGCACACTGAGGATTATGATCTTGCCAGATCTGCTTTGGATCAGCTTCTTGCCACTTTTCGTTTTTCAGTGGACGGGCTTGAGCGCGAGGAGAGAGCATTGCTCGTGATACATGGATGGCGATCGATGGAAAATAGATCAGAATCTCCTCGTTGGGAATCTCGCAATCTTGATTCACTGTTGCTGAGTTTTATTGAGAACCTGGAGGAATAGCCAGTATGCGAAAACATAGAAGGACGTACACTTTCCACATGCTGGTTTTCTGCTTTGTTGCCGCGCTGCTTGGTTGTTCGGACCCTAATGAAGCCTTGTTCGAGTTGAATCGGCAGAGCTTAGATACGCTGAATAAAGTTTATAGTGATTCGGAAAGAGTAGAGGATCTTGCTCCTCACTTATCTTCATGGGGAGTAATGGTTTCGGATTGGCGTAAGCATCTTGATCAGTGGGAAACATTCGCTTCAGAAGTTTACTTGTACTTCAATTACGAATTGGCCATGTTGAGATTAATGAATTTGTACCTTCATTTTGGCGAGGAGGAAGAAGCTTTCGAGGTTTTGCTGCAGGTTGTTAGATTTCGCGACAACACAGAAGGTTTTGGGATGGAAGGGCTTTCGATTCCTCAGAAAGCGCTTATCATGATTCATGAATGGCGATACATTGAAAGAGGATTGGGTCTGCCTGAATGGGAAAGCGAGGATTCTGTTGCTAAGTTGTTAGGATTTGTGCGAGGTAGTGTTGAGTGAAGCTTTTCAGAAATAAAGTAGTCTGGATCTGTTTAACGGTCCTTGCCTTGGCTGGCCTGTCTTTTTCATGTGCCAGGTCGGATGAATCGTTTATGGACTTTTGGTTTTCGAACGAAGTAATAGGTGAGGATATCGAGCACATGGAATTTCCTTACCCTGACCGGATTATTCGAAGGGGCGAGGACACCACAATTTTAAGGTATCTATCGAGGGACTCATTCTTTGATGTCACGGTGCAAGATGGGTATGTTGAGTCGCTTCAGTTTGGGTCAACCCGTGTTAGCCCAGATTGGGTCCTTGAGCAGTTTTTGGATCTATACGAGCCAGATGGACACTGGATTGTGCATGAAAAACCTTTCCTTGGTGAGGAGACTTCAATCTATGTCCGGAAGGACAAGAAGTTGTCTCTGTTCAAGAACGACCAGAACGTTTTCGTGTATAGAGGCGAGTATCTTGGAGATCAGGCGGAAATTATTATTCCGATCGATTCACTCAAAGGAAATTGAATTCAGTATGACCGAGAACATGACACCTCAGCTGCGGGGCGAGAGTCGCGGGAAATCCGCGTATTCAGCCCGGACCATGGTATTAGTGTCAATTAGTGAAGATTAGCGGTTTTAAAACAATCCTCCCAGCATCCATGCCAGACAGTTGAGTGGGCGAAGCGGAGATAGCGCAGCAAATCGCCATCGAAATCGAAAATAGCCGGCCTGACTGCGGGACAATTTATAGACAGGATCTCCGTAGGCACGATCGTCCCGAGCGTGCATGGGTATCGGCTCTTTGAGGTCAAGGCCTCGACCTCGGATTCTTAGCGGTGGACGAGGGCGTCCACCGCCCCTTAGAGCCTGCATCCGCATCGAACCAATTTTGCCGATATCCGGCCCTTTCGGCGAAAGGGCCGCTACCTGTTTGGGCCGCTTTAGACCCAGCCGCGGAGCTTTACAGCTTCGGCGACGCGGGAAACGGACACGAGGTAGGCTGCCAGGCGCATGTGGACTTTTTGTGAGTCGTGCATGTCGTGCACGGCTTTGTAGGCGCGGGACATGTGGTAGTCGAGTT
>JAFIGG010000106.1 GCA_020831485.1 Opitutales bacterium
AGCAGCCCATTGCTGTCCGTCCAGTCCGCCGTTGGATTGTTCGGATTGCAAAAGAACACGGTATCGCCGGCTTTAAGCTGACTTTTCAGAACTTCGAGACGCTGGCTGCCCGGAGGCGTAAGGACGCGTTCGATCCGCATGTCAGCCGCCTGGGCGGCCGGTTCGTATCCGCCGAAGGTCGGATGCGGAATCCGCGCAACGCCATCCCTGAAGATCCGCGCAGCCAGCCAGAGGCCCTCAATCGCGCCTGCGCAGGGGATCAGGTTCTTTGCTGAAACCTGGTAGCAGTCTGCCAGCCGTTCGGCGAGTTCTTCGGCGCCGGAAGGGTAGTGGTGGACATCGCCCAGCCAGGACAGCCATTCCTTTGGCTCTATCGTTGGGGCGTAGCCATTCAGGTTGGCGCTGAAGTCGATAAATTCGTGGCGCGGACGCCCGTAGCGACTTTCCGCTTCGGCTAAATTACCTCCATGTCCAGATGACATGCTTTCCCTTTCCGTTTCAGTGGCACCCAGAGTCCGGCAGTGATCCAATCGACCTTTTCAGCATGACGGGCTACGGCCTGGTTGGCCCAGCCGGACAAGTCGCGGAAGCGCCGGGTTGAAGCCGTGCAGGGCACGATTCCGGAACCCACTTCGTTGCTGACGACAACCAGGCGGGTGGATGCCGGCTTGCCTTCGAGGGCTGCGTTCAATTCATCCAGAACAGCCTGCACGGAATCGAGTTTGCCCAGCCGTTCCGCCAGCCAGAGTGTCAGGCAATCCATCAGGATTACGCGATCCGGACGCTCCTGCAAAACCTCGGCCAGGTCGAAACGGTTTTCCACCAGCTCCCATTCAGCGGGGCGGCGTTGCTTGTGTTTTTGAATGCGCTCGCGCATTTCTTCATCCACCGACGGATCGCGCCGGCAGGTGGCCATGTAGCTGACCGGGACTTGGCATTGTTTGACCAGTTGCTCAGCGCGTTCGCTTTTGCCGCTGCGGCTGCCGCCGATTACGAGGTGAATTCCGTTGGAGTTCATTGTTCGAGGATTTGATTGAGGGTGGATTGAAAAAGGCTGGGTTCAGGGAGCTGCATGCCCTGGAATCCCATAAGTTCGGCGGCGGCCACATTGTCCACCCGGTCGTCGATGAAAACAGCTGAGACCGCGGAAATGCCGCAGAGCTGGAGCGCGTGTTTGAAGATCTCCGAACGTGGTTTCAGAAAACCGATTTCATGTGAAAAAGACCCGGGCAGGTCCTTGAGAAAAGGAGCGAGTTGATAAATGCGCTGCAGATGGGATAGGTTAGTATTTGAAATCAGAGCCACGGCGTGGTTTTGGGTCAGGTTTCGGACGGCATTGAGATTGGCTTCGATCGGGCTGAGGGCGCTTTGCCAGATGGGCTCGAGTTCGCTGTCCGGCAAGTTTGTCTGGGCTATTCGGCGCAGCTGATTCCAGAACTCCGCGGACGAGATGGCTCCCGTTTCATAGAGAATGAGCGAGCCTTCCTGCATGAAGGCCTGTTGGATCGCTTCGGCGCTTAAGGGAGAGTGCCCGGCAAGGCCCTGCCAGACCTGCTGGCGCTTGACTTCAAAGAGCACCCCTCCCATATCGAAGAAAAAATGGATACGTTTCTGTGGATTCACGGCTGGTGTTTGCGTTGTTGAAGATTGAGCAGGTAGAGGAAGAAGAGGCTGCCCAGGGCACCGGTGATGACCCCGAGTGGAAGCTCTTCACCGCTGGAGCCTGTGCGCGCGATGACATCCGCCCACACCAGCAGCAGAGCGCCGATGATAGCGGTCAGTGGAATCAGCGGCCCGTGGTTGGGGCCGACCAGCAGGCGGGCGAGGTGAGGGGCCATAAGCCCAACGAATGCGATGATGCCCGACGTGGCTACCGAAGCTGCAGTGAGCAGGGACGCCACCACCAGGATGAATCCCCGCGCCTTTTCCGGCGAAAGTCCGAGGTGGTAGGCGGTTTCCTCTCCCTGCCCGAGGATGTTCAGGTTGTGACGCCAGAGAAAGGCCAGGCCACCGCAGATAAAGGTGTATGGCAGAATACCCGCGACATCGGACCAGCCACGGTAGGCGACGCCACCCATCAGCCAATACAGGGCGGAGCGGAGTTGGTAGAAATCACTGCGGAGCAGGATCAGGGTCGTCACTGCACCCAGCAGGGCGCTGACCGCGATGCCGGTGAGTAGCAGCGAGGCGATGGAGGTGCGTCCGTCCTGACGGGCGAAACTGTAGACCGTGACGGTGGCAATGACGGTTCCGCTGAAAGCGCAGAGCATGATCGGATTGAAGCCGGCGACTCCTCCCGTCCACTGCATCACCATTGCGATCACTGCGCCGAATGAGGCACCGGACGAGGCACCGAGCACATAGGGCTCGGCCATCGGATTGTTGAACAGGGCCTGCATCAGCGCGCCCGCGATGGCCAGGTTGGCCCCGACAAATATCGCCAGAAAAATACGCGGCAGGCGCAGTTCCCAGACGATGAGGGAAAGACCGAACCCGCCGTCGCCTTCCTGCAGCATGGCTTTGGCAACCACCCAGGGCGGAGTGAAACCGGTTTGGCCGATGCCGGCGGAGACGAGGACACTGGCGGCTAGCGCGAGCAAGGCGATGGTGATCCAGATAGAACTCTTAATGTGGAATCTCACAGGTCTTCGCAGTGGTAGAGAAATTGAGGACGACCGCGGCCATCGGGTGTTTCGGTCAGGGACAGGTCGACCGCATAGACTTCGCGGAGCTGTTCCAGGGTCAGCACGGATTGTGGATTCCCTTCTGCCTTGATCCGGCCCTGATCCAGCAGCACCAGGCGGTCACAGTAGGCGGCCGCGGCGTTGAGGTTGTGGCAGATGCAGAGAATGCCGACGCCCTCTGCGCGACAGAGTTGGTGGAGGAGACGGAAGACTTCGACTTCGTGGCCGACGTCGAGGTGGGCGGTGGGCTCGTCGAGCAGTAGGATAGGGCAATCCTGAGCCAGCGCGCGTGCGACCAGAACCCGTTGGAATTCACCCGAACTCAGATTGCGGATACTACGGTGTTTCAGGTGGACGGTGTTGGCCGTTTGCATTGCCTGAAGGGCTTTGGCTCGATCTTTTGCGCCCGGGCCACTGAGGAAGCCCCAGTGCGGGCGGCGTCCCTGCAGCACCAGTTCATTGGCGGTAAAATCGAAGGGCGGTGCATCGGCCTGAGGCACCACTGCAACCTTGCGCGCAAACTGCATCCGTGAATACGCAGTCAGGGCTTGGCCCATGACCTGAATCGATCCGCTGCGGGCCGCCAGGCGGCCGGTCAGGGTGCGCAGTAGTGTGCTTTTGCCGCAGCCGTTGGGGCCTACTACGCCGAGCAGTTCACCGCTGTGCAGTCGCAGGTCGATGTCTTCCAGCACCGTTTTGTCCCCGTAGCCTGCGGAGATTCCCTTTGCTTTGATCAAGCATCGACCCTGGCTGTCAGTCTTCATCCGAATAGGTCGCCTGCAAGGTTTCCGCCAGGTCCTCGAGGGCGGTGAATGCGCCTGGACCGGAATTCACCAGCGCACTGCGGTTGGCAATGATTACGCGGCCATTGCGAATGGCATCGACGTTTCTCCAAAGAGGGTCCGCGCGGATTTGTTCCATATGGGCGCGGGCGGCTTCGACATCGCCGGCCGAGGTGGGAGCGTAGATGATGACCTCCGGGTTGCTTGCGAGAATCCATTCAGATGAAAGTCGGGGCCAGGAACTGTCCAAATTGTTGGCCAGGTTTCTGAGGCCGAGCGCCTCCAGCATTGATCCCGGCCAACTATCGCTGCCCGCGCTGAATATGCCGCCTGGGTTGTAGTAAAAAATGAGGGCACTTGGCTGCCGTTCGTTCCAGAAGGTCCGCATTTCAGCCATTACCTTTTCCCTGCGTTCGTCTGCTTCCACTGCCCAGGCTTCGCCGATCTCAGTTCGGTCGATGATGCGGGAAAGGAGGCGTACGTCATCCCGGATGTCGTCGAGGGAACGCTGCTGGAAATACATCGGCTTCAAACCAATCTGCTTCATGCGTTCGGCCACTTCGGAACGCAGGCCCATGGTGATGCCAAAGACCAGGTCTGGATTGAGCATGCCCATTTTCTCCAGATTGGGATCAGTGACCCCGCCGACGGACTCCACTTTGAGGGCCGCTTCTGGATTGATGCAGTAGCGGGAGCGGCCGACCAGTAAGTCTCCGCCGCCGAGCAGAAAGAGGGTCTCCGTGACGCTTGGGGATAAGGAAACGATGCGTTGTGGAGCTGTCTCCAATCGGATCTGGCTTTGCACCGCATCGACAATATCCATTGGAAAGCCAGGCGGCGGGAGCGGCCGCTCTCCTTCCGAAGAGCGACCGCCGCCACCTGTCAACGACAGGGCAATGAATGCCAGGGCTATTAGAGAACTTCCAAATAAGAGGAATTTAAGACGCATTGCCTGTCTGGTTTTTGGTGTTTTAGAATCTTGTTGTCAGACCCACATAGGCGCTGCGCGCAGGCGTTGAGTAACCGATGATCTCTTCGTAGTATTTATCGAAGAGGTTATCGACGCGCAGGTAAGCCTGAAAACGTTCCGAAATCCGGTAGCGGATGGTTCCGTTCCAGACCGTGTAAGAAGGCATCCGGTTGCTCTCATTGGCGCTGTTGTAGCGTTCGCCGACATACTGCATATTGGCGTGCAGGGACAGGCGATTGTCGAGCATACTGTAGTCGCCGCTTAAAGAGAGCACTTCTCTTGGCTGGCGCGCGAGTGCGGTGCCTGCGTCGCGGTCGAGGGTGTCCGTCCAGGTGTAGTTGGCGGTCAGCTGAAGCCCTTTTAGCGGATAAGCCGAGATCTGGAACTCATAGCCTTGGGTCCGCACGGAAGAAAGGTTGCGGTAGTCGCCGTCGACAACGCCGGTGGCAGGATCCCAGCCACGGAAATCGAAGTCGATCTGGTCACGGATGGCATTGTGGAAATATGTCAGCTCGGTCAGAATGTGGCCATTCCAGAGCGGTTGCTCGATTCCAATATCGAAGCCTTTTCCTTTTTCGGGGTCGAGGTTCGGGTTTCCGTAGAGAGGGTGGTAGAGATCGTAGAGGTTGGGCGCCCGGAAGGACGTGCCGTATGAGCTTTTCAAGCGGGTGTTGACGTCGTTGAGCCGATAGCTGCCTGTAGTGCGCCAGGTATGTTCGGCGCTGAACATGGAATGGTCGTCGACCCGGCCGCTGATATCCACAAACAGACGATCCGCCGGATTGCCGCGCAGCAGTGCGAAGGCGGACTTGTTGTCGATGGAGGCGTCGATGCCATCGGATGCAACTCCTCGATTGTCCTCGTATTCGAAGCCGGAGACCAGGCTCAGGGTTTCCGAAAGAATAAAGACGTTTTCCCAGAGAGTGGAGGCCATCTGGCCACGGAAATAGCTGTCGGAAGCGGCGTAGAAGCGGCGGTTGGTTTCTGAAAAGCTGAGACTCAGGCGGCTTTCAATGCTCTCGTCTTCTGTGAGGAATTCCCCATTGAGTCCGGCGATCCAATGCTGGTTGTCCTGATAACTTTCGGCATCGTCGGGTCCGCTGGCGTCGTATTCGTTGCGGTTGGTGTCGTAATGGAGAAAGCTGGACAGGGTCAGCTGGTTGAATCCGGTGTATTTGAGGTTGCCGCGGGCAGTGCGGTTCGTGAAAGCATCGGCTTCCGCATCGCGGGGCGTGCGGGCTGAAAACCCGTCAGTGTGAAACATCGATACCAAACCGTCATACTGCCAGTCGCCTTCGCGTCCACTCAATTGCGCCGAAGCTTTCCAGGTTCCGTAGCTTCCGGCAAAGGCATCTGTTTCCAGGTTCATGCTGCCGTCTTCGGGTTGACGGGTGATCACGTTGATGACCCCGCCGATTGCGTCCGCTCCGTAGATTGTGCTTTGAGGACCGCGGATGATTTCGATACGCTCAATGTTATCCGCGCTCAGCATGCTGAAATTGAAAGGCGTGCTGCTGGTGGGGTCACCCGCTTTGACACTGTTGATGAGCACCAGCGACTGGCCGGTCTGTGTTCCACGGATGCTGACATTGGTTGTGCTGCCGGGCCCCCCATTGCGGCGGACAAATACGCCTGGGACTCGTCGCAGCGTATCCTCCAGGAAAGGCTGACGGCTGCGTTCCAGTTCAGCTCCGCTGATCACGGAGATCGAGTTTCCCAGCTCGGTGACCGGAGTCGCCATGCGGGTCGCCGATACGACAACCGGGTCCAGATCCCATACGGGTTCATCGCCGTGTGATTGCGCGGCCGCAGCCCCGGGCAGACACAGTAATGCCAAGCTTGAATATTTAAGGTTCAGGTAAGTGTTGGATTGAAACATATCGCTTCGATTTCTTTAATGACAATAAACTGCCAATAAAAAGAGAAAAGGCGAAAGGTTTCTTAATGACAAGGCAATGTCAAAAGGGAAATCAGAGTATTACGGTGCTGTATATCGTTAATAAGCTCTCAAATGGGGGCGGGCACGCCTCGTGCCCGCATCTGAGCTCTCCCTTATTTCTTCCCGATCCGCTTGTAGAAAAACAGGTTCCATTTTTCTTCCGGAATCTCGGCTTCCGCATTGGCGGCGCGGGACAGGGCGAAAAACAGGTCCGACAGCCGATTGGCGAATGGAGGGATGCAGGCGGGCACAGTGTCCAGCTTCATCAGTGTTGCCAGGCGGCGTTCGGCACGCCGGATCTGGGTACGGACGACGTGGCAAAGGGCACCCACTTCGGATCCTCCAGGCAGCAGAAAATAGTCTGATTTTTCGTTGAGGGAACGCTCAACTTCATCGATCCAGTCTTCGCAGTATTTGGTGGAGCTTTCGGGCAGGGGGTTGGTGTTTTCCTTCGGGCAGTCGGAAGGGCGGGCGAGGTGAGACATCATGTCCATCAGGTCGCGTTGGATGCGCTGCAGGCGCTCCTGCCAGGGGTG
>JAFIGG010000107.1 GCA_020831485.1 Opitutales bacterium
TTTTCCCCGCCGACCCGCTGAATCTCGCCCTCCTGCAAAGCACGCAGGATCTTGGTCTGAGTCTGCAGTGCCATGTCCCCGATTTCGTCGAGGAACAAGGTGCCTCCATCGCACAATTCAAATTTGCCGATGCGTTGATTGGAGGCACCGGTGAAGGCCCCTTTCTCATGACCAAACAGTTCCGATTCGATCAAATTATCCGGTATTGCAGCGCAATTGACAGCGATAAAATTCTTCTTCGCGCGCAAACTGTGCTGCCAGATGCAACGGGCGATCAATTCCTTACCCGTGCCGCTTTCACCGGTCACCATGACCGTGACATCGCTGGTCGCGACCTGGCCGATCATCTTGAAGACCTCCTGCATCGGCTCTGAATCGCCAACAATGCCTTCCTTGTAGTCCTCACTGTCCAGCAGGGGACTGTATTGCTCCGTAGCCGAATCGACGAGATCCCGGTGCGCCTGGACCGCCCGCTCGGTCAAGCCAAGCACTTTCTTAATATCAAAGGGTTTGATGATGTAATCGAAGGCCCCGAATTTCATCGCCTCGATGGCTGTTTGAGTCGTGCCGAAGGCCGTCATCAGAATGATCATGGCGTTGGGTGCCACCGAGCGCAGGTGCTGCAGGGCTTCCATACCACTCATTCCCTGCATGCGGTTGTCGAGAAAGATGACATCAAATGCTTCTTTCTCAGCGCGTTCAATGCCCTCCTCACCGCTGGGCGCAGTCGAGACAGCGTACTCACGGGCGCTCAGAACGCGTTCGAGAGAGTAACGGATTTCAGAGTCATCATCGATGACCAGTATTTTGGCGGAGGATTGCATGGCTTGGATCTAGTTCCAATCAACCCGCTCCAGCACTGAGGTCAAGCCTCCTGAAATGGATAGACAGATCTAATAAGACTTGGCGAAGACAACGCGGCGCGGGCTGGGTTTGCCCGTGAAAGGACAGGTGCCCGACTCCGCAGGGATGTCATCGTCGTGCGGAATGCAGCGAATCGTCACCTTGTGATCCTTTTGCAAAGCGGCCTCATCCTCAGCGGAGCCGGCCCAATGCGCCAAAGCGAATCCACCATGGATCTCCGGTTTTTGTGCATTTGCGGGGGTGAAGTAGTCGATAAAGTCGTCCTTACTGTCGATTTCCCGCGTGTGCTCCTGCCGGAAAGCCCGGGCGCGCTCCAGCAAATTGGCTTGGATGGACTCCAGCAGTGTGCCCACGGAATCGACGAATTCAGCGGACTTATAGGACTGTTTTTCACCGGTGTCCCGGCGGGCCACAAAGACCGAATCCGAAGCAATATCCTTGGGTCCGATCTCAACCCGCAGCGGAATGCCGCGCTTGATCCACTGCCAGTTCTTCTCGCCGCCCCGCAGGTCGCGGTCGTCGAGTTCCACTTCCAGAGGAATGCCGTTCCAGATGACACCCCGCAGCTGGGCCTTGAGGCGGGTGGCGACTTCCATTACATCCGCGCGCACATCCTCCTTTGGAATAATCGGCAGGATGACGATGTGTGCGGAGGCCAGGCGCGGAGGCAGAATAAGGCCGTCGTCGTCAGAGTGAGTCATCACCATGCCGCCGACCAAGCGTGTTGAGACACCCCAGGACGTAGTCCAGGCATGCTCTTGGACACCTTCCTGATTCAAAAACTGGATCCCGGAAGCCTTGGCAAAATTCTGGCCGAGGAAGTGCGAAGTGCCGGCTTGCAGGGCTTTGCGGTCCTGCATCATGGCTTCGATACAAAGGGTGGAAACCGCGCCTGGGAAGCGTTCGCCCTCGGTCTTCTCTCCGCGAATCACAGGCATGGCCATGTAGTTTTCGGCGAAGTCCGCGTAGACATCGAGCATCTTGCGTGTCTCCACCCAGGCCTCGGCTTCGGTGGCGTGCGCGGTGTGGCCTTCCTGCCAGAGGAATTCCGCAGTGCGGAGAAAAAGGCGCGTGCGCATTTCCCAACGCACAACGTTGGCCCATTGATTGATCAGGATAGGCAGATCGCGGTAGCTCTGCACCCATTTGGCATACAGCTCGCCAATAATGGTTTCGGAAGTCGGCCGCACGATCAAGGGCTCCTCCAGAGGCGAAGCTGGATGCAGTTTTCCGTCTGCCCCCATTTCCAGTCGCGAGTGAGTCACCACTGCGCATTCCTTGGCGAAGCCGTCCACGTGCTGGGCTTCTTTTTCCAGGTAGCTCTTGGGAATGAAAAGAGGGAAATAGGCGTTGCGATGACCCGTGTCCTTAAATTTCCGGTCCAGCACGCGCTGAATGTTTTCCCACAAGGCGTAGCCCCAGGGTTTGATGACCATACAGCCGCGAACGGGAGAAGTCTCCGCAAGTTCCGCGGCCTTAACCACCTGTTGATACCACTCCGGATAATCCTCTTCACGAGTGGGTGAAATTGCCGATTTCTGATTGCGCTTAGCCATAGCTTAAACCCCTAAACATGAGTGCCCTGAAACCCGCTGACAAGAACGGATTCGCTTGTGTTTTTGGCAAAAGTACGCAACATTATGAGGCATTAAGCCCATAGTATAAATGAAGATTAAGGCCTACAACCTAAGCGCACTGGTAAAAATCCTGTATTTCGCAGGGCTGACTGCTGTATTGCCGCTATCCGGCGCCACTTTTAACTATTCGACGGGACCATTGACCGTGAATCAGGGCTTCAACAGTGACATTATCAACATTTTTGCCCCCGCAGATGTAACCTTTACCGGCACACTTCGAAACGCCACGCAAATTAACTCATTCGGTGGATCGAGCCTATTTTCCGGAACCCTTCAGTCCGGCACGATCATGAACATCCAAGGTGGTTTTGTCACCGCTACGGGCACGATCCAGAACAATGTGATCATCAATCAGACGGCTGGATCGCTGAATTTGAGCACCGTCCAGAACAACGCAACTTTCAATATTGCCGGGGGTGAAATCAGCTTCAATCAGACCGTGGGCAATACTGCGGCCATCAATATTTCCGGCGGCACAGTCATTCTGAATCAAGACGACGTGTTTAGCGCCAGCACCAATGTGACGATCAGCGGGGGCACGCTGGACACACAAGGCTACAACGTCAATCTGGACTCCCTGACCCTGACCGGCAACGCTGTGCTCGACCTCGGTAACAACCCGGACGTATTGGTAAATGTCGGCACAATGTCGGGATCCGGGCAGCTGACTATCGTAAATTTCGTCACCACCAATCAGGTGATTTTCGACCCAACCACTTCGAATATCAACGTCGGCCAGCAGGTCTATTACGGCACCACGCCGGCCATCGTCGACGGAAACACCATCATTATCGGAACTCCGATTATTCCCGAAACCGGAACCTGGATTGGCATGTCGCTGCTGACTGGATTCTTGCTCTACCGCGAGCGCAAATATTTTTTCGCAAAATTAAGGTCGGATGCTTGATCTAGGCTAAAAAGCGGTATTGGATCAAAAAACCATGCAAGTGATTCAAGCGGCAGCAGTCGGCATCCTGATCGCTCTAATCTTCGCCGTCCTGATCCTCGCCAAGAACCTCATCATACCGATGGTTCTGGCGATCTTCATCTGGTATCTGATCAATATTCTCCGGGATGGAATCGCCAAGATCCGTATTGGCAAATTATGGATCCCCCAGCCATTGGCTTTTACCCTGGCACTGGTGACGACACTTGGCGTTGGACTGATCCTCATCAACCTGATCGCACTCAGTGTGAATGAAGTGGTGCGTGCAGCCCCTTCCTATCAGCGGAATATAGACAATCTATTGTTCGACATCGGCGAATGGTTGCGCTTGGAGACCGCGCCGCAACTCAGCCAATTGTGGGGCGATTTCTCACTGACCCGCATTGTCCAGACCCTCGCTGGAACGGCCGCAAGTTTTCTCGGCAGCACCGGACTCATTCTGATCTACATTCTCTTTCTGTTCCTCGAGCAGAAATTCTTCAGGCCCAAAATGGAGCGCCTGTTTGAAAGCCCAAAGCAGCAGCAGGCGGTTCGAACCATCCTCAATCAGATCTATGCGGACACACGCACCTACCTGGGGATCAAGACCTTAACCAGTGTCAGCACGGGGGTCATCAGCTACATCATCATGACCAGTATTGGTCTCGACTTCGCGCTCTTCTGGGGACTGCTCATCTTTCTGCTCAACTACATCCCCACCATTGGTTCCATTGTGGCCACGGTATTTCCCTCTGTGCTGGCTCTGGTTCAGTTCCCCACACTGGGCCCATTTTTCGCGGTGTTTTTTGGAGTGGGAGCCGTTCAGGTAATGGTTGGAAATATCATTGAACCCCGCCTGATGGGAAACACCTTGAACCTTAGTCCTCTGGTTATCCTGCTTTCCCTTGGTCTTTGGGGTTCCATCTGGGGCATTCCCGGAGCTATTCTCTGCGTTCCATTCACCGTTTTGTTAACCATCATTTTCAGCAGATTCCCCTCCACCCGTTTTGTCGCGGTTCTGCTTTCCCGCGAAGGCACCATAAAAAACCAGCCGGAAGACGAGGAACTCAGGGAAGCTCAGGATAAACTGGAAGCCTGAAAACTTCCTACCCTGCCCGGATCCGGCTACTTCGCCACTTCCTGAAAGCGTTGTTCGCGGATCACCGTAACCTTGATCATCCCTGGGTACTGCAATTCATCTTCGATGCGGCGGCGAATCTGGCGGGCGATCAGGGGTGCATTGGCTTCAGACACCTGGTCCGGAGACACGATTACCCGAACTTCCCGACCTGCCTGAATCGCATAGGCTTCGACAATACCGTCCATCGAACGGGCAATCTCTTCCAGATTTCTGACCCGCTGGATATACCCGTCCACACTTTCGGAGCGCGCGCCCGGGCGCATAGCCGAAAGGCTGTCGGCAATCATAACCAAAGCCACATAGGGGCTTTCGCTTTCCACCTCACCATGGTGTGCGCCCACAGCATTGATAACGCGTGAGTCCTCCTCACCGTAACGCTTGAGGAAATAGGATCCTGCGACGGCATGACTGCCCTCATTGTCCTGGTCCAGGGCCTTACCAATATCGTGTAACAAGCCACAGCGTTTAGCCAACTGGGGATCCAGCCCTAATTCGGCGGCCATTAAAGCACAGAGGTTGGCCACTTCAATGGAATGCTCTAGGGCATTCTGGTTATAGGACAGGCGAAAGCGCAGTTTACCGACCAACTTGAGCACCTCGGGGTGCATCCGTCCCAACTTGAGACGACGCAAGGCATCTTCCCCACTCTCCTGAACCGAACGCTTAACATCGTCCTCTGCCTTGTTCACCGCTTCTTCGATCGAAGTAGGGTGAATTCGCCCGTCCCGAATCAGGGATTCGAGGGCAATCCGGGCAATTTCCCGCCTGACAGGGTCAAAAGAGGATACCAGAACACTGTCTGGAGTCTCATCAATCAGCAAAGTCGTTCCTGTAAGGGACTCAAAAGACTTAATGTTGCGCCCTTCCCTACCGATGATCCGACCCTTCATGTCTTCGCTCGGAATCGAAACAATCGTGGCCGTGATGTCCACGTGCGGTGCAGCGGACAAACGCTGCATGGAATCGATCAAAATTCTGCGCGCTTCGGCTTCAACTTCTTTTTCCGAGCGCTGCAACATCTCGCCCTTCATCACTCTCAGTTCCGCTTCGCAATCGCGATGAACCTCTTCAATCATTCGGGAGCGGGCCTCCGATTCGGATACTTTGGAAATTTCCTGCAGTGCGGACCTATATTTTTCCGCCAAGGCCCGTGAATGATTCTCCCGTTGGCCCACTTCATCGACACGCTCGTCCAGTTCCAACCGTCGCTTTTCCGCTACAGCCAACTCATTTTCGACCTGGGACTTCGTCGAAGCCAGTTCTTCCTCTTTCGATTTCAGCTCCAGGCGTTGCTCACTGACCTGGTGATCGAGTTCAAGTTTTCGCTTTTCGAATTCCAGCTCCAGGCGGGAGCGCATTTTTTCGATCTGGGATTCCGTCCGCTCCCTGTGCTCGACAGAAATTTTCTGGATCGCATCCGCATGAGTTGATCGAATCCTGGAAACCCAAACCAGCGAAAGGCCTCCGCAGAGCAGAAGCCCAAGCAGGAAACCCAAACCCGATGATAGTAAATGCGCGTTTTCCATAGAATTGCCGTTCTCAAGACCGATACGCCCAAAAGTGCCACCCTGTCAAGGGCGCCGTCTCTCTAAAGCGACCGGCTGCGTACAAAAAGAAGCCCCGAACCACCTTTCGGTGATACGGGGCATAAACTTGGCGATAACCTACTCTCACACCGGAACGTGCCGGCACTACCATCGGCGGTTGTGGGCTTAACGAGCGTGTTCGGAATGGGAACGAGTGTTTCCCCACACCTATACTCACCAAGAGCCTGAACCTCAAACGAAGTATATTTGATGCCAATGAATGGTTATCGCCGATATACTTCTCGGAAAGTTATAGTCGAAAGATTTTATATAATTTAAATGCATTTCTTTGCCCTGTAGGTTAAGAAAACGTCTGATTTTGCGAGATACAAAGAATCAATCCTAAAGGGTAATTAGTACTGGTAAGCTCAATACATTACTGCACTTACACATCCAGCCTATCGACGTGGTAGTCTTCCACGACCCTTAAGGGAGATCTTATCTTGGGAATCGCTTGGCGCTTAGATGCTTTCAGCGCTTAT
>JAFIGG010000020.1 GCA_020831485.1 Opitutales bacterium
TAGGTGCCCGCCGCTCGACCATACTCTGGCAGTTCCTCATTGAAGCGGTGGCCATCTGTTTTTTAGGGGGCCTGATCGGTCTTGGTGCGGCCTTCGGACTCAATCATTTCATCCAAAACATGTTCCCCGATTTCCCGTTTGTTTTCTCGCCAGACCTAGTCCTAATCGCCCTCGCACTGGCCACTGCGACTGGTATTTTGTCAGGCCTCGCACCTGCCTGGCAGGCGGCCAGACTCGACCCCGCAACCGCACTTCGCCATGAGTAAAGAACCTGTTCGATTCATTCAGTTTGGCGACCTGTTCAAGCTCGCGGGTCAGGCGCTCGGCTCCAATAAGCTGCGCTCCAGTCTGACCATCATGGGCATCACTATAGGTGTTTTTTCCGTAGTCGGGGTGATGACGGCCTTATCGGCAGTACGCGAAAGCATCGATTCAGGCCTGGCCTTCCTCGGTGCCAATGTCATGCAGATCAGTCGGGAACCGCCGATGCAGGTGAGTGGCCCCGGAGGGCGAGGTGGCCGTTTCGGCTGGTGGCGGCGCCCTCCGATTGATCCGCGTCAGGCCCAGGACTTTGCCCGCCTAATGGCCGAAGAAGGACATGTTGTAACCCTGTATGCCTCCGACCGGGGCAAGCGGGTGCGGTATGGTGAAAACCAGACCTCTCCGCGAATCGAACTGATTGGTACTAACGAGAATTATCTGCAGACCCACCGCTTTGATATTGAATACGGGCGCAACATTACCGACATGGACCTCGAGTTTAACCGGGCTGTGGCTGTGATCGGCTACGAGGTTCTGGATGAGCTGTTCCCCAATCAGGATCCCCTCGATGCAACGATTACGATTGATGGAGAAAAATACATCGTCGTCGGAGTACTTCAACGCCGTGGCGATCTATTTGGTGACAGTCTGGACAATCGGGTGTTGGTCCCTCTGACACGTTTTGTCGCCCAGAATTGGAGTCGATGGCGGAGTATGTCTATTTCGGTCCAGGCCCCGGACCCCGAAAGCATGGAAATCCTCCAAGGAATTGCTACCGGTTATTTTCGGCTGGCACGGGGTTTGGATCCAGGAGAGGACCCGGACTTCGATATTTATTCCAACGACTCAATGCAGGAAGCATTTGCCGAAATTGCCAAGACCGTGGGCATTGGTGGTCTGCTGATCAGTGCTGTCGCCCTGCTCTGCGCAGGGATCGGTATTATGAACATCATGTTGGTCAGCGTCACTGAACGTACGCGCGAAATAGGCCTGCGCAAATCCATCGGCGCACGCAGGCGCGACATCCTCCTGCAATTTCTGCTGGAAGCAGTATTCCTCTCTTTGATCGGCGGTCTGGTCGGGATTTTGCTCGGAGCGATCGCGGGCAATGCAGTTGCCGTTCAGCTGGGCGTACCCATGATTATGCCCTGGCTGTGGATCGCGGTAGGGATTTCTATCTGCACCGCGATTGGAATCACCTTTGGTTTCTTTCCAGCGCTGCGGGCGGCACGAATGCACCCGATCGATGCACTGCGGTATGAGTAGGTCCGCCGCCTACTGGATGCTGTTTTTTTCGTCGACGTACACCAACTTCGGTTTGTGTACTTTAACTTCAGCAGCATCGTAGTCGGCATAGCTCGCGACAATTACAAGATCACCAGGCTGAACTAGACGTGCGGCTGCACCATTGAGGCAAACTTCGCCAGGTCCACCGACAATGACATAGGTCGCAAAGCGGGAACCGTTGTTGCAGTTGTAGATTTCGACCCGCTCGAATTCAACCAGGTCGGCAGCCTCAATCAGCACCGGGTCCAGAGAAATGGATCCTGCGTAATTGAGGTTGGCGTCGGTCACCGTTGCACGGTGAATTTTGGATTTCAGGAGGGTTCGGATCATGACTTTCGATTCAGTTCAAGCGCCTTGAGCAGTCCGGTCAAAACCAAGTCCTGCTTATAGGCATCAAAAATTCCAGTATCTTTAAAAAAACGGGCATTGCCACCAGTGCCAATAACTTTAGGGCGTTCGCCCGCGAAGATTTCTCGCTGAAGTTCTTCGATCACCGTGCGCATCATGCCCAGGTGCCCGTAGTAGAGACCACTTTGAATACTTTCCATGGTGGTCCGCCCCAGACATTCTTGCGGTTTCACCAGTTCCACATAGGGCAATTTGGCGGTGCGTTCGGCCAATGCCTGCATTGACAGATTCATGCCCGCGGCAATCACACCACCCAGATAGTCCTTGGAGGCAGTGATCGCACAAAAGGTCGTCGCGGTACCCATATCGATAACGATCAATGGGGAATTCGGAAATACAGCCACCGCAGCGATGGCATTGGCTATTCGGTCTGCTCCTACCTCGTTAGGGTTACGGGTGCGGATTTTTAATCCGGTGCGCACACCAGCCTTAAGGATTAAAGGGTCAACGTTTAGATAGCGCCGACAGGCATCTGCGACTTCAGCACCACAATCCGGGACTACGGATGCAATTGCCGCGTCTTCAACCGCCTGGGCCGCCAAGCCTTGAGATTCCAGAAACTGTAAAAGGAACACACCCAGCTCATCCGCACTCGGACGCGCCCGGGATGAACGGCGAAACTCCGCAGCGCGTTGTCCGCCGCAGAAAACACCGCCAAAAATGTCGGTATTACCAATGTCAAAACATAGTTTCATAGCGCAACATTGTCAATGAGACGGACCCCTTCAAAATGAATGGCCGCCATCCGGCGTCCCTCTGTATCCGCCACGTATTCTACCTCAAAGCCTTCAGCGCGGAGTGCATCGGCTGCCGCATCGGGCTCCGCAGCGGTTATAAGGTGGCGATAAAAAGCGGCGGCCTTTTGGCGCCCTGAAGCCGATAGCCGCGCATTACGCGAACTCAAGGCAAGGCCATTGTCATCGCGCACCGTCGGGCAGGCGACAATTTCAACAGGAACAAAGAAAGCATCGACCATGCCCTTCACTAATTGCAGTTGCTGCCAGTCTTTTTCACCAAAATACGCTTTCTGGGGTCGCACCAGCAGGAACAACTTGAGCACCACCGTTAATACCCCGTCAAAATGTCCTGGACGGTGGGCACCCTCCCATTGCAGTGCTTCCTGCTCCTCTGTTACCCGGTAACGGTAGTCATCCGGATACATCAGCGCGCGTGTCGGCATGAACACCGCGTCTGCACCGAGTTCACGGCAAAGTTGCAGGTCCCTCTCCGATTCAACCGGGTAAGCCGCAAAATCGCCGCCATCGTTGAACTGGGTTGGATTGACAAAGATGCTGACCACCACCAGATCGCACTCGCGCCGGGCTTGCTCAACCAGAGCTCCGTGTCCGGCATGCAAGGCCCCCATGGTTGGAACAAAACCGATGGACTCAGTGCAATACTTGTTCCGCCAGGATTGCATCGCCTGAATATCCTTCATGAGTTCCATCACTCAAAAGACTCTTTCATGTTCGGGAACGTGCCGTTGTCGACCGCATCCGCATATCCATCCAAGGCCTGGCGGATATCGTCAAAACCATCGCTGAAAGTCCGGACAAAACGCGGCTTGAAATCCGCCTGCATACCCAAAAGATCCTGCCAGACCAACACTTGGCCGGAACAACCAGCCCCTGATCCAATGCCAATGGTCGGAATGCTTAGCGCCTTAGTCAGGCGACTAGCGACCTCGACTGGAACGCATTCCAAAACAATCGCAAAGGCTCCCACAGCTTCCAGCATGCGGGCTTCCTCCAGTAGACGTTCCGCAGCATCCACGCCACGTCCCTGCACCCGATAACCGCCCAGCTGGTTGACCGACTGTGGAATCAATCCCAGATGCCCCATCACCGGAATTCCACTTTCGACAAGGTGCTGGACTGTTTCAACGTGCCCAGAGGCCCCTTCCAGTTTGATAGCGCTGGCACCAGCCTTCATCAGTACATCCACTGCGTCCAAAGCCTCCCGCATGCCTTTGCGGTGCCAGGGAAAAGGCAGATCGGTCACGATAAAGGCCTCCAGCCCAAGCCCTCTGCGAACGGCTGCCGTGTGCGCGGCCATCATGTCAAGAGTTGCCATCAAGGTTGAATCATGTCCATGAACCACCATGGCAACGCTGTCGCCGACCAAAACGGCGTCGACCTTGCTCGCTGCCAGTATCTTCGCGCTGGCAGCGTCGTAACACGTGACCATACTCAACCGGCGACCGGCTGAAACCCGGTTCGCAAAGTCAGTCACCCGCTTCACTAAGCCCTTTTTCTCAGGTACCTGTCCCATGGATCAAGTCCTCCTATATAAACTATGATTTTTGAAATTCGAATGCGCCGGTAGCTGCTCAAAGAGTCAACGCCGACTGGAAAAGCCACGCACTATGGTGTTTTTTGCTTCGAAATCAAGATTCTTCCTCGGACCACTCCTGATACTGACGAATGAGGTCTTCCATTGCCGCCTCCTGCTCCTCACTGAGCTGTGCCTGCTCCTTCAGTAATAGTAGCTCGGGAACGGCCTCCTTGTAACTTCCATTCTGGATCAATTCCATCGTCCGAGTAAGCGCACCCTGGGGAGCGGAGCCTTCCAGTTCCTCTTTCAGCACATACACGTCGACCAAACTTTTGGCCTCCTTGAATAAGGTCTTTTGCTTAGATGTCAGGCGCAGCCCCTCAAGCCGTTCCATATGCTTCAAAGCGTCCAGTGACTCACCCGCATTCAGTGATGACAAAGCCTCGGCGACAACCCGTGTCTGCTGTTGATCCCTCCAGCCAAAGGAACCGGCCAGTTCGCGCACCTTTTCGATCGCCTGAGAGGCCAAACCTTCCTCTTCCATAGACTCGGTATAGCTTCGGGCCGCTTCACGAATGCCGTCCATCGAAATCTGAGCGCTGGAGAAAACAGGGAAAAGAAAAGCTGAAAGGGCACACAAGGGGATAGTCATTCTTATTCTCATGAATTTTAATTAAGACTGGCTTGGACTGCTCTGCAACGGATAAATAACTATGAAGCAATTAAGTCGTAATTTTTACTTGATTTAGCTCAATTTGATCAGGAATGTTTTATCCTATGGTAAAAGTTAATACCCCTACCTTGATTTACGCAGCTTTTTTCCTAGCGGCATCCGGATTTGTCGGCTGCCAGACCGATGCCTTCCGAACATCCGGGACAGTGGTCAGCAGTCAAACCGGAGATGCAGCAACCGATGACATCACGCTTCAATGGCCCGGGCACAATCTGCAACTGGACCTGAACCCGGAGGAATGGCGCACCATCAAAAGGCCCGAGCGCTACGATCCGGATTCGAGCGGTCATCAGGAGTTGCTCAGCCTGAAACACCGGGAGTCCGGCTACTATTTCACCGTAACCGCCGCGAGTCCCGGATTTGATCTCCTGCGAACCATGGAGGAAATCTATCAACACCAAAAGGAAATCGGCGACTACGAAGTTAACTCCAAAACCTACCGGGAGCTCAATGGAATCCCCTACATGGTGCTGCAGGAACGCAACACCGAGACAGGCAGCCGCGCAATCCAGTATCTGAGCGCTTATCAGGGGATGGCGATTCGCACGTGGACGTCTTCCGAAAACAGCGCCGAACCAGACTACGAGCACCTGCAACAGTTTGCGGATCGATTCAACGCCAAGTTGAAGCTGATTGATCCAGACCGTGCTTACTTTTCGAAGAATGCAAAAGTGATCGAAACTCACGACAGCCCCTACGGCTATCGATTCCATTCACCGAGAGTTCCTTACGTCCAGCTCGATAGCCCCTGGGATCCACCGTCTCTGGCCGAACTCTTTGTGCGGGTGCCACCACAGGGATCCACGCTGAGCGTCATTCCGTTCAAGTTGCCTGATTCCAATCTTCGTATAGATGCCCTCGCCCATGCGATTTCATTTGCGATCAATCAAAACTTTGTCCAGCAGAGCAATGCTGAGCATCATCGAATTCAATCCCACCCCTACCCAATCAGTGAATACCGGATGCGGCAGGAGTCCCAGGATTCCAATCTATACCGTGTATACCGGATTGTCCGGACCGCCGATTCAGCCATCCTCATGCTCAAAGTCATGCAGAGTGACCGGATGGATACGGCTTTCGACAACATTGCCAGTCATTTTGATTTTGATCCTGAGGATTTTTCGGCGCCCGAACGAGAAGCCGACCCCGAACGAGAAGCCAAAGAGGCTCGTTTTCTCGCTGGCCTCGGCAACTACTTCGTACAAAGAGGAAATGCCCGGCGCGGATTGGATTACCTATCGCAAGCCTACGAGGTTTCACAGGACAATGAGGAAATCCTGATCCTCTACGCCTCAGGCCTTTCAATGAATCAACGCTTTGAAGTCTTAAGGGACTTGATGACCGAAGCCCGCCCGAGCTTCCCGGACAATCGTCTGATCGACCGCTTTCTTGGGTTGGCGCTCTACCAGACCGGAGAGCCCGAGGCTGCCGGCGAGGCCTATCGGAAGCTCTTTGATTCAGGGTTTATGGTGGATGTGCTGATCGACGAGCATTTTAATGGAATGATCGAAGCGGGCATGGCGCCGATCGCTCTGGATGAGGCCCGAACACTCATGCAGGCCCACCGGAACCCACGCATCTCGCTGTGGTATGGAATCGCTCTTGCACGTTCCGGGGAGGTGGACGAGGCCATCGAACACCTCAAAACCCTTCCTTCCGAAGCGATGGCCGACACCGCTGTCGGCGGCACGCTGCTCAACCTTAAGTTGGAGCAGCAGCAGTTCGCCGAGGCTATAGCCCTCGCCGAACTGCTTTTCGAGGAAACAGGAAATGCGGAATACCTCCTCCACCAGGGCGTTGGCTTGATTGCCCTGAATCAATACATGCCCGCTCAGGAGCTTATCCAGGAGGCCATTCGGATAAATCCTGCCCATCCACACGCCCGTGGATTGCTGAACCACGTCGAAACCCTGCTAGGCCATTCCGATCCTTCTCTCTACAATGATCCGATCGACCCCGTCGCACTTGATCCGAAACTCAAATCGATGATTGCGGCACACGCTGATGTCGAACCCGCCGCCTACGGCGCGGTCATGAGCTATATCGGGGCGGCAATCGCATTTGAACGAGACCAGGGATACCGCAGATCCGAATACCGCCGTGTCTACGTTCAGTCGGAAACATTGTTGACCGGATTCAAAGGGTTTCATGTTACTTTCAACCCGCTTCATGAAAGCGTCTATGTGAACACCCTCAAAGTTTACGATGCAGAGGGCAAGCTAGTTGCCGAAGGCGATCCCCGCAGCTACTACCTCTCCGACCGTGGAGCAGACAACGTGATCGATCAGTCCCGCACTCTGCATATCACCATTCCGGGCCTCACGGTAGGTGGTTCCTACGAATTGCTCTTCACCCGCAAAAGCAACTACACTAAAAGCCTGCCCTCCATCCATTACTGCTTCACCGGTCAAATTCCACGCAACTTAAGCTTTTTTCAGTTGACCTCAGCCGAAGGCGAAGTCCGCCATCACATCAGCAGTGATCAGATTCTTGAGTTCGAAAATGGAGACACGCGTTTTTGGACTATCGAACACCCACAGACCATTGAACGCCACAGTCACCTGCCCCACTACCGCACATACATGCCCTCGATCTGGTTCGGCGATGCACAGATTGAAAACTGGGAAACACCAGCGAAGGAATACCTGGACGAGATTGCCAGCCAACTCAACGAGCCTTGCACTGCTGTCCAGGAAGTCATCGAGGGGTTGGGGTTGGCCGATGATGCGACCATTGAAGATAAAGTAGCTGCTGTCAGTGAATACATCCAACGCAACTTCACCTACATGGCCTTGAGCTTCGGCATGCGAGCACGTATCCCGAGAGAGCCCGCAGCTATCCTCAACAATCGCTACGGCGACTGTAAAGACTTGAGCATTCTGGCTGTGCGCATGCTCCGTGAAATGGACATTGAGGCCTATCCGGCCCTCGTGCGAACCTCCATGGATTTCGTGGTGGAACTGCCCAATCTGGACCAGTTTGACCACATGATTGTCTTCATCCCTCAACACTATACAGCGCCGCTCTACGATCCGGCAGACAGCCACATGGGGAGCCAAGCCAGTGCTCGCACTGTCGGCCAGACACCTGTTCTGGTGCTGAATGAAAACCCGTTTCTACACACGCCCGATACCTACAATCCGGAACAAGGCCTGGTTGAGATCGATCGCAAAGTGAAAGTGAACGAATCCGGCGACCTGCAGATTACAGAATTAGTTGTCCTGCACGGCTATTCCGCAGCCCATGCAAGGGGCCTGTTCATGGGTCAGCCAGACCGTAACCATCCGGTGGTTCTACAGGGAATACTACGTCACGGCGGCAAGAACCCGTTTGTCAACAAGCTGGAGATCACCGGCCTGGAGAGACGCAACGAACCCCTGAAGCTGGAATACAGCTACCAACTCTCAAACTACTGGACCCCGGAAGCCGATCAATCGCTGCGCGGACGCATCCCCTCAAGCTGGGAGCAGTATTTCTTTTTTCTGGAACGATTTCCGACCGAACGGGTTGGCCCGGTTTACATTCACAACCCAGCCGCAATTCACGCACAAACAACCCTTCACACTCCGGAAGGCTGGTCCTGCGATCCGTCCCGCCAGCTGAGCTCAGAGTCGCATCAGTTTGCCCTCGGAAGTTTCCTTCGTAAACAACAACTCAAGGAAGATGGCAGCTTCTCCATGCTCGTCCAGGCACAATTGAACCAAGGCCTGGAACCAGTCGAGAGCTATCCAGACTTTGAGTCCTTCATGGACAGCGTCCGCCGCCACAGTGAACCCAACTGGATCGTGAGAGCTCAACCCTGAGTCGTTCGTATATTGCACTGGGGAACCAACAACAGTTGTGAATCCGAAGCGAGCTAAGCCACTGCTTTTTCCTTCACATTAAGCGTTGAAGCTTTATACGGGTTGTTATGGCTATTTCATTTAAGGAATCACTGACGGATGTGGAGACAAATCTCGCAACGGATGAGTATGCGATTGATGCGTCGGTACTGGATGTTGGGAGCGGTGCGAATTGGTCGATACGGAAATATACCCTCAGCGGTGGTTTGCAGGAAGGCGTAGAGGTCGTTGAGATCGACAACGGGAAGCTGCGCTTTGCCGTTTTGCCGACCCGCGGCATGGGTATCTGGAAGGCGCAGTCCGGCGGACTGCGCCTCGGTTGGGATTCACCGGTGAAGGATCCCGTACACCCGGCCTACGTCAATCCGCTGGAATGCGGTGGCCTTGGTTGGCTCAAGGGTTTCAATGAATGGATCGTGCGCTGCGGCCTGAGCAGCATGGGCGCTCCGGGGATGGACGAGATGGTCGATAACAATGGCAATACTTCCGAAGTATTTCTCCCCCTGCACGGTGCAATTGCCAATACTCCCGCAAGAAAAGTCAGTATCGAACTGACCTCTACAGAAATCATCCTGCGCGGTGAAGTTGATGAAACTATGCTTTTCGGACCAGCATTGCGACTGAATACGGAGATCCGCACCCAGTACAATGGTGCCGCGCTGACCATTAATGACACCGTAACAAATATTGGCAACAATCCGACCGAACACCAGTTGCTATATCACATCAATTACGGAGATCCGCTGCTGGAAAAAGGTACACGCCTGGTCGCACCCTACAAAGAAGTAGCGCCGCGCGACCCGCGGGCGACAGAAGGCATCAGACACTTCGATACCTGTGATGAGCCCAAAGCAGGATACGTGGAGCAGGTTTATTTTATGGAGTTGGCAGGCAAACGAGGCAGCCGTGAAACTATGGCCATGCTGCGCAACGCGAAAGGTGATCTGGCCTCAGTCATCCGTTACAAGCTGAAGGATTTTCCCTGTTTTGCACTCTGGAAGAATACCGCTGCCCGGGCAGACGGATATGTGACTGGTCTTGAGCCAGGCACCAGCTTCCCTAACGCACGCAACTTCGAACGCAGGAAAGGGCGTGTGCCCACCCTCAAAGGCGGCCAGTCCCGCAGCACCTCGCTAACCGTGGAAGCATTGGATAGCAAAAAAACGGTGCGTGCGGCTGAAGCCGAAATCAAGACTCTTCAAAAGGCAGTGAAGGCGAAGGTTCACCCGCAGCCAATCGCTAAGTTTTCGGATATATAGAACTTATCTGTCCGAGGCTTTTTCAATCTGGGCAATGAATTCTTCCTTGGTCGGCGCAGTGGCATGCGTCACAAAAAAGGCGGTGGCCGCATTTGCGATCACAAGACGCTCCTTAATGGAAAGATCGCCCAGCGAAGCACAGAGATAGCCACCATTGAAGGAATCGCCCGCACCAGCGGTACGGATCACATTCTTCTGAAATTCCTGCATCGAATAGCCTTCGCCATCGGTCGCATTTGAAGCGACTGCAAACTGCGGTGTGTGAATGACCAATTCGTCGATGCCAATCTTTTCACGGACAATTGCCAGATCAGCAGCGATGGCCGCTGGCTCTTCCTTGCACTCGATTCCAAACCTGGAAAACAGTTCGGCACCCTCGTGCTCATTGAGGCTGATGGTCATTGGAATCTTTTCATTGAACTGTTTGATCAATGCCAGACTCTGCAGGAAGGACTCGTTGGACTTTTTATTGATGTCCGCAAAATCAAAAAACATCCGACGCGGAGCCTTGCTGGAACCATACTGGGAAATGAAACCCTTGAGGAAGTTGTCAAAGTCCGGAGTCAGCGACCAATACCCCAGGCCGAGAATATCGACTCCACTGAACAGCTCCTTCAGCTTATCCTCACCAAAAAATGCGACGAAGTCGTTCCAGGTCAGATTGGCCACCGTCTTCAGGGCACTCATCAAAACCTTACCGTCCCCAAACTCGAAAACCAGTGTCACTGCCGGATCTCCAAGCGAAATCAAATTACAATTATCCTTGAACTCATCAAAGGCCGGATCGATGTCTTTGTCACCGTAAAGACCAACCAATGTCGGCTTGAGCCCCAAAAAGGCGGCTATCCGGCCCGTATTCGGCGTAAATCCGCCGGAGCAGCGACGCTTTGGCACGATCTCGAGCCCCAGACCTCCGCCCGCTCTCTTGACGACGAGCTCGCCAAAAGCGCGCATTTTATCCAAAGGAGTGTATTCGCTCAGGCTCTGCCTGACATCAACAATCTGGTAGACCTCGTCCACAAATCCGTCGCATCCAAGCAACACGTTCCCTTTGATATTATTAATGAAATCGATGTAATTTTGCATATTAGTAGTCATGGGCATTTTGCACCCGTATGATTAGAAACGCTAAAGGGTTTTGGCAAGGAATTCTTTTTGGAATTCCGTCTCTATCGGTGCATTCCTTACACGGCCTCCAGGCGAACCCGTGTGTCATAGAACACCACACTGGCACCGATTGGATCCGAGAGGGAAGTGTTTTTCAGGAACGGGTCAACGGTCATCACCGCATTTGCATTGATGCCCCTTGCCCTTCGTTCATCGCGACGAATTACGTCGCCATCCACCTGCATATCGCTGGCACCGTTGCCCCATTGGCCAAAACCAAGTGAGAAGGTTACCACGCCCGGGCGCATGCCTTCCACGACCTTTATTTTCCCAACCACACGACGCTTGCCCAACTCGCCAAGGTCCCAGATTCCATCAGGGTTGCTGGCGCTTTTGATCACCACCTCATCTCCTGACTGGTAGCCATTTGCTTCCGCAGTGATGCGGTCCATCAGAATCGCGTTGTCAGGCACAACAGCCAACAACCAGTAGGCGGAATTAGTCCGCGTTTTGGTCTGCATGCTCTGACGGTAGGTGCTGAGCTGCAGCGGGAACTCTTTCTCGTCGTCCTCAAGCCT
Organism: Opitutales bacterium; assembly: GCA_020831485.1. Classification (GTDB taxonomy): domain Bacteria; phylum Verrucomicrobiota; class Verrucomicrobiia; order Opitutales; family Oceanipulchritudinaceae; genus JAFIGG01. Next base: position 11,750 of record JAFIGG010000020.1, read on the forward strand.
CCGCCCAAGGCTGTCGAGCACCGGGTAATGTCTGGCGATTCCATCGTAGCGGACCCCTGTCATGCTGTTCCTGAAGCGTGCCGACTTTTCGCAGTACAAATTGATCTGACGGGCATAAGCATTGGTCAGTTGCTCGCCCCGATAGGTGTCTGCATAGGCCTGGAAACGACCGCCGCGATTGAGCACGTAAACCACCTTTTTCCACCATTTCGGATCCACACTCGCCTTCCAGCGTTCAAGGTCGAAAGTTGCTTCGGAAATGTGCCTGCGAGAGCGCAGAAAGACGGATTCTTCCGCCTCGTTTGCGTCGGGAACCGGACTTCCGTCTGCTGCGATATTGGCCACCATTTTAAGATAATAGTGATCCGGATGGGTCAGTTCCTTACCCGCGCCAAAACCGTCGGGACCAAAACCACTCAGTCCCATACGCTCCGCTATCGCCATCATCATTGATTCCAGCGACATCGACATCTCCTGACCGAAAACAGTGCAGCTATCGACCAAGGGTGAGACAACCGGAGTGCGCACCGGCTGGACCTTCTGCGCCACCGACCCATGGGATCCGTGAAATTCCCAGCGCTCAAAGTAAGTGCCGTCTGGAAATATATAGTCCGCGTAAGCCGATGTTGCACCGATCGTAATATCGTTCGCGATGAACAACGGGATCTTCTGCGTGTCAGCCAGGATTGCGTTCAATTCATTGCCAGCCGGCAACGAGTAATTCGGCGCTCCCATATAGAGCATCAAGGCCTTAATCGAATAAGGATAGGCATCGCCGGCAGAAGGAATCACTTCCTGAAAAATGCTGTCCGCGAGGGGATACCAGGGCCGCTTCGATGGATAGCCGTTAAACAGCGTGGACTTCTCATACTCAAAACGATCGCGAATAATCGAAATGCCAAACGGACTCAAACGTCCGGGATGCATGTTGTTGACTGGATAAGGCTGACCGGAACCGGTCCCTGAGGCATTGTAGGTTGCCGACTCAATCATGCCACCCTTCCAGCCGAAATTGCCAATCAGCAGGTTGAGGCTCATCCAGGCAGCAACATTGAGGTAGCCATTCGTGTGCTGAGACACGCCTCTGTGAATGTCCGCCCCAGCCTTCTTTCCATGAGCTGTAAACTCACGTGCGAGCTCGATAATATCGCGCTCGCGGATACCACAGAGATCGGCCCAGCCCTGCAGGCTGTTTTCACATGCCGACTCGTAAAGCAGCTGCATGCTGCTCCTAACAGCAATACCCTCCACCTGCGTATCCACCAGCAGGTCACCGGTAACCGCGTGTTTCGCATCATTCGGATCGACGGCAATTAGGCGGCCATTCCGGGATACCAGAAAGCGATCCGTATCGCCTTCAGGCCGAATAGACTCAGGAAGGTCCACGACCCTCAGGAAATCACCCGGAGCGCCATCGTCGGCCATCTTGACCAACCAGGGGGCATTGCTCCAGTTCGGTTCACCGACCGCATCCGATGCGGCTTTGTTCGCGGCCTCAAGGTAGCGTTGGTCATAACGCTGATTCTCAATGATCCAGCGAATCATCGCAAGCGCCAGTGCCGCCTCGCTGCCCGGCTTGGCCGGAACCCATTTCCAGGCCATTCCACCCAGTTTGCCCATGCGCGGATCCACAACGGCAAATTTGAAACGGCGTTCCGTCAGGCCGTTGGTAATTTTCGGCGTGCGCAGGGGCGGACCGTATCCACCTTCAAAGGCATTGGATCCGGCAAAAATCACAAAGTCCGCATTCTTGAGGTCGGCCTGCCAATAAAACTTACGGCCTCCCGACCACTGTCCATTGACATACTGCTCACTCATTGCGCGACAGGCAAAGTAGAGAGAACCCTGGCAGACTGTGGTGTGACCAATGCGGTTCACTGTGCCGAAAGCATTGCTGATAAAGCGTTCAACAAACTGACTGCGCCCTGCCTTCATTCGGCCCCAATTGAACACCAGTTGATTGTTGCGCGGGCCAAGGTCCGGGTGTTCCGAGTCAATCAGGTGCTGAAGATTCTCACTGTGCTTGTTTTTGAATTCTTCGACTGTCATTTCGCCACTTGCAATGCGCGCGGCATCGGCCCTCATTTGGGACATGAGTTGGGGGTCGCGCAGGGAGCAAATGGACTCCAGACCCTCGACTTCCCTACTCTCCTCGCCCGGCACATCCGCGAACAGGCGGCCCCCGTCAACAATTTCCTGGATTGCCTGATCGAACGGAATACTCTTCCAGCCACCCGCCCCGCGCTTGCCCGTGCGCTTGAGCACTTTGCGGATGCGATATGGATCGTAGAGAATTTGAATACCAGCCTGCCCCTTTGGACAGATCGCGCCATCCAGCTTGGCAATTCCTGCTTTAGCCGGATTGTGGTGGTAGTCAATGTGCGGCGTCATAGTCCATGGACTGTAGGGGTTGCCGTCTACTTTAATCAGAACACCATCAACGATCTTGGCCTTGATACCGCAACCAGTGTTGCAGTTCATACAAGTCGTATAGATAATATTATTGGCATCCGCCAGTTGATAAAATTGATCCGGTGACAGACCGCCGGATTCAGCTTTGTCCGCGAGGTCCTGAGCGCGTTGACAGGAGACTGACAAAGCCGCACACCCACCAACGAGGGCTGAAGACCGAAGAAAATCCCGGCGTGAAAGACCGTTCTGCTTGCTCTGCTGATTGTTCATAAGTTTATTCCTTTTAAAGCTCGAGATATACAGAAAGGGCTCAGTGGTGCTCGCGTAGATATGGTTCGACGATGAAGCGGTAACCCACGGTGAAAACCAGGAGGGAAATTCCCACCGCGAAGATCACCACCAGCCACTCCATCAAAGCAGGAGTGTATTCGAAGCTCAGCTTGGGATGGCTGAAAGCCTCCATAACTCCTTCCATAGTGGGCATCGGATAAGCCAGTCCTGGGATAATAATGTTTACCGGAACCATCGTAAAACCGATCAGGTAGAAGGCCGCTGCAATGCCGATGGCGATCAACTTGTCACGGAAGAAGGTCAGCAAGAGCAGCGGAACGACAACGCCCAATCCCAGGTGCACAATCCAGATTGTCCACCAGTAGGGTCCGAACAGCACCAGCTTCAGTCCCTCTGCATGTGCCGGCACATTGGGATAAGCGATGACAAGGCCGTTCGCCAGCGAAGCAACAACCCCGATAATAATGGCTCCCATAAATATACGCGCCATGTGCTTTGCCGTTTCCTCATACATAGGCGTGCCTTTGGTCGGAGAAAACAGCAGGTGCAACAATGTCAAAAGTCCAACACCGGCAACCAGCGAGGCGATGAAAAACATGAGCGGCAGCACGGACGCGTTCCAAAATGGCCGCGCCGCGACCACCCCAAACAGGCCACCGATCACCGCAATCAACAGGATGCCGAACGGGATGCTGATGTAGGTCAAAAAATTCAGGTAGATCTTCCAGCGGTCGACGTAATCCCTGCCCTTGAAATAGGCGAACAGCTCGGCGATGAGAATCACTAGATACAACGTGTGCAACCAGATCATCCAGGACATCAGGGAGCCAAAGTTCGGCTGCAGATAGGCCTTCCAGAAGCGGAACGGATGGCCGAGGTCCATGGCAATGACGAACAAAGCGCCGAGCAATGCTGAAATCGCCGCGAGCATGGCAACCGGAGCCAACAGGCGGAGGCCATCGACCCCCAGATATCGCCTGAGAATGAAATAAGAAATGATCATCCCCACCTCGAGCCAGACCAGGAACACGTAGGCCCCCACCCACAAGCCCCAGGGCACATAACTGGTCAGCGCACCATGCTCTTTGAGCACAAGTACCTTAAAAACTCCGTAGGCGCCGATCAAGAGCGCACAGATTGCGATCGTAAGGGAAATCCGGTAATCGTGAATCCGGTTCAGTCGAGGGGCGGATGCGGTGGCTAGCATTGTTCTATGAGTTAAAGGTGAAGTTACGGAGGATCGTTAGTTTCATGGGTTCTGAGCCTTGAGCGGTCTAGATAAGGTAATAGACACGAGGCCTGGTGCCCATCTCCTCCTTCAGCCTGATTTTGTTGGTCCGGCTGATCAGCTCGGCCACAAGGTTGTCCGGGTCGCTGGCATCGCCAAAGTAGGTCGCGTAGCCGATGCAGCTGGTCACACAGGAAGGAAGCATGCCCGCATCCAGCTTGTGCACGCAGAAATGGCATTTGCGCACGTTGCCCGCGGGCGACTGTCCTCTTCTCTGGCTCCAGCGCTTATTGTACTCAAAGCTCGGGATGTCCTCATACGGCTGTCGAGCCGGAGTTCCATCCGTATACGCGTAACCGAAATCGAAGGTACGCGCATGGTAGGGGCAGGCGGTCATGCAGTAGCGGCAGCCAATGCACTGATCGTAATCCATGTCGACAATGCCATCCTTGCGGATCCAGGTTGCGTTCACCGGACAAACCGGCACACAGGGTGCGGTCTCACATTGCATACATGGACGCGGAATCGAACGCATAGAAACGTTTGGGTAGCTGCCGATCTCCTCTTCCATCACCGGCCGGTAAACCACGCCTGCCGGCAGGTGGTTTTCCGCAATGCATGAAATCGTGCAAGCACCACAGCCAGTGCATTTGCGCAGGTCGATGACCATTACCCAGCGCCGCTGCTCGATGGGCTTGCGCATTGCCTGCTTCAGCTCACGCTGCATGCGGATGATTATGTTGGCCGATTCTTCCGGACTGAATTCCGGCGCATCCTTGAGAAAAGTGTCCGCTACAGTGCCGGTAGTGCCCGATTCAACTGCCTCAACCCCAGCACGGACTAAGGAGGGCATGGCAACCGCTCCGAGCCCAAACATCGAGGCCATGGTGCCAATAAAACGCATTCTGCCCGAGGGATCCTGTGGATCTGGAGCCGCACCCCCATTCCCACCACACCCACAAGAGGCGGCCTCGCACGGGGCAGATATCGGGTCCATTGAGTCGGCTACAGGCACTGAGTGCGTCGAATAGGTGTCTTCGCTGGAACTTCTCATAGGCAAGTAAGGGCTGAGGTTTATCTTGAACAGCTGCAGAAGGCGTTTTCCGCATTCTCTAAAGCATAAAAGGACCCGGGCGGCCCTGTCCACCTTTTCGGACCCTCTTGTCTTTTATTTTTAAGATATATCTATCTTTTTGAGAACGGATCTTATTTGCAGTGAAATTCCCTCCGGCTTGGAGTGTCTTGGCAAGGCTCTGCCGGGGATAACCGAAGTCGGGTTAATCCCCATAGAGAGTAAGTGGGACCTGTGTCACAATCATTCCAAGGAATTTATATCATTCTGCTTCTTGGACGGATGACTTGCTTGATTATCCATTCAATCAGTTGGATTTCGCCAACACTTCAATAAACCACCTATTCCATTTTAATTATGAGAGCAAAAATCAAATCCAACAGCGGGTCGGTCAAAAAAAGCCGTGACCAGCTCGTTGAAGACTTTAAACGCGTTATCGAAGACTTTCAGGGTCTCACCGAAGAAAGTAAAAATGCTTCAGGTGCAGCTATCCACAAGGGTCTGGATACGGTACACGAATACATCGAGGACGGAAAGCATGCAATTGACGAAGCCGGTGATAAAATAGCAGCCGGTGCAGGGCGCTATGCAGAATCCATGGGGAAAAGTATCAGTAATAATCCTTGGCGCTCCGTTGCAATTGCAGCGGTTGCGGGACTGTTGCTGGATCGCTTTCTGCCCCGCTAAGGAGTGGTGGGCTTGCCAGGGGGCTCGACCACTGGTTGTCGCACTAATTTAAGTGGTTGCGGTCCTGGCAGTATCGTTATTTGATACCGACACGGATAGCAACGGCATTCACCTGCGCTGTACGTTTGTTTGATAATGATCTTAATGCCTTACCGATGGATAAAGTGGATGTTTTGCAAAAAACGCCCCTTATCGACTCCAACCCCGCTTCGCGACGAACATTTTACCTTCGAGCAACTGGGTCAGCACGCTGTAATTCTTGCAGGCCAACACCGCGTCGATCCAAAACGTGGACCGAATCGATTGCTATTGAGGCTAGCAGACAACGAAAGGGCCCTGAGAGAAGCCTACAATCTGGTCAGCGAATCCGAGTCCCGCCAAGTTGCACCGGCGGGAGAATGGCTTCTGGATAACTTCCATTTGATCGAGCAGCAGATTTACGCATCGCAGCTGCACCTGCCCAAAACTTTCAGCCGGGAACTGCCGCGTCTCCTCAACGGGCCACAAGCAGGCTATCCACGGGTCTATTCCATTGCGCAGGAACTGATAACCCACTCCGAAGGGCATGTTGACATGGATAGCCTGAGTCTATTCGTCCACGCCTACCAGACAGTCAACCCGCTCACTCTGGGTGAACTATGGGCAGTCCCCATCATGCTTCGCCTGGGACTGATCGAAAGCCTCCGGCGAGTTTCGGAGCACATCGCCCGGCGTCGGCAAGACCGGAACCTGGCAAATGTCTGGGCCGACCGTCTCATCAATGCGGGTGAGACGAAAACGAAGGTTTTACACGTGCTCGCGGAGATGGCCGAATCGGCACCTCCTCTAAACAATCAGTTCGTGGAAGAATTTTATGCCCGAATGCACGGCCAGGGCCAGGAGCTGGCGACCGTACAGAGTTGGCTCCAGCACCGCCTCTCCAGCGAAGGTCTCACCCGTGAACAACTGCAACGGGTCGAAAATCAGATCCAGGCAGCCGACCAGGTCCTTATTGGCCATAGTATTGGCAGCCTGCGTTCCCTTAGTTCGATGAATTGGAAACAGTTTGTCGAATCCAAGAGTTTCGTCGAAAAGGTACTCCGCACCGATCCCTCTGGAACTTATCCGCAGATGGACTTTGCAACCCGCGACCGCTACCGCCATCGCGTCGAAAAGCTATCGCGCCAGTCCGGCCACGACGAAGTCACTGTGGCAAGTGAAGCAATAAGGCTGGCCCAATCCAGAACAGACACGGAGGGAGGCGACGCCCGCCGGTCGCATGTGGGATTCTACCTCATTGATAAAGGTAACACTGAACTTGAGGATTTCCTGCAGGTTCGCTTACCTCCGCATCTACTCCTCAACCGAAAGCTTGGACGGTTTCCGGTACCAGTTTATGTTGGCTCTGTGGTCGCAATTACAGTCGCCACTCTCGGGCTTCTCTGGGGACCTCTTGGCCTTCTGGACTTCAGCGACTGGCGACTGTGGCTATTATTTGTTCCCGGTGTTCTCGTCGCATCTCAGATGGCAGTTTCCCTCGTGAACATCGTCACCACGCTCTTTGTTGATCCAAGCCCGCTGCCTCGTCTCGATTTTCTTGAAGGCATTCCGGACAGCGAACGCACGATAGCAGTTATTCCGACACTGCTGAGCGACCTAAATGAAATCTCCAAACTACTGGAAGGACTTGAACTACGCTACGTGGGCAACCGGGATCCGAACCTAAGCTTCGCCCTGTTGACCGATTTCAACGATTCAGCTGCCGAACGCCAGAAAGACGATGAAGAAAGACTCCGATTCGTCTGCGAAGGTATCCGCGATCTGAATGAGCGCTACAGCCCCGACGGCCCTTCTATCTTTTATCTCTTTCACCGACCGCGTCTGTGGAACCCACATGAGAGCCTGTGGATGGGGTATGAACGCAAACGTGGTAAGCTCGAGCAGTTCAACGAACTGCTACGCGGAGGAGCTCCCGAAGCTTTCTCGGAAATCGTCGGAGACCTCAGTCGACTTCCCACCATCCGCTACGTCCTTACTCTGGATACCGACACGACTCTCCCACGTGACGCCGCCCGACTGCTGGTAGGCACCATAGCCCATCCATTGAATCGCCCACTTTGTGACCCCGAGACTGGTCGCATCGTCGAAGGATATGCCATCCTCCAGCCGCATACTCCCATCAGCCTAACCGCAGCCAACCGTTCCCGGTTTACCCAACTTAATTGTGGGGAAGCCGGGATTGATCCCTATACCCAGGAGCTTTCAGACGTATATCAGGATCTCTTTGCCGAAGGCACTTACGTCGGTAAAGGCATTTATGAAGTAGATGCCTTTCGCCGATCCACGGTAGGCCGTTTTCCAGAAAACCTCATACTCAGCCACGACCTAATTGAAAGCAATTATGCCCGCTCCGCGCTCGTGTCTGATGTGGACTTACATGAGGATTATCCGGCGAGCTTCACTGCCGAAATGAGCCGGCGTCACCGCTGGATCCGCGGGGATTGGCAGATCGCCGGATGGCTACTTCCAAGTGTCCCCGGGGCAGACAACAAGCGGATCCCCAACCCCCTTACAACACTCGGCCGATGGAAAATTTTTGATAATTTGCGAAGGAGCCTGGTTCCTCCAGCCCTACTGATAATGCTCGCCGCAGGTTGGCTGCTCGTTCCGCAGCCGGGAGGATTCTGGACTGCATTCGCAATTGGGACACTTCTACTGCCAATACTGCTTTACACGACTATTGGACTTATTAAAAAACCACTAAACCGCAACTGGGGAATGCATTTAGGAACTTCATTGCAAGACCTCGGAAGACAACTTGCCGATGCCGGTCTATCAATCGCTGCCCTTCCCTCCCGTGCAACAATTCATCTGGATGCAATCCTGATTTCCGCCGGTCGAATGCCATTTACCCGGCGAGGACTTCTGCTCTGGCACACTCCGCGCTATTCAAAACGAAACCACTGCGCCAGACCTGTCGAATTCCTGAGCGAAATGTGGATTGCTCCGGCTTTCGCCATTGGTATCGCCTCTGCGCTAGCAGTAACACATCCAAGCGAACTGTTCACAAGCGGTCCAATTTTGGTGCTTTGGTTTGCTTCCCCTCTAATCGGCTGGTGGATCAGTCGGCCGATTCCCCGGAAAAAGGAAATCCTGCCAGAAAGCCAACAGGTCTTCCTGCGCGGCCTGGCTCGGGAAACCTGGCGCTACTTTGAGGTTTTCGCCACAGAAAAAGAAAACTGGCTCGCCCCGGATAACTTCCAGGAACGCCCTTCGCCTATAATTGCCACCCGCACCTCGCCGACAAATATTGGCATGGGACTACTCGCGAATCTGGCAGCTTCTGATTTTGGCTACATTTCCACGACTGATTTCCTCGACCGAACAGCCAAAGCACTTGACTCAATGGATCGTCTGGATCGCTACCGTGGACATTTTTACAACTGGTATGACACTCGTACTCTTGCGCCGCTGGCACCCCACTACATTTCAAGCGTCGACAGCGGCAATCTTGCGGGATCACTGCTGACTCTTCGCGCCGGGCTTTTGGAAATAAAAGACCGCTCCCTTTTCCCAGCCGCAATGTTTAGCGGACTCAGTGACACGCTTCAAAGAATTAAGATCCCCGAGACCGCCCTCCTGCAACAGATGCTCAAGTCGCCTCCCCCTGCAAATTACAGCAAAGCCCACAAGTGGCTGGAGGCATTCTGCCTTAAAGTCAAGAACCTGCCATCAGATGTTTCCACCGAAACCCAGTGGTGGATCCATGCCCTCATTATTCAGGCACAATCCCTTCGGGACGATCTGGAAAGACATACTTCCGAACTGAGTGCCGACACGCCAATACCGACCCTGCAAGAGCTGGCCCTAAACGAAGCGGACGGAGGCAGCGCGGCACTCCGCATCCGTCATATAGACGACCTGGCTCAGCGTTGTACCGGATTGGCGGAAATGGATTACTCCTTTCTACACGATCCCACACGGGATCTGCTTTCCATTGGCTACAATGTAAGTGAACGTCGGCTCGATGCCTCATTCTACGACCTGCTGGCCTCCGAAGCCCGACTTGTCAGCTACATTTTGGTGGCGCAGGGGCACCTGCAGCCCCACCACTGGTTTACTCTCGGACGCCAGATCACCACGCAAAAGCGATCCATGGCCCTGCTCTCCTGGAGCGGTTCAATGTTCGAATACCTCATGCCCCTGCTCTGGATGCCTACTCATGAGCACACCCTGCTCGACGAAACATACCGGGCAGTCGTGACCAGACAAATCGAATACGGACGTCAGCGGGGCGTTCCCTGGGGCATTTCAGAATCTTGCTACAACCTGACCGATGCCGATGGCATTTATCAATACAGCGCCTTCGGCGTCCCGGGCCTCGGTTTTAAACGAGGTCTTGCCGAAAACCTGGTCATCGCTCCCTATGCTTCCGCTCTCGCTCTCATGGTTAGACCCATCGAAGCCTGCCGCAACCTGGAACGTCTGGCAGGGGATGGTTACCGCGGCGACTACGGTATGTTCGAAGCAATTGACTTCACCCCGTCCCGAATTCCCCGCGGTCATACCAGCAGCGCTCTGCACTCCTATATGGCACACCATCAGGGGATGAGCCTGCTCGCAATAAGCTCCGTTATCCACCAGCAGCCGATGCAAAGGCGCTTTCTCGCAGATCCTTTCCTGAAAGCTTCGGAGCTACTGCTCTGTGAGCGCATACCGAAATCCTCAAAGCCACTGCAACCGCATGCAGCAGAGGTCAGCGCTGCCCGTAAACCGCCGGGCACCGGGGGCACTGCCCTACGCTTAATTACGACTCCACACACCGCTGTCCCTGAAATTCAACTGCTGTCCAATGGCCGCTACCACGTCATGGCAACAAACTCCGGCGGAAGCTACAGTCGATGGAAGAATCTTGCAGTCACACGCTGGCGTGAGGATGCAGCGAGCGACGCATGGGGCACCTTCTGTTACCTGCGCGACACCCAATCGGGCAAGCTCTGGTCGTCAGCTTTCCAGCCTACCCGCCGGACACCAGATCACTATGAAGCCATTTTTGAAGAAGGCCGGGCCGAATACCGTCGTCGCGACTACGATATCGATGCCCATACAGAAATTGCAGTCTCCCCTGAGCACGATGTTGAGGTCCGGCGGGTAACCCTCACCAACCTCTCCCCGCACAAACGAAACATCGAACTAACGAGCTACGCCGAGGTCGTGCTCGCTCCACCAGCTTCGGACCTAGCCCACCCGGCCTTCAGCAATCTCTTTGTGCAAACCGAAATTCTACCCGATTTGCACGCGATCCTCTGCAGTCGGCGCGCCCGCGCACCTGGAGAAAATCCGCCTTGGCTGTTTCATCTTATGACAACCCAGGGTGCCACCGCCGGAGAAGTCTCCTACGAGACCAACCGGGGGAAATTCCTGGGTCGTACCCGCGACGCCGAAAATCCGGCTGCTTTCGACACCCTTGGCCCTCTGTCCAACTCTGACGGCTCCGTACTCGATCCCATCGTCGCGATCCGCCAGGGAGTCATAATGGACGCCGATACCTCCGCAAACTGGCACATTATATCCGGTATGGCCGAAACGCGCGAAGGGGCACTGGCTCTGATCGGCCAATTCCGTGACCCAAGTTTTGCAGCCCGTGCCTTCGAAATGGCCTGGTCGCACAGCCAATTGGAACTCTACCAGATGCAAGCAAGCGAAGCAGAAACCCAAATCTACGCCCGCCTCGCCGGTTCAATTGTTTTTGCAAATCCCTTGTACCGCGCGGCTGAGGGTATGCTCTCGCGAAATCGCATCAATCAGTCCGGCCTCTGGACCTTCGGCATCTCCGGCGACCTTCCTGTTGTTCTGATGCGCATTGGGGATGTGCACCGTATCCATTTGATCGAACAGATCCTCCAGGCCCACGCTTATTGGCGAAGCAAAGGATTGGAAACGGACCTTGTCATACTCAATGAGGACTTCTCGGGCTATCGTCAACAACTGCAGGACCGCATTCTGGATCTCATCAACGCGAACAGAACTGAGCACCGTCTGGACAAACCAGGCGGAATCTTTGTCAGGCGCAGCGAGGATCTCAGCGAAGAGGAACGTGTGCTCCTCCACTCCGTCGCCCGCGTCATTCTGACCGACGGTGCTGATAGCCTTGCCCAGCAAGTCGGGCAACGGACACCACCTGCACGCAAGGTCCTCCCGTTGATCCCCAACCGGGGAAGCCCGGAGTTCGTCGACCCACCTGCGAAACCCGTCAAGAATCTCGTCTTCTTCAACGGTCACGGTGGCTTCACTGCGGATGGACGCGAGTATGTCATCCAAGTGGGGCCAGGCCACACAACCCCCGCACCCTGGGCTAACGTCATAGCCAACCCGCGTATCGGCACCGTCATATCCGAAAGTGGTTCAGCCTACACCTGGGTCGACAATGCCAACGGCTTCCGTCTTACCCCCTGGCACAACGACCCCATCCGGGACACGAGTGGAGAGGCGTTTTACCTGCGCGACGAAGAGACAGGTCGGTTTTGGTCGCCTTCGCCTCTGCCAGCACCTGGTAAGGGTCAATACAGCTGTCGACACGGCTTCGGCTACAGCGTTTTCAACACACGCCAGCAAGGCATTGAAAGTGAACTCTGGACCTATGTCGCGACCGAAGCTCCGGTCAAATTTGTTGTCCTTAAAATCCGTAACCGCTCTGGTCGAGCCCGCCGTCTGACGGCAACCGGGTATTGGGAATGGGTCCTCGGCGAATGGCGGCACTCGAATATGATGCACATCGTTACAGCTCCAGACCCTGTAACAGGCGCAGTTTTCGCCCGGAACGCCTACAATCGTCAGTTCGCTGACAAAACCGTGTTTGTGGCGGTCAATGACCCTATGCACACAGTCACTGGCAGCCGCGCCGAATTTCTCGGCCGTAACGGCAGTATCGCACGCCCCGCCGCTATGAAAAACTCGCGCCTCTCTGGACAACTGGGTGCGGGCCTGGATCCCTGCGCAGCCCTTCAGGTGCCCTTCGAGATTGCCGATGGAGAAGACCTCGAACTAGTCTTCACCCTGGGGGTTGGCGACAACATCGACGAAGCCCGCCAACTGGTACAACGCTTCTGTGGTATCGCACGCGCAAAGCACGCACTCGAAGCAGTCTGGGAGTTTTGGAAAAGAACCCTCGGCAGTGTTAACGCGGAAACGCCCGACCCCGCTCTCAACTTCCTCGTAAACGGCTGGCTCGAATACCAAACTCTCGGCTGTCGCTACTGGGGGCGCAGTGGCTACTACCAGTCGGGAGGGGCCTATGGTTTCCGCGATCAGCTGCAGGACACCACCGCACTGATCCACGCCGCCCCATGGGCCGCCCGCGAGCAACTTCTACGCGCGGCGTCCCGGCAATTTATCGAAGGCGATGTACAGCACTGGTGGCATCCACCAGCGGGCCGAGGAGTCCGTACCCATTTTTCCGACGATTACCTTTGGCTACCCTACTGTGCCAGTCGCTATGTCAAGGCGACCGGCGACACCGGCATCCTCGACGAACGAGTCCACTTCCTCGAAGGCCGCCCAGTCAACGCCGACGAAGAATCCTACTACGACCTGCCTCAGCGGTCCGAAGAGGATGGCACCCTATACGAGCACTGCCAGCGCGCGATCCGCCGTGGATTCCGATTCGGCATCCACGGTCTGCCGTTAATCGGATGCGGCGACTGGAACGACGGGATGAACCTGATTGGCGAAAAAGGTAAGGGCGAAAGCGTCTGGTTGGCCTTTTTCCTCTGCGACATCCTCCGCCGCTTCGAAGCGCTCGCTCAGAGCCGCGACGACCCCGAATTTGCCGCCGAATGTGCCCGCGAGGCAACGCAGTTGCGGAAAAACATCGAAGCCAACGGCTGGGACGGCGACTGGTATCGACGAGCCTACTTTGACGACGGCACTCCACTCGGCTCTGCCAGCAACGAGGAATGTCAGATAGACTCCATCGCGCAGAGCTGGTCCGTTCTCTCCGGCGCAGGCGATCCGGAGCGCGCCCGCAGCGCCATGGAGAGCGTCGACGAGCGCCTCGTGCGACGGGACGCACGCATAATCCAGCTGTTCGACCCACCCTTCGACAAATCCGAGGTCGAACCCGGCTACATCAAGGGCTACATCCCAGGCGTGCGCGAAAATGGCGGCCAATACACCCATGCTGCAATTTGGACAGCAATGGCCTTTGCAGAGCTCGGCGAATCCGAAAAGGCCTGGGAACTCTTCAATCTGCTTAACCCCGTCCGCCACGCCACTGACGCCGCCAGTGTCAATCGCTACAAAGTCGAACCCTATGTCGTCACCGCCGACATCTATTCCGTGGAGCCCAACGTCGGTCGCGGTGGCTGGAGCTGGTACACCGGATCCGCAGGCTGGATGTACCGCCTCATAGTGGAAACACTCCTGGGCCTCCGCCTCGAAGTTGACCAGATGTATCTCAGTCCCCACCTCCCCAAAGCTTGGGATTCCTTCAAAGTTCACTACCGTTACCAAAATACATTCTACCACATTAGCGTCATTCGAGCGGCGAAAGGATCCCCAACTTACCTCCTCCTTGACGGAAACAAAATAGAAGGCAAGGCCATCCCTCTGGTCGATGACGGTTTAAAGCATCAGGTTGAGATGCGCTCTTGAGCGCTAGACTGGTTTGATCCAACGGATTTTTATTAGCAATTCTGAAGTGAAAAACAGCCGGTTCATTCCAGCCAGCCTCCGGAAAACCCTGCCCGCCGCAAGCCGACAACGAGGTAGGGGCACTGGCGCATCAGAGACCATAGGAATCCGTTGTTATAATTCTCTATCATCAATACAATCGGCCCCTGATTGAGGCCGAAGTTGTACGGCGACACCCAGCCGTGTTCATATTTTGGCTGAGCTGGAAAAGTCGGGTTAAAGCTCGCCTTGTAGCCGTAGTCCAGAGCTGCCTCCAGGTTCATGCGCTCATAGTTTTGAATTGTGGGCAGGACGATTTCCGGCGCGAACGGAAGCGATGCAACCACGGCCCAGGGTGCGAGCGTGCCGTCGTCGGGGCCGAAAGGAGCGCCGCGTGCGATGTAGTCGAAAAAGACGCGTTTGACGCCGTCTAATCTGAGTGTTTTCGGTCCCGGCCCGTCACTCGCAGTAATGCCCCAGCAAAATTTGTCGTAATGGGCGAAACCGCGGGGGTTGCGGATTGCATATTGTTGCTGCAGCAACGTGGCCCGCCGGCTGTTCTCAAAGTAGTCCAGGTCATATTGCCGCATAAACGCGTCACGAATCCCGCGGAAGTCGACCCAAACATGCGACAACTGATGAATGAACAAGGGGCCGGCATAGAGGAACTCGATGCCGTAAATCTTCTTCCATTTATAGGTCGAAGCCCAGGCGCGATAGCTCTCGACCGGCAGCGGGTGTGTTGGCGAGCCCAGGCCTAGCAGATAGATGATCAGTGCTTCGTCGTAGCCCTGCCAGCGGTAAGGCAGAAAGCCCTTTTCGGGCGTCCAGCCGTGACTCACCGCCGCAGCCCCATCCTGCATCCACTGCCAATCGGCTTTGCAATAGAGTGCATCCGCGAGCCTCCGAATTTCGTCCTCCTCCGCCGTCTCACGCTGAAAATAGGCAGCCGCCGCCAACATCCCGGCAAGCAGGAACGCAGTGTCCACACTTGATAGTTCGGAGCCCCACGCCCGCTGGCCACTATGCATGTCGAGAAAGTGATAGTAAAAACCCTTGTACCCGGTGGCATCGGATTCAGGGCCGTGGGCTGAGTTGGCAAAAAAACGCAGTGTCGCCAAGGTTCTTTTAACGGCAGCGTAACGCGTCATAAAGCCTTGTTGAACACCTACCGGATAGGCTGCGAGCGCCAACCCGACGGCAGCAATGCTTGCGGGCCAGCCTTGCTGCGATTTATCCTGCACAAGCCCATTGGCCGGATTGCTCTGGTGCACAAAATAATCAAACGAGTCTTTTTGCAAAGTTCGCAGAAGGTCGCTTTGTTCAGGCATTATCATTCAGTGCTTGTTTCAGGATGCATAGCGTCATGGAAATTGTGCTGTAGGGTTCCATTGTGCCTGAAACTCGCTGCGGTAATATGGGGCAAAACCCGAATATCCAACCTAAGGCCGCTGACAATCGGCAATGCCGGGCAACGCCCTATTCCCTATTGCTTCGTTATAAAGTAATCTGTCCTGCTATGAAACCTAAAACTATCCGTTCCATCAGCCTTTGTTCCATATTCGTCGCCCTTACCCTTATTGGCGCGATGATCATTTCCGGTTGCAATACCATGGACGGTTTCGGCAAAGATACCGAAGCCACAGGTGAGGCGATTCAGGATGCCGCCCGCTAAGTCAGCACGGAGAGTAATCCGGCCGCTGCGATAATATTTAAATTCGTCCCAGTCATGGGTTTTTGATGTCTGGAACGTCATTCTCCAAGCCCAATGGATCCGATTGCAATGTTGAAAAACCGCAACTGGATAATCTCCCTATTCCCGGCTTTTCCCCAACAGTCGCTTGAGGCTTGAGATCGCTACCACAGCGACGAAAAAACCCGCGATGCCTGCGGTGACCGTTCGGTCAACAGCTTCAAGAGAAAAACCCTGACTGGCGCTATGCAGGAATGCGCTGAGCAGGCCGCATAGGACAGAGAAGCCAAAGAGCCGATTCAATTCGCTGGACAGTTCGTTTACCTTTTCAGGGTTGTTGCTCTCCGGCCCCAGGACCTGCAGAGCCTTCTCGACGTCTTCCTCATCAACCTGCAACTCGATGCCGCCGTTGGCGGCGGAAAAGATGGGTGCCATGCTGCCCATGTTTTCATTCTTGAGGAAAACGGAAACGCCGTGGCCTTCAAGTAAAGACTGGTCGAAATGCGCTCGGGTCGGGTCGGTGTAGCGGCGAATTGTTTTCATCGGTCCATATTCTTTATCCCTCTTCCCGTCGCAGGACGGCCAGGGGTGGCTGTGAGGCGATGCCGCGGGTAGTCAGCAGGCCTGTGATCAGGGTTAAGGCTACGACACTCACCAGAGTGAGAAGACTGCCTTGCCAGTTCAACACCAATTCAAGATCGAACATGCTCCACAGAAGCGCCCAGGTGCTGACAATGGACAATAAAATACCAGCGGCTGCAGCGATGAAACCGAGCAAGAGGAATTCGATCATCAGCAGTTTACGAATAAAAGCCCCCGAGGCACCAAGGGTCCGAAGCAGAACGCTCTCTTTGATGCGCTGGTAGCGACTGGTCACGACGGAACCTGCAAGCACGGTCAAACCCGTTGCAATGGTGAAGGCGGCCATGAAATGAATCACAAATGCCGCCCGGTCGAGAATGTTGTTGATAGTCTCAAACAGCAGTGTCAGGTCCAACATGCTGACATTTGGAAATCTTTGCGTGAGCGAGGCCTGCAAACTGGACGATTCAGCCCGATCGCGGGCCCTCACCGTGACCGCATACACAACCGGCGCGTCTTCGATTGTTCCAAGCGGGAAGACGACGTTGAAGTTCTGCCGTCCCACTTCCCATTCAATTAGGCGCACACTGGATACAACGGTCTCTATTCGGACACCCTGAACATTCCAGCTGATACGGTCCCCAATACCCACTTTCATATCATCTAGAACGTTCTCCGAGAGCGATATCGGGTAGGGCTCCGGGCCATCGTAGCGTGGCACGAACTCGCCTTCGATGACAGTCGCGTTGTCGAGAACATGATCGCGGAATGTATTTCGGAATTCCCAGGAGAAAATCCAATGCGAGATGCCGGCATCCGGATCCTCGCGCAGTTCCCGCATTTCACGGCCATTGATTGCCGCAACCCGCATAGTCACAATGGGCAGGGTTTCAAGCGCGCTGAAGCCGTTGTCGCTGAGGAAAGACTGTAAATCATCCAACTGATCGGACTGCACATCCAGCAGAATAACATTGGGCGCATCGCCGGTGTCCTGCCCTTCGACTTGGTGAAGCAGCGCAGCACGGACCAGGAACAGGGTGTGGATCAGCAAAACACCCATACCGATGCTCACCACCATCAACAGGGTTCGGTTATTCGGTCGGTAGAGGTTACTGAGCCCCAGCCTCCAGGCAAAAGATCCACTTCTACGGGCGCTGAGCCTTAGTGCCCATCGCAGCAGCCAGGCCAATCCAGCGAGCAACAGCAGAGAACCACCCAGTCCAGCAACAAAGGCCAGCCCGTAGGTCCATTGTTGGGTCTGCAAAACACTGAAAGTGGAAATAGCCGCAACAATGGCCATGATCAGAGCCCAGAACAGCGGGTCGCGTCGCATAGGACGGGCATTGCCGACGCTGGAACGGATGACCTTCAAAGGGCTTACGCCCCTTATCTTCAAAAGCGGCACAAACGAAAATAGACTCACAATCAGCCAGCCGAACAATAATCCCGCCAGGACGGCACCTGGATCAAACTGGACCTCAATTGGAAAGGGCAAGAAGGCCCTTAGCGGAATTGGCAAAAGGAATTGAATACCAACCCCCAACATTGCCCCCACCAGAGCACCGAGCATACCGACAACACTGACCTGCAACCAGTAGATTTGAAAGGCCAGGCCGGACGATGCCCCCAGACAACGCAGCAAGGCCATTGTATTGACCTTCTGTTGGAGAAAAATATGCACTGCCCCAGCGACACCAATGCCCCCGAGGAGCAGTGCAATGAATCCGATCAAATTAAGGAAATCGAATAGATTAGCGAGGATCCGCTCAACCCTCTCCTGGCGGTTTTCAGCCGTTTCGCGCCGGATTCCATAATCCACAAACAGATTATTTCGGGCCTCCTGCAGCTTTTCCTGAATCGTTTCAGTAAGACCGTCTGGAAAACGGAAATAGGCCCGGTGGTTGATAATACTGCCTTCCTGCAGCAGTCCGGTCTCCTGCAACTGATCAATGGTCAGATAAATACGCGGTGAGAAAAACCCCGACACTTCCGATTCTCCGGAAACCCGGACTAGGCGACCGGCAATCCGGAATTCGGCATCACCCAGGCGAATCGAATCTCCGGGCGCCAGTTGCTGCTGAATCATCAGGTTCTCCTCAACCAGCACCCCATCCTGCCAGTCATTCGGATTCGGCCCCAGTTCAACGGGTTCGGTCTCCATCTCGCCATACAGCGGATAAGGTCCATCAAGCGCGCGCAGTTGGACGAACTGACTGCCGCTGCTGCCCGGAAAGAATGCCATTGAGCGCAGACGAATTTCGCGTGTTTGCTGCCCACCCAGATCGGCCATGAAGGCATCCATCTCCACGCCAAAGGCTTGCTGAGAGCGCAGAACCAGATCGGCGCCGAGTAAAGCCCGGGACTGGACCTCAATGATGTCAGACAGATTGCTGCGGAGGGATTGAATGGCCACAACGGCACCAACACCAAAAACGATGGAGAGGGTAAACAGCGCCAGCAGGCGGCGCTGACCGCGGCTGTCGCGCCAGGCCATTTTGGCCAGCCAGGCCAAGCCCGGATGACGGGTTTTAAACTCAGCTTCGGACATGGTCGGTAACTTCTTCGAGATGTCCGGAGCGGATGCGCAGCACCCGGTCGCAGCGCTGGGCCAATTCACGGGCGTGGGTTACAAGTACCATCGTATTGCCAATCCGTGCATGGGTTTCAAACAGCAGGTCTTCAATCTGCTGACTGGTTTCATCGTCCAGGTTTCCGGTCGGCTCGTCTGCAAAAAGGATTTCCGGATTACCCACACAGGCACGGGCCAAAGCGATGCGCTGCTGCTCGCCGCCCGAAAGCTGGACTGGATAATGATGCCCCCGGTCAGCCAATCCAACTTTAGCCAGCCAGTCGAGGGCCTGCTCCCGCGCCTTGCGGTCTCCACGCAATTCCAGGGGAATCAGTATGTTGTCGAGGGCGGTCAGCGTCGGAATTAATTGGAAATTCTGAAATACGAAACCCAGCTTGCGATTGCGAACCTCTGCCCGCTGATCCTCTGTCAATTGGTCCAACCGGTGCCCGCAGAGCTCGATTGCGCCCTCGCTGGGCTGATCCAGACCTGCACAAATGCCAAGTAAAGTCGTCTTACCACTGCCGGAAGGCCCGATAATGGCCACCGACTCTCCCGGCGGCACGGTAAAAGTGATGTCACGGATCACCGTCAGCGACTGATGACCACTGTGATAGGTCTTTATGACCTTTTCCAGTTTGAGAATTGGCGGAGCGGGTATAGATTGTTCGGTCATGAGTTACTCAAAGCCGCTGAATATGCTGCAGTTTATCATAATTGCCATCTGTTTAGGTGTTTTTTCAAGCGCCCAAGCCGATTCGCTGCGCATTGTTTTCCTCGGCGACAGCCTGACGGCTGGCTATGGCCTGGACGAATCCGAGGCCTATCCGGCATTGGTCGGCGAGCGCCTGAAAGCGGCTGGCATTACGGCGGAAATTGTCAATGCGGGCATCAGCGGGGACACGAGCGCGGGTGGAGCCCGGCGCATTGCCTGGCTGAGCCACCAGAAAATGGACATTCTGGTGCTCGCCCTGGGCGCCAATGATGCTTTGCGCGGCCTGGAAACTTCCGGGACTCAAAACAATCTGGACCGCATCATTGAAACGGTCCGCGAGGCCCATCCGGATGTAAGGATACTGCTTGCCGGAATGCTGGCACCGCCAAACATGGGTAGCGATTTTCGTCAGAGCTTCGATGCCATCTATCCGGAATTGGCCGATCGCCATGACCTGGTCCTGCTGCCCTTTCTGCTCGAGGGTGTTGCCGGCAATTCTGACTTAAACCTTCCGGACGGCATCCATCCGAACAAGGATGGACAGCGTAAGGTCGCGGAGCTGGTCTACCAGAAGCTACGGGATATGATTGAGTAACCCTGCGGCCGCAGAAGCTATTCTGCAATCCGCTCAAAGGTCATCACATTCTCGATGTGACGCGTCTGCGGAAAGAGGTCAAAGGGCTGTACGTCGCAAACGCGGTAGGGGCCTTCGCAGATGAGCTGAGCATCACGGGCCTGTGTGTCCGGACCGCAACTGACGTAAACAATGCGTTTGGGGCTGAAGCTCAGAAGTTGACGAATGAATGAAGCATCGCAGCCTTTGCGGGGCGGATCCAATAAAACAGTCGTGTGCTCTGGCGGAAACCTGAGTCCGGCAAAAATCGCCTCGGCGTGACCCAAGGTGAACTGAATGTTTTCGATGCAATTGGAAGCCGCGTTTTCATTCGCGAGGTCGATTGCCTTGGCACTGACCTCAACGCCATGTATAGCTTTAAAGCGTTTGGACCCGCAGATGCCGAAAACACCGACGCCGCAGTAAGCATCGACGAGATAGTCTGAACCTGCTTCTTTTGCCCGGTCTAGTGCGTAATCGACCATTTTTGGCAATACCTGCGGATTGTTCTGAAAGAATTCGCCTGCGACGAAACTGAAGCGATAAGGCCCAACGGATTCCGTCACAACCCGGGACATGTCGTTTACAACCCCCTCATCCGCATCGCGCAGCAAAAGCGTACCACCCTTCTTGAACTTACGTGTTCCCGAGCGCAGCGCCTCGCGTGCCTCTGGCAGCTGCTTGTTGATGGCCGGGCTGGCGATCGGACACTGCTCCACATCCACTAAAGCGCGGGAACCGACCTGTTGAAAGCCAATCGGTGTATCGTTGTGCGCAGGTGATTCACGAAAATGCGGTGTTATTTTTGAGCGGTATCCATATTGTAACGGCGAGCCCAGGCAGTGATTCACCTCTAACTCCAGTTTGCCGATGCGTTTCAAACCTTCGACAATCTGATGGGTCTTCCACTCCAGCTGTTTTTCGTAGCTGTAATGCTGATACTGACAACCCCCGCAGATCGCAAACAAACCGCATTGAGGCTCCACCCGATCCGGCGAAGGATTCAGCACCTCGACCAGATCGGCATCCGAGTAATTGCTTTTATTGCGCCAGACACGCGCCTTGATCCGCTCTCCCGGGAGCGCAAAAGGCACAAAAACGACCCAGCCGTCCACCCGACCGACCCCAGAACCCAGGTTTGTCAGGTCGGAAATCTCCAGTTCGATCTCCTGATGGTATTCGAAGGGTTCCGGATGAAGGTTTTTGGGTGGACGGCGGTTCATACAGTCTTGGCCGGCTATCAATCGGCACCCTCGCCCGCGAGTGAGCCACTGGGCGTGTGCTTGTTCTTGAGCAACTTGTAGCGGTAGGAATCGCGCAGGGCCTGCCAGCTGGCTTCTATGATGTTGGGGTCCGCCCCGCAGGTCCACCAGGTGGAATCCTCATCACCGGACTGCATCAGCACCTGAACGATCGAGTCGGTACCCTGCCCCGTCTGCAGAATGCGCACCTTGTAGTCATAAAGCTCAACTGCACGCAGTTCAGGAAATTGCAGACCAAAGGCCTGACGCATCGCATGGTCGAGCGCACCGACCGGACCGGTGGACTCGGCCACCGTCATGCGGATTTCGGATTCGCCGTCGACGCGGATTTTAACCACTGCTTCGGAAATGTTTTCGTTTTTATCCCGGACCACTTCGGAGATCGTCCGGTAGCTGACGAGGCGGAAGTTGTCCTTGTATCCCTGGAAATGGCGACTCAGCAAGACAAGGAAGGAAGCGTCCGCGTTTTCATATTCATAGCCCTTGTTCTCGAGTTCCTTGAGTCGCGCCAGGAAAGTCCGCATTTCGTTGGACTTGGGGTCGATATCGATGCCCATTTCCGCAGCCTTCATGGCCACGCTACTGCCACCTGACATATCCGAGAGTAGAATGCGCTGGCGATTACCCACTTTGCCCGGTTCGATGTGTTCGTAGCTGTGAGCCACCTTTTGTGCCGCATTCGCATGCACGCCGCCCTTGTGGGCAAATGCAGATTCGCCGACGAAAGGAGCTTTACTGTTGGATGGCAAATTGGCGAAGCGATCGACTTCGAGGGAGAATTCCCTCAAGTGATCCATATTCTTCGCGGCATTGAAGTCGAAGCCCAGTTTCAGGCTTAGGTTTGGCATGATCGCCACCAGGTCAGCATTGCCGACGCGCTCCCCATAGCCATTCATGGTCCCCTGCACCATGCGTGCTCCTGCCTCTACTCCGGCAACCGACAGGGCAACACCAAGGCCGCAGTCATTGTGGCAATGCATACCCACGCGAACAGGGGCCATGGTCTGCGTCACTTTTTTGACAACATCCTGCAGCCATTGCACCATGGACCCGCCGTTGGTGTCGCAGAGCACTACCCAACTTGCGCCACCCGCAGCGGCGGCCCGCAAAGTCTGGATAGCGTATTCAGGGTTGTCCTTGTAGCCGTCGAAAAAGTGCTCGGCGTCGTAGATCACCTCGCGGCCTGCATCCTTCAGGAAACGCACGGAATCTTCAATCATGCGCAGGTTTTCCTCGGCTGTCGTCCGCAACACCTCTGTCACGTGCAGCAACCAGGTTTTGCCAAAGATCGTAACCACCGGTGTTTTTGCTTCGAGAAGGGTCTGCAACTGGGGGTCTTCGGCCGCTTTGACCTTTGCACGGCAGGTCGAACCAAAGGCGGCAATCCTCGCGTGCTTGAGTTTCAGATTCTGCGCCTTGGCGAAGAACTCCATGTCGCGCGGATTGGATCCGGGCCAACCACCCTCGATGTAATCGATGCCAAATGCATCCATCTTTTCCGCGAGGAGAATTTTGTCCGCTGCAGAAAAAGAGACACCCTCACCCTGGGTGCCATCGCGCAAAGTCGTATCGTAAATAAAAACGGAATCAGCAGTATTCATGCTTTAAAAAAGGAAAATTGAAAAATCGGAAGAAAAGGAAGTCGGCGGACAGGGGTCGCGGGGATCGGAGTTGCCGCGCAAGCCGATCCCTTAGCTAATAATGGCGCCTATTGTGGCGCTGCAAATCTTCCGAAAACTCAGCATGATAGACTTCTGAAGAAGCTGGGGCTTTGCGTAAAAGTCAAGCGCCGATCCAATGGCGGTTGGACCTCTAGGCATGACCGTTCGTCCCGGTGACGGCCTTTCCATTGCTGCCGGACGGTCCCTGCCCGTTGCTGCCAGGCTTGCGGAATACAACCAACTTCCAGTAACCGCCAATGTTAACCGAGCTAATGCTTTCCGGAGTCGCATCAATGGTTTCGAGGAACTTTTCCATCGAGAAGTCCGGTCGGAAGCCCAGGCGATTGGACAGAGGGGCAAAGCGATCTTCCACCATTCGTAGTGCCTTGCGGCTGGAGGCAAAGTGATTCACCACCAGGATCGGGGCACCCGGCTTGGAAACCCGAAACATTTCCCGCATCATTTCCTTGGGGTCCGGAACCACAGAGGCAACATACATCGCCATAACGCCGTCAAAAGTGTTGTCCGGAAACTTCAGGTCTTGGGCATCCATCTCGATCAACTCGCGAATATTGGGATAGCGAGATTTGGGATAGCGTTTGCGGGCGCGTTCCAGCATTTCCGGGCTGACATCAATGCCAGTGACATCCACGTGTTTGTCGTAGAAGCCGAGCGAAATACCCGTGCCAACACCGACTTCCAGAATGTGGTCGCCTGGGCGCTGCGGCAGAACGTCAATTGCTCGACGACGACCTTCATTCACAATGCGACCGAAGATGAAATTGTAAATGGGTGCGTACCGACGATACGCGCTTTTAACTCGGGCCAACTCCATAAGCTAATATACGGAGAGGAAATCGCGGATTTCGCAACGAGAAAGAGAAAATTCTTTCTTCTATAACCGAATTCCTGTTTTCTTGGACGCAGATGACTGAAGCGGCTTACTTTATCCGAGACTTGTCCGTAATCCTGTTGGCAGCAGCCCTGGCAGGTTATTGCTGCAAACGCCTTTCATTGTCCCCCATTGTTGGCTACCTCGGGGCCGGCCTATTCATTGGAACCCCTGAAGTCACGTTTATATACGTAGTCGATGAAGAGCGCATTCACCTGCTTTCACAGATCGGGGTGATCTTTCTGATGTTCTCCATCGGTCTAGGGATCCAACTGAAACGACTGAAAGCCCTCGGATTGTCCGCCGTCATCGCCACCGTCCTAATTGCTTTTTTGCTACTGACTATAATCAGAGCAGGTGCAGGCCTGGCTGGCATTTCAGCCATTGAAGGACTGTTTTTTGCTGCCCTGTTCATGGTCAGTAGCTCTGCAATTATCGGCAAAGTTTTGCAGGAAATGAGTATGGCGCACGAACGCTCCGGGCGTCTTGCCATGGGCATTACTTTGCTTGAGGATTTTGTCGCCATTGCCCTGATAACCTTTCTTGGCTCCCTGGTCGCCTATGAAGCGCCGGATAGTTCAGGCGGGGTTGAGGTGTTGAAGAGCCTGGGACTCCTTGGTGGATTTGTCATCTTGGTCCTGATTGCCGGACTCCTGATCATACCGCGGGTTTTCCACAAAATTAGCAAAACCCATTCCCACGAGCTGGAGGCAATTTTTATTGGCGGATTGCTCTTCCTGATGGCGATTCTGTCGGTTTATGCCGGCTACTCATTTGCACTGGGCGCTTTTCTTTGCGGTCTGATTATTGCCGAAACGCGGCAGTTGCCTTTTGTGGAACGTGCTTTTTCAGGCATGAAGGATGTTTTTGCCGCAGTGTTTTTTGTCGCGATTGGCATGTCTATCCAGATTAGTGTAATTCCCAGCGCCTTACACTGGATTCTACTAGGGACTTTGATCTGTCTGATTCTACGCCCGCTTCTAGCAACAGTCAGTCTTCTCCTGTTGTGTGAGGACAGTCGAACATCGATCCGGACGGGCCTTTCTGTAAGCCCTATCGGGGAGTTTTCATTCATTATTGCCGGCATGGGAGTTGCATCCGGTGTAATTCCGGAACGCTTTCAGGTCATTGCGGTTGGCGTATCCTTGTTAACGAGCTTGATCGCTCCGGTGCTGATGGCCCGATCAGAAGGCATCGCGAATTGGTTCAGCCGGCCGAGGTCCCAGTTCTGGATGGAAAGTATCGCTGCCTACCGAAAAATCTGGGGCGATTTCGGCAAACGCCAGCAGACAAGTATTCTCTGGCGTCTCCTGCGCTTCCGCATCCTGCAAGTAATTGTGCAGGTTCTATTCATCAGTGCGCTGCTGGTCTTCGCCAATCCGATTTACCATGCAGTCGAAAACAGTTCCCAGGAAGCTGGCCACGACTGGCTGATACCAGTCCTTCCCTACTATTGGTTCGTTGTTTCCGTGCTGATCCTCATTCCTCTGGTGGCTCTTTGGAGAAATGTTAATGCAGTGTCCATGATCATCGCGGAATCCTTTGCCCGCAAAACGCGTCGACGCGCAACCGTTCAAAAAGGACTGATTTTCGTGTTCCGCGTGTTGACTACCCTACTTCTGTTTTTTTGGTTAATTAATTTCTTACCCTATGAGACCGTTCGTGGCTGGATGCTGGCGGTGCTAGGGGTCGTCATCGCAGCCTCTCTCTGGATCGGCTGGCGTCGGTTTATTCGGTGGCACAGTGATATGGAAATCGCTCTACACGAAACTCTGAGTGAACATAAGGAATTCAGCACAAGTGCCCAACACTGGGCACAGGCTCGTCAAGGTTGGGGCATCAGCTTGCATGAATTCCAGCTGCCCGATCGCTTCAAGGCTGCGGGTCAAACTTTGAGCCAACTCGCACTGAGAAAAAGAACCGGAGCGACCATTGTCAGCGTTGAACGGCAGGGTTTCCCAGTGAGCCACCCGGGACCACAAACCCACCTTTATCCTGGAGATGAATTGCTGCTAATGGGTAATTCCAAACAAGTGACCGCTGCCATAGAGATTCTCAACCAGGAGGATTCAGAGATAAGCGACCAGAACCTCGATTCAGTGGTCATGGAATCCATGCTAATCAAAGAACAATCTCCGATTGTTGGCAAAACACTTGCCCAACTCAATTGGCCACGCCTATTTGGTGCACAGGTCGCTGCCATTCGCCGGGGTGACAGTGTTGAACAGTCTCCCGCTCCCAACTGGGTAATGCAGACTGGCGACGAGCTGCTGATCATCTGCTCGGACGCTACCCTCGGTGAAATCCAAAAAACAATAGAGCCGCAGGAGCCCTGAAAGTAGTAGAAATGGTGGGCGCGATTGGATTCGAACCAACGACCCCTACCGTGTGAAGGTAGTGCTCTAACCAACTGAGCTACGCGCCCGAAAGAAAGTTCAGAGTTGTGTGTCGAGATCAATGGTCTGTCAATTCATTCTGCTGAAGATTTGTGATCCTAATTTCGGTTTTTGTCGTTTTTTAATAGATGGTCGATTTGTGGGGTAAACGGATTTAGAAAATCAGCAAACGGTAAATAGATAATTACAAATACGTTACTTTAGGTTTCAATACGATTGTATGCACTTGAAAAATAGAGGGTTACGGAATCTTTAATGTTCTGAATCAATTCTCTACTAACCAAAAATACAATCATGAAACTTAAGTCTCTCCGAACCTTAACGGGCTGTTTTCTGGCATTTGCGCTCGGTACAAGCATTCCGACATCGGCCCAGGACACCTCGGGCCCTCTAACCGACATCGTCAATTTGACCGGCGACTTCTATGAGTCCCCCTGGTTGGGAACCTTCAAATTAAATACCGAAGCCGAGGGTTGGGTTTGGCATGTCGACCACGGCTGGTTGTACACAGCCCCGGCTGGCGCTGACGGTCTGTTTCTCTTTGACCCGATTATTCCGGCTTGGCTATACAGTGAAAGGGGCCTCTACCCCTACATGTATCTCGCCGAAGGTTCCGGAGATTGGATTTACTTCGATGAATGGGATCTCGGACCGGGTAACCATCCCAGGGTCTTCTACAGTTTTGGCAGTGAAGCTAACTTCTACCTGCCGAAGGTAGCTCTTCCAAATCTGGTTGAAACCGCAGACAGCGCGGGTATCTTCGAGACTCTTCTCACCGCCGCCGCTGCTGCAGGTTTGGATGACACTCTCGCCGAGGATGGCCCTTTCACGATCTTTGCTCCCACTGATGAGGCTTTTCAGGCACTTGGAACTCAGGCAATCGAGGACTTGTTGGATGACCCAGAAACCCTTGCAGACATTCTGTTGTACCACGTATTCTCAGGTAAGGTCTTTTCACGCGACGTTACTTCTGGTTGGTTCACGGCAGCCAATGGTGCTACCCTTAGGATTGATGCAGACTATTCAGGAGTGGTGCTGAACGGTTCAAGCAATGTCACTGAGGTCGATATAGGCGCAAGCAACGGTGTTGTGCACATCATCGACGAAGTATTGATGCCGCCTGCTTCCATTGCCGACGTGGCTGATGGGGCGGGCACCTTCCAGACACTGCTAGCGGCACTTACCGCTGCAGAGCTGAATACCCTTTTTGCAGACATCACCGAAGGCCCGTTCACAGTCTTCGCTCCGACTGACGACGCTTTCGACAATCTACCTGAAGGAACGCTGGATTCACTCCTGGATCCTGAGAATAAGGATCTGCTTGTCAGCATCCTGTCCTACCATGTGGTTCCGGGAACGGTCTATTCAAACCAGCTTCAAGCTGGTGGAGTCGCTTCGCTGCAAGGCAGTGACTTGCTGGTTTCCTTTGAAAACGGGGACGTCTTTATTAGTGGCGCACAGGTCACTGCAACAGATATTCTCGCCCGCAATGGTGTAATTCACGTAATCGATACGGTCATGATGCCACCGGCTAGCATTCCTGAAGTAGCCGACGAGGCAGGAATCTTTGAGACATTGTTGGCCGCCGTTACCGAAGCGGGTCTCGCGGACACTCTAGGCGGAGAAGGTCCGTTCACCGTTTTCGCCCCTACGGATGATGCTTTCGACGCATTACCAGAAGGCACTCTGGAATCCTTGCTTGAAGAAGAGAATCTGGACCAATTGGTTGCCATCCTTCAGTATCATGTAGCAGCAGGGACCGTTTACTCGGCCAATCTCAATGCCGGGCCCGTAGACACCCTTTTAGGTCAGGATCTCCTGGTAAGCTTCTCCAGTGGAGATGTGATTATCAACGGAACCGCAACAGTCATATCTGCAGACGTACAAGCCAGCAACGGAGTTATTCATGTGATCGACAGTGTGCTCCTACCGCCGGTTTCAATCGCAGAAACTGCAGCATTGAACGGTTTGTCTTCACTGGTTGAGCTTGTGATAGATGCCGGACTCGCGAACACTCTGATCGATGATGGCCCCTTCACCATCTTCGCGCCAACAGACGATGCCTTTGATGCCGTCGACCAAAATCTGGTGAATCACATTCTGGCCAACCCAGAAGTCCTTGTGAATATCCTCACCTATCACATTATTGGGGGGACGATCTACTCAACACAACTTCAGGAAGGCTGGGCCACAACGCTGCAGGGTAGCAGCATTGATATTGCTTTTGACTACAGTGATGTCATTCTCAACAGCAGTGCAACGGTCATCATCTCTGATGTCCTTACCAACAATGGAGTCGTTCATGTGATCGACGAG
The DNA here is from genome assembly GCA_020831485.1 of Opitutales bacterium. Classification (GTDB taxonomy): domain Bacteria; phylum Verrucomicrobiota; class Verrucomicrobiia; order Opitutales; family Oceanipulchritudinaceae; genus JAFIGG01. The sequence continues at coordinate 40,788 of JAFIGG010000020.1, forward strand.
GTTCTGCTGCCTTACAGCAGCATTCCCGAAACAGCAACCGAAGCCGGTCTATTCGAGACCTTGCTGGCAGCAGTTGATGCCGCAGAACTCGCGGATGTTCTCGGAGGTCCAGGTCCATTCACTGTCTTCGCTCCAACCGACGAAGCATTCGAAAATGTGGACCCAGCTATAATCAATTTCCTGCTCCAGCCTGAAAACCAGGATGTGCTGATTGATGTTCTGACCTACCATGTCGTTGATGGGAGTGTCTATTCCGGTCAACTTGAGGAGGGTCCAGTCACCATGCTCAATGAGGGTTCCATCACGGTTGAATTCGTTGGCGATGATGTTCTGATTAACGGCAGCGCAACAGTCACCTTGGCTGATGTCCTTGCCAGCAACGGAGTGATTCACGTAATCGACCAGGTACTCCTGCCATTCGACTCCATTCCGGAAGTTGCGGCTGCAGCCGGTACTTTTGAAACGTTGCTCGCAGCAGTCACAACCGCGGAGCTCGCCGAGGTTCTTGGAGGCCCGGGCCCATTCACCGTCTTCGCACCAACCGATGATGCGTTTGACGCTTTGCCGGAAGGAACAGTCGCTTCATTGCTTGAAGAAGAAAACCGCGACCTTCTGATCGAAATCCTCAGCTATCATGTCGTTTCCGGCATCGTATTCTCCACCCAGCTGGAGACAGGTCCTGTAACTCCTTTGGCTGGTGGCGACATACTGGTGGACATCAGCGACGGAGTTGTCCTTAACGGCAGCTCCAATGTTATTGCTGCTGACATTCTTGCCTCAAACGGCGTAATCCACGTTATCGACAGTGTTCTTATGCCTCCGGCTGAAACCTTCGTTGTTGGTTTTGACTCGGGTAGCTTCCAATACACCATCAATGGCGAAATCGGGCCAGACCTTGAAATGGTCCGCGGCTTGACTTACCTCTTCGTTCGAGGCGATTTTTCAGGTCATCCCTTCGCTCTCTCCACTGCAGCTCCGGGTTCCAGCTGGCAGGAGAGCGACCTCTATGGAGATCAAATTCTAACCGAGCCATCTGGCTTTTTCTACACGCCAGATGATTCCACGCCAAATAACCTCTTCTACCGATGCACGGTACATTCTTCAATGGGAGCAGGTATTACTGTCGTTGACAGTGGTTCGGGTGGTTTGACCCCCGAAGCTGGTGACAGTTCAACCATGCCAGAATATGGTGGCGGATACGGTTACTAACTAGAAGAAAGTTTTCTCAGGGTCCTAATCGTTCATAGCAGGCGGAGTGCTTCGGCACTCCGCCTTTACTATTTTCAAGTCCTCAGATTTCTTCCTTCAACTCCCTGCTCATTAGGGCCACAATAGCTTCTCTGGCAGTTTGGTTGTTGAAAAGAATCTGATAAATCTGCTCAAGGATGGGAGCCTCGATACCTTTTTCTTCACAAATCTGATGAAAACACAGAGCCGTGCGGTATCCCTCAACCGTCATCTTGCGTTCTTCGATCAATTCCTTAACCGAGACACCCTTGGCGAACTCTTCACCAAAGATTCGATTTCGACTCTCCTTGCCGTTGCAAGTCAATACAAGATCGCCAAATCCCGTAAGCCCGTGAAAAGTCGACGCCTGTCCGCCCAGCGCTTTGCCCACACGCACCATTTCGTGCAAAGCTCGGGTCAACAAAGCCGCTTTACTGTTGTCCCGCAATCCAAGGCCATCACAGATACCTGAGGCAATGGCATAGACGTTCTTCAGGCAACCACCCAACTCGACCCCTACGGCATCGTCCGAGGTATAGACCCGCAAAGTCTGACCACTGATCGCCTGCTGCAGAGCCTGCAATTCCGGGGTTACCTTTTCACCCGCCAGCACAATAGCTGAAGGCTGGCCCTCCGCAATTTGACTGGCGAATGTGGGGCCACTCAATACAGCATGCTGATAGCCAGGAAGCTCTTCCTGCATAATGCTGATTGGTAGAGCATTAGTTTTCTCCTCCAAACCTTTGCACAGCGTTATGAAAAGCTTCAACTGACGAGCCTGCCCCAATTCCTTGCTGATTTCACGGCAAACGCTGCGAAGAAACTTCGAAGGACAGGCGAGAACACAAACGTCTGCCTCCATCAGTGCAGGCAATATCTCGAGCCCGATCTGCAAGTCATCAGGCAACGGATGTCCGGGAAAATAACTGCGGTTTTCCCGATGCTCACTAAGCTCCATTGCCTCATCCAAGGTTCTCGGAATCAAGGTAACGGTGTGTTTGTTACGGGTGAGGTGTATGGCCAGGGCTGTGCCCCAGGCGCCTGCGGGCAGAATGGCAATATTCATAAGGTCAATTCGAGGTTTCGGCGTTTGCCTGGATATAATTGCGGATTGTCTCCGTGTCGGCTTCGAGCACGACCTTGCGAATCTCTTTGTCCATCAGGCTGTCTAAACTCTCTGATCGGGGTTTACGTCCGACAGCAGCTTCAATGGTGTCCGGGAATTTCGCCGGATGCGCAGTCGACAGAACTACCCGGTGACATGGCTTGTCCCAACCTGCGAATCCACAGGCAGTATGCGGATCCATCAAATATCCATAGCGACTGTCGACTTCACGAATTAATTGCGCAATGGTAGCATCGTCCGCAGAGGACGAAGTGAAAATATCGGCATCAAACTGCTCGAAAGCAACCGCACCTTTTGTCTGAAACGCTTCAACGAGCTCTCTGACGCGACGGCTCTCCCCTTTCTCATGGTAATAGAGAAAGCGCTCAAAATTACTGGCAATCTGGATATCCATCGATGGGGCAACGCTCTTAAGAACCGGTTCCTGCCGGTATTCGCCGGTCGAGAACAGGCGGTGCAAAATATCGTTCTGGTTTGTGGCAATGCGAAAACGCTTCACCGGCATCCCCATCCGGTGCATCAACCAGCCGGCCAATACGTTGCCAAAGTTACCGGTTGGAACAACAAATTCCAGATCCCTACGCTCGGCATCAGTCAAACGGAACCAAGCATAGAGGTAATAGACACACTGAGCCAGAATTCGTGCCAGATTGATCGAATTAACCGCGCTCAGGCGATATGTGCGTCGAAACTCAAGGTCTCCAAAAATCTGCTTTATTATTCTTTGCGCATCGTCGAAAGAGCCACGAATGGCAATAGGATGAACATTGTCGGCCCCAGTGCAGGTCATCTGCCGTTCCTGAAGAGCGGATACTCCACCTTCAGGATACAAAATAAAGCTGCGCACGCCCGGTTTGTTCAGCAAACCGTGAATGGCTGCGGCTCCAGTGTCTCCGGAGGTGGCCCCGAGGATATTGATCGGCTCTTCAGTCCTCTCGATTTGCAACGCATAAAGATTGCCCAATAACTGCAGCGCAAAATCTTTAAATGCCAAAGTTGGGCCATGAAACAATTCCAGCACCTGCGTCTGTTCGTCCAATCGATGCAAAGGTGCTATTTGCGGATGATCAAAGCGGGAATAGGCATCCGCAATGTGCCCGTTCAATACCTCGGCATCAATGTCGTTGGCGAAAACCCTGAAAAATGCCTGAGCCAGTTCCGTATAACTCAGCTTTTCCCACTGCGGAAAAAAGGGCGCCAAATAGGGAAGCTTTTCAGGAATATACAACCCTCCGTCAGGAGCCAAGCCAGTAGCAACCGCCTCAGTAAAAGACAAAGGTGGAACCTCTCCTCTGGTCGATACGTAGCGCATCAGAAACTGGAGCGCTCGGATGCGTCCTTATTCAGTTCAAAGGCGTCGTGGATTACGCGCACAGCTTCGTCGGCATGCTCAATGTTAATCGCTACCGAGATCTTAATTTCACTCGTGCTGATCAACTGGATATTGATGCCACTTTCCGCCAATGCGGTAAACATATGGGCAGCGACTCCGGAATGACTGCGCATGCCAACCCCGACGACCGAAACCTTAGCAATCCGGTCGGCGACGCTGACCCGCCCACTACCAATTTCCTTGAGAAATTCAGTGACTGCATTTTCCGCACGGTAAGCATCGTCTGATGGAACCGTAAAAGTCAAATTAGCGACTCCGTCACGCCCTATGTTCTGGACGATCATGTCGACATTGACCTGGGCATCGGCAAGGCATTTGAAAACTTTAGCGGCTGCTCCGGGTTGATCCGGCAAGTCATTGACCACAACCTTGGTCTGGTTTTTATCACAAGCGACACCGCGTACAACGACGTCTTCTAAAGTGGATTCCGCTTTCACGATGGTTCCTGGGTTATTATTGTAACTGCTACGAACTTCAAATTGAACTTGGTATTTATTTGCAAACTCGACTGAGCGTGACTGCATCACTTTTGAGCCAAGGCTCGCCAACTCCAGCATCTCCTCATACGACACAACCTGCAATTTGCGTGCACTGCTGACAATACGGGGATCGGCAGTGTAAACACCATCGACATCCGTATATATCTGGCAGAGGTCCGCTTTCAAGGCTGCCGCCAGAGCAATCGCAGACAAATCGGATCCGCCGCGCCCCAGAGTTGTAGTATGACCGAGGGAATTCGCTCCCTGAAACCCTGCAACGATCACAACTTTACCTGAGTCGAGTTGCTCTTGCAGGTCGCCGCCGCGAATATCAACGATTCTAGCTTTGGTATGGAAACCGTCGGTAAATATGCCAGCTTGTCCACCGGTCCGGCTGACAGCTGGGATGCCCAAGCTGTGCAATGCGATAGTCGTAAGGGCTATGGTCTCCTGTTCGCCAACCGATAAAAGCATATCCATCTCACGCTCGTCCGGGTGTGGGTGCAAGGCCTGCGCATCCGCAATCAAACGGTTTGTTACACCGCTGCGGGCAGATACCACCACCACCACTTGATTCCCTGCTTCATAGGTTGTGCGGATTCGCTCTGCGACCGCTTTGATACGATCCAGATCCTTGACCGAAGTACCGCCGTATTTTTGAACAATAAGTGCCATGGTATCAATTTAGGGATTGTTCGAAATCGGCAATCCGCAGAATGAAGGGTTTTTCCTGAATACAGCTGTCGTGCTCGAATTCCAGTAACGCATCACGCATGGAGCGCTCACTGGTGCTGTGAGTGGTCATGACCAATTGGGCCAATCCTTTTACTTTACTTGGAGTTTGCAGAACGGATTCAATGCTGATCGAATGGCGGGCTAGAATCGCAGAAACCTCCGAAAGTACTCCAGGCTCATCCTTGACCACTACCCGAATATAGAAAGGCCGACAAACAGCTTCAAGGGGAGCGATTTGAAGCTCCTTCTGTTTGCGGTGGTAGAGACCGTTTTTGGCTTCGTTGACCAATGCAGTTGCAGCGTCAACCACGTCGCTTAAAACCGCGCTGGCAGTAGGATCCTGCCCTGCCCCACGTCCAATATAAACACTCTCGCCTACAATATCACCGGTCACACTGACTGCATTGAAGACGTCGTCCACGCTCGCCAGCACCATTGATTCAGGTACTAGAGCCGGTTGCACGCTTGCGAAGACTGTGTCCCGTTTCAAATCGCGGATAATTTCTGCCAGCAGCTTGATTTTGTAACCCAGGCGCTCAGCCAGGCGAATGTCTTCAAGCGTCACATCCCGGATCCCTTCGACCGGCATATCATTCAATGATATCCACTTTCCATGCGCTAGAAACGCCAGGATCGCAGTCTTGTGAGCAGCGTCCCAACCATCGAGGTCCAACGCTTCATCAGCCTCGACATAGCCCAATTTCCGGGCATCGTCGACGATTTCCTCAAAACCTTTACCCTCGCGCTGCATACGCGTCAGGATATAGTTACAGGTCCCATTGAGGATACCGTAAATCAGTGGAAACTGGTTTGCAGCCAATCCTTCACGCAATGCCTTGATGATAGGAATACCTCCCGCTACGCTGGCCTCATAATAGATCCGGGTGTGATTCTCTTCAGCCAATGCGAAGAGTTCAGAACCATGCTCACAGAGCAAAGCCTTGTTGGCAGTCACCACCGTTTTCCCTGTTTGCAGAGCAGCACGAGTCACACGCAAGGCAAGATCCGTCCCCCCCATGAGCTCACAAAGGATATCAATATCCGGATCCAAAGCGATGTCCATTGGATCGGTGGTCAAGACCTGGGGCGGAACTTCAACCTCCCGCTTAAGCTCAAGATCGCGAACCGCTGCACGAGTCAGTTCCAGGTGCCCGCCAATGCGCGCCTCGAATTCATTTTTGTGAGCCATCAGGTGCTTCCACACCCCCTGACCAACTGTTCCAAGACCAACCAGGCCAATGCGAATGAGTTTGCGTGTGTCCGCACTCATTTATTTACCTCCCGCACGATTTTCCGTTCCATTGAGTAAACGTTGAATGTTAGAGCGATGTCGAACCGCTATGAGAATCGCCAAAGCAAGACAAAGAATCTGTCCTAAACCGGACGCATTGAATAACCACGCGGAAACTGGCAGACTGGCTCCAAGTACCAGCGAAGCCAAAGAGACGTAGCGGGTTGTATAAAATACAATCAGCCAGAGAATAGCCCCGAAAAGGAACACCAGCGGCATCAGAGCCAACAGACCACCAATAGTCGTGGCAACACCCTTGCCCCCGCGAAAGCGAAGAAAGAGTGAGAAACTGTGCCCCAGAATCGCAAAGAGTAAAGCAACTACCGCCAAATATTCGGGATCTCCTCCGAAAGACTCAGCCAGACCGAAACCAATCAGGACAGATGCTACACCCTTGAAGGCATCCAGAAGAAAGCAAAGGTAACCCCAAGTCTTGCCCAATGAACGCAAAACGTTCGTTGCACCCGGATTGCCACTGCCAACCTTGAAGATATCCACTCCGCGGCTGCGCGCTATCAAGACTGCGAACGATATCGAACCCAGAAGATAGCCTGCAATTGCGGCCAATATTAAGCCAATTCCCGACATAGCTCCTTACTTGGTGCCGTCCAGATCGATCAGGGTAAGGCGGCGCATGTGCTTGTGCGAACGAATCTCTTCGAGAGTATCCTTGCCTGGCTGAGCATCCAGACCGCACATGTTCAGCGCGACACCTTCCTTGCTGTTACGGCTAAGGAACATATTGGAAATATTGAGGCCAGCTTTCGCAAGCACCGTTCCAACCATGCCGACAATCCCGGGGACATCCTCGTTCTCGAGCACCAGAATGAAGCGGTCATCCAGAATCGATTCAACTTCACGCTCATTGACAGAAGTCAGCCTCGGTGACTGCGACTTGCCGATCAAAGTGCCCTCGAGCACGGTCGTATTGCCACTGTTATCCACAGCCTCAGCACGAATCAGTTCAGTGTAGTCGCCTTCCAGATTTGTCTGGACGATTTCACCACGAATACCAAGACGATCCATTATACGCGGTGCATTGATGTCGTTGACGTCATCGGTAATCCGACGCAGGTAGCCACGCTGGAATGCCCTGTTGAGGGGTTTGTCATCCATCTCGATCAGCTTACCGGAATAGGTCAGGCGGATCATGGTAACCTGTTCGGGCGTCAATTGCTGAATAAACGTACCCATCTTATATGCAAGATTGAGGTAAGGCCTCAATTTCACCAATTCAGCTGGATCCACTGAAGGCGCATTGATGGCATTGCGCACCATGCCTCCACTCAGCGCTTCAGCGATGCTTTCTGCTACCTCGATACCCACGTTTTCCTGCGCTTCAACCGTAGAGGCTCCCAGATGAGGCGTCATTACAAAGTTGTCGAACTGACGCAAGGGACTATCGGCTGCAAGGGGCTCTTTTTCGAACACGTCGAACCCAGCGGCTGCGACTTTACCTGATTGGAGGGCATCAACCAAATCAGCTTCGTGAATCAATCCACCCCGGGCACAATTTACGATTCGTACCCCATTCTTCATTTTCGAAAAAGCTTCCGCGTTTATAATGTGGGTGGTCGCCTCGGTCTTAGGCATGTGAACCGTGAAAAAATCTGCATTTCGCAGAACCTTGTCCAAGTCACACTTCTCCACACCCAACTGTCGCGCACGATCATCGGTAAGATAAGGGTCGTAAGCAAGCACAGTCATGCCGAAAGCCTTAGCCCTCTTGGCTACTTCAGAGCCAATCCGCCCCATACCGAGAACGCCCAAAGTCTTCTTAAACAGCTCAGTTCCCTGAAAGGCTTTTTTGTCCCATTTCCCCGAACGCATCGATTCATTCGCTTGAGGAACCGGCCGCGCCGAAGAAAGCAAGTGCGTAAAAGTAAGCTCCGCCGTGGCGATCGTATTGCCACCCGGAGTGTTCATCACCAGAATGCCCCGATCCGTGGCTGCGCCAACATCAATGTTATCCACACCCACACCCGCACGACCAACAGCTTTAAGCTTAGGCGCCGCTTCGATGATCTCACGAGTCACGGATGAAGCGCTGCGGACGATAATGGCATCAACGTCAGCCGCCAGCGTTTTGAGTTCTTGAGGCGAGGATCCATAGGCTTCAATCACCTCAAAGCCAGCCTGCTCACGCAGGTGATCCACTCCACTTTCCGCTATTTTGTCTGCTATCAGTATTTTCATGAGAAAGAAAACCGCGGATCATATGCAGTCTCTTCCACGCTTTGCAATAGCAGGTTTTACCGTAAGCCGACCTCCATCCTAAACTTAGTTACCCGAACCCTTTTTCCCACCGCATTGGTGCCAGGCACCCTTTTCGGACCACCGCATTGGTGCCAGGCACCTATC
>JAFIGG010000021.1 GCA_020831485.1 Opitutales bacterium
CGCGCACCCGAAGGTGAAACCCACGACCCCGACAAGCTCCTTTCGCAGCTCAACGAGCTCAATGCCGCCATCGCCGCAACCGAGCAAGCACTTCATGATGAACTCGCCGCCGCACTGGCCCATCATTTCAACGAGAAATCGCCAGCATGAGTCCGGAAGCGTTTTTAGCAAACTTCGGCCATGTGGCCAATGCGCCGGGAGGAGTTGAGAAGCTGCGGGAGTGCATTCTTTTTGCTGCCATCAATGGCATGCTGGTCGACCAAAACTCCAACGATCAACCTGCATCTGGATTACTAGATGAAATAGCCAAGGCGAAACAGAAGCTTATTTCAGGTAAGGGTTTGAAGCCACCTAGGCGATCGAAAGAACAGTCAAACCCTCCTGCTAATCAAATTAGGGTGCCCAATGGATGGGAGATGGTGGTTAACCATGATCTCTTCTTTCTTCGCAAAGGTAAAAAGCCAAAGACTCTCATAAATACAGCTTCTAAGTATCCATACTTGGATATTGAAGCACTAGACCGGGAGCATATTAGGCGATATACTGACGATGAGAAGTGTCCGAGATCCACATCCAAGGATCTAGTTATCGTTTGTGATGGATCGCGTAGCGGGCTGATCCTTAACGGGCGGGACGGTGTTATCGGGTCCACACTAGCAATTGTAGAAACCCCGGAGTTTCTGCAGCCTTACCTGAAGATTCTGTTTTTAGAGGCCTTTCAAAGATTAAATTCAACGATGAAGGGAGCTGCAATCCCTCACCTGGATACAAAGACACTGTTGTCCTCATATACAAAGCTTCCACCCTTCGCCGAGCAAAAGCGCATCGTGGAAAAAGTGGATGCTTTGATGGCCTTGTGTGATCGGCTGGAGGAACAGCAACGGGAACGCGCGGAATTGCGACCTATATTAGCGACCGCCACCCACACCCGCTTCACCGAAAACCCCACCCCCGAGACCCTCCGCGCCTGCTTTGCCGAACCCGGCCACGCCAACCCCAAAGAACTTCGCAAAACCATCCTCTCACTGGCACTCAGAGGAGAGCTTGTTGCCCGCGATTTAGATGAAGGCTCGGGACATGAAGTTCTAGAGAAGCTTAAACGAATTCGCACATCAATGATAGCCGATAAAAAGTTGAGGAAGATCCGGTTAAATGGATTCAATAAGACCGATAGTCCATATCGTATTCCTTCCAACTGGATATGGGCTCAGCTTAATGACTTCATTGATGTCCGAGATGGAACTCACGACTCGCCAAAAAACTCTTCCGAAACTGATTCTGTTCCTCTAATCACAAGCAAAGATTTTAGTGACGGGAAAATTAACTTTTCTAATGCCAAACGAATTTCGTTGAAGGATCATTTAGAAATATCAAAACGCTCGAAGGTAGACCGTTATGATATTTTGTTTTCAATGATAGGAGGAAACATTGGAAACCAAGTTATGGTCCAGTGCGATGCGGAGTTCAGCGTTAAGAACGTTGCTCTTTTTAAATACTATGACAAGGAATTATCTCTTCCTGGTTTCCTTAAAATCTACTTTGAGCACTTGGCATTTGGCTTACAACAAAAAGCTATTGGAGGTGCTCAACCTTTTGTGTCCTTAGGCCAACTGAGGAACCTATATATAGCTGTCCCTCCAACAGCCGAACAACGCCGCATCGTCGCCAAGGTAGACGAATTGATAGCGCTTGTGGACAAGCTGGAGCAACAGCAAGCCCGCCGAGAGGAGATGGCAGCCGCCTTTGCTCAAGCCGCCGTGAGTGCCCTCACCGGCACCGAATTCAAACCGAAAGCTGAAAAGATGAAAGCACCCAAGACCGAACTGATTTCCATGGTCCGCCTCCGCGCCAACCCGGACGACGAGGACACCGCACCGCTGGCCACTCTGCTGGCGGCCAATAACGGCGAACTCGAAGCCAAGACCCTCTGGCAACGCTCGGGCCTCGCCATTGAGAATTTCTACCAGCAACTCAAGATGGAGATTGCCGCCGGCTACCTCCAACAGCCCGAGGAAGCCAAGCTGCGGGAACTATCCAATAAGTAGTCAACCATGGCGGAGCAAATCATCTTCTACCGCACCCCCAAGGGTGACCGCCGGATCGATGTGATCTATCGGGACGAGACCTTCTGGATGCCCCAGCGGGCGCTCGCGGATCTATTTGCAGTGGGGGTGCCCGCGATCAACAAGCACCTCAAAAACATTTTCGACAGCGGCGAATTGAGTGCGGACTCAACTGTTTCCAAAATGGAAATAGTTCGAATGGAGGGGACGCGGGAGGTCCGCCGCAAGGTCGATTGCTACAGCCTGGACGCCATCATCGCCGTCGGCTACCGGGTCAACAGCTACGAAGCGACCCAGTTTCGCATCTGGGCCACCCGGACGCTCAAGGAGTTCATCATCAAAGGCTTTGTGCTCGACGACGAACGCCTCAAACAGGGCAAATCCTTTGACAAAGACTACTTTGACGAACTGCTGGAACGCATCCGCGAAATCCGGGCCAGCGAGCGCCGCTTTTACCAGAAGATCACCGACATCTACGCCCTCTCCGCCGATTACGACCCACAGGCTCCCATCACGCGCGACTTCTTCGCCACGGTGCAAAACAAGCTGCATTGGGCCATCACGGGCAAGACCGCCGCCGAAACCATCTATCTGAACGCGGACGCCAGCAAACCGAACATGGGATTGACCACCTGGAAGAGCGGACCAGAGGGGAAGGTATTGAAGAGTGATGTCACCGTCGCCAAGAACTACCTCAACGAGCAGCACATCAGGGAATTGAACCGCATTGTTTCCGCCTATCTCGATCTAGCGGAAAATCGCGCCGAGCGTCAGATCGCCATGAACATGGCCGACTGGGTGCGCTTTCTGGACAGCTTTCTGGAACTTTCCAACTACCCGGTCCTCGAGGACAAAGGCACCATCTCGGCGCTGGAAGCCAAGATCAAAGCCGAAGCCGAATTTCAAACCTTCCGCAAGAGGCAGGACCGGGAGTTTATATCCGACTTTGACGCGGAAGTAAAACGCCTCAAAGGCAATACTGACGGATAATTATGCACCTCGAACGACTCTACATCAAAAGCTGGCGCAACCTGCGCGACTTCGAGATCGATTTCACCCGGAGTGCTCTGGACGATTCGGGCAAAGCCGAGTGCGACAGCGAAGGCCAGCCCATCGAACTGAAAAGCCATGCGGTGATCGGCCAGAACGGTTCCGGCAAGTCCAACCTGATCGAGTCCATCGTCACCATCTTTCGCGACCTCGACCTGAACGAGAAGACAGCCTTCGACTACGAACTCACCTATCAGGTGCGCGGCCACCGTGTGGAAATCAAAACCACCGGAGAAAAGCCCGAAGCATGGATCACAGACAAGGACAGCGACCAGCCGAAGAAGCGAGCCCTCTCCTTTCTCGCCAAGAACGCCAACACCTACTTGCCGTTGCACGTGTTTGCCTACTATTCCGGGCGGAGCAACCGAGTCGAAGCCCTGTTCCAACGCCACCAGCAACGCTTCTACAAGGCGTTGACCGAAGGAAGCGACGAACTGCTGCGGCGCCTCTTCTACTGCCGCACGGTACACAGCCAATTTGTCTTATTGGCCTACCTCCTGAACGAAGGGGAAGCGGAGAGCAAAGAGGTCAACCAGACTGCGGCGATCCTCGATAAGCTAAACATCGAAGACCTGGACTCGGTCCTCTTCGTCCTCAAGCGGCCCTACTGGAACCGGGAAGACGACGTAAGCGAGAAGGTCCTCGAATACGGCGACCCGCGCTTCTGGTATGCACGGGGCATCGTGCAGGAGTTTCTCGACAAGCTCTGGAAGGTTGCCATTGCGCCAATCGACCATACGGAGAACCGCCTGGTTGATTACCGCGGTCGCCGCGAAGATCAGGACCTGCTTTACCTCTTTGTTCCCGACAAGGCGGCTCTGCAAGCCCTAGCCGCCGAGATCGGTGAGCCCTCACGCTTCTTTAAGTATCTGGAGAGTACCTACATTTCCGACCTAATCGATGAGGTGCGCATTAACGTGAAGCACCGTGATGTGGACGGTAACATCACCTTTGGCCAGCTCTCCGAGGGCGAGCAGCAGCTTCTCACCGTGTTGGGCCTGATGCGCTTCACCAAAGAGGACCAATCACTTTTCCTTCTAGACGAACCCGACACCCACCTCAACCCGCTCTGGAAGTTCCGCTTCTTCGACGAGATCGAGGAGACGGTGAGCCTGCAAAAGGATACGCTCATGGGTGACTCCCAGCTCATTGTGACCACCCACGACCCGATCATGATCGGCAGCCTGCGCAAGGAGCAAGTTCGCATCCTCCGCAAGACCACCGGCGGGCGGGTCGAGGTCAGCCAACCGGATATTGACCCGCGAGGCATGGGCTTTGCCGGACTCCTCAAAAGCGAACTCTTTGGTCTACGCTCCACGGTGGATACTGAAACCCTGAAGCGACTGGATCGCCGGAATTTTCTCTACTCAAAAGGTGATCAAAGAACGCCTGGAGAAAACGAAGAAATGTCCCGACTCAGCGATGAACTCTCCGACCTCGGCTTCGCCAAAGACTTTAAAGACCCCTACTACGCAAAATTCGTCGAGAAGCTGGCCCAGCACACAAAATTCCACAAATCGGTGCTCACCCCCGAAGAACAGGCCGAGCAAGATCGCGTCGCCGACGAGATCATCACGAAAATCCTGGCGGAGGAGAAAAAAGCATGAGGTGGATCGACTTTGAAAACAAGAAGCCGACCGATGCGTTCGAGGGATGGACTCCCTGGCCGCAAGATCGCTGGCAGACGTGGCAAACCAAATCCCAAAGGCTTAGGGACGATCTCATCAGGCTGTACACCGAAGCCGAGTCTCTTAAAGCTCAGGGCGATACGGTCGGCGCACAAGCAAGAATCATCGAGAGAAACAAGATGATCGACGATAACAGCGATCACTGGGCCGAGTTGAAACCCTGGCTCTTTTCGCTTTCCAGTGGCAAGTGCTGGTTCACCGAGGGCCGCGATATTTGTTCGCACATGGATGTTGAACATTTCCGTCCTAAAAAGGAAGCGAAGGGGCTGGATGGCGCAGTAAGGGACGGTTACTGGTGGCTTGCCTTTGAATACAGCAACTTCCGCGCAGCCGGCAACGTCCCCAATCGAAAAAAAGGTGGATGGTTTCCTCTCCACAGGGATTCGCAATGTTCAACCTATACAGCGAGGTGTGAAGAGTCTGAGGCCCCCTATTTGCTTGATCCAACGCGGCAGTCAGACGCTCAACTACTTGCGTTCGATGAAGAGGGAAATGCCATTCCAACACCAGATGCAGACGAATGGGAGAAAGAGCGCGTCGAGGAATCAATCAAGCGCCTAAAGCTGAATGAACACGATGCATTGCCCCAAGAGCGCCGTAAAGTTTGGCAGCAGGTATCGGATGCGATTGAAGGCTATTTGGAGGCGAAATCGAGATACAAACCGGGCCTCAATCCAGCCCCAGCAACAACAATGGAGGAAAAGTTGCGCTTCATCCAACGGTGCACCCGCGAAGATGCCGAACTATCATCGGTAGCGATATGGTGCATCCGATTTCGAAATGACGCCAAACTACTACGACTGGTTTCGTAATTTCCTAACCAAAAATGGAATCCATCAATTAATGATTACAAATCAACAAGCAAAACAACGGCTGGACCAATTTCAGCGAGCGATGTGGTCGTTCAATGAAATTAGAGATTGGTTTGGCTGCGATTTGGAAGAGGCTCCTCAACATTTACTCGCCCAATATCGAATCTGGGCGGCTCGCTATGATGACACGATGAAGGTTTTGGACTTGAGTGGGAAGCTTATTCACCGGAATCTATTCGAGCGATTCTTACAAGACCGTGAGTTGATTCCGATTCGGCATGCTGCATTGAGATGGGGGATGAACGTTGAGTCTTTCATCAGCGTGCTCGAGGCATTGCATACTAAGGGAATGATCTCAAACACTGAAAAGGAGGGTGAATTTCAATGGGTTTTCAGGAAAACATTCGTATCAGACATTCACCATCGTTTTTCGAATATTTCTCGGATTATCTTCGCAAGTTTTCCGAGCTACGTGCGACGATTGCATTCCGAAATTCAAAGCTGTTTGGACGTAGAACCAGCATCCGCGTATTGCGCAACATCCGTTGCGCTTCGAGAAGATCTGTTAGATTTCGGATACCGGCTTGACTGCATTACAAGCGAACCGGTTGGACTCGGTCGCCAGATTTGGCTGGATACTCGAAAGCCGATACAACTAGAGCTAGATGGATGCTCATGGCTAACAATGGCGAGATTCTACGATTCGCTTAACGGTTCTGTTCTCGGAAACATGCCGGATGAATTTGAGGAAAAGAGAGAGATTCTACGCCAATACATCAATGACTCCGACTCTACTATCAACGGGGGCTAACCAAGCTTTATCGATCCTTTCCGGATCTACCAAGGGCGATGGCACTGAGAGTTTCCCCGGCTGGATGAAAGGAAAGGAAGATATTCGCATTAGAAACGATCAATCAATTTGGGACTGGTTTCGTGGTATCGTGGGCCAATCCGAAGATGTAGTTGATCTAATCCTTGAATCCGCGATTAACGATCATTTCTCGCTTATGGGAAGTTTGAGCTGGAAGGATGGGTGCATTTCATTCTGTCGATTGCACGCACTCATCGTTGAGGAATGTACCCTTCTCGATTTTTACTCGTCCGAGGGCACCGACAATTCAAAGACCCAATACTATCGCCTGGACTATGATCCGAGTAAACCCGGACCTCTGTTCAGCGAACCTATTCCGCACATTCATTGCTGTCCGGAAGGGTCTCCCCGCATCCCCTTACCCGGTAATGATGATGAAACTCTACCAATTCGATTTTTGGAGTTCATTTACCTGAACCATTTCCAACAGGATTGGATAAAGTGGGTCAAGGAGGAGGTAAAATGTCGAGGTAAAATCGACCTTCCGATTGATGCTATTGTAGAAGGGTATGCATCTGGTTCCATCCTCGCTCGCTTGGACGACTTCGATCCTCACCTCAACGAGTTACGGGCCATTCTAGGTGCAAGTAAGAGGAATCATTCTCGTTCTAGCTCACTAATTCCCCCAGCCATCCGAACACTCAACTACACCGCGACGGACGCTACTTCATGAAAGTCACCCAACACCTCACCCTCCGCGTAGCCTGGCACGATGCAAAATGGGCTGGCACCGTCTGTAACGCTCCTTCCAAGAATTCATTTTGCGTCATGATCGACGGTGTGCGGGAAGAACGGGATGACACAGCCGAAGATGCTCTGAGTGGTAACAACGGGAGAAATTGACCACGGAATTGCCGTCACCATGAACACCTCTTCCCGAGCCGATCCTTTTTCCCCATTCGGAGGTCTCCGTATATTTTTGGAAGAACGTCAAAAATCCCGTCTCAGCGCCTACGAACACTGCAAGCACGACATCACAGAGCATTACAACATCGAACAAAACATCCTCGCCGGAGGCTATGGTTACCGGCAGATCCTCGAATTAGTGCAGAATGGCGCGGATGCGATTCTGGAAGCCTGTGAAGCCGGGGAGGACTCATCCCATGAAGGCCGGATACATGTGGCGTTGCGGAAAAACTGCCTTTACGTCGCGAACACGGGTGCGCCACTGAGTCCAGACGGATTGGATGCACTGCTTAGTTCTCATTCCTCCTCAAAACGCAAAAATCAGATCGGCAGATTCGGGATCGGGTTTAAGTCTTTGCTTCGTCTTGGAGGCAGAATCGATTTGATCAGCAAGGGGTCTGGGCTTATCCGCTTCGATCCGGCCCAATGCAGGGAAGAGTTGAAATCGCAATTCGGCGTGGAAAACGCCCCCGGCCTTAGAATGGCGTGGGCCATTGGAGATGCGAATAGGGAGCAGGATTCGTTTTTATCCGAATTCGATTGGGCGGAAACCATTGTGAGGGCAGAGGTCACTCAACAAAATCTAGCCGAACATCTATGTGCAGAGATCGAAGGCTTTCCAGCGGAGTTTCTTTTGTTTCTACCTGTAACCGTCTCACTGACCCTGGATTCGGGCGGAGATAATACTCTTCGGGATCTGCGACGGGAGAAAGAACGAGAGGTCATCATCCTTTATGATCGCTCGACAACCTCCCGCTGGAGAGTTTTCGAGGAACCAATGGTAGCGATCTCAGATCCCGCTGCACGTTCCGATGCCACCCACATCCATGCACGGAAAACCGTCCCAATAGCTTGGGCCCTTCCCATGGACAGCAAACGAGAAGAGGCTGGCCGTTTCTGGGCCTTCTTTCCGACCCACACGCCAACCTATTTCCCCGGTATCCTCAATGCTCCTTGGAAACTGAATAATGACCGTAACGCAATTATTGGTGGAGCATGGAACGATGAGCTGATGAGGAAAGCGGCTGACCTCATCGGCAAGGTTTTGCCAAAGCTTGCCACGGAAGATGATCCGGGACGGATTCTTGACGCATATCCCCGGCAATTGGAACGGGCTGATGACGATGCCGCACAACTGGTTAACGCCGTTTGGGCGTTGTTGGAGGAGAAAGCGGTCTTACCAGACGGCCATGGAGAGCTACGTCCGGTCCATGCCTTATGGCGACATCCTGAAACAAAAGCGGATATCCTGGAGAGGTGGAATGAGTTGGCTGATAAGGACGAACGCGCACAGTTTGTTCATCCCACTTGCCAGAAGGGCGTCCGGGCCAGTCGTATCAAGGTGCTCGCAGACCGGCTAAGATCCAACGCCGAGGGAACGAGCGATCAACCACAATTGAGTGTTTATAGTTCTGCTTCATGGTTTTCAGTCATCGCATCCGATGCTCCGCAGCACGCAATCAAGGTATTGGCTTTAGTTGAAACCTTTATGGAGCAGTGCGAAAACTGGCGCTGGAATCGACTACGTCCCGATCTAAAAATAGTCCCTACGCCCACCGGTGAATTACTCCCACCGGGAAAGCTCGTCCTCGCCAAAGACCAAGTCGGCGTTCCCGAGGGTAGATTCATCGTTCACCCCTTACTCCTTGAAGATGACGAGTCGCTCCGTCGCCTAAAGGAGGTTCTGGAGATTGCCCCCTTGGACGACGATACTTGGACAACGGTTTTGCAGGATGCTTTAGCTGGTGCAGGGGACTGGACGGAGTTCTGGAATAAATTAAGGACGGCTCCCGAGGTGGTCCGAAAGAATTTCGTAAAACGGCAAGGTGGAAAAATCCGTGTGCGACGAAATGACGGCGAATGGGTCTCCGCCAACGATGCCTTACTTCCGGGTGTGCTAGTGAATACTAACGATACCGCCAATGCCCACATCCTCATAGATCTGGAGTTTCACCAGAAGCATGAAACGGAACTGGAGCTTTTGGGGGTGAGGGCTTCGGCAGGTGGTTGGGTGGAAGCAGATCACGACTCTCAATTCCTTTCCGCATGGCTCAAGTCATGTCGCCGAGAATATAAGAACACTTACGACAACTCCGCTTCCTGGAAATACCTACTGGCCTTCAACTTGAAAATGCCGGGGGGGTGGGAATTCCTTCCTCGCTTGAAAGGTGCGGCAAAGAGCAGGCTTACTTGTCACTTCCTTGCCTCTTTGACCGCTAAGGAATGCGTAGAGGGAGTTCGGTTTGGCCATCGAACCAGCAATCATTATCCGGAAATTTGCGTTCGTCACCCACTTCAAGAGTTTCTCCTACAATATGGCGCGTTCCTCATCGGAGAAGATGCAGTTCCATTGGCGGTGGTGGTGGCTAGAATGGATGAACCAGCCCTCGCCCTCCTACCGGAATGGAGGGATATCCGGGACCTGGTAGAGTCTTTGGCGACAACGGACGGGCATACCGGCGAAGGTGCAGAAACGTTCTGGCTAGCACTCATTGGCGCACTTACAGCCCAGAAACCAGTTGAAGACGATTCACTGGAGGTGCTCTGGGCTAGTGCGGCACAGGGTGGGTGCGTTCCCGAATCATTACAAGGACCCGCCGGTGCGGTCTCGCTTGAGGAAATTTACGTAACGACCTCCTCGGATCTCGCTCGTCGAGCAAGAAATAGAGACCGGATCGTGCTCGCACTTGATCACGATACCGCTCAGACGTGGCTGCAGAAGGGTGCACGCGACTTGGCCGAGTTGCTCCAACCTGAGTGGGAGGATCATTCCTCAGGATCAGCTGCTCTCCTGATCGAAGCGGTTCCTGAACTAAAAACCGTCATGTATGACGTAGCTGCAAGAACTGCGGTTTGTCGTCTTGTTGCTACGCTTTATCTGAAAATCAGTGATGCCCGTGAGCGTATTTCCTGCCTCCTTTGGGAGGACGTTTTGCTGCTTGATCAGGAGAGTATGGCATCACTGCCGCGTTCGGATCGCCTGCGGGTGTTGCTCGGTGAGATCGCTGCAACAGGGTGGCTGAATTGTCCGCTCGTTGAAGCGTTGGATAAACTTGCCGATTCCCAAGTTGAACAGCTCCGTGAGCATGTGGCTGCGGGTGCGACACTGGCGGAGAAGCTCAGGCGCGCAGTTGGAGAAAGACGAGAGCCTCTACTGGAAGCACTTGCTGGATTGGGCCAGATGGACTTTGTCGTGTCGTGTGATCTGGGTAAACTCGCAGACTTAGTGCTGGCGCAACTCGGGCCGACTACTCTAAGCGTGCTACAAAATACGCTCGATGCGGAAGGCCTGCACCCGCCGGGCCGCTGGAATACGGCAGA
Source organism: Opitutales bacterium (assembly GCA_020831485.1). GTDB lineage: Bacteria > Verrucomicrobiota > Verrucomicrobiia > Opitutales > Oceanipulchritudinaceae > JAFIGG01. Next base: position 10,712 of record JAFIGG010000021.1, read on the forward strand.
AGCGCGGAGTTTCGTCGCAAGCATTGGCTTCCCCGAAGTATTCGCCACATCGCCCGTTACCAGACGTGATCCTGAAGAGATCATTAATGGGCCGATTCACTTGCCTCCGTTGCACCCATTTCAGCAAGACGTGTTCGATGGTGTAAGCAGCTTGTTGAAAAGCCCTGCTCCTCGCCGCCGGGCGGTCATAAGCCTGCCCACTGGTGGCGGCAAAACGAGGGTGACGGTTCAGGCTGCGGTCGAGCTAATTTTGCATCCTGAATCAACCGAGCGCAGTGTGTTGTGGATCGCGCAGTCCGACGAACTTTGCGAACAAGCGGTTCAATCTTTTCGGCAGGTTTGGATCAATCGAGGTTCAGAGAAAACCGATTTGCGGGTTATTCGGCTTTGGGGCAGCAATCCTTATCCGGCTCCGGCAACCGGTGGACAGCCTGTTGTTGTGGTCGCTTCTATTCAGACACTGAACAGCAGGATGGGCCGCGAAGAATTGGAGTGGCTTAAGAAGCCGGGACTGGTTATTGTCGATGAGTGTCACCATGCAATAGCTCCCAGCTACACCGGATTGCTGCGGTGGCTCGATGCCGACGGTCGACCCAGAAATGAAGCGCTGGAGTTTGAACCACCTATTATCGGATTGAGCGCGACTCCCTTCAGATCGGACGACGAGGAAAGTCATCGTCTTGCCAGGCGGTTTGACAATCGCTGGTTGCCGGAACAACAGGAAGATCTCTACGTTCAGCTCCAGGAAACCGGCGTGTTATCCCGATCTACTTATCGTTCCCTCGAATCGGGCTCAGGTTTATTGGAGAACGAAGCGGATGAAATGGGGCGGCTGGAAGATTCATGGGATGGCCCCGAATTCAATCAACTGATTGAGTTGATCAACCAACGCCTGGCAAAGGATTCGGCCCGAAGTGAGCGAATCTTGGAATACATTCAATCATCGGATGAAAGGTCGATTCTTCTTTTCGCAAATTCGGTCGACCACGCCGGAGAAATGGCTGCCCGTCTTAACCTTGCCGGGATCTCCGCAGCAGCCGTCAGCGGAGGAACGGCCCGTTCCTCGCGACGCTATTTCATCGACCGCTTTCAACGTGGTAAAATACGGGTTCTTTGTAATCACAGCGTCTTAACCACAGGATTCGATGCACCAAAGGTGGACATGGTGCTGATCGCCAGACAGGTATTCAGCCCTGTCCGCTACATGCAGATGGTCGGCCGAGGGCTCCGAGGAGAAGCAAATGGCGGAACGGCATTCTGTAGCATCGTTACCGTGATGGATAACCTTGGACGATTTCGCAGCCGGCATCCTTACAACTATTGCAAGCAGTATTTTGAAAAACTGACCTCCGTAGAAGGTGCAGAATCCGTAAGACAGATTTCTAATTTATGAAAGTCACCCAACACCTCACCCTCCGCGTAGCCTGGCACGATGCAAAATGGGCGGGCACCGTCTGTAACGCTCCTTCCAAGAATTCATTTTGCGTGATGCTCGACCGTGTTCGGGAAGAACGGGACGACGCGGCCGAAGATGCTCTGAGTGGCAAGGACTGGAGTGAATTGACTCCGGAACAGCTTCCTCCCTGCAAAGCGGAATCGGGTGTATTCATGAATCCTCATCCCTGGTTTCGCCGCTTCAAACATCCCTACGCGGATAACAAGAAATGTGCGGCCACACACGGGGGGATGAAGGAACGGTTGGTTCAGGTTCCTCCCTTCACAGCGATTGCTGTGCCTTTTCATTGGATGCTTGCGCGGGAGCAAGACGCGATTGATGGTCGCCTGCCGGTTCCAATGCCATCCGATGAAAAGGCCCCTTTTGTTTCTCCATGGGTTTTTGGGAAGGAGCGGCAGTGCGCTCTGACTGAACATGTATTCGGAAAACTGTCCGAGCAGGAGTCGCTCGTCTTCTTTTACACCAAAGAAGGCCATCCTCTAGGCGAGGGGATTCGGCGGCTGGTGGTCGGGGTCGGCAACATCACCAAAGTCGGAAAGCTTCAGCGTTATGACTCTGAAAAGGGCACCGGCTATCCCCTTTGGGACCGCCTCATTAGCCACAGTATCCGCCCAGATGGCGAACAGGGTTTTCTACTGCCCTATCATGAGTATCTTGAAGCGACTGGCGACCCCGAAAAGGACTCCCGTAGACGCGAGCTACTGAAAGAAATCGTGGTCGAGCCCGATGCTTCGCACCAGATTTCATTTTCCTACGGCTCCGAGGTTACGCGCGGCGATGTTGCGTTGTCGGTGTTGGTTCGATGCCTGAAAGCCGTTCAAAAAATCCGCGAGCATGGCATTGCCAAGGGCCCGTGGCAGGCACGGGAAGATTGGTTGAATCGTCAGCTCGCCGCAGCGTGGAAGGATCGGGGTGCTTTCCCTGGCACCGGCTCGGCACTTGAGGCGTTAGGCATGCGCTTGGGGACCGCCTTGGTCATGGAAATGCGCGCGGCAGGAACATTGACCGCAGAGCAAAATCCGTGGCCGGTCGTGGCCGGTGTTTTAGAAGGAAAATCCCCACCGCCACAAAGAGCCTACGAGCCTGACCTTCGCAATATTTGTCCGGTTTGGAGAGCCCTTCCGGATGAGCGACGCGTGCTCCTGCAGCTCCTTTCACGCTTTGATCTGACCCCCGACCAGGCAACCCGCTTCTTCGACCCGTCCAAGAGACGGGACAGCCTATCTCCCTATCCCTCGGACAAAGAGATAATCGAAAACCCCTACCTCCTGGCCGAAAGCGACATCGGCACTTTCACCGAAAGTCCTGTATCAATGACAACGATTGACCGCGGGCTGTTGCCGGATGAAATGGCCGCTGGCGGTGATCCAGTCCCGGCTCCAAGCCATGTTGAAACGCCAACGGACCCTCGTCGGGTGAGGTGCGCTTTGGTGGGCGTCCTGAGGAGTGCAGCAGAAAACGGGGACAGTCTTTTGAGCCTCGCCGATTGTCAGGATCGCCTGGCAAAGCTGGATACCAAGCATACCATTCAGGTGACCACGGATTGGTTGAGGGGGCACATTGCTTTCGTCGGCAATCGGGTCCGCTACGAGGTACTCGACCCTGATGGCACGAATACACACTCAGTGGAAACCTTACAGTTGGACGAACTTGCAAAACGCGAAGATCGCCTTCGAAGAGTGCTCAAAGCACGGGTATTGAAGCCGGTGCCTTCCCTTGCCGTAAACTGGACCGACCTGCTTATTAAAGCCATTCGGGACAGTGGCAATCAAGTCGACCTGGCAAATGATCGCCACAAACAGGCGCTTGCCGAACAGGCTCATGCCTTGGAGAACATCACGACCCGACGGTTGTCCGTTCTCATTGGTCAAGCGGGCACTGGAAAAACCTCCGCCGTTGGTGCCTTGGTGGAGTGCGAGCCCTTGCTCAAGGAGGGAATACTGCTCCTGGCACCGACAGGAAAGGCGCGCGTCCGCTTGTCGAGCGCGACCAAAGGCACCGAAGCCAACACGATTGCCCAATTCCTTTATTCCTTGGGGCGTTACGACGGCAGTCGACAGCGTCCACGTTTTGGAGACGAGAATCCTCAGGCAAAGAAGTACAGTGGCGCACAGACTATAGTCATCGACGAGGCATCGATGCTCACGATGGATTACCTCCAAGCCATCCTCGACGCAATCGATATGGCCCACGTGAAACGAATCATCCTCGTAGGAGATCCCAACCAGCTGCCCCCCATCGGAGTTGGTAGGCCTTTTGTGGACCTTGTTTCCTTTCTCGAGAACGCCAAAACAGAGCCCGCAAAAGAAGCGCCTTCAGGCGCACTGGGACGTTTATCGGTGGAAGTGAGAACCCGAGGCGATGAAGCGTCGGATGCCCTGAGGCTGGCGTCGTGGTATACCAGTCAGCCGGTTGATGGACTGGCCGAAGCGGTGCTGAGCGAGATCGGGGAAAGGTCGGAGTTCAATGACCTTGAAATTGCTTTCTGGAAAACACCGGATGATCTGCGCAAAACGCTTCTTGCCCACTTCAAGAAACATCTAGGAATCCAGGGTCCAGAGGACGCTGATGGCTTCAATGCCGCTTTGGGCTTTATCGATGGAAATGTGTCCTTTGCCAATCCTGAAGGGGTTGAAAACTTTCAAATTTTATCGCCGGAGCGCGCACATCCTTACGGCGTTCATGACCTCAATCGGTGGATACAGAGCCTTTTTCGGGCCAGAGAATTGCGAAACGCCCGCCAATACTACAAGAAGTCTTTGGGTGATGAAGATATTGTGATGAAGGACAAGGTCATCCAAGTCATTAACAAGAAGCTTCATGGTTTCGATTGGAAAAAACGCCAAAAGGAACAGCACTATATCGCAAACGGAGACATCGGTGCGGTCGGGCCCGAGAAAAATGGATACCTAAATGTAGCCTTTTCCGGAAAGCCCGATCTGACATTCGGCTATTCCGGAGCAGAGTTTGGGGAATTCGCCTCACCCCTGGAACTCGCTTACGCACTCACGATTCACAAGGCGCAAGGCAGTCAATTCGGGAAGGTCTTTGTCATTCTTCCGAAAAGCTCCCGATTGCTTTCGCGGGAGTTGCTTTATACTTCTCTGACGCGATCCAGGGACCAACTCGTTCTCCTGATCGAAGGCGACGATGCGGGGATTTTGCATGAACTCAGCAAGCCGGAACATTCCAACGCTGCCTGCCGCAACACGAACCTTTTTAGCGCCGTGGTCCGTAAGGCCCCGGACGAACCTCCGCATGCCGAGCACCTGATTCACCGAACTCTCAAAGGTCACATGGTGCGCAGTAAGTCTGAACTGATTATTGCGGATAAATTGTTCAGAGCGGATATCAAATACGACTACGAAAGGCCCTTGGATGGTTCGACTCGAAAAGGACGTATCTTTCCCGACTTCAGCTTCACTGACGCGGCGGGCGACTTGATCATCTGGGAACACTTTGGCCGAATGGATGATCCCCAGTATGTAAAAGGGCACGAGTGGAAAATGCGCTGGTATTCGGAGAATGGCTTTACAAAGGGCGAGAATCTTTTTGTTACCGAGGAGACTTTGAACTCTGGTCTAGACTCCACTCAACTCGAGGGTGTTCTAGCAGAGATTCGGGAATTAATTTGAAGCGTGACACCATGGACTATCTTGATCCAAGAAAACAATCGTAATATCCTGACTATGAGCCAATTAAGATCGTTTCTCACGCGAGATGAGCCCTGGTCTGCCTAGTTTAAGGGCTTTGTGGAGAATATGGTTTCCGGCGGTCTCGGCGAAACCGCCCCACCCTTTGGTTGTGTGGGTTGCAGGACACAGCCGACACGGAGGTCGGCCCTCCAATTGGATTTCACGGTGGAGGGCCACATAATGGGCATAGCTTGACTTTGGTGGTGGGCTGGCTGACTATTTGTGGACTCGATGAATCAAACGATAATTGTGCTTTTCAGACTGGTTCGCGGAGCATTCAGTCTGCTGTTTGCGCAGACAGCCCGTTGAACTTTTTGGATAAGGGATAGAGCCGCCAATTCTATCTCCTGTTTCTGTTTGGCTGAATTGGTTTCCTGACTGGGAGGTTCCGGCAGGTTTTAGGAGTTATTCATGTTTGCGTTTGATTTTGTTGCATGGGTTTTGGTGCCCATACTGATATTTGTTGCCAAGATGGTGGATGTGAGTTTGGCGACAGTTCGACATATTCTCATCTACAAGGGTATGAAACGGATTGTTCCCGTTCTCGCCTTTGTTGAAGTGACTATCTGGCTGATAGCCATTACCCAGGTGATGCAAAACCTGAACAACCTAGCCTGTGTGCTTGCCTGGTCGGGAGGCTTTGCCGCTGGAACCTACGCAGGTATGTGGATCGAGGAAAAACTGGCTCTGGGTTATCAACTGATGCGGGTTATTTCCGATAAAAACTCGACGACTCTGGAACAGGCTTTAAGAGCGAGCGATTTCGGCGTCACAACCGTCGATGCCACGGGCAGCAAAGGTCATGTTCGGGTCTACCTGCTGATCTTCGAGCGCAAGCGCCTCGCCGAGCTCACTCGAATCCTTACAGACATGGAGCCAGTCCCGTTCTACACAATTGAAGACGTAAAGAGCGTCGAGCAACGTCCCTGGATGAAGAACCTGACTCCTGGAACCTTCGCATTCGAAGGAGACCTTAAGCGGAAGTAAGTACTTGGCCTGCCATGAGCAAGCGGAGTGCAACGGAGCGCGTCGAATGGCGGAGGGTGAGGGATTGGCGGGCTGCGCCCGGTCCTGCGGACTCACTCCTTCTGAGTGCCCCTTCTACGGTCGCTCGCTTCGCGGGATCCCTTCGTCGAACGCCCCGGGCGGGGGTTCTCATCCCTCACCTCGGAATGAAACGGGCCTACGGATTATCCCTCGATTCGCTGAGTTGCTTCAACTCCGCATGGTCTCCTCGCGCAAGAGCCATTTTCTTTGCGCGTGACCACTTCTTCAACTGGCGCTCTCGTTGCACGGCCGCTTCAAGATGCAAAGGACCCTCCACATAAACCAACTGAAACTCTTTCAATTGTCTTGTCTGCCGGGCACCCGTCCCATCAGCGTGCCGTTTCAATCGTCGGCCAACATCCCGACTCTGTCCGACATAGAATGAACCGTTGGAGCACAGTAACATATAAACAAAACAAAGCCCTTCGCCCCCTCGACCATGCTCGGGGCAGGCAGGCTCAGGGCATTCGACGCTCGAGAGAGCTTCGGGCGGTAGGATTTGTTTTGATGTTGTTTGGCCTGCCATGAGCAAATGGAGCGAAGCGAAATGCGTCGAATTCAGTCAAAACCTAACAAAGCCCTTCGACAGGCTCAGGGCATTCGACGCATTTTTTGGCCTGCCATGAGCAAATGGAGCGAAGCGAAATGCGTCGAATGGCGGAGGGTGAGGGATTCGAACCCCCGAGACCTTTCGGCCTAACGGTTTTCAAGACCGCCGCGTTCGGCCACTCTGCCAACCCTCCTGTGGTAATTTACCGAAGGGAGGGATGGAAAAGGATTTGGGGGAGGGCTTCAAGGCTGAAGTTTGGGATTTATTCGGGGATGGTTGGCCACTATTGACGTCGGAGAGGATTTCGGACAAGGTTCACCGCTTTTCTCAACTCAAGCCACTGACCACCGCTTTTTCATGGACGCCAAATCCGAAATCAACCGCCGTCGCACTTTTGCGATCATTTCCCATCCGGATGCGGGTAAGACCACCCTGACCGAAAAATTCCTGCTGTATGGGGGTGCGGTGAATCTTGCAGGTGGGGTGAAGGACCGGAAGGCGGAGCGGGCAACGGCGTCGGACTGGATGGAGCTGGAAAAGCAACGGGGCATCTCGGTTTCCTCAACGGTTCTGCAGTTCGAATACGAGGGGTTTGCGGTCAACTTGCTGGATACTCCCGGGCACAAGGATTTCTCCGAGGACACCTATCGGGTGCTGACGGCGGTGGATGCGGCGGTGATGGTGCTGGATGCGGCGAAGGGGCTGGAAACGCAGACGCTGAAGTTGTTTCAGGTCTGCCGTCAGCGGGGAATACCGATTTTCACTTTCATCAACAAGTGTGACCGGCCTTGCAAAAACCCCTTGGCCTTGCTGGATGAAATCGAAGAGGTGCTGGGGCTGCAGCCCTACCCGATCACCTGGCCGATCGGTGAGGGCGACCAGTTTCAGGGAGTCTTCCAGCGGGGCGATGAAGCAATTCACTGGTTTGAACGGGTGACGGGTGGCCGCAAGCGGGCAACGGTCGAAACCGGTAGCCTGGCAGACGAGGCTTTTGTGCAGAAAATCCCAGCTCAGTTGCGTGAGCGCTTTCAGGAGGACCTGGAGCTGCTCGAGTGCGCAGGCACGGAATTCGACCGCGATGCGATTTTGGCGGGCAAACAGACGCCGGTCTACTTCGGCAGTGCCTTGAACAACTTCGGGGTGCAGCTTTTGCTGGATGGCTTTTTGAAATACGCCCCTACCCCTTCGGCCCGCTTTGCAGGTGAACGATTGGTCGAACCAACCGAAAAGGCCTTTTCCGGATTCATCTTCAAAATCCAGGCAAACATGGATCCGCGGCACCGCGACCGGCTGGCTTTTGTGCGGGTCTGCTCCGGGAAGTTCACCCGCGACATGTCGGTGTGCCATACCCAGACGGGTAAGCAGCTGCGCCTCTCTTTTTCCCACCAGCTCTTCGGCAAAGACCGGGAGACACAGGATGAAGCCTGGCCAGGCGATATCCTCGGCATCAGCGGCCAGTCCGACTTCGGTATCGGCGATACCCTATCGGAAGACAATGGAATCCAATACAACGCCATTCCGCGCTTTCCTCCGGAATGTTTCGCCTACCTGCACAATACCGATACGAGCAACTTCAAACGCTTCCGCAGCGGCATCGACCAGCTCCTGCAGGAGAAAGTCATTCAGCGCTTCTACCCGGTCAACTCGGTAGCCAACATCCCGCTACTGGGTGCCGTTGGCGCACTGCAGTTCGATGTGGTTTGCCACCGGATGGAAAATGAATACAGGGCACCCTGCCGTTTGGAAATGGCTACCTGGACACAAACCCGCTGGCTGCCGGCCGGTGTCGAGGAAGCGGAGCTCGAAGGCATTTACATGGGCGGCAACCTGCTTGCGCGGGATGCCAATGATCGCCTGGTTATCCTATTTGAGAACCAATGGGGACTGGACTATTTCCAACGCGAAAACCCGGACCTGTCGCTGTCCGCCCGGCCCGATGGCTCACTTGAGGCGGCTCCGGCGAGTTAAGAACAGAATGGTTCGGCAATAGCTGTATCAAACCATTCCCTGCAGAATCATGGGAATGCGCTCGATGCTCGACTTGAGGGAAGCCTGGGCGATACGGGTTTTCGAAGAGTTATCCGGAAACAGGATCTTCCAACCGTCCAGCTCAAGCCAGGAGTCCGTGGCAACGGGGTCCAAATCCTCCACACTGCTGTCGATGCCTGAATAGCGCACCAGCACATCCGCAACCTGAGCGGCTGCCGCATAATGTGCGTAGGGTCCCGCCTCTGACGGGTTGTTGTGCCATTTTACAGCCGCAATGATTTCCTCGGCCAAACCGTGCAGGCGCAGGTATTCTCCGCCAGCATCGCTGTGGTCCCAGCCGAAGGCCCGCATTTCTTTTTCCGCAAACTGCTGCGTGTCTTTGGTTTTCCAGGTCAGTGTCTCGGCAAACTCATCCTTGAAGGCATAGGCCATGACAATCTTGCCCACATTGTGAAGCAGGCCCACAAGGTAATCCATGTCACTTGTCGACGCGCTACCGTAAAGCGAAAGGATTTCCCGGGACAAATAACCAGCGCTGATACTGTGCTTCCACAGCTGCCGCCAATCGACATCACTCGTCAGCCCGGGCAGATCGGACAAGTCATCGATCAAGCGGGTTGACAGAGACAAGTGGCGAATGCCGCGGATGCCCAGGTAAAAAACAGCCGTTTCCAAGTCATCCACCGGCGTCTGCAAACCAGTGTAGACAGAATTCACCAACCGCAGCAATCGCGTCGTCAGCGAAGGGTCTTTGCGAATAATCTCGGCTACTTGAACGGAGTGACAATCTGAGGACTGAGTCAGCTCAGCCAAAGCATTATTCACACTCCTCAAGGAACCGAGAACCGGACATTTCTGTATCTTCTGGTGAAAGGGTGTAACGGTGCTATTTATTGGCATAACGGATAGTGTGTGGGTCTAAAGTTTCAATTCGTATATTCCGGTGATGGCAAGAGATTCCGCATACGTTTCATGTCCTGCTCGAGTTCTGTGATCTGACGCTGGATCATTTTCATCTCCATTTCCTGAATGAGCTTATGCTTATTGGATTCCGTCGGGACAGGGCGCGGCCCAGCAGACGCAGTGGCTTTGCGTTTGGGTTTGCTCGAAATCCTGGCCGTCCACAGGAAGCCCCAGCCGATCAACACGCTACCCAACAGTATCAAGGTCACCGAGACGCCCTGATGCCCGAGAATACCCAGGTAAAGAAAAAAGGCCCCCAGCAAATCGAGCAATAAAGGCCACCAGAGCGAATCCCCCTGGGAACGACCCGAGGACGCATGAGCCCGGCCGCTTTTAATTTGAGCGGGCATATGACTGCGCAACCGCTGCGCCAGCCAGGACTTCCGCTTTTGCAGGTCCGTCAGAACTCCTTCCATCTCCACCAACTGCTCCGCGATCTGACGCTCGCGCTCACGCAAGACCGCGTCGGCACGCTGATGGATTTCATCGAACAGGTCCGGATCCAGCAAGCGGCTATAGGTTTTCAAACAGGTCGCATGGCGTTCCTGAATGCGCTGACGACCATTAACTTCCTCGAAATACTCCGGCTTGCGGTCAATAAACTGTACCAGATCTTTCCAGTTCATGCTCAGCCCGGGAACACCGCCTCCAGTAAGTTTCGATCAAAATCCGGCAAGGGCGCCAGATAGCTCAGGTGCATGCGGTCCTCTGGACGCGGTGCCCAGCTGACCAGCTCTTCGATAAGGCGGCCATATTCCGTGCATTCTTCGAGCAACGGCGACTGATGGCGCCGCATCCAGTCAATGATCGCGACGCGCAGGGACAATTCGACCTCAACCATATCCCCTGTGCCACGTGGCGACACAAACGGCAGGTTGCGCAGGTAGCGCATGGCCTGAAAAGCTTCACGCTTTCCAAGCAGCAGGGTCAGGGATTCCTCGCGGCAAAAGCCAAATGCAGCCGCTGCCTGAATCCACAGCCGCTGATGCGGCGGCAGCGGCTTTTCGACACTCTGTGGAAGCAGGTTTTCAAAGCCTTGGTCCCGATTGGCATTCTGGACCCGCATCTTCCAGCGACCCAGCGCCTGTTCGATCCGTCCCGGAACGCCACCACACTCCGCATACAGCCACTCCCAAGCCTCACGGGGGCAATTGCGGTGTCCTAGAAAGGCAAAGAAGTCCGGCCGACTCAGCGGCTCCAGACGGAACTGCGTCACCCAACTCGATGAGAGCCCCTCAAACGCCTGACTGCCACTCAGAGGAAATGCTTCACGACCCGTAGACAAAACAACAACTGGCCAGGGAGCGCTTCGCTGTTTTAGATGCTCGATCAAATCGATGCCTAGCCAGGATTGAAATACCGGTGGACTCGACAGCAGTTGCTCGATGCGCACAACCATTATCCCATCCGGATCAAAGCCGCTCTGGATGGGCGCTCCTGCGATATGCGACCACAAATTCAAAAATCCCTTGGCCGTGTCACGGCGAAACACCGCATCCACCTTTTGTCCGGGAGCGCCACGACCCGTGCGGTAGCCCCCCTGCTGTTTATATAGCACCAGACTTCCGTCCGACAGCTGACGCCGTCGCTCGTCCTCAACCAACTGCCGCAGGTCCGCTTCCGGCGAGCGTATTTGAATTGTGTCACTAATACCCACCAGCCCGCGGCTGTCCAATAACTGGCGAATGCAATCCGCCAGAGGCATGAAACGAAACACCTTTGCCAAGGCCCAGGAAGCCACGGGGCGACCTTTCCGCTCCCGCTCGAGAATCCATTCCTCGGCAAGACGGGTCACACCAATTCCAGACGGACCATACAAATGCACGAAGTGAAACGGATCGCCACGGACTCCCGCCGCATCGACCGTTTCACCTATCCATTGCAGCTCGCGCTGGCGACCTTCAAAGGGTTCTGTCATGACTCAGTCACCTAGCCCCCTTTCAGTCGATTGCTTACAGCAGTACACAATGCCATGTCCACTTCTACGGCAGATTGCCACTAAGATTTAGTCAATCCGGCAAGAATTGCAGCGGAACAGGAGCTTTTTTCCTAAGCGCAGTCCCAGGCAAGCTGGCGACAATCCCTATTCCACTGAAACAAAAGCACTTAAGGGAAATTCGCCAACACTGGCATTGCTCATGCTAAACCACCGGCATGAATATCCCCAGCTCTGGTCTTGGATCCATTTTGACTGCCCACCGCAATGTCATTGCGAATATGAACCGCAACTTCGACATTCTGTCGACTGGGACAAAGGTCGGTAAACCCAAGAACAATCCGGTCATCTACAAAGAGATCGAGCTGCACAATGAGACCTTCCGCAAACTGGAAGTCTTTTCGAACAACCTGCATGCGGCCGGATCTTCAGTCGGTGTTGCGCTCTCGTCCATGACCATGGCTGACGAGCAACTCAAACTTATGGAGCAGAAGCTCAGGGATGCCATTTTCTACCCTGAGGGTTCTGAGGACCGCGCTCACCACCTCCGCGAATACAACCGCATGCTGCCGCTTATCAATGACATTGCGCGGGCACCGGACCCAGGAGCGCGGCGATTGCTGGATTCGCCGCATGATTTCGATGAAGCTGGCGACATCTTTGTCAAGATAGCCCCTGAGGGCCAGCAACTGCGCCTGCGCGCACAGCCAATCCATGTCGGCGAAGACGGCCTCGACGTCCGCCTCATTGATGACCCCGTGGCCACCAATGATGACCGCATCCGGGAGGAAATCATTCGCCTCGAACTTGCCCGCGAAACCCTGCTGGACAAGAGCAAAGCCCTGGGCGTCGACGCATCGACCATCGAAAAATCGCTCAATTTCAACGGTGCCCTGATGAACCAGCACCAGATGGCGGCTACCCGTCTCGACGATACCGACCTCAACCGCGAAGCCATCCTTTCGACCAGCCTTAAAGTCCGTCAGGAACTGGCCCTCAACAGTATTCAATCGGTTCTGGGCAACCGTGAAATGGCCCTGCAACTCCTGCGCTAAGCCATGGCCCTGACCATCAAACTCAAACCTGGAGAATCCCTGATTCTCAATGGTGTGTTCGTCGAAAACGGCGACAACCCTACGGAATTCCGGCTCTTAAACAAGGCGCCGCTACTTCGGGAAAAGGATATTCTTCGGGAAGCAGACGCCACCACCATCTGCCGGAAAATCTACTTTCTGCTGCAGTGGATGTATTTCGATGAAGCCAACCGTTTGTCCGGCTATCAGTCCTTTCTGAAGATGTCGATGGAAGTAATTCGGGCTGCGCCCTCAACTTGCGACTATTTAGACCGTATACAAAACCTGTTGTTAAAAGACCGCTATTATCAAGCGCTTAAGGAAACCAAACGCCTCATTAAGTACGAGGACGAACTATTGAGCCATGCCAGCCAACCCCTACAAGATCTACCAGAAGAACAAGGTTAACACCTCCTCCGGCAAGGGCATTGAGATTGCGGTGCTGGAGATGGCCAATTCCCGGTTGCGCAGCAGCCGCGGTTCCTGGAAGGAAGGTATCTTCTGCCGGGAACTTGATGAGACCCTGCGCTTCAATCAGAAAATCTGGGACGTTTTCCAGGCTGATTGGGCCCGCGAAGACTGTTCACTGCCCCTCGAACTGCGCAAAGACCTGCTCAGTCTCAGCGTCTTTGTGCGGCGCACCACCTTTTCCATGCTGGGCCAACCGGAACTGGGCAAACTCGACTCCCTGATTCAAATCAATGAAAACCTGTCAAAAGGGTTGCGGGGACAAAGCATGCAAAGCCGCCCAGCCAGCCCCAAACCACAGCCAGCAAGCCAAGCACGGTAATGGATATTTCCGCAATAATTGCCCCAGTCCTTTCCCAGATCACCCAGCAGGTTTTCAATTCGAAACCACCGCAGGCCATGGAAGCCGCTCAGGCAGCCACCTTTGAAAAGTTGATGGCCGAACAAAGCATCAAGCTTGCGGCAACACCGGTGCATGAATGGCCAGCCGTCAAAGAAGCCATTTCGGCGGCGAAAGATCACAAACCCTACGCGCTCTCAATCGACGCGGACGGCAGTCTCAGCGTTCTCGGACAGGACGGCTCGAAACACCTCGTAAATTTGGATGAATCTGCGCGCCAAATCCTCGGCGATCGCTACGCCGGAGGGCCCCACCCGCTTGAGATCCCGCTGGATTCGCTGCGTTCAACAACAGACAGCGAGCGCCCATTACACCTCGTCGCCCAGCTTAATACGGCCGGTTGACAGCGAATTGCCCAGCATCTTTTCCAGGCGCTGACAAACCACCGGCAGGATCTCTTCACCCTGCTCTTCGGTAATCCCGAAGCTACGCAGAAAGCGACTGTCTGCTTCGGCGAGAAAGCCCTCTTCGCCCACGCCAACGCCCAATGAGACCGCGAGTTGTTTGGCTGCGTGAATAACGGCCAGCAAAGCGCTGCAGTGAGACGGCCCGCGCGAAGGGTCCGCATAAAAACGGGCAGCGATGATCAACGATTCCGGGAAACTCCACTTCGTCAGAATACCCGAACTGACCTGTGTGTGATCAAAACCGAATACCGCCCGCTCGTTCTGAATCCAGGTTCCACCTTCAGAAATCTGCCGGTCCCGAACCCGAGTCAACTCGTATGGCAAAGCATGTGCCAGGGCGAGCTTACCGATATCATGGAGAAGCCCGGCAGTGTAGGCCCTAAGCGGATCCTCGATGCCTGTGCGTTCAGCAAACAGCTGGGCACCAAAGGCTACAGCCAGAGAGTGCCGGCAAAAGTCGCCCGGCTCCCAGCCGTACCCGCCGGCCTCCTGAACCATCCAGCGAACACTCAATGAGGTCGCGGTAATCTGGTACACCTCACGGGCCCCCAAACGAAAGATTGCCTCACGCAGTGAATCACAGGAACTGGGCAACCCAAACCAGCTGGAGTTGGCCAGGCGCAAGGTAGCACTTGAGACGCCGGGATCGAGCCCGATCAACTGCTCAAGCTCATCCGCACCCTTATTGGGGTCCTCAATCGCATCCAACATACGCGGCAGCAGGAAAGGAGCGGCAGGGATCTGCAAAGCCTTACTCATGACCTCTGAAAAGAGGGCGGCGGCCGCTGGTTCTAAATCGGAAACATTCATCGTTTGAAGTCCTTAGGAACGCTCTGGGGTATAGGAAAGCGGTGGTAAGGTTGAGAAAACAAAGTCGGCAAAAAACCGGGCGAACTGGCGGGGGCTGAGTAAGATTGCCTCCCCACTCTGGACTGGGTAATCACGCCGGTGCTGGCTCTGGCCGTAGCGGCGCGCGGAGCGGGCTACGGCAGGATCACCGGCATTGAGGAACTGATCAATTGACCAAAGTACATCGCCGCCATCCATCGTCGCTATGTACAGGCGGGCCCCAATATTCAACGGAGGATATGCACTGTAGGACGTGACTTCTATACGCAGAAACACATCTGCGTCGGCCAGAGCGGCCTCGCCTGCCGGCAAAACCCTGAACCGATTTGTCAACAGCAGCCGGTCCCGGAAGGCCTCCTGAAGCAGGGCTGCCACTTTGGGGTCTGCAACGCCTGACACTGGCAACACCGCAAGGTTCCTGTGGGCGGCATCGATCGAGTTGACCGCGTAGAAATTCCCCGGCTCAACACCGTAGCCCCAGACCGTTTCAGAAACCGCACGCTCGGCGGACTGGCATGCGCATAACAACAGAACGACAATGAAACAGGCAGTGAACAAAGGCAACCGGAGCGCTAATCGCTCCGGTTGCCTCGAATCGGACTCCTTAGAAAAGTCAGCCTGCATACAACTTCAACTGTTTACAGATTCATAACGGAATCAACGGAAGAATTCCTCGATGCGTGTTTCTTCATCCACATCAACTTCGTTAACTGATCTATGCGCCTCTTTGCGGTCGGTCTTGGACGCTGAGACCTTCTTCTGGCCGTTGTTCGAAGACTTTGCCCCCTTGCCATTCGTAGCATGGACGGAAGATCTGGACTCAGGCTTGGAGCCGTTGCTGCCGGCGCCTCTCTTTGCCTTTGGGGAGGCAGACTCCTTGCTGACAGGCTCCTCAGTTTCTTCCAGCACCTCATCGTCGTCCGAATCGCCATTCACAAGTTCGATCAAAGCATCGACCGCACGCTTCAGGTCCGTGGACTGATCGCGCAGTGATGCGGACGCACTGGCGGTCTCTTCGGCACCGGCGGCGTTGGACTGAGTGACCTGGTCCATCTGCACGATAGCCGCGTTGATCTGCTTGATGCCCTGACTCTGCTCGGTGTTGGCACCGGCAATTTCCTCGACCAACTTATCCACCTCCTGGACCCGCTCGACGATTTCGCGGAGGCTTATGCCAACTTTCTCGCTGACCTTAGCCCCTTGCTCGGACTGTTCAGCCGCTGAACCTAGACGTTCCGCGGTCTCGCGGGCTGCATCCGCACTGCGCTGGGCAAGGTTGCGGACTTCATCCGCCACCACCGCAAAACCTGCGCCGGCCTCACCTGCCCGGGCCGCTTCAACGGCGGCGTTCAGGGCGAGAATGTTTGTCTGGAAGGCGATTTCATCAATCGTCTTGATAATCTTGGAAATCTCCTTGCTCGACTGGATGATTGAATTCATCGAGCGGGACATTTCCTCCATATCCTGATAGCCACGGTCAGCGGCCTCACGGGCAATATTGGAAAGCTTCTTGGCTTCCATTGCATTGGCCGCATTGCGCTCAACCATACTGGCCATCTCCTCCATGGAAGAAGAGGTCTCCTCCAGTGAAGACGCCTGCTGATTGGCTCCACTGGCCAGTTCCTGGCTGGACGAAGCAATCTGGGCGGAAGCCGCGTCGGTTTCAATCGAAGCAGTGCGCAGTTGACTTGCAACCGTAGTAAGGGTCTTCCTCAACCAACGGGAGAACAGCCATCCTGCAACGAAACAGAATGCGATTCCAGAGAGCCCTACAATCAGGGCAAGTACTCGGGAAAAGTTCACCAGAGCAACCAGGTCCGCATTGGCTTGATCCACAGAGGCATCAATCTCAGCGATCAAAGCTGCCAGACCCTCCACAATGTCCCGCTGCGCAAGGAGAATCTCATCATTTAAGATGCGGTCGGTTTCAATCTGCAGGTCAATCATCTGCCCGAGGTAGTTGACCTTACCCTCGATCCCGTTGATCACACTCTCAAAAGCCTCTTCCTTCACGGGATCAGCCAGACTGTCGTCAAAATCCACCATTTCATAGTGATCCACGGCTACACTTCGGAAGTAATCTTGTACAGCCTGCATCATCTGGATGGCTTCCCGCGCATAGTCGGGGTCCCCTGAGACTACGAAATTAAAAACCCGCTGGCGGGCACGGGCCATCTGCGAAGACTGTCCCGTAACTTCGAGCGCTGTATTGATAGCTCCTGCCAGGCGCTCGCTGTTAGTCACCTGCTCTATGCCCTGCCCCACCTGTTCGTGCAACACGTTCACATGGTTCTCCATAATATTGGCACTCTGCTCCAGCAGCTGAACTTGCCGATTGAAGGACTGGAGCAACCGCTCCTCCTCTTCCCTCAGCGCCTGCGTCATGGCACGACGTTCGGGATCTTCCACGAGCAAGAGAGCTCGATCAACGAGTTCCAGCGAAGCGCTGCCGATTCCCTCGACCTCATCCCGAACCGCTTCGTCACGGCTAGCCAAATAACGATTGATTCCGTCGTTCAAGCGCAACACACTGCGCTCCCAGCCATAAAGGGTTTCGAGCTCATCCTGTGCCTGGGTCGAGAAATCGACGCTGCGGTCGACCCGGTTGAAAGAAAAAATCATTGCAACAGCCATGACCACGACGAGCAGGAGGCTGACTGAAAACAGTAGCGCAATTTTGGCGGTCAGGCCGGTTTTGTTCCAGAATCTATCTAGCATTGTTAGCGGGGGTTAGGGGAAATTTGCTTCAATTGAATCGAAGCGGGACGCGGATGTAGCAGGAAACAGGACTCCCGCCAACCTTTGCAGGTTGAAAGCGCCAGCGGTTCACCGCTTCGAGAGCGGCTTCATTCAAATCATCGTTCTGAGAGCGGTGAATACGGGCCTGGGCCACGTTGCCATCGGCATCGATCACAATGGCCACGCTGACCATCCCGGATGCTCCCCGGGGGATGAGGTTGCGGCGCGGCTCAGCGGTGCGAATTGGTGCCGGCGGCTCGTCGAAGTTGCTGTAAACGTCGGCAAGCGCCGGGTTGGAAGCCCGCCAGGCATCAAGCTCGCTGCGGCTTTCGGCGCTCAAATCGGCGATGTCGAGCGTGACTTCCTCGTCATTGCCGTTCACAAGAACGACAATGTCGGAATTGCTGCGAAGGATTTCACCGCGGACGGATTCACCACTGGCCAGCACAAAGGCGGCCGAAGCTTGGCTGGCCAAGGCCAGCGCAACAATGGATGAGAGAAGGATAAGGATTTTTTCGAGTCGCATGGTATTTACGGATTCAGGATTCACGATTGTTGAAAATATGGATAGCTTCTTGGTATTTAACTTTGGGCCTCAACGGCATCCGGTTGGTCGGCCACGGATTCATCAATTTTTTGCAGGGTCTCGTCATTGACCACGCGGTCAATATTGAGGACGGTGGCGATCTGCTCGTCCATGCGGACGACACCGTGGATGTAATCGGCGGCGAGAAAGCTGTGACCGAAATTGTGTGCTTCAATAATGTCTTCGTCTTTGAGGTGAATGACCTCTTCGACACCATCCACAACCAGGCCGGTCAAAAACTCCCGCCCATCGTCGCCGCGAATATACACGACTACTATGCAGGTCCGGTCGGAATAAGCCTGCTCTTCAAATTCAAATTTAATCCGCAGGTCCACCACAGGGATGACTTTCCCGCGGAGATTGATCACTCCTTTAATATAGGATGGCAGACGGGCGATGCGGGTAATAGGCTGAACCTGGATGATCTCCGACACCTTTAGAACCGGCACGGCGTAGTGTTCGCCGGCAACGGAAAAGACCAGATAGCGCTGCCCCTGGCGGTCAGTGGTTTGATTGATGCGGGTGGTTGCTGCAATGGCCATGGATGTGAGTTTGCTGGGGTTGGACGGGGTTTCATATGGCTAAACACGCCAATTTAGATGGTATTACGGCAGCCGCTTTAGCGACTTTAAGGAAATATACGAAAAAAAACTGAAATAATCTCTAAAGCTTCCCCACCAGCCTCCGTTAAACTACTCGAACTCAATCCACGAAAAACATGTCCGGAATCGAATTCTCAAATCCACTGCCCAATCCACACGGGCCCAGCAACAACGTCTCCCGCCCCTCAGGCAACAAGGAGGCATCCGCTGCTGGTAAGCAAAAAACTGTCAAACCCCCTCCGCCAAGCCAGGCTTCATCCTGGAACGCCAAGCTCAATGAGCTGCCGGAGGTGCGCCCTGAGATGGTGGAGAAAGGCAAAGCGCTGATTCAGAACTCCGACTATCCTTCCCGTGCCCAGATTGAGGCTCTCGCAAGCAAGTTGCTGGGAGAGCGTGATGCTTAACTAAATATACTATCGCTCAATGATCTCAGAACTCCCCATTGAAACGGAACGCTTCAATCTCATTGTCGCCAACGCAGTCAGCAGCGTCTTCCAAACGATGCTCAGCCGGCACATCGAGCTAGACACTACCTCGAGTCACGATGCCAACGGAGCTCCGGTACGTCATATCCCAATAACGGAATCGGGCCAGCAACTGGTCGTCGGTAACATTGGTTTTGTGGGGAAACTGACGGGTATGGTCTACCTCTACATGACCTACCCCTTTGCCATCAATATCGCCTCGGAGATGCTCGGCATGGATCCGCATGAAGTCGAGGAGGACGAAATGGTCAACGATGTGATCGGGGAGCTCAGCAACATGATCGTCGGACATTTCAAAAATCAGCTCGATGAACATGGCTACGGCTGCCGCCTGACCATTCCTTCCATCTTGCGTGGGAGCAATTTTGAAGTCGAGCCGGTCCGCTCGGCCTCCCGCCAAGTCTATTATTTTTCAACACCCGACGATCAGCACCTCATTTTTGACCTGCTGATGCAGCCGGGGGACTGAGTTTTCCCATCAACCCTTTCCACATTAGCAAAGCCCCGTTATGAAATTGCTCACCGTAGACGACTCTAAAACCGTTCGCATCATTGTTCGCAAGGCTTTCAAAGGTTACGACCTGAACATCCTCGAAGCCGCCAATGGAGTCGAAGGCCTTGCGATTGCGGCCAAAGAAATGCCGGACCTTATCCTGCTGGATGTCACCATGCCGGTGATGGATGGCATAGAGATGCTCACCAAGCTCAAATCCAATCCACTGGTCAAAAACATCCCGGTCATCATGCTCACGGCCGAAGGGGGACGCGACACCGTACTTAAGATCGCAAAAATCGGCGTCCGCGACTACATGGTTAAACCTTTCAAGGAAGACGTACTGCTGGACAAGGTAGGACGCATCCTCGACCTCAAGCTGGTCGGAGAAGAAGTCGAAGCGCGCCGAACCATTCTCGACAAAGTGCAACTGCTCATGGTTGAGGACAAACCGGCAATTGTGGAACAAGTACGCGAAGGCCTTAAGCACACCCCTTGGGAAATCCACCACTCCACAAACACCTGGAACGCCGTCGACTTTGCCCAAAACAACACGGTCGACTTGTTCCTCGTAAGCTTAAACCTGCCCGAAGACTCATCCTTTGAATTGATTCAAATTCTGCGCAGCAACCGCAAGACAAAGAGTGTTCCGGTTCTGGCCATGGTGGTTAAGACCGACAAGAATCGCTACGCCAAAGCGCAACAAATGGGCTTTTCGGGCATCGTCACCAAACCGCTGGAAATGGTCGAACTGGAAGCCCGTGTCGCGCGTTGCATGAATTTGGACATGTCGCCCCGCTATTACAGCTTCGAGCAGAAATACATGGTCATACGCTTCCCGGAAAAGCCCACGGGCATCGATCTCTCGGAAATCTCCAACAACCTTTCAAAGAAGCTGTCCGAGGCTGTTGATTCGGGTCTGTCCCGCATAATCATCGATCTTCAGAACTGCAAGAGCCTGGAAGTCGGAATTATCAAGCAAGTGCTGCAAATCACCCAGTCCTGCCGCGATCTTTCGCTCGAACACGCCTTGGTTGGAAATGATTCGATTGTGGAACAGGGCCAAAGCTTCGAAGAAACCAAGAACTGGAAGGTTTATCAGTCCATCGAAAGCGCTGAAGAACTCCTTCAGGTTCCCGTCTCCTGATTCATTCCACATCCCATTCCGGACCGCACACGTGGGCTCAGACTCAACCAACGAAATCTGGCAGAATCTTCAATCCGAAGCAGCACTTGCCTCACCAGGCAATGATGAAGCTCTGCTTCCGGTCTATTCCCTGCTCGGCGACCTGACCGAATCAATGCAGGAGTCTGATTCGGGCTTTGCGGACGCGATGAAAATGCGCGAAGCCATAGAGGAGCTCTTCCTCTCAGGTGGAACCTGGACGGAGTCCATTCTTGCCGATCTGAAGCACTTTTTAAATCCGGAAACCACTGGCGCGGCCCCGGATGCGGCATCACCCGAACCGGAATCAGTTTGGCAGGGGCCCGAAGCACCGGCTGCGACCAATGCGGAAGCAGCAATTGAAGCGGTCGATACCTCTCAGATCGATGTCCTGATGGTCCTGGATCTGGGCGAAAACAGCGAACTGCTGGAGGAATTTGTCAACGAAGCCAGTGAACACCTGGACGAAATCGAAAACGCGCTGCTTAAAGTTGAGCACAATCCGGAAGACGAAGATTCCATCCATTCCTTGTTCCGCTCTTTTCACACAATCAAGGGTGTATCCGGATTTCTCGAGCTGATCCCGATCAATAAACTGTCGCACGATGTTGAGTCCTTGCTCGACCTTGCCCGCAATCACAAGCTGGTGCTGGACAGCGACATTATTTCCGTCCTGCTGCAGTCACGGGACCGCCTGTTGCAACTGGTGCAACAGGTACAGATCGGCCTCCAGAGCCATCAACAACCCGAAGCGCTGATTCCGGTAGCCGACTTGATCACCAGCGTGCGACAGCTGGCCATATCCACTCCTACAGCTGGAGTAGCAAGCGCAGCTGAGCCAACGCCGGAGCCTGTCGAAACCAAAACCACAGAGCTTGCACAAGCGCCAGAGCCCACAGGCGCAGAGCCGCTCGCTCAGCCAAAAGCCGAGCTCCCAGCGGCCGCTGCAAGGCAGGAAAAACCAGCACCCGCGCCTCAAGCGGCTCCGTTGCAGCAAGCCACCCAGGACAATAAGCCCGTTGCCGAAATCAAGGACACCTCCATCCGCGTCAACATTGACAAACTGGATACATTGGTGGATTCCGTGGGCGAGCTGGTCATCCTTGAATCTCAGCTGCTTAACAGTCTCGAGGGTATCGATCGTTCGGACAACAGTCAGCTGCAAAAACAGTTGAACCAACTTCGGCGTATTGTCCGGAGCCTACAAAACGATGCCCTGGCCATCCGAATGGTCCCGGTGCGCCAGACATTCCGTAAAATGGAACGCCTTGCCCGTGAGTTGAGCCGCAAGCTGGGCAAGAACGTTGATTTTATCCTCTCCGGAGAAGATACCGAACTCGACCGCACGATGGTCGAGGTCATTGGCGACCCGCTGGTCCACATGATCCGCAATGCCGTCGATCACGGCCTCGAAGATCCCGAAACCCGTGTTCGCAATGGGAAAAATGAAACCGGGACAATCAAGCTGTCCGCCTTTCACCAGGGAGGCTACGTGGTTCTGGAGCTCCGCGACGACGGCCGCGGCCTAAACGCTGAGCGGATCCACAGCAAGGCCATCGAAAAGGGCCTCGTTCAGCCGAATCAGAAATTTAGCAATGAAGAGATTTTTCACTTCATCTTCCGTCCCGGCTTTTCCACTGCGGAAAAATTGACCGACGTTTCCGGTCGTGGCGTCGGCCTCGACGTAGTCCGAAAAAACATCGAAGGACTCCGCGGCAAGGTAGAAATAAAATCCGAAGATGGCGAGGGCACAGTATTTTCGATCAAGCTGCCTCTGACCCTCGCGATCATTGAAGGTCTGGTGGTAAAAGTTGCCGGTGACACCTACATCCTCCCCGCCACTTCGATCCGGGTTGCCCTGAAGCCGGAAAAAGCACAATTGAAGCGCATCCATGGCCGCGGTGAAACCCTGTCGATGCGAGGGGAAATCATTCCGCTCTTCTACCTGAGCCATATTTTCGATTCAAAATCCTCGGTTCGCAAAGCCGATGACGGCATTGTGGTGGTTATCGACGCCTTCAACCGAACCTACGGACTGGTAGTGGACGAGCTGATATCCAAACAGGAAGTCGTGATCAAATCGCTCGGACCAGTTACCAGGAACCTGCCGGGATTGCTGGGCGGAGCGATTCTCGGCGACGGCTCCATTGCTCTCATCGTCGACCCTGTGAATATCGTCGACCGCGATGTCAAACAAAGCGTCCGTACCAAGTAACGACTGTCCCCTTGTAAGCAGCAGGTAAAAGTTGCCGATTACACACTGAGCAATTGCCGCCAAGCTGAAATACGACTTTTTATCCCGTTGTATTAAAACATCTTACATAATATCTAATTAATTGCGGCATACCCACTGCTAAGTCTGGGGTATGCTGGATGCAATCTTTAGTGGAACCAATTACGTGGCGGCAAAGCAGATGCTGGATGCTGCCCAAGTTCGTCATCAGGCAATCACTTCAAATATTGCGAACGTCGATACGCCTGGTTATCAACGAGTAGACCTCAGGGACGACTTTCAAGCGGAGTTGAACCGCCTCGTCGCCAACGGCGACACCAATGCAATCAGACGCCTTGAAGCTGAAACTGCGGTTACCGATCCCAATTCGTCGAAATCGGGGATCAATGGCAAAGTTCAGCTCGACAAAGAGCTGATGGAGATGAACCGCAATGCCTTGCAATACGAAACCCTGACTCAGTTTGTCAGCGGATCCCTCCGCCACCTGCGCATGGCTATAACCGGCCAGCCCCAACGCTAATAGGAAAGGAACTGGACCATGAGCATGATGAATCTCATCCCCGGAATACAATCGACTGGCTCAGCCTTGGATGCCTACCGCCAGCAGCTTGAAATCGTCGCTCAGAACATTGCCAACGCACAGACGACGCGCACTGAGAGCGGCGGTCCCTACCAGCGCCAGCAAATCTCTTTCGAATCCTATTTGCACGACACCGGCACCGGCATCCGCATTTCGGAAATCGCGCCGGATACACGCCCTGGCCCTATGGTCCGCCAACCGGATCATCCGCACGCCAACGCCGAAGGCATGGTCCAGATGACCAACGTCAATGTTGCCCTCGAAATGGTCGACATGATTACGGCCTCCCGCGCCTACGAAGCCAATCTTTCCGTAGCCAAAACCTCCCGCGACCTCGCCCAAAAAGCATTGGAGATTGGCCGCTAACCCCCACTCGACTGAACCATGGACGCTCTATCTGGAATCATCGCTCAAAACCCCGGCCTGGGATCGGTTCAACAGAATCAAATGCTCTCGCCCCAGGCGATGGAGCAATGGCAAAACCTGCTCCAAAACACCACCGCCGCAAGCCCCGGATCCATGGCGGCCGAACCGACTGCCGGCCAGAGAGCCATGCGCAGCCAGGCCGGCTCGCCCATTTCCGGGATGGTCAACGACTTTGTCCGCAACGTGGACGGCAAACTCAAGGAAGGTGAGAACCTGCGCACCGGTTTGCTCACCGGAGAGCCGGTCAACCTCCATCAGGCGACCATAGCACTCCAGGAAGCCAGCGTCTCCTTCACCCTAATGATGGAGTTCCGCAACAAGATTATGGAAGGCTACCAGGAACTCATGCGCATGCAGATCTAGGACCCCTACGAGGACTCAATTAAGCCATGCAAACCGCCATCAACAACGCCGTCGCCATCTGGAACCAGATTGGAATCAACCAGCGCATCAGCCTGGTTCTTTTCATTCTGGGCACTATCGGCGCGATGATCGCCATCGCCATCTGGGCTCACCGCCCCCAATACCAAATGCTATTCGGAGGCCTCTCTGCTCAGGATGGATCGGAAGTCGTAGAATCCCTTGAAAGCCGCGGAATTCCCTATGAAATCCGTGGCGGAGGGACTGCGGTTTACGTTCCAGCCGGAGAAGTGCACCGAGTCCGCATGGACTTGGCAGGCTCGGGGGTTCCTTCCGGAGACAGCGTCGGCTACGAAATTTTTGACCGCGGCTCCTTCGGGGTCAGCGACTTTGTTCAGCGCACCAACTACGTCCGCGCAGTTCAGGGTGAGCTATCCCGCACCATTTCCCAACTCAACGGGGTGCGCTCGGCCAGAGTCATGATCGTTGTTCCGGAAAATCGCTTACTGGTAACCAACCCGGACATCATTCCAACCGCTTCCGTCCTGGTCGATCTGGGAAGTGGACGCTTGAGCCGCCCGGCGGTGCATTCGATCCGCTCGCTGGTCGCGAATTCAGTGGAAGGCCTGCAGCCACGCGATGTCGCCGTTGTCGATAACCACGGCAATGTTTTGTCGGACGACCTCGACGACGACGACGGCGGCCCGTCCAACGTCGCACAAGTGCGCCACCGCCAAAACGTTGAGGGTTATCTGGTTGAAAAAGTTGAAAGCATGCTCAGCCAGATTCTTGGTCCCAACCAGGCCGTTGTGCGGGTCTCCGCCGACATCGATTTGCAGTCCCTCACCATCACCGAAGAGACCTTTGATCCAGAAAGCCAGGTGGTGCGCTCACAGACGTCCACCGAAGAGTCCAGCACTTCCCGCGAAAGCCGGCCTCAGGGCTTTGCTGGGACTGCCGGCAACATTGACGGTATGGACCCTGAATCGGTGGCACTGACCACCTCCAACACAACTGGCCGCGAGCAGCGTACCCGTAATCAGACCTACGAAATCAGCCGTTCTCAAATCAACCGGGTACAGCCAGCCGGAGAGATTCGCAGCGTCTCAGCAGCCGTATTCGTAGCGCCTCGCCCACCGATCGGCGATGCCCAGGAACCGACTCCCCGAACCCAGCAGGAACTGAACCGCCTGCGCGACATGATAGCCCTGACCCTCGGCATCACCAACCCTGCCGATATCGCACGCCTTGTCTCCGTGGAAGAAGCCCCTTTTTCAATCCGCGGCGGTCCGGCCATGCAAACCTTTGAAGCGGGTTGGGACCTGAATCAAATCCTCGGGCTGACTCAGGACTTTGCCCCGATCGGACTGGCCCTGGTCTTCTTCCTGATTCTGCTGCACATGTTGCGGCGCACCCGGTCTGAGCCAATTTTCGCGCCGTCCAATAGACAGGAATCCGTGGAAAATACTCAGAACGCGGATGATACCCCCATTTCGCCCGAGGTTCTCAACGAGCTCATCCGCCAGAAGCCTGAGAATGTGGGCACCGCACTTCGCAACTGGGTCAACCCCAACCGCAACACCTAGGGCGCATGAATCTCGATGATTACAACAACCTGTCACGGCTGCAAAAGCTCTCGGTCTTCCTGACCCTGGTCGGGCCTGAATCCGCAGCAAAGATTCTGAGTCATTTCGACGATTTTGAAATCGAGCAGATTGGATTGGAAATGACCCAAATCGAGCTGGTTGACGAAGCGGTTCAACAGCGGGCTTTTGAAGAATTTGCAGAGGTCATTGGCGAAAGCATCAACTCCGTATCCGGAGGCTATGACATCGCGCGCGAAACCATCGAATTGCTCAAAGGACCCTACCAGGCCGAGCGCTTCATTTCCAAACTCTCCCCTACCCGCAACTCTAGTGAGGTTATCAAGGAGCTTAGCGAAATGGAACCCCGCCAGATCTACAATGTGGTCCGCACCGAGCAGCCACAGATGATCGCTTTTCTGCTCTCCTATTTGAACCCGCGCAAGGCCTCCCAGATCATCGAACTCTGTCCGAACGAATTGCGGACCGAAATCACTCTGCGGATGGGTACGCTCGAAGCCACCTCTTCGAACACCATCAATACGGTTGTCCGTCGTCTTGAGCGTCACCTCGATATGAAGGCTGGCCAGACAATGCACAAGATCGGCGGATCCACCCATCTCGCGGATGTGCTCAATCTGCTCGATCGCAATATCAGTAAACCCCTGCTCGAGCGCATTGAAGAGCAGAATGCGGCGCTCGGCGCAAGCGTGCGCAAACGCATGTTTACCTTTGAAGACCTTGTGCGCCTCCAGGTGGTGGACCTCCAGCGCCTGCTGCGCGAAGTCGACGCGGCCAACCTTGCTCTGGCATTGAAACCGGTCGGAGCAGCCCTGAAGGAAAAGATCATGCAATGCATGTCCAAACGGGCTGCTGAAGCCCTGCAGGAAGAGCTCGAATTTATGGGTGCCGTCAAACTTCGCGAAGTGGAAGTCGCACAGGAAGGTATCATTGGCATTGTCCGCCGCCTTGAAGAAGAGGGTGAAATCTCACTCGACGGGGAGGGTCAGGAGTATGTCAATTGAGGTCCATAGAGTCGAGCTGCCGCACCGTGCGGAGGCAGTGGTCAGCATTACACCTCCGGCACTGATCATCGACCATCTCAGCGACGAGGAACGCAATCGCGCGTTCGAACAGGGCTACCGGGAAGGTTTTGACCAAGCCGCACAAAGCTTGAAGAAAGAAATGCGGGAAGAGCGCATGCGCTGGGAGCAGGACCTCCAGCAAATTCTAAACCAGCTGCAACAACAGGAAGATCAGCTGGCCAACCAGGTCGAACAGGCGCTTGGACAACTCATCCTGAGCGGACTCAAGCGGATTATCCGTGATTTTGAACCCAGCGCGGAACAGCTGCATTCAATCGTCAGCGATGCATTGGCCACTTACCCGAGGGAAGAAGCCAACTTGATCATCCTGCTCAACCCTGAGAATTGCGAACTGGTTCAAGACTTCGCGGATGCATGGATTTCCCAATACCCCGGATTGCAATTTAAAGCGGACAAAGCTTTGCGGCGGGGCGACTGCCTGGTGCAAGGGCGCTACGGAACAACCGATGCCCGAATGTCAACCAAGCTAAAAAACCTTGAAGAAACCCTTAGCCAATGACCCCCAACCCTCGGTTTAAATCGATCCTCGACGGCTTCAACCGCCAGTTGGACAAAGCCAACCTTGTCAGCCAGACCGGACAGGTTTCCGAGCTTCGCGGACTTGTGATCGAAGCCGATGGCCCTGGCGCAGCGGTCGGCGATATCTGCGCCATTTACCCGCAAAACGGGAGCAAACCCTGCCACGCGGAAGTGGTCGGATTTCACAACCACCGCCTGATGCTGATGCCATTGGAGGACATCCAGGGCATTCATCCTGGATGCAGGGTTATTCCAGCGCCGATGTGGACACGTATTCCCACCGGAACCGAGCTAAGGGGCCGCATCCTCGACGGTCTTGGACGCCCGCTGGACGACGGCCCGCTTCCCGCTTGTTCCGACGAGCACAGCCTGCACCGCCAGCCACCCCACCCCCTCAAGCGCCAGCGGATTAGCGACCCTTTCGTTTCCGGGGTCCGCGCAATGGATCTCTTTACTCCCATTGGCCGCGGCCAACGCATCGGCCTCTTCGCCGGCACCGGGGTCGGTAAAACCACCCTGCTGGGCATGTTGGCCCGCAACAGTGAGGCAGATGTCAATGTCGTCGCTCTCATCGGTGAACGCGGTCGTGAAATCCGCGAACTTGTGGAAAAAGATTTCGGCGCCGAAGGCCTCGCAAAGTCCGTGGTCATCGTCGCCACTTCCGACAGTCCGGCTCTGGTCCGCCTGCGCGCGGCCTTTCTGGCAACCGCAATCGCCGAGTCATTCCGCGATCAGGGAAAAAACGTCCTTTTCATGATGGATTCGGTCACCCGCTTTGCCATGGCCCAGCGCGAGATTGGCCTGTCCGTCGGCGAGCCACCGGCCACCCGCGGCTATCCTCCGTCGGTCTTCGCCCTCTTGCCCAAACTGCTCGAACGCACGGGCGCCGGCGAGTCGGGCACTATAACCGCCTTTTACACTGTGCTGGTCGAAGGCGATGATATGAATGAACCGATCGCCGATGCGATCCGGGGTATTCTCGACGGCCACATCGTGCTCAGCCGGGCCCACGCCAACGCCAACCGCTTTCCTGCCGTGGATGTACTCGACAGCATCAGTCGCTTGACCCGGGACATCTGCAACGCGGATGAACTCGAACTCCTTTCCAAAGCCCGCGACAGCCTTGCACTGTATCGGAAAAACGAGGACCTGATCACCATCGGGGCGTATGCAAAAAACAGCAACCCACGCCTCGATCGGGCCATCGAACTGCACGAACGCATTGAAAACCTCCTGCGTCAGGACGTACACGACCGATCCAAACGGGCGGAGGCCTTTGAACAATTACGAAAGGTACTGACATGAAACGCTTTCATTTTCCCCTGCAAAGCTTGATCCGCCTTCGCGAACACCGTCTGGACGAAGCCCGCGAAAGCGTGCGCAAGGCAACTGAAGCCTGCCTCGAAGCAACCCGGGTTGTTTCCGAATCCGAGCAAAGCATTCATAAATGGGAGGAATCCATGAATGAGGTCTTTCGTCAAAAGTCCTTCAATCCTCACCAGGTCGCTTCCAACCTCGACCACCTGAAGGTGCTGAATGCAGAATTGTACGCTGCGCAAGAACACTACCGCCAGGCTGTCCAGAAAGAAAGCGATGCCATGCAGCGTCTGCGGCTCCGCAAGATGGACTGCCAGGCCTTGGAGCGGCTCAAGGAAAAAGCCTGGAACGACTATCAACGGGAACAGCGACGCTTCGAAGAGGCCGAGGCTGAAGCCTTTCACAACGCGCGCAAACATCAAATGGAGTGCAGGTAAAAATGGCTCAGAAGAAGCTTGTCTGGCTCTTGATCGGTATTGGTTTTCTCCTGAGTCTTGGGACTAACCTGGGACTGCTGTACCTGCGCCAGGACGCCTGGCTGCCGGAAGACGCTAAACTCAATCTGTTTGCAGATAAAGCTACCCCGGAAAAGAAAACTGAAGAGAGGGAAGGATCCGACTGGAACGAATGGATGATTGGCCTCAATCAACTGGAGGACCTCACAACAGAGCTCAAAACCAGGGAGACCCAATTGGCGGAAAAAGCAGCAAGCATCGCCCGCGCTGAAACCCGCCTGATCGCAGAACGCGAGGAACTCGAACGCGCCCGAGAAGCACTCGACGAACGCCTCGAGGAGATCGAAAACCTGTTCGTCCGATTCCGCCAGGCGGAACGTACGAACGTCCGTTCTCTGTCCCGCATGTATGCCGAAATGAACGCCCGGGCAGCCGCTGACCTTTTCAAGGAGCTGGAAGAAGACTTAGCCGTTAAAATCCTGAACCAGCTGCCACAGGAAAACGCTGGCAACATTCTTCAGGAACTGGCCTCCCGCGAAGGAGACGATGCACGCCTGGCCGCACGCCTTACCTCACGGATTCACACTTTAATCAATGACGACTGATGCTCTTCAATCTGTTGCCTCTCCTACCCGCCTCTACCGCCAACATCAAACTGGGTGGATCTGCGGAAGTCCCATCCCCTGAAGGCGCACTCCAAAGTTTAGGTAGATCGCTGAAGGGCGATTCTGAACCTCTTCTGGAACAGTTTCCACAGTTCGCCCAATGGCTCGAAGAGACAACTGCCGAAGCTCCCGCCAACCCGGGAAAGGTGCCGGAATGGATTCAGGGGATGCCACAGAGCGTCTTAGAAGAAATTCGCGAAGTCATCGTTCAACCTGATTCGCCTGGCAAACAGGAAGCGGTCGCCATTCAGGTCCTCACCGCCGGACTAACCCACCTGCTGCAACAACAAAACGAACCTGCTACCAGCCAGCCGATTCAGGAGTCCATCCGCGAATGGCTCGGTCTCCATCCAGCCCAGAGTTCTCCTGTAAACCGACAACAGGCCGCACCCAAGGACAGGGCTCCAGCGACAAATGCGGTCTCCCCTCAGGTCGCGGTGCCCTCCACTCAGACCAAGGCCTTCACTCAGACCAAAACTTCCACTCAGACCGAGACTTCCACTCAAGCCACGACTTCCAGCCAGACAGCACCCCCAGCTACGACTTCGTTCACAACCGAAACCGGTCCAAGCCAGGATGCCAGCATTCCAGCGCTTCAGAGCCAAAAGCCACGACCAGCGAACCCTTCAGTTAATAGCGCTCCCACCCCGCCAACTACTGCTGAAACGGCCCAACCAGGCGCACACACAAGCGCTCCCCAACAAGCAACATCCTCCGATGCCAAAGGCATTTTTTCGCGAACAGATCCCCCGCCAACCAACGCCAGCACCGCAAACCCCAGCCCTTTGATACCTCAGGACAAAGCCGCATTGGTCCAGGCGGTCAGTCAATCACTGGCGGCGACGATAGCGGCAAAAAAGGAACAGCCCCTGCGAACCGAAGAGAGCCGCACCGAGCGGTCAATCCCCTTGGCAACAACTTCGCAGGCCCAGCCGACAAAGATTGCCGACGCACAGTCACCGGAGACGCCCCTGGCACCGAAAAATTTGCCTTCCAGGGGGTCTGAAGCCTCGACCAAAACTGCCTACGATAAATTTTATACCACTGACAAGCAGACGCTTACAATCGATCAAAACACTACTGGCGCGCGAGATGCTATGCAGTCAGAACGCATGCCAACCTCGCAACAATCCAGCACCTTATTCAGATCCGAGACGCCAAGTTCCGGACGTGAGTTTGCCTTGGACACAGCGCAGACCAATCGCCCTGTAGCGCAGACAACGACTCCTTCCGCAACCCCTGCTAGCCGTCCCCAAGCCAGCGTCTGGACCCAGCAGATTTCTGACAGCTGGGAACGCATGCGCAGCGATGGTGTTTCCCGCATGACCGTTCAGATTCAGCTCAATCACAACGAGAGGATTTCGGTCGAACTCAGGGTCCAGGGGCAAACCGTGCAAACCCGCTTCTTCACCGAATCGGAGGCTGTGCGCCAAGGTCTGCAACAAAGCTGGGATGAATTGACGACGCGTTTTGCCGAGCGCGGTGCGCGGCTCGAACTGCCTCAGTTTCAGAATTCAAATCCATCGAATGCCTTCCGTCAGGATTTCGGACAGCAGCCATCCAGCGGAAACGGCTCACAGTCGCGACAAGACAACGACAAAGCGGCCGAGCCTTCAAAGCCTGCCACAACTGCGTCCAAAAAGAACTCCTTCACCGGCACCGAATCGACCTCAACCCTTTCAGCCTGGGCCTGACCATGGATATCACCGCACTTCAATCCGCCGCAGGATTTAACACTACCGGCAACACACAGCAAACCGGCCCCAGCAACGATCTGGGCATGTTTGATTTTCTCAAATTGCTGACGGTGCAAATGAGCAATCAGGATCCCCTGAGCCCCATGGACGATATGGACTTCATCGCTCAAATGGCCCAGTTCAGCAGCCTTCAGGAGATGAGCCGCATGAACAATCAGTTCAGCGCACTTCGGGACGAGCAGTCCTGGATCAGTGCCCAGCAGTTCATTGGCAAGGAAGTCACCTTTGTAGACAGCGATGGCAACAACCAGAAGGGCGTTGTCAATGGCTCCTCCAGAGAAGGCAAAGACATTTTTCTCCGCATAGAAGGCAACCAAATCCCCATCACATCGGTTCATCAGGTAAACCTGGTCAACAGCTGATTCAATCACTCACAAGACAACGTCTAAATCCAAAAATACTATGGCACTCATCGGCTCACTATCTACAGGCGTCTCCGCAATGAAATCTTTTGTCCGCGGAATGGACACCATTGGTCACAATATCGCAAATGTGAACACCATGGGCTTCAAGGCCCAGCGCACCAATTACAGCGACAATTTTTCTGAAACCCTGCAAAGCGCTTTGCCTCAAACCGGCGACCGCTCCAACACACCGCCAATGCAAATCGGCACCGGTGTAGGTCTCGGTTCTGTGCAGAAGCTCTTCACCCAGGGAACGGTCAACCAAACAGGCGTCGATTCAGACCTGGCCATCGCCGGCAGTGGATTCTTCACCGTCTACGACGCGTCGAACAACACCAATTTCGTAACCCGGACCGGTAACTTCCGCGTCAACCAGGAAGGTTACATGGTTGATCAGAACGGTTACTATCTGCTCGGCCTCACGGGTGGCAGCCAGTTCGAAAACCCGGACAGCATTGGACGTATCCGTATTGACCTGGCCAACGATGTCCGCGTTGACGCCCAGAACCGACCCGTCGACATGCAGGGCAACATCATTCTCGAAGATGCCAATCGGGCGAGCCCCAACGCCTCTTCAAGCACTGGATTCTACTACACCGATCCAGCAGGGCGGCCGCTCGACCCGAATGGCCGTATCATTCTGAGTGATGGCACCTTTGCCGTCGCGAACCCCAACTCTCCAACCGGATACGACCATGTCGATGACAGCCAGACGCCTCCCGAGGTCGGCAGCTGGAATCCGAATGCACCCATGCCGACCATCGGCATGCTGGACCAGGCGATGGAATGGGATCCGGCCAATCCACAGATCGCCGTTCCCGCAGCCTCTGCTGATGACCCACGCCAACAGCCCCTCGCCATTGAGTCCTGGGCGATCGACAAAGAAGGTCAGGTAAACCTCTTCCTCAACGATGGTTCAACCTATACCCGCGGTCAGCTGCTGCTGCAACAGGTCAATGATCCGAGTTCACTTTCGGCCATGGGCAACGGCCTTTATTCAGGAACAGTAAACGCCGGCCCGGTTGGCGGCATGAACTGGGCCATTGGAACCCGGCCAACCGAAGCCCAACTTCAGTACTACCGTCCCAATGAAAACGGAGTGGGCTTTATCCAGGCCCGCGCACTGGAAGGTTCGAATGTCGATCTGACGGAGGAGTTCTCCAACATGATCACGACTCAACGCGCCTTCCAGGCCGGCTCCCGACTTATTTCCACCTCGGACGACATGCTGCAGGAAATCGTGAACCTCAAGCGTTAAGGAACCTGACCACTGATGCCTGATCCGGATCCAACCGAGTTTGACGATGTAGCGAAAGGGAAAGACAGCCCACGGCAGCGCTTTCCCTGGCTGGTGCTCGTCCTTGCGATTGTGCTGATGCCCCTCGCATCCTTCCTCTTGACCGAACTGGTACTCATTCCCCGGATCAAGGAAGCGGTCGACAGCGGCAGCATCTCAGTCGCACAACCCCAGGCACAGGCCAGCATCGCCGGCAACCTCGCAGCCCGCCAGGAGCTACCGCACAGCCACGAATTCAGGGGAATCATCGTGAATGTTGCAGGCACTATGGGAACGCGTTTCCTGAAAATCAGTTTCAAAGTCGCAAGTAATCAAGCGGACATCTCCAATCGGATGGAGAGGCACCGGGCCGCCGTCCTCGATGCTGTATTGTCCACTCTATCAACCCGGACGCTCACGGAGCTGGAAGGGCCAGGCGTTCGCAATGCAATCCGCCGGGCACTCATCGAAAACATCAATGACGTAGTGGGAACCAACACGGTTCAAGAACTCTACTTTACCGAATTCATCGTCCAATGAGCTCCGACGAAGAGGAAAACATTCCTTTCGATATGGAGGGAGGCATGCTCTCGCAGGATGAGATTGACAATCTCCTTGCGCAAGCCACTGAGCAAGAATCAAGCCTGATCATCTGGCACGATAAGCGACGCTCACGTCAGACTGAGACCGTCCACATCGAACCCTATGACTTCCGCACTCCGATATTCCTGAGTGAGATCGAGATGCGGCGGCTTCGGCTACTGCACGAGGACTTCATCCGCTACCTCGAAGCACGTATGGCGATCTTCCTGCGCCTGGAGATATCCATCAAGATGTCCAAGCTCTCAACCATTTCCTATGGTCAATACACCGAGAGCATGAGCAACCCGACTCATATCTGCTTCTTCAAAGTCAATCCTCTGCCGGGCCTGTGCATCATCGACATTAACCCGCGGCTGGCCTTGACCATTGCCAGCCGCATGCTGGGTGGCGCCGGACAAGCAGTCAATGCCGACCGCTACCTTACCGAGATTGAAACCGACCTGATCGATGAGATGATTGGCATAGTGCTCAAAGAGTGGGCGGGAAACTGGGATTACGATGAAACTCTCGAACCCTCGATCGTTGGCCACGAACTGAGCGGCCGCTTCCTGCAGACAGCTCCACACGATTCCATCGTGCTCTTGCTCGCCCTTGAATTTGAAGTCCGGGACTGCCTTGAACAGATGCAGATCGCCTTTCCCCTCCACCTGGTTGAGCCTCTGGTACGCAATCTGCAGAACAAGCGCCGCAAGGAAATGGACTACGCCCACGGCGAACGCAAGATCGCCTGGCGTGACAGCTACGGAAAGATCAACATTCCAGTGACCGCATCCTGGCAGACCCCTGCCATGAAACTTTCCGATTGGCTGAACCTCGAAGTCGGAACCGTAATCCCCATCAACAGACGCCACGACGGCAATCTGGAACTGGAACTCGCCGGCAAAGGTGCCTTTGTCGCTGAACCCGGTATCCAGGATGGCCAACGCTGTATTCGCATTCAATCCAAACTGACTGAACCCAATGAGCCAAACTTATGACGAAAACGCGTTGAACACGATACTTGATGTCAGAGTTCACGCCACCGTTCAACTCGGATCCTGTCGCCTGCGGATGAAAGAGATCCTGGAGCTATCGCCAGGTGCCGTCGTCCAGCTGAATCAGCTGGCAACGGATCCTGTTGGACTCTACCTCAATGACCGCCTCATAGCTGAGGGTGAAGTCATTATCATCGACGACCATCTCGGGATCAAAATAACCGAAATAAAAATGGGCTGATAAGCCTGCCAAGGAGCGATGATCAACCACCTGCAGCTGCTTACCGCAACCGATTCTCCGGACCTCTGGCCCGGATCGGCCACTTCATCGCTGTTGCCCATTATCCTGCTTTTCATCCTGGCCGTTCCGCTGGTCTGGATCCTCTGGCGCAAACGCATGCCGCGTGCTGTGGGAGGAAATCGCAAGCTGAATATTAGCGAAAGCTGTATGGTCGGGCCGCGCCAGTTCATCATCGTAGCCAGTTACGAGAACGAGCGAATACTCATCGGCGTCTCCCCTGGACAGATCAATTACCTCTGCAAAGTCAAGGCCGGCGAAGAGCCGGCAACAACCGATTCACGATTCGAAGAGCTCCTGACAAAAGACACCCTGCAATGACCCGGGCCGAATCCCAGTTTAACCTCACATGGATGCGACGAGTGATTCCCCTGCTCGCCGTTCTTGTGTATACAGGCCTGGTAAGCAGCGCCGGCGCACAAGATGGGGGTGCCAATTTCAGTATCAGCTACAATCAGGGAGGCGACGAAGCCGACTACAGCATGGTGATTCAGATCCTGTTCATCATGACCATCGTTTCCCTCGGACCGGCGATCGTCCTTATGATGACCAGCTTTCTGCGGATAACCATTGTTCTCAGCTTTCTGCGTAATGCCATGGGTTTGCAGACGACGCCTTCCAATCAGGTGATCGTTGCCATCAGTTTGTTTCTAACCTTTTTCCTCATGTCCCCGGTAATCGCGGTGATTCAAACAGAGGCCCTGGAACCCTACCAGGCGCAGGAGATCACCTCCCAGGTCGCCCTGGACCGCAGCGTAAATACCCTGAAACAATTCATGCTGAACCAGACCCGGCCCGCAGACCTCGAGTTCTTTCTTGAGCTGTCTGGTTCCGGTCGCACGGGGGTCGCCGACCTTCCCGTGTCGGTGGTGATTCCGGCGTTCGTCCTCAGTGAGCTGAGAACAGCTTTCCAAATGGGCTTTCTGATCTTTCTGCCGTTCATCGTCATCGACTTCCTGGTCGCTTCCTCGCTGATGGCCATGGGGATGTTCATGATGCCCCCGGCACTGGTTTCACTTCCTTTCAAGATCCTTTTGTTCGTCCTCGTCGACGGCTGGTATCTGGTAATTCGTTCCCTCGTCCAAAGCTTTCAAATATGACAATCGAACTTGCAGTCGAATTGCTCCGCCTGACCTTCAGCCAGGCCCTGGCCATGGTTCTGCCTCTATTGCTGACGATTCTCAGCGTCGGGGTCACAATCAGCCTAGCCCAGTCGGTGACCAGTATCCAGGAGCAAACCCTGACTTTCGTACCCAAGCTGATTGCTGCCAGCATGGTCTTTCTCGCTACCGCATACTGGAGCATCCAGTCCATCATGACATTCACCACTCTCATGTTTGAACGGATTCCCGACATGGCGAATTAGGTTTTTGATCAATGTTGACCTTCATACAGTTTGACGAATGGCTCTCCTGGATATTTCCATTTATCCGGGCACTGTCGTTGCTCACACTGATTCCGTTTGTTCTCAGTCCCGTACCCATGATGGTGCGTATCGGACTGGCACTTTTCCTTGGCTTCATCGCGATGCCAATGGTTCCCCCTATTCCCGCTGCCACTAGTCTGGTCGGAGTGGGCTCACTGGTAGCAGGCGAAATCCTCTGCGGTGCCCTGATGGGATTCGCCATCATGATTGTCTACCAGATCGCCGCCGCAGCAGGCCGATTCATCTCACAGGAAATGAGCTTGATGCAGAGCAATCTCTTCAATCCGGCCAGCGGGACATCCGAACCCCTGCTCTCCATTCCCCTCGGGCAATTGGTGACTCTGATGAT
This sequence comes from Opitutales bacterium, assembly GCA_020831485.1. Lineage (GTDB taxonomy): Bacteria > Verrucomicrobiota > Verrucomicrobiia > Opitutales > Oceanipulchritudinaceae > JAFIGG01. The sequence goes on from JAFIGG010000021.1 coordinate 47,946, forward strand.
CTTTCTCACCGGGGCGCACTACCATCTGCTCTACGCCTTCATCCGCAGCTTCCAGATCGCACCGGTTGGGTCCGGCTTCCTCAACGAAGCCACAGTGATCTACATGATGCAGCAGTCCAGCGCCATTTTCCTGGTCGGTGCCCAAATGGCTGCCCCATTCATCGCCGCCAACTTTATTGTGGTTTTCGCTTTTTCCATTCTCGGACGCACAGTTCCATCCATCAACGTCTTCATGCTCAGCTTCCCAGTGCGCATTCTGGTTGGATTCATCCTCCTCGGCGCGACGGTAACCCTGATGGGCCGCTACCTGATGCAGCCCGTGGAAGCGACACCGGAACGCATGCTGCGCATGATCTACGCGCCGGAAGCCGCACAACCCCTGATGACACCCTGATTCGAACGCCATGGCCGACAAACCAGATAAAGCATCCAAAACCGAAGAGCCGACACAAAAGCGGATTGAGGATGCCCATGC
>JAFIGG010000108.1 GCA_020831485.1 Opitutales bacterium
AACGTCGACCCAGCGCCAATGGTGCTCGCCAAAGGCCAGGACCATATCGCACTGAAGATCCGTGAAATCGCCCGGGAACACGGAGTTCCCGTTGTTGAGAATCCGCCGGTTGCACGCATGCTTTACCGCTATGGTAAAGTCGACCGAACCATCCCGGTTGAGCTGTATCAGATGACCGCTACGGTGCTCGCCTACGTCTACAAGACTTACCGCTATCACTTTCACAGGCGCAACCAGAGCGCCTCCACCTCCCGATGAACAAAACATCCGGCAGTCGACTTCAAACTCTGTTTCGCAATGGTGACTACTTCCTTGCGATCGCTCTGTTTGCGGTGATCATGCTGTTGGTCCTGCCCCTGCCAAAGCTGGGGCTGGACATGTTGCTGGCAATGAACATTGCCGGTTCTCTGCTGATTCTACTGGTCATCATCTACGTAAAGGAGCCCGTACAGTTTTCGGTCTTCCCCACCCTGCTGCTGGTGATTACCCTCTATCGCCTCAGTTTGAACATTGCCTCTACGCGATTGATTCTGCTGGAAGGTGACGCCGGAAAAATCATCCGCTCCTTCGGCGAGTTTGTGGTCGGCGGCAATTATGTGGTCGGCGGGGTCATCTTCCTGATCCTGGTCCTGGTGAATTTCATTGTCATCACCAAGGGGTCCGGACGCATCGCCGAGGTCGCCGCACGCTTCACTCTGGATGCCATGCCCGGCAAGCAGATGGCAATCGATGCCGAGCTGAACGCCGGTGCCATCGACGAAAAAGTTGCGACCAAGCGCCGCAATAAGATCCAACAGGAATCGGATTTCTACGGCAAGATGGACGGTGCCAGCAAGTTCGTCCGCGGTGATGCCATCGCCGGCTTGCTGATTACTTTGATCAATGTGATTGGTGGATTCGCCATCGGCGTCATGCAAAAAGGCATGGCCTTCGACGACGCGGCCCGCCACTACAGTTTGCTTTCCATCGGTGATGGTCTGGTTTCGCAGATCCCCGCACTGGTGGTCTCGGTCGCTGCGGGCCTCCTGGTTACCCGGACCGCTGGCAGTCAAAACCTGGGCACCAGTTTCGCCCGCCAGCTCGCATCTTACCCGCGCGCTCTGGCAATTCTCGCCGGTTTGCTTGGTTTCTTTGCCTTGCTGCCCGGGATGCCTAAGATTCCTTTCGTTCTGCTTGGCGTGCTGTCTGGATTCGCCGCCCTGACGATGATGAAAGTCCAGGAAAACCGCAGCGAGTTTGCAGATATGCTCGAGGATGCAGATGGAGCCGACGAAGCCATGGCAGGAGCCGCATCAGGCGCCGCCGGCAAGGCCTCCGAAGGCAGCGGCAATCAGCAGGCGGCCAATACACCCGCCCCGGCAAGCAAGGAGGAGTTGCAGAAGCTGGCGGATGTCGAACCGCTGGCAATCGAGCTTGGCTACAGTCTACTGGACCTCGCCGACAGTAAACGCGGTGGGGATCTGCTCGACCGAGTCACAGGTATACGCAAGTCGCTGGCAAGAGAAATGGGGCTGGTGCTTCCCCCCATTGCGGTTCGGGATAACCTCGAAATGGAAACCAATGGCTACTCCTTCCTGATGCGCGGACGCATTATTGCCAAGGGCACACTGCATGCCAACCGCTGGCTCGCTATGAACGTAGCCGGGTCCTCGATTCAGATTCGCGGCGAGCAAACCCGTGAGCCTGTCTTTAACCTGGAGGCAACCTGGGTGGATGAAGAGAACCGAAAAATTGCCGAGCTGCATGGATACACCGTTGTAGACTCCGCTTCGGTGCTTATTACCCACCTTTCGGAGGTGCTTCGCCAAAACTGCTCTCAGCTGCTTTCCCGTCAGGATGTTCAGGGCATGCTCGACCACGTAAAGACTTCACACCCGTCACTGATTAATGAACTGATTCCGGATCTGGCAAACCTCGGTCTGATCCAGCGGGTGTTGCAGAACCTGCTGCTCGAACAGGTTCCGATCAAACATCTGGCCGTAATCCTCGAATGCATCGCCGATTTTGCCCCGCACAGCAAAAATCCAGACGACCTGTCCGAGCAAGCACGCCGCCGTCTGGCTCCCTTCTTTGTGCCGGAACTCGGCGATGAACAAGGTGCCCTGCACGCCGTTACCCTCGACCCGCGCCTGGAGCAGAACCTCGTCTCACGCATCCAACGCTCCAACTACGAAGTGGGTCTTTCCATCGATCCCCAGACGGCTCACAACACCCTCAACGAACTCAACCGACTAATGACGGAGATGACGGAAAACAACCTGCCTCCCGTCATCCTTACGGTAGCGGACCTGCGTCTGCCATTCAAACGCTTCTTCGAATCATCCCTTCCACGCATGACCGTGCTGTCCTATCAGGAAATCCCATCAAACATTGAAATCCGCCACTTTGGAGTCGCTACCGCCCCAGTACCGTCTTCATCCAAAACTCCTGCCCCAGCCGATAAACCCGCCACTGCCGGAATCCCATCATGAGCACTATGACTGCAGAAAATACCCCCGACACCGCACCTCCACCAGGCAAGAAACAACGCTTTATTGTTTCCTCCGCGGAAGAAGCCGTGCGCGTCATCCAGCAACGCATGGGCCCGCAGGCCAAGGTGCTGTCGGTTAAGCAAGTCGCCGGTGACGGACTCAAGCGCTTCCTGTCATCACCAAAACTGGAAGTCATTGCCTGGATACCACCGGAAACAGCTCATGCTGCAAGCCCGCAACCCAGAGACATGCAGCAACTGGACGACAACGATTCCGATAATTCCGATTCAGACTTTCGCCCCCACCCTTCGACGGCACCGATCCCGCCAATGGGTGGCAACGACCCCGTCCAGAAAAAGGCCACTTCCAAGGCAGGCAAAGGCAGCAGCGAACCGGCAGAGCCGTCCCGCGAATCCCAACGCCTGCGGCGGATACTCGACCGCATTGGTTTCGATGACGTTCTGCTGGAAACCTTGAGTGGGCCGGGTGCCTTCGAACGCCTGGCACAACAGCCCATCGACGAAGCCTTCTGCGAGCTTCGACAAGCCGTAATCCAGGCCTGTCGGCGAGAACCGGGAGCAGCAATGGGCAACCGAATCGCATTTCTCGGCACGCCCGGATCCGGCAAAACCACATCGCTCTGCAAGTGGTTGACCCGCGAGGTCCTGATCAACGGTAAAAAGGTCGAGGTCCTGCGCCTGGATGTTGATTCACCGCACTTTGGCGATGGCCTCGATGCCTTCTGCGAAGCCATGGGGGTTCCCTGTCACCGCGATCGGGGCAAGGCGCCTATGATGGACGACGACACCCTGCTTTTGATCGATATCCCAGGATGCGAATTGAAAGATTACCGCGAAAACATCAAGTTGCGCCGACGCCTCGACGACCTTGGCGTCGATACCCGGGTGCTTGTGCTCAATGCAGCGTATGAGAATTCAATCCTCAACGCCATCCTGCGCCAAGCCCACAGCCTGGAAGCGCAGCGCCTCATATTTACCCACGCCGACCTGCTGCAATCCTGGGGAAAACTCTGGCCATTTGCAATTAGTCGCTTGCATCCCACTGTGCTGTTTATGGGTACGGGTCCGAACATTGCCAGCGACTACAACGAATCCTTCACCTCTTTACTAATTGAGAAAACCCTCCCATGAGCCGGACCTTCTTTCTAACAGGAGCATTGATTGCCTTCGTGCTGGCTTTTATGGCCGGAACGATGGCCGGATCCCCTTCGGCCAATGTGCTGCGGGATGCCTTGTTTGCCGCCCTTATCGGCGGACTTTTTGGCAGAGCGCTCTATTCCGTCCTGGTCGGGAGCCTGCGGGCTGCCGAGACCGAAGCTGAACTCAATAAAACGGACCAACCCAACGAATCCAACCAAAGCTAAGACCATGTCACCCGAAACGAGTAAACCCGCTGTTCCCCCAAAGGGTGCAGCCCGAGCCTACGCCAGAAGCAGCGCACGTCCGAGCATTTCCGATCTCGCCGTGAAATACCTGCCCCTGGTGCAGAAGGTTGTGCTCCGTTTCAAGTCCTACCTGCCTTCGCAGATCGAATTCGATGATCTTCAGAGCGTTGCCCTGGAAGCAATGATGCAGTGCCTTCAACGCTACGCGGAAAAGCCTGACATTGAACTTCAGCGGATCCTCAAACACCGCACCCGAGGCGCCATACTCGACGAGTTGCGCAAGCGGGACTGGGCCTCCAGAGGAGTCCGTCTAAAGGCCCGCAACTTTGAAAAGGCGGTTCAGGAGCTGGAACAGGAACTGGGTCGCCCGGCGGTTGAAGAAGAAATACGCAAGAAGCTCGAGCTGACTCGTCCGGAATACCACAAGCTGCTTGGAGAACTCAGGCCCGTCACCTTTCTCGACCTCGATGGCGAAATCGATCAGGGTGAGGGAGAGGGTTCGAACTGGTACGACCGTATCGACGACCCAACCCAGCCGACGATTCAGGACACCCTTCAGCGCCGTGAACTTTCCGAACGACTTGCAGACCACATCGAGGCTTTACCGAAAATTCAAAAACAGGTGATGACGATGTACTACTTTGAAGAAATGCGCCTGGCTGAAATCGCCCAGGTGTTTGGCCTGACAGAGTCCAGAATCTGCCAGATACACACCCAAACCATCCTTTCGCTACGCGCCTTTGCGATGCGTGAGGAGCAAACTCCCTAAGGCTTTGTCATGATACTCATAATCGGATTTATAATCGTAATTGGATCGGTCATCGGAGGGCTCTACATGGGCGGCGGCAGCCCCCTGGTCTTGCTCCATATCGCCGAGTACGTGATCGTGCTCGGCATCTGCTTCGGCATCCTCGTAATTGCCAGTCCGCTGCATGTGCTCAAGGCGATTGTATCCAAGTTTATTATCGCCCTGCGCGGCGGCTCGACCAAAAAGGAGGACTATGTCGACCTCCTGAAGATGCTTTATCAGATCTTCATGCTCGCGCGCCGGGAGGGCATCATTGCGGTCGAAGACCATGTCACCGATCCCAAGAACAGCCACATCCTGCAGGAATACGAAAGTTTCGTCAGCCAGGATGCACGCGTGGACTTCTTCCGCAATTCCTTCCGACCGGTCATCGACGGCAAGGTCAAGCCGGAGCAGTTGCGCGATGTACTGAACGTCGAGCTAAAGGTTCTGGGCAAGGAAAACGATGAGCCCGTACGCGTGTTGGCTCTAGTGGGTGATTCCTTTCCTGGAGTCGGTATCTGCGCCGCCGTGCTGGGTATTATCCTGACTATGGGTTCTGTGGCGGAAGGGCCTGAGGTAGTCGGCTACAAAGTTGCCGCAGCGCTTACCGGAACATTCCTCGGAGTATATGGTGCTTACGGGTTTGTAAATCCAGTTACGGCCCTGATCGAAGGCAACAATGCCGGGGAAATGAACTACTACGAATGTATGGCAACCGCAATCACCTCCTTCGCCGGCGGATTCGCACCCTTAATGGCCGTGGAAATTGCCCGCCGCGGACTCGAATCCCACGTAAAGCCGGGAGCTGATGAACTTGAGGAAATGCTTCGCGCCCTGCCAAACCCGAGTAGCCGCAACGGATAAGGAAAACTAATTATGAGTGGTAAAAGAGGAGGTGGGGCCTGGAAAGTTGCCTATGCGGATTTCATTACTGCAATGATGGCACTGTTCATGGTGCTCTGGATCCTGGGATCGGAGCAGGAAACGCTCGAGCAACTTCAGGAGTATTTCCGCAACCCTCCCAACCCTTTTGCCGAGCGCGCCAGTGGCATAATTTTTGAAGACGGATCCTTCCGGCCAAGCACTTCAGAAGAGTTTTCAACCCAGACTTTTTTCGACCGCACCGATCCGGAAGCCATAGCCAACCTGGTTCGTGATTTCTACCGAATGCTTGAACTCAGCCCTGAAGACGAGGACCGCCCTGTGGACGTGCAGGTAACATCAGACGGAATTCAGGTCGTGCTTTTCGACCGCAGTGAACAACCTTTCTTTCGCCCTGGGACTGATGAGCTGACTGAATGGGGGCAACTTATCGTGCAAAACCTTTCCTGGATTATAGCCCGCTATACTTTTCAGATTAATATATCAGGCCATACAGCACCGGAATCCGATTATGACAGCGAAGCCGAAGACGC
>JAFIGG010000022.1 GCA_020831485.1 Opitutales bacterium
GATAGGTGCCTGGCACCAATGCGGTGGTCCGAAAAGGGTGCCTGGCACCAATGCGAATGAAGGATGGGCTATTTTAGTTCGATGACTTGACCGTTGTGGAGGAAGGCTAGGAGGGCTTTTATTTTGTCTGGGTTTATACCGGTGATTGCGGAGAGGGCTTGGCGATAGCGTTGGAGTTGGGGGCGGTAGGTTTCGGAGCGGGAGGATAGGGTGTCTGCTTGGATGGTTTCGGTTTTGAAGTCGATGAGGACGGCATGGGTATATGTTCCTTGGGGGGAGCGAAAGAGGTGGACACGGTCGAAGATGCCGGAAATCCAGCGGCCGTCGATACGGAGGTCAAAGGCTTGTTCTCGCCAGAGTTCACATGGCTGGGGTTCGAGTAGCTGCCGGATCGAAATGGATTCCAACTCTGGAAAGGGAGCGGCTTCTCGCGGGTCCAGCCATTCAACCTGGGCCAGGCTATTGTGCAGGCGGGTTCCTTTTTCCGCTGCTTGTTCATCTGTTCTGAACCAGTCTGCTACCCGTAGCTTTCGATCGCGACTGACTGCTGATGGGATCTCAGCAACGATTGAGGGAGATGTCGGGTAGACGGTGGGTTTTGGTGGGGCAGGGGGCTGTAGGCGTTGCTGAGGCTTGGGTATTTGCTCGAACCATTTGTGGTCTCCGTCTCTGTAAAGGCTGTTGCCTTCGTCGCTGGCGGATGGTGGCAGCGAATCGCGGATCCAGTTCTCGAAATTGCCTGAGCTGGAGGATTTTGGTGTTGGATTCAGGATCAGGTAGAGGGCACGTTTGGCACGGGTGAGGGCTACGTAGATTTGGCAGAAGCGCTCGAAGCATTCCCTTTCGGCGAGTTGGTTTCGGGCGGAGAGAATGCGGGGATCCAGTTCAGCAAAATCGCTGGGTGGCTGCTTGAAGACCCAACTGGACTCGGTGTCGGGGCTATGAAGGAATTGGATCGCGCCGAGGTCGTCCAATTTGTTACGCTGCAATTGCGGCAGAATTACCATGTCAAAGCCCAGACCCTTGGACTTGTGGATAGTCATTATTTCTATTCGGCCGGCATCGCTGGATTCGCGCACGGTGGCGCTTGTGAGAAAGTCGACAAAACCTGCTTCACTGCGCAGATCAAGTGCGTCGTAGTCGCGGGCAGCATCCAAAAGTTGCTGGCAGCGTCGCTGATTGAAGGCGTCGACCTTTATTGAGGCCTGGATTGATGCCAGCACTTCAGTTGTGGCGGCTGCGTAACCATTGCGGTGGGTTTCTCTGTGCAAGTGCGCAATGAACTGGAGCGCGCCGGTGGTTTTTGCGTTTCCCGGCCATCTTATTGGAGACATTTCAATCATCCCAAGTGACAGCCGGTCCTCCGGGTGAGCTATGACTTGGAACAATGCCCGGAGGAGGCGTCCGGGCATGTTATCGCTGGCTATCTCGGCTTCACCCTCCCGGGCACAGTCGATTCCAGCCTGACGCAATTGCCTCACAATGGCATCGGTTTCGTCGTTTTTGAGGGTAAGGATTGCGCAGGACAATCCCCTCTCTATAGGCTGGATCTGTTGGATCAAGTCGATTGCGTGCACGGTTTTCGCTTCCAGTGAGCGCTCCGCGCAAGTGATGACCCGGCACTCGCCGGTGACCTCGGAGAGTTTGGCGTCCGGTTCGTGGTCCTCCCAGTCCTGCTTCCAGCGCTCAACTGCAGGCATCGGGAAGTGCTCGGCGAGGAAATCGTGGTTTCCGCAGACCGCGTTGACCAGCCGGAGCACAGGCCAGTTGGAACGGAACGAAACGGCCAGTCTGCGGGATTCGATCCGACCGGGATAGCTCTCTTCAATCGCTTTAAACAGAAGCGGGTCGCCGCCCCGCCAGCCGTAAATGGATTGTTTCACGTCGCCGACGTAAAACAGGCTGCGGCTGTTGCTGGGGTCTTGGAGAACTTCGCTGATCAGGGGTTCAAGAGCGGCCCACTGCTCACGGCTGGTGTCCTGAAACTCATCGAGCATCCAATGCTGGATGCGGCCATCCATGCGATAGAATGCCCACGCGGGATCGTTATCGCTGAATAGCCCCAGCAGCAGTATGGGCATATCCGAAAAGGTCAGGCGCCCCTGGCTGCGGACCCTTTCCTGGTAGGCTTTTTCGTAGCGCTCAAGCAGACGGTGAGTCAGTTGGGTATGGCGGCGGGCCCGCTGCCATACGGAACCGACGAATTGGTCGATAAGCCATTTCAGTTCTGCTCCCAGTGCTGGGTCGACAGGGATTTCGTCGCGGTAGAATTTGAGAACGGCGGTGCCTTCGGGCAGTTGTTGGTAGCGCTCGAGGAGCCGTGCGAGGATGTAGGCTTTGGAATCCGGGGGTGCCTGGCACCACTGCCAGTTGCGCGCTGAGTCGAAGAATTCGGTCCAATTTTGGCGAACTTTTGGCTTCCAGTCCATTGCATCAATGCGTGCGGCAAGGTCTTCAACGCGTTGGGCAAAGTTGTCGTCGAGTTTGCCGGGCCAGGGTGAGTGCTGGCCAGCTGCTGTATACGGATCGCTCCAGGATGTCGGCGCGGGGTTGCGCACATAACGGTGGTGGTTGTTGTCGATGAATTCATTGAGTGCCGAGCTCACTTGTTTGTGTGCGTCTCCCCAGGCGTTCTCGTTACAGATCTGCATCAGCTCGCGCCGTTCGGCGCCGGTGGCCTGGTGGAACATACGGGACCAGATTTGCCGGCGTAGTTGTTTGAGCTGAAATCCATCGACGATGTCGACCGAACCCGGCAGCCCCAACTCCAGTCCGTAGGCCTGAATAAAGCCGTTGAAAAAACTGTCCAGAGTGCCGAGGCGCAGGCGGTGGAGACCAGCGATGACTTTGGCCAGGACGGCCTGCACGGTTTCTGCGCTGAGTTCGGTTCGCTTCAGTTCTTTGCAGAGACGGCCGCGTTCCTGTTCATCGAAACTGGCTTTGGCGAGTCGCTTGAGGATGGCTTCGAGAAATTCTCCGGCTGCCTTGCGGGTAAAGGTAAGGGCTGCGATTTCTCCCGGCTCCGCCCCGGCCACCAGCAGACGGATGAAGCGCAGGGTCAGCTGATATGTTTTGCCTGAGCCTGCCGAAGCGAGGATCATTTCGTTTTCCAGCTGCAGGCTCATGTGTCCGCTCCTCTCTGGAGTCTTGCAATCGCGTTCGGATGAATCACCGCTTCGATGTCTGGCTCCAGCCAGGCATCAAGCGCCTTGTCGGCAAAGCACTTGCCGGGAGGCCAAAACCGGTTGCCCTGAATATCTGCGACAACTCCCTCGGCACAGTGCAGGGCGCTTTTCATACATTCTTCATCCAGTTCCAGCCAGGCTTCAATACGGGTTTCCCCGCTGGCACGCGGCAGGTTGAAGTAGGCGACGGAGGTGCTTTGAGCAATGTGGTGCTGCGTCACCCACAGATAAAGGGGGAGCTGCAGGTTGATCCAGCGATAAGTCTGTCCATGCCATTCGAACAATGTATGCGGGCGAAAATCTTCCGGGGTTTCGTTGCGTCCCAGCTTCTTGAGGTGAGCGTCCATTGGATTGGTTGCTTTCTCGGAAGTCTTATAGTCGATGATCCGGTAGCTGTCGGTGGACGCTTGGTACTCGATGAGGTCGATGATGCCTGAGAGCGCCAAGCCGGCGATGCGAGGTGGCTCGAGGTCATCGCTGAACTTCCATTCTACTTTAAAGGGGCGCCAGCCTTCTGCACGCGCTTCGGCTATGGCCCCGGCGGCGGCTTGCAGTCGTTCGCGCAGGCTGATCCTTTGAAGCTCGAGAGTCACCGATGCCGCTCGGCCGTAGTGGCGTTCGAAAACGGCATCCAGTTCCTTTAGGAGCGCTTTGGCAATTGTCTCAACTCGGGACTCGTCGAGCATCTGTTCGCTGTCATTGAAGCTTTGCAGGGCTTCGTGTGCCAGATTTCCGTATGCGCGGGCGTCCATTTCAACCAGCGAATCCGGCCAGGCTTCAATGCTGAGCATGCGACGAAGATAAAATCGAAATGGGCATTCGAGGTAGTTTTTAAAATCTGTTGCTGAAATTCTTTCCAGTTTGCGCGGCTCGACTCGACTCGGATCCAGTTGCCATGCCAGACTTGGAGGCGGCTCGGGTTGTGGGTCCGGAAGGCTTGAGAGGATCTGTTGAACCCGTTCCGGCAATTCATTCTGCGGGCAGAGAAAAAGCAGCCGAGAGGGTTTTAGCGGGTCTCCTGCCAGAGTGTGGCGGCCGACAATCCAGTCGCAGCGGCCCTCTGCCCATCGGCTTTCGATCAGAAATCGGAACTGGTAGGCATCGCGGCCGAAGCGCTGGTCATTGCAGGGCAATCCGAGACGCTTGCGAAGGCTGTCCGGCAGGAAGGGGTCATGACTGACCGTCTGTGGCACCAGCCCCTCATTTAAATGCATGAAGCAGAGACAATGACGGTCGTCCCAGAGCAATTCAAGCCAGCCATTGAGGTCGATGCTCTGTTCCGGGCGCGGCGGATAGCAGCGGCTGCTGAGGAGGTGACTTTCAAACAGTTGCAGGGCTTCGTCCGCAGTGGCGTCCCGGCTGAAGGCGGATGACTGCCATTCTTTCAGCCAGTCACGCATTTCCGGGAGCAAGGTGGCGCGCAGGGGGTCCGTCTGGCTGTCCCAGTCGATGCCTTGCCACAGGGATTGCAGCCATTTTTGTAGTTGATCACTGAATTTCGGACCGCCCTGCAGGTTTTGGCGATCGCTGCGCATTCGTTGGATACAGGCCCGCAGGGCTTCGAACTGAGGATCGCTGTCCAATGCTTCGACACTGCTTAGTGTCGCAGGCAGGTAGCGCGTACTGAAGCGGTCCAGATTTTTGCGCAGATTGGAGTCCTGGCTGCTGTAGTAGCGTTCTATGTCGGGAAAGCTCAATAGCCGGTGCAGGGTTTGGAAGTCGTCCAGGCGTGTCCATTCTCTCCACGCATTCAGCAGGGAAGGGATATCGGTGCGGCGGGCGGGAACCCCTTGAGGGTCGTGGGCAGTCATCCCCAGACTCCCCAGCTCGTCCTGGACGCGGGATGCCAGTTCCGGCTCGCCGAGGCCTAGGGACAGGGCAGTCTGCGGGTTTTCGATGCGGTCGATGCAGGCCTTGAGGAGGGTCAGGCTGTGGTGACTGTCTGCAGAGGGGTGAATCCGCCCTTGCAGACGGTCGGCGGGAATCTTTTGTCTGGCCCAGTGCAACTCCAGTGGCCGACCCCAGGGGTCGAAGGCTTCGGCCTGTGATTCCGGCGCGGCGATCAGCACTTCAGGTTGGTTGGTCGCTGTTGCTTGCTCAAAACAGTGGATCAGAAGCGGTATCGGATCGGGCAGGCCTGCCAGTAGAATGCGTTCGCCCGGCTCAATGGGGCTGCCCTCGGCAGCCGTTCGGATCAAGGCGTCGTCTGGATCTTTTAGCCCTTCGGCTCGCATCAGCTCGCGGTAGGATTTTTCCAACTCGGCGAGGCACTGCCAGCGCTCGGTTTCCTCGAACCCAATACGAGCAACACTGGCGAAGTCGTGGTTACCTTCGGCCAGCGTTGTTTTAAGCCGCTGCAGCAAGCGGGCGGATTTGAGTGCCCAGGAGCGGTTCGGTCGTGGGCCCGTTGGGCCGAAACCAAAGAGCTGTTCCTGCACGTCGGGAGCTGCTTGTTGCAGGCATTTTGCCCAGGCTAGCAGACAGTCGTTGCGGTTTGCCAGTTCCTGACTTTTCAGATTGTGGCGCAGGAACTGGGCTGGCGTTTGGATGCGAGGACTGAGAAAACCGGCACGGCTGTCCGGCATGCCGTGGACCAGATGGCTGCGTAACTTGCGGCCGGATTCTGCCGTTGGGACTATCATTACCCAATCGCTGAAGTCATGCTTGCTGGCAGGCGCTTGTTGCCAGAACCAGCTGGCGAAGCGCAGGGGCAGGGGCTGGGTCCAGTCCAGGAAGTGGCGAACAGGCGTGGAGCGGGGTGTGGGCACGTATTTGATAAGGCCATGCAAGCTGAATTAATGCACGAAAAAAGTATTTGGATTTCGTCCGGAAGTTTTCAATCATGGACTCATGGTAGGAATCCCTGAAAATGGCAGTATTAAATCAGCCCATTCGAGCATCGGATGAATGCCCGTATGCAACAGTTCCAGGAGCTTGCCCGCCAGGCGCCCAAGCATTTAAAAAGGGGGGTACGACGGGTGGTTCGCAGTCAGGAAATTCAGTTTTTCCCGGCCCGCCATGCCATGGAGGACTACGGCAGGGATGCTTTAGGACGGGATTTTAGGGCCGGTCTGAACGTCGCACTCTTAGCCTTCCCGCAGGGCATGGCTTACGCCCTTATAGCTGGGTTACCTCTACAGTTTGGTCTCTTCTGCTTTATTGGGGCTTCGCTGGCCGCACCTTTTTTTGCAAGCTCGCGTTTCAACTCCTGCGGACCGTCTAATTCCACTGCTGTCCTCATGTTAAGCAGCTTTCTTGCTTTTCAGATGAGTGCCGAGCAGATTCTGATCGCTGCGCCTTTGATGGTTTTTCTCTGTGGATCGTTTCTTATGCTGGGGTCGCTCCTGAAAGTTGCACGTTTGATTCAGTATGTTTCGCGGACTGTTATCACCGGCTATATCACAGCGGCAGCGTTATTGATCATTGCCAACCAAATCCGTAATGTACTGGGCTACAGCATCGACAGTAGCGCATCGTTCGTTGCTGTGGTCATCAATACCCTTGCCGCAATCGGTCAGACTCACTGGCCTTCGCTGGCACTTGGATTGTTCACCCTGGTGGTTTACATCGTTGTGGATAAGCGATTTCCGAAATTACCTGCAGTGGTCGTTGCCTTGGTTGTTTCTACAGCTGCTGCATACGCGATGTCCCGTTTTGGTTTTCCGGTTGCGACACTTCAAGCGGTAAGTCTTGGAGACTGGCGATTTGCGCCCATTCACTTCGATTTTGGCCTGATTTCTCAGATAGCCAGTGCGGCGCTAGCCCTGGCGCTCCTGATTACACTGGAGGCCAATTCAATTGGTAAGTCATTGGCCGCCCGCTCCGGAGACCGGATTCAGCCCAATCAGGAAATGTTCTCTCTCGGCGTGGCAAACCTTAGCAGTTCGCTTTTCGGCGGGATGGCTGCCTCGGCTTCGCTGACCCGTTCAAGCTTGAATTACACCAGTAAGGCGGCCAGTCCATTGAGCAATGTGTATGCCGCGGCAATGGTGGCCGTATTGCTGGTTGGTTTAAGTGGTTTTATTGGCTATATTCCGACGCCTGGCCTCGCGGTGCTCGTCATCTGCATCGGCGTATCACTTATTAATCCTTGGCTCATCCGGATTGTTTCTCGTGCCACTGATGCCGATGCCATTGTATTTTATGTAACCGTCGCAACAGGTTTGCTGTTAGCTCTGGATACTGCAATTTACCTCGGCACAGCCTTGTCCATCATTCTCTTTCTGCGCAAGGTCGCAGAACCGGAAATGGTGGAATACACCTACACGGACGACGGCCTGCTGGCGCAGATTGGGGATATGGGCAAGCGCGCCAATCCGCAGGTATCCATTGTCCACGTGGAAGGAGAGCTGTTTTTCGGTGCGGCGGAACTTTTTTACGAACAGATGCGGCGGGTGTGTGACGACCCCAATCTTAAGGTAGTGATTTTGAAGCTGCGGCATGCCCACAATCTTGACGCAACTTCAGTTATGGCTCTGCGTGAACTCAATCAATACATGCGCGACCAGGATCGCATCCTGTTGTTCAGCGAAGTCCGCAAAGAGGCGATACGCATTTTCAAACGCAGTGGTATGCTGGATCAGGTAGGGCGTGAACGCGTCTTTGTGGATAACCCCAGTAACCCTACGATTGCAACCGCCAAGGCTTTGCGGTATGCGATGAAATTGCTCGGAGGAGCGCAAGCGGATGTTAAAATCTACCTTGGAGGTCACCGTAAAGAAAAGGGCAAGGAAGCAGACGACGAGGTCAGAAAAGAATGACAGATTGAGACTCGTCCTCAATAGGGTTTTGACTCCAAAAAAAACCGTCGCGTTCAGTTTTTTCTATTGCCTTAGCCGCCGATTCTTCCACTAGTCCTTTTATCCTTCTTGCAGGGCGCGTCTCTCTTTCCGCGTTCCTGTTTGGGTTGGGCGATTTTTAATCAGACAGAGGACAGATGGCAAAAAAAACTATCCATCGGAAGCATTTCCTGCTTTCAGCAGGGGTCGCACTCGCGGGTTTCGTGAGCATGCGTCGCCTTACTTCCAAGTCGACTCCGGATCCATTGGAATCCGGGGTTGCTGGCGCGACCGCCAGTGAGCGGGTCCAGCGTGAACCGCGTGCGGTGTCGCGGTCTGTTGAAACGGTTTAAGCCAAACTCTAAGAACCGAATTCCATGGCCAATCTCTTCCCAAAGCGTTCCAACGCCGTTCCCCTGAAGTTGATCATCGCACTGTTGATCCTGGGGGTTTCTGCAGTTGCGGCGGTCACTTATTACTTCACGCCGAAGTATACTCGAGTCGGCTACATGCCGACACAGCCTGTTCCCTACGACCACTATCTGCACGTTGAGCAGCTTGGTTTGGATTGTCGTTTCTGCCACAGCTATGTGGATCAGTCGGCACATGCCAATGTCCCGGATGCGGCGACCTGTATGAACTGTCACAGTCAGGTAAAATCGGACAGTCCGCTTCTGGCTGAAGTTCGGTCCAGCTATGAGAGTGGTGAGGCGATTGAGTGGGTACGTGTGCACAAGATGCCTGATCACGTGTTCTTTGATCACTCTGTGCACGTGAATCGTGGCGTCAGCTGCGTCGAGTGTCACGGCAACGTTAAC
Organism: Opitutales bacterium; assembly: GCA_020831485.1. GTDB lineage: Bacteria > Verrucomicrobiota > Verrucomicrobiia > Opitutales > Oceanipulchritudinaceae > JAFIGG01. The sequence goes on from JAFIGG010000022.1 coordinate 8,782, forward strand.
GAGATGGTCGAAGTCTGGCATGACCAGCCACTCTCGATGGCTTTCTGCCTGGACTGTCACCGCGCGCCCGAGACCGGGATCCGTCCGATGGACCAGGTTTACAACCTTAACTGGACGCCTGAAAATGCAGCTGAACACGCCAAGTGGGCGGAAGAAGCTGTGGTTAATTGGAACGTCAATCCGCCTCAGAGCTGCTCTGGATGCCACCGATGAAAACCGATTTGAAGCAATCACCGACTGAAGATAATCTTCCGAGTGGGCCAGCATACTGGCGGAGCTTGGACGAGTGGGCTGAAAAACCCGAATTCAAAAACTGGCTGCACCGCGAGTTTCCGCAGGGAGCCTCCGAGTCCGAAGGGGTTAATCGGCGGAACTTTTTCAAGATCATGGCGGCGTCCTTTGCCGTTGCCGGTCTTGGCGCCGCCGGCTGTCGCCGCCCGGAGCATTATATACTGCCGTACCACAAGCAGCCCGAGGGCACTATACCCGGCAATCCGGTGTTTTTCTCAACCTCCTTCCCCGGAGCCAAGGACAATCTACCGCTAGTCGTGGAGACTCACGGGCACCGCCCCACGCACATTGAGGGGAACAGAGATTACGCACCTTACGGAGGGTCCATCAGCGCATTCGTCTCGGCTTCGATTCTAAATCTTTACGATCCTGACCGCATGGCTGCCTCCTACCGTGGCAGTCGCCGCATCAGCCGGGAGCGCGTGCGGGATCTAATTAATGAGCTCGTCGATACCTTTGGAGCCACCGGTGGCCAAGGTTTGGCGATCCTTGCCGAGCCCTCGACTTCTCCGACGCGAGCCCGCCTTGTGCGCCAACTTAAAGAAAAGTTTCCGCGCATGATTTGGGCGGAGTATTCGGCGGTTGATCAGGACAACCCCGAGAGGGCCGCCGAAGAAGTTTTTGGCGCCCGTTTGCGCCCTCATTACAGCCTGGCCAAAGCCAAGCGCGTACTCAGTCTGGATGCCGATTTTGTTAGCTCCGAGCCCGGCAGCAATGCCATGGCCCGTGGCTTTGCTCAGGGCCGTAAAGTGCGCAATCAGGCGGATGCCGGACAAATGAGCCGTCTCTACAGTGTCGAGTCGAATATGACTTTGACTGGTTCCATGGCAGATCACCGTCTGCGCCTGTCCAGCAGCCAGATCACCGCTTTCACCGCCTTGGTGGCGGCCAAAGTGATTGAAGCCACAGGGGGCGATGCCGCCCTCGCACGTTTCCTCCGGGACCGGGCGTCGGGCCTGAGCATTGACCAGACATGGATTGATGCTTGTGTCGAAGACCTGCTTGAGCACCGTGGACAGAGCCTGGTGATCGCAGGCAGCCATTTGCCCAAGGAGGCACATGTGTTGAGCCTGTTCATCAATCGCCTGCTGGGTGCGGAAGGGCAGACAGTTCGCTACCTCGAGTTGCCGGATCATTCGGCGGCCAGCATTACCGAGCTCGCCTCGGCTATTGATTCAGGGCGGGTCGAGAGCCTTGTCATCCTCGGGGGCAATCCGGTTTACAATGCACCTGCCGACCTCAACTGGAAGCAGTTGCAGAAGCAGGTCTCGCAAGTGATCCGTTACGGGTACTACTTTGACGAAACCAGTATTGACGCGCATTATTCGATTGCTGCGACTCATTACTTGGAATCCTGGTCGGACGGTCGGACCTTTGAAGGTGCTTATGTGCCCGTTCAGCCGATGATTCTGCCTTTGTTTGAGGGCTTTCAGGAGATTGAAATTCTGTCGCGTTTGGCGGATTCGGACAAGCACGATACCTACGATCACGTTCTGGAAACATTCCGCAGCGAGTTCGGCGGCAGTGAGGCCGGGTTCAAAAAACTTTTGAGCGAGGGTTTCCTTGCTGGCTCTGAGTATCCACCGCGTTCTGTTGAATTCGGTGCAGGCCGTGTTCGCTCCCTCTTGTCCCGCAGCAGTATTGCAGCTGCTGAATTGAATGCCAATGCCCTGGAGGTTCGTCTGGTTCCAGACAGCCACAGCGGTGATGGTTCTTTCAATAATAATGGCTGGATGCAGGAATGTCCGGATCCGGTCACTAAGTTGACTTGGGACAATGCGATCATGATCAGCCCGGCGATGGCCAAACATCTGGGCTTCGACACGAAATCCGGTGAATTCCTCATCGGTGGCATTGCCAAAACATCCTCGAATTTCCATCGTGGCAGTGAGATAAGTCGCGTCGCAGAGCTGACGATCGATGGGGTGACGGTCACCGGGCCGATCCACATTCAGCCGGGCCTCGCCGATTGGACGGTTGTCGTTTCTCTGGGTTATGGTCGCCGCAATGTCGGCCGGGTAGGCAAGGGAACTGGTTTCGATGTGTATCCTCTGGTCAAGAGCGATGCCCGTGCCGTACGCACAGGAGGTCGGTTGAGTCTCACCAACCGCGAGTTCAAACTGGCCAATACACAGGCGCACTGGTCTATTGAAGGCCGGGCCATTCTCCGCGAAGGTTCCGCATCGCAGCATTTGGAAGATTCGGAATGGGCGCAGAAGATGGGTATGGAATCCCACTCGCCGCCGATCTATGGAACAGACAAGGACATGCCTTTGCACGAGAAGGTGCTGAAGACGCCACGTGGCGGTTCTGCCTTTGACCATCCTGACTTTGCCGATCCAGCTCCTAATGTCAGAGTTTGGAATGATCCCGAGAATCGTAAGAAGTTCATTCCCGACCAACAGTGGGGGATGAGCATCGACCTGAACACCTGTATTGGCTGCAACGCCTGTGTGGTCGCTTGTCAGAGTGAAAACAATATTCCGATTGTCGGCAAGGAGCAGATCATGCGCGGCCGGGAAATGCACTGGATTCGTCTGGACCGCTATTACAGTTCGGGAGACGTGGAATCCAACCGCAATGAAATCCCCTCGGATCCACAGGTTTCCCTGATGCCGGTGGGATGTTTGCACTGCGAGCGAGCTCCCTGTGAGCAGGTTTGCCCGGTCAATGCCACTGTGCACGACTCCCAGGGGCTGAATGTAATGGCCTACAATCGTTGCGTTGGTACCCGTTACTGCGCAAACAACTGCCCGTATAAGGTCCGTCGTTTTAACTTCTTTGATTACAACAAGCGTTCGTCCGACGAATTCTATAAGGGTCCGCTCGGAGAGAATCTTTACAAGACGGAGGGTGGTCAGCTCGTTTCGATGCAGCGCAACCCCAACGTTACGGTCCGCATGCGCGGGGTTATGGAAAAGTGCACCTACTGCGTTCAGCGAATTCAACAAGCACGTATCGCGCAAAAGGTTAAGGCAAAGGATTCCAACGACATCCACATTCCGGATGGTGTGTTGCGGGTGGCCTGTCAGAACGCCTGTCCGACCGAAGCCATTGTTTTTGGCGATGTCTCCAATCCTGAGAGTGCGGTTTCAAAGTCTAAAGACAACGACCGCGACTATTCCCTGCTTGGATACTTGAATACTCGCCCGCGGACGACCTACCTCGCCCGTGTGCGCAATCCGAATCCTCAGATGCCGGATTACGAACGCATTCGCTATCCCCATACGCAACGGGAATACAAGAGCGTCCAACCGCAGCCCATTAATGGAGGCCACAGTGCCCACCACTAATTTGAGAATTAACCTTCAAAACAGATAAGCTCTTGAGCACGACAGCAGAAAAACCGGCAAATGCTTCCGGGGACGGGTTTACACCGGCGGTTCTCAGTGAGGTCAGGCCTGCGAATATGCCGCGGCGACCGATCATTGAAAACGGTCGCAACTTTGCCTGGATCACCCAGAAAGTTTGCGGAATTGTAGAAGGACGCACTCCGCAGTGGTGGTGGGTAGCCTTTGTCATCAGCTGCATGGTATCCAGCTTTACCCTGATGGGGTTGGTCTATCTTGTTTCAACCGGCACTGGTGTCTGGGGGCTTCGCAGCCCGGTCATGTGGGGTTGGGCGATTGTGAACTTTGTGTTCTGGATCGGCATCGGCCACGCAGGTACTTTGATCTCGGCGATTCTCTGCCTTTTGAGGCAAAAGTGGCGAACTTCGATCAATCGGGCGGCGGAAGCAATGACCATTTTTGCGGTGGTCTGTGCAGGTATTTTTCCGCTGTTTCACGTTGGCCGGGTCTGGTTCGGTTGGTGGTTGCTGCCCATTCCCAATTCTAATGCGATTTGGCCGAATTTCCGTTCGCCTCTGGAATGGGATGTGTTTGCGGTTTCGACCTACGGAACGGTTTCGTTGCTGTTCTGGTATATGGGTCTGATTCCGGACCTCGCGACCTTGCGTGACCGTACCCGCATGGTGTTTGAAAAGCGCGTGGCCGAGGCCAAGACTGGATTTGCCGTGGGTTTTGAAAAAGCCTACTTCGTGTTTCGCAAGTACTTTTACGGCATTCTTGCCATGGGCTGGCGCGGATCCAATCGTCACTGGAGTAATTACGAAATGGCCTATTTGCTGCTTGCCGGCCTCGCTACTCCGCTGGTGCTGTCAGTGCATACGGTGGTGTCTTTTGACTTCGCTGTTGCGAATCTGCCAGGTTGGCACACAACCATCTTTCCTCCATACTTTGTCGCCGGTGCAATCTTCTCTGGTTTCGGCATGGTGCTGACTCTGATGCTTCCGCTGCGTGCCTTGTTCGGCCTACAGGATCTGATCACCCAGTATCACATCGACTGTATGTGCAAGATCTGCCTCGCGACCGGTTCAATGGTAGGCTATGCTTATGCGATGGAGTTCTTCATCGCCTGGTATGGAGCCAATCCATACGAAGGCTTCGCTTTTGTGAACCGCGCCTTCGGACAGTATGCCTGGGCCTACTGGATCATGATCAGCTGTAACGTGATCACCCCTCAATTCTTCTGGTTCAAATGGGCCCGTAAGAACTTGATGTTGGTCTGGATCCTGTCCTGCTTCATCAACGTCGGCATGTGGTTCGAACGTTTCGTGATTACGGTGAGCTCGCTGGCAAATGATTTCATGCCTTCGAACTGGGACTACTATAGCCCGACCGTCGTCGACATCTTTACCTTCTTCGGGACTTTCGGTCTGTTCGGTGTCCTTTTCCTCTTGTTTATCCGCTTCCTCCCGCTGCTCGCCTTTGCGGAGATCAAGGCCAATTCACCGGATGCGGACGTTCACCGAGATTCCCACCACTAATATTTGTCAAACCGCCCAATGAGTAAGACATACGGAATTCTTGCCCTTTTCGACACGCCTCCCGCTATCTATGAAGCGGCGAAGTCGGTGCGGAAGGCTGGCTATACCAAGTGGGATGTGATCACCCCTTGTCCACTGCATGGCATGGACGGGGCGATGGGCATTACCCGCTCCAAAGTGCCGATCTTTACCTTCATTGGAGGCTTCATCGGCTTCTGGGTTGGAATGTTCATTGCCTGGTACATGGGTGCCTATGATTACCCGCTGATCGTCAATGGCATGCCCTACTTCTCGCCGATCTTTCCTTTTCCGGTTGCCTACGAGATGACCATTCTTCTGGCCGCATTCGGCACTCTCGGTGGAATGTTCGTCACCAACCGGCTGCCGATGCACTACCATCCGGTCATGAACTATGACCGGTTCGAACGACTGACCGACGACAAGTTTGCAGTAATTATAGAAGCTGAAGACGCTCTTTTCGACATGCAGAAAACCCGCGAGTTTTTGGAATCATTTGGCCCGGCGGAAGTCACGGTCATCACTGATGAGGAGGAAGCAGAGTAATGCGCCAGTTTCTCATTATTTATGCTTTTCTGGTCATTCTGGTCTTGGTGGTCTTCGGTTTCCGAGGCTGCAAGAGCAGTAATCCACCGTTGCGAATCTTCTCCGACATGGATGAGCAGGCTCGCTTTCATCCTCAAGGCAAGACCTCCTTTTTCAGTGATGGTCGGATGGATCGTCCACCCGTTCCCGGTACGGTTCCTTTTGTCACCGAGATGCAGGGCACATACGATCACCTGTCTCCGGACAATCGATTGCGCGAGAGTGGCTACCTGGCTACCGGTCGTCTGGAAGATGGCTCGTATGGCGACGGCATGCCGATTCAAGTGAATTACGATGCCATGCTGCGTGGTCAGAAATTGTACGACATTTACTGCGGCATCTGCCACGGACGCACGGGCAATGGTGAAGGAGTTGTGGCCAATGAGCGCTATGGTTTTGCTACTATCATCAGCTTGCTGCAGACTCGTATCATGGATCAGCCAGACGGTGAAATCTTTGATGTGATTACCAATGGTCGCAACACCATGGGAGCATATGGCTCCAAAATTCGGGTTGAAGACCGTTGGAAGGTTGTACTTTATCTCCGCGCACTCCAGCGCGCTAATGCTGCGTCGGTTGAAGACGTCCCAGCAGAAAAACGAGGAGAATTGGGAATATGAGCACAAGTTCAGATGTGATGCCCGCAGGTGTGAGTGCCGCAGGAGTTAAGGGTCCGGGCAACTGGTCTCTGAGATGCCTCCTGATCGGTATAGTCTTTTCCCTGCTGTCTCTTTTCGGGTTACTGTTCACGACGGATGCGAGTGATCCCTCGCGGCCTTTCCTAGGCTACATGTTGGCAGTGGTCTACTGGCTTTCGATCCTCATCGGGATGCAATTCCTGATCATGCTCTGGTGGATGTTTGATGCTGGTTGGTCAGTGATCATCCGGCGGCAGTTTGAGCACATGATCTCGGCGCTTCCTTGGTTGGGTGTCCTGTTGTTGCCCCTCGTGATCATGGGCTTGGTGGATACCCAATCCGGCAAGGTTGCCTGGGTTTGGATGAGTATGGATGCCCCGGTCGCCGGTACCAGTGGAACTGTTGCCGATGATGTGCTTTACCTGCACAAGGCGCCGTATTTGAACAATCCGTTTTTTCTTCTGCGGTTCTTTATCTATTTTGCAGTTTGGGCTGGTTTGGCGTGGGCCTTCCGAACTTGGTCGTTCCGTATGGATGCGACAGGAGATCACAAATATGTGCATCGTTCCCGTGTTTTGGCCGCCTTTGGTCTGTTCCTAAGTGCCATGGCTACCACCTTTGCCTCCATAGACTGGTTCATGACCCTGAACTACCACTGGTTCTCTACCATGTTTGGGGTCTGGTATTTCTCGGCCGCGATGCGCGCAGCGTTGGCTGCCGGAGTTTTGGTCCTTTTCTACATGGGCAGCCGGACCGATGGGCTGAAGGGCATAGTCAATTCGGCGCACTACCATTTCATGGGCTGCCTCATGTTGGCGTTCACCGTGTTCTGGGCTTATATCAGCTTTTCTCAGTATTTCCTGATCTACAATGCGAATATTCCTGAAGAAACCTTCTGGTACAATATTCGTGAGATGAACAAGGATGGCACCTACAACAGCTGGTGGTGGATCAGCATGGCATTGATTTTTGCCTACTTCCTGTTTCCTTTCCTCTATCTTCTTTGGCATCGGAACAAACAGGGGAATCGCCTTAAGTTCATTGCAATCTGGATCCTTGTTTTCCACTTTATAGATCTCTATTGGAACATCATGCCGCAGAAACTGTGGGCAGACAATGAGATGGGTTATGATGTCCGCTATTTCACAGTCAGCTGGATTGACGTGACGATGTTTATAGGCGTTGGTGGCATTGTGTTGTGGTCCTTCCTCCGCAGCGCCAGCCAGGAGCGTCCCATTCCCATTCGCGATCCCCGCATCAAAGAATCCCTGAATTACCATGAGTAATCCGCAACAATCACATGATCAGACGGATCCGGAACCATCGGACCGCAAGATATTGTTCTCCGCTCTAGGATGGTTGGGCGTTTTCTTTCTCTTTGCCCTCATCGTTGTTATTGCCTACCTGCCGAACCGCGCGGCGTCACAGTATGAGGTGGATAAGGAGGCTCGCTTTGAGATTAAACGCAACCTCGATGCCCGGCAGGAACGGCTCGCAACCACTTATGACTGGGTGAGTCAAAGTAACGGTGTGGTTCGAGTTCCTATTGAGCGCGCGATGGAACTGACCGTCCGCGAGCTCAGAGGACAGTCCGTGCCGGAGGGCAGGGCACCTTAAATGGCTTGGACCCACTACATTATTGTCGGATTTGCATTTGCCAGCCTCTTTTTCGTATTGGCGGCATTTGCGCTTTATTGGGCATACCGAAATGGCCAGTTGAACGAGCTGGAAGATGGAGCCAAAACAATTTTTGATGACGAAGAACCCATGGGACAGGTCACTGACCAGTTCCCCAGTAAAAAGGACGAGACTTCGTCCACCAAGAAGAACCACGAATGAGTGCGACACCTTCAATTGTATCCACATTGAGCCCGACACAGTCAGCGGGTGACCCTATCCGGGCCAAGCTGAGTGAGGTCGATGAGTCGATGCGCAATGCGGCCATCCTGTTTCTGGCCTCGGCTGTTTTGTGGCTGATGGCAGGAACGGTGTTCGCCCTGATTGCCGCGATCAAAATGACCAACCCGAGCTTTCTGGGTGATCATGAGTGGCTGACCTTCGGCAGAATCCGCACCGCCCACCTCAATGCCATGATTTATGGCTGGGGTAACAATGCAATCTTCGCCATTGCACCTTGGTTGATGGGGCGTCTGGCACGAACCCGTATCCGTCACATCAGCATCCTCTATACAGCGGGTATTTTCTGGAATATCGGTGTGACTATCGGGATCTTTGGAATTCTGCGTGGAGACATGATCGGCGTTGAGTGGTTGGAAATGCCCGCCTATATTACACCTCTGATTGCTATCTCCTACGGCTTGATTGGTGTCTGGGTGATCATTGCCTTTCGCTGGCGTCAGTCTGGGCACGTATATGTCACGCAGTGGTATCTGCTGGCGGCTTTCTTCTGGTTGCCCTGGTTGTATACCGTTGCTCAGATAATGCTGGTTTTTGAACCGGCCAGCGGGGTCGTGCAATCGCTGACCAACTGGTGGTTTGCGCATAATGTTCTTGGGCTTTGGCTCACCCCTGCAGCGGTTGGAGCGGCTTATTATTTTATCCCGAAAGTGCTCGGGCGCCCAATCCACAGCTATTACCTTTCAGTTGTCGGTTTCTGGTCTCTGGCTTTGTTCTATAACTGGGCAGGTGTTCATCACCTAATAGGAGGTCCTGTGCCGGCCTGGGTTATCTCGGCGGGAACGGTGGCCAGTGTCATGATGGTTATTCCGGTCATTGTCACAGCCATCAATCACCACCTGACGGTGGTCGGTTTGCACAACGAAGGTTGGCGCAGTCCAACAATTCGCTTTGTTGTTTTTGGTGCTATCAATTACACTCTGGCTTCCTTGTTTGGCTCTGCGATGGCACTGCGCAGTGTTAATGAGGTGACTCACTTTACCCACTTCACGGTCGGCCACGCCCACCACGGCGTCTACGCCTTCTTCACCATGATTATGTTCGGTAGCATCTATTATATGATGCCGCGTCTGGTGAAACGTGAATGGCCCAGTGCCTTTTTGATCCAGGTGCACTGGTGGATGTGTTCGCTGGGTATTGTGCTTATGGTCTTCGCTCTGCAGGTTGGCGGATGGATCCAAGGTTTGCAGCTGAACGCAATTGATGAGGATGGAACCGTGAAATACACCTTTATGGAGGTTGTTCGCAACACAGTCCCCTGGTTGTGGATCCGCTCGATATCCGGTTTTATGATCATGATCGGCCACATTGCATTTGCCATTAACGTGTTTTGGATGTTGCTGCCCGTTTCAAAGAGCAGTTCCAAATCCGGTCCTACTTTGTTAACGAAGGAAACCGCCGAGTCCTGATTCGAAAATGAAAAGCCTTCCATTACTTTTTCTCGGTATCTTTGCCACGCTGGCCTTTTCCTGGGTTGGAATAATACTGACGAACCATATTCAGATGCGTGAACTGCTGCCGGCGACACCTGAGTTGGTTGACGCTGAGGGCAATCCGATTGCCGGACCAACCTATCCGGACCCGAACAGCCGACGTCAGCTGTTTGGCCGTAATGCTCCAGATGAGAATGCGTACCCTCAGCAGTTACCTGGTGCCGCCAAACGCGGTAAGTTGGTGTATGAGCAGATGGGTTGCCTCTATTGCCACAGTCAGCAGGTACGGCGCGAGGGCTTTGGCTCCGACTTTGAGCGTGGCTGGGGAGACCGCCAATCTGTAGCCCGGGATTACATCCTTCAGGAACGGGTAATGCTTGGCACCATGCGGACAGGACCGGATCTCGCCAATGTTGGACTCCGCTATTCCGAACTCTGGCAGCACCAGCACCTCTATAACCCGCAGATTACTTCACCGGGCTCGACGATGCCGCCCTATGCCTTCCTTTATGAAGTGCGCCGAATCAGTGAGAACCGGGGGCCACACCCCGATGCCATTGAAATTCCTTCGGCCTTTCATCCGGGCGAAGGGTATGAGGTCGTTCCCACTCAACGGGCGCGCGACCTGGTGGCCTATTTGATGAACCTGAGACAGGACTATGAACTTCCGGAAATGAAGTTCTCTGAATAAACCTCCCATGAGCGATTCGCAGAACAACAATCCTTATCCGCCGGACGGCAAGTCTCGGGATACCTACGAAAAGACCCGCTTTGAGGATAAGCACCTGCATGAGGTGCACAGTTCACTCTTGCGCGAAAAAGAGGAGCCGTCTGAAAACTTCTCACCGATGCCATTAATCTTTGTCGGCCTCTTTATGGTGCTGGCATTTTGGAGTGGCATCTATCTTGTCTGGTATTCGGGTGATTTTGGGCCCTTCCACTATGATGAGACAGCCAAGCCCGGAGAGGCGATCGATGACACACCTCGTGAGGTCGATATGCTCGCATTGGGTCGTCGGGTTTACTCTCAAAACTGTGTGGCCTGCCACCAGTCCAATGGTCGTGGCATTTCGGGGGTCTATCCTTCCCTGGTTAATGTCGACTGGGTTCAGGACAATCCTGAAATGTTGGTAAAGGTGATGCTTTCGGGATTGGCTGGGCCAATTGAGGTGAATGGAAGTCCATACAACAATGCTATGACGCCTTTTGGGCGCCTTAGCGATCAGCAGATCGCCGCGGTTTTGACTTTTATCCGGACTGACGATTCGTTCGAGAACGACTCATATGAAGTGACTCCGGAACTGGTTGCCGAGGTTCGCGAACAATACGGGTCGCGTACCGATCCCTGGACTCAACCCGAGTTGGAGGAGATACATGGTCCCATTACTGGGGGTTGGAGCCCTTCTAATGGCAATAGCAGTTCCAACGATGAGAATGATGATTCCGGAGACGGTGAAGCAGCTGAGACTGAGGAGAGCTAAATAATCAGCGGCAAAGTGTTTGCACGTGAGCCGTTGCTGCTTCGACAAGAGAGGGCAGGTGATAGCCGCCCTCCAACTGTGAGAAAATACGTCCGTCTGCCCATCGCCCGGCCCATTGCGTGGCCTTTTCCGTCATCCAGACAAAGTCTTTGGTCTGAAGACGTATGTCGGCAAGCGGGTCATTTATGTGAGCATCAAAGCCGGCGGATATCAAAATAAGTTCCGGTCGGAATCGGTCGATTTCAGGCTCAAGCTCTTCTTCGATTAAGCTCCTGTAGTATTCCCCATCCACTTGAGGTGGCACGGGCAGATTGAGGGTGAATCCATGGCCAATTTCGAGGCCTTGGTCATAGCTTTCACCGGTGTGCGGGTATAGTGGCATCTGGTGCAGACTGCAGAACAAGATTCGGGGTGAATTGTAGAAAGCCTCCTGCGTGCCGTTGCCATGATGAACATCCCAATCAAGGATACAAATTCGGTCCAAACCGTACTGAGATTCCGCGTAGCTGGCTGCAATCGCGATATTGTTGAATAGACAGAACCCCATCGCCTGCTCGTAGCGTGCATGGTGCCCGGGCGGTCTCGAACAGGCGAACGCGTGTTTATAGCCATCGCGCAAGACCGCGTCGATCCCGCGAACAGAAGCCCCGGCGGCCAATAAGGCTATACGGTAGGATTCTTCGCTGATAGCCGTTTCTCCACTGTCGGCCGTCTGGCGTCCACTCAGACAGGATTCTTCGATGAATTGACGGTATTCCGGCGAATGCACGCGTTCTAGGTGTTTGACTGCAACCGGTTCAGGTTGGAGCCAGTCCAGGCGGTCCGCGAAGTCGCATCGGCGAAGCGCCCCGGCGATCAGTCGTGCCCGTTCCGGGCGTTCCGGATGGTGAGGTCCGGTGTCGTGGAGGTCAAAGTCAGGATGATAGATGACGGCGGTCTGAGTCACACTGGAGTCGAACTATCGTCGACCCACTTTGAATCGTCAATCGCTCAGCTCTGCTTACGCTAAAATCAGGTTGGCTGTTTTGAAAAAATGGTGCCAGGCTCCCGTCTTTAGAAAAAAAGGGTGCCTGGCACCAAAGTTGGGTCCGAAAAGTGGGTGCCTGGCACCACTAGAGGGGGTTGGCGTCAATTTACGCGGAACTAAATCTTGACCTCTGCGAGGGGCTTTCCCATAACCACGTCTTCACTTTTGAAAGAGCGGGCGTAGTTTAGTGGTAAAACCCCGGCCTTCCAAGCCGGTGATGGGGGTTCGATTCCCCCCGCCCGCACCATGAATTTTGTATTTCCCTTGAAATAAAAGTGGGATTTCCTAGTCTTACTTATATATGAAAAAACTGATCCTTCTAGCCTCTTTCGTTTTTGCTTCAATTTCATCGCTCAATGCCGCTGGCGAGTGCTGTGCGGCGCATGCTGCTTCAGCTTCTGCAGATACGGTTAAGCCGGTGCAGATGGAGAAGGCGCAGTTTCCCGCTGAAGGTGTGACCGCTGAATATGTTCAGAAGGCGGCGGACGCCGGTTGCCCTGCCACGGCAATGATTCAGGCGCAGATGAAGGCTGCTGCCTCTAAGGATTCCTGCTGTTCAGCTGGTGTTCAGCAGGCCAGTGCAAAACCCGCAGCGGCGGATTCCTGCTGTTCCGCCGAGTTGGCAGTGGCTGAAGCCCAGACCTCCAAGGGCGGCGATTGCTGCGCTGAAAAGTCGGATTGTGGTGAAAAGTGCACCGTTGTTGCTGCCGATTCAGCTGCTGAGGAAAGCGAATCAACCCAAGGTTGATTCAGGCTCCAACTGATTTTTTCAAAAGCGACCGTTTAACGACGGCCGCTTTTTTTTAGTCAGCAAAAAACACGAAATAGACCATCTGGAAAAGGATGTATGCGAGGATAGCAATGAGCACCCAGCTGAGAGGCCAGGGCTTTTTCGGCGGTTGGTCTTGTTGTAATTCTGGGTCTTTGCTTTCCATCATTCAATCGGGTTAGAGGCTTTCTCCGGTGACGCATTCGAGCATGGCGGCGACGGATTCGAGCCGTGCGTCGGGTGTGATGCCGTGTCCGAGATTAAAGATATGTCCCTGACTGCCCTGCATGCGCTTGAGCAGGCTTTCGGTGGCAGCACGGGCAACTGCAGGATCCATGGTAAGGACCTGGGAGTCCAGGTTGCCTTGCAGGGCACAGGTCAAAGGCATGCGATCGCGAATTGCACGCAGGTCGGTTGAGGCATCCAGGCTGAGTCCGCGGGCGCCGGTTGCGTGCAGGCTTTCGGCGTGGTGGGCCATGCCTTTGGCAAAAAGTATGACCGGAAAGTCTGCTGGCAGTGCTTGAATGATGCGTTCGATCCAGCGCAGGGACTGGTCCCGATAGAGATGCCCGGCACAGGCGGCACCCCAGGAGTCGAATACCTGGATTGCATCGACACCGGCATCAATCATCATTCGAAAAAGAGCAATCAGCGCATCGCAGAGCTTCTCCATCAGCGCTTCAAAGTCCGCGGGCCGGGTGTAATACCATTCCATGAGCCGACGGTAACTGGTGCTCGATCCGCCCTCCACCATATAAGTCGCCAGAGTCCAGGGCGAACCCCCGAATCCAAGCAGGGTCTTCTCGTTGCCCAGTTGACTGCGTAGGCTGCGCAGGGTGGTGTCGACGTAGCTCAGGCTCGATTGCAGGTCGCTGGCTGAGAGTTCATTCAGTTGCTCGATGGAATCCAGGGCGAATTCCATTTCGATGCCTCCCTTTTCGCGGAAGTGGTAAGGCTGACCCAGCGCTTCAGGAATGATCAGAATATCACTGAAAAGAATGGCGGCATCCATCGGATAGCGGCGCAGGGGCTGCAGGGTAACTTCGACCGCCAGCTCCGGTGTCTGCACCATGGTGCGGAAGTCGGACTTCTGCTTGAGCGCGCGGTATTCCGGCAGGTAACGGCCAGCCTGGCGCATCATCCAGACCGGAGGCCGGTCGACGGGTTTACAGTGGAGAGCAGAGAGAAAGCGTTCGCGGGAGTTCATGTTCAATCGTCCAGCCAATTACGGGGTTTCAGGTAGTCGTTGACCAGCTCGAATTCCAGAGTTTCGGGTTCCGGGTGATAATCATACTCCCAGCGCACAAGTGGGGGCATGGACATCAGAATGCTTTCGGTGCGGCCCTTGCTTTGAATGCCAAAGAGGGTTCCCCGGTCGTAGAGCAGGTTAAACTCAACATAGCGACCCCGGCGGTAGAGCTGCCATTGCCGCTCCCGTTCGCCAAATTCCAAGTCTTTGCGGCGCTCGAAAATCGCAGCATAGGCCGGCCAAAAGGCGTCGCCAACCGAGCAGGCGAGGGCGCAGGCGGACTCGAATCCACCGCTGTTGTAGTCGTCAAAAAACAAACCACCGATCCCGCGGGTCTCGTTTCGGTGCGGGAGGAAAAAGTATTCGTCGCAGGCTGCCTTGAACTTGGGATAGAGGTCCTTGCCCCAGGGTTCCACTGCAGCTCGCGCCGCTCCGTGCCAGGAACACACGTCCTGCATGAAAGGGTAGTAGGGCGTCAGGTCGAAGCCACCCCCGAACCACCACACCGGCTCGGCTGCATTGTCCTTCGGGCGGGTCGTGAAAAATCGCACGTTGAAATGTGTTGTCGGCAGGTAGGGGTTCCAGGGATGAAAGACCAGCGAGACCCCCATAGCGGTGAAGGGCTGGTTGGCCAGCTGAGGCCGGGCCTTGGTTGCGCTTGGCGGCAACGACTCGCCATGGACATGGGAAAAATTAATGCCAGCGCGTTCGAAGTAGCGCCCATCGGCAAATACCCGGCTGCGGCCACCGCCACCTTCTTCCCGCTCCCAGCGATCGTCGCGTTGTTTGACATCCGAATCCGCCGCCAGCAGATGCTGGCATATGCGGTCGTGCAGCTCGGTGAAACAGGACTCTACGCGCTCAGGGTTCATGAATGCGAATTAAGTTCGTTATCACCGTGTTCTTTGGCAATCCTCAAACAGCACAAACCGTTTGCACAGGTGGCTGGTCCGTACAGTTTACTGTGAATGAACTCTGTAAGACCCTTGATCACAATATTCGGTTGCGGCTATGTGGGCTCCGCTTTGGCACGCAAGGCACAGGAACGCGGCTGGCAGGTGCGGGCCTTGACCCGCAACGGGGAAAAGGCGCGCTTGCTGGAGGCTCTGGGTGTAGAGGTCTTGGTCGCGGATCTCGCCGACCGCAACTGGCATCGCAAATGGCAGCAGCGGGGCGATTACCTGGTCAATACGGTGTCTGCAGCGAGCCGGAGTCTGGAAGGCTACCATCATTCTTACCTTGAGGGTATGAAGTCGATCATCGCCTGGACGGCGGGTGGATCGAGCCAGTCTCAGCTGGTATATACCGGGAGCACCTCCGTCTATCCCCAGACTGATGGCTCTGAGGTGAGCGAATTGGACACGGGCCTCGACTTTCCCGGATTGCGGCCGACTGCAGAGGTCTTGTTGGAAGCGGAGGCGCTGCTTCAGGAACCATTGCCTGGGATTCAGCATGCTTTTACCCTGCGCCTGGCCGGGATTTACGGACCGGGGCGGCATTACCTGCTCGATCAGTTGCGGGAGGGAAAACTCGAATTCGCAGGCTCCGGCGATTATTTGGTCAATCTGATTCACCGCGACGACATTGTCTCCGCCATTTTCGCAGCACTTGAGTGTTCAGAAAAGGTCAGGGAGCGGGTTTTTAATGTCAGCGACGGTAATCCGGTGCTGAAGCGGGACTTGGTGCAGTGGTTGGCCAACGCTCTGGATAAGGGCAAGACCGCTTTCAATCCTGATGTCCAGACTGCCCGGCAACGGAGCCGCAGCGATGGCGAAGGCCGTATGCCGCATCGGGTCATCCGAACGGATCGCATTCGTGACCAATTGCTGTGGACTCCTCAGTATAGGAGCTTCGAATCTGGTTATAAAGCACTGCTCGATTAGCATCTCTGATTTAGCCAAGAGCCCTCTAGTTGACTACGCCTACTGGGTTTTACGGTTGAATAAGGGGTTTCCCTGAAGAGGAAATGGGTTGACCGAACCCCCTCTTTGGGGGGATACTGGGCCTTTCCGCTTGTCTTGCCCTTGGGCATGCTGCGTCCTAGAAGTTCTGGCAGCCACGTGGTTGTCTGCTCTCTCTTATGTCACCTGAAAAACCAGACTTCTCCGTGGAGTTGCT
This sequence comes from Opitutales bacterium, assembly GCA_020831485.1. Taxonomy (GTDB): domain Bacteria; phylum Verrucomicrobiota; class Verrucomicrobiia; order Opitutales; family Oceanipulchritudinaceae; genus JAFIGG01. The sequence continues at coordinate 25,136 of JAFIGG010000022.1, forward strand.
TGAAGCGCGTATTTTGCTTTCTGCAACGCCCATGGACGACGGGCTTTTCAATGAGGATTCGGACATCGGGGAAATTCCTCTGTTACACGAGGACATGAATGAGCAAGGCGGCTCCGGTTCAGGTGAGGGTGCCGACGATGGCCTTTTTGATGGCGATGCTGACTTTCAGGCTGTTTCTTTTGAGGAGCCTCAAACAACCCTCGATCAGGACAGCTCAAGTGAGTTGACGATTGGCATCGGCGGGACTGTTCCCGGCGAGGATTACGATCCAATCCAAGTGGATGGCCATGCCTCCCTGGATGGGGCACTGCACATTGAGTGGCTCGATGATTTCAGCCCTGAAATAGGGGACACTTTTGATATTCTGGCCTTCGATTCCGTTGAAGGGCGCTTCAGCTCCGCTACCGGATTGTTTGGTTTTGCAAATGGAGACCGCTACGCTGAAATTGTAGAACTGGAGGATCGCCTGCAGCTGCAGATCAAAGCGGTGCCAGGATACGAATTCAGCTTTCAACCGGGTTCTGCCTCCGGGCAGCAGACTTTTGGTGAACTGTTGAATGCTGACTACTTCCAAAAGGATTCAGCGAGCATTGAAGGTGTATTGCGAATTGATCAGTTTTTTCATTTCAGCGGCACCTTTGAATTGAGCCTGGGCCTTGCGGCCACTGGCGATTCAGGACTGGTGATCCAGACAGGGATGACCAACGCCGACGATGGTGGCAGCCTTAAGACCGAGGTGGACGCCATTGATGGGGTCCAGAGCAACGATGACTTCAGTGAGGTCACTGGCATTGAGGCATCCATGCTGAGCTTTGGCGGCACGGATCTGCTTGGCTTTGTAGGGGAGGGAACTCCGGATTTTGCCACCGACCTGGCCACCCAGGATCTGTTTGGTTTTGGCATGGCGGATCTGGATCTCGGCCTGGCTTCGTTCACCCCCCTGGCGGAACTGCTCAACAGCCTGAGCTTCACCGTAGCCTCGGCTAAGGCAGGCAGCCTGACTACCCATGGCTTCGGCGAACACTTTCAAGTCACTTCCAACGAAACCCTGCTGACTTTGAACCTCGGTCATTTCTGGCCTGACAGCCATGGACCACCCGTAGTCGATCTGCAGCAGAGCTTTGAGTCCGCTCCGGGTGTCGGAGACGGTAGCTTGGCTGTGTCCGGAAGTGGCGCTGCGGATCCAATGGATTTTGCTGGCGAACGCCTCTGGAGTCTGCGCACCGAAGCCACTGACATTGGCCTGGGAGACACCTATCAGTTGGCTGGCATTCTGCCGTTTATGCCGGACAGCTTTGAATTGAATCTTTTGAATGAAACGGCATTGGATTCCGAGCGCTTCAGTTTTGCATCCATCGATGCATCAGTCGGGGGCGCTTTCGATTTCTCCATACTGGGACTGCTTCCTTTTAATCCGGTTGTGCAGATCGGTGACGAGACTTTTGAGTCCGAAGACGATCGTCTCGATTTGGACCTGCGCTGGGCAGGGGGAGAATGGGCTGTCTGGAATTTGGATCCGGCCTCATTGGTTATTGAGGATTTGTCGATTGGTGAAGTCGTTACCTTCGGGGGCAGTGTTTCCCTCGGCAGTTATGAAGAGGGCAATTGGATCGATAATTTCGGAGGATCGATCTCGGTGGATTTCAGTTCACCGTACTTCAACACTTCCGTGACCGCAGCTCTCAGTGGTGACTTTGATCAGGAGCAGGGGCTGATTGACCTTGAAGCTGCCTTTCTGCTCGATCTGGAGATTGGTGATTTTATTGAAGTCGAAGGCCTGAGCCTCACCTTCGTCATGCTTCTGTCCTATCAAGATGGCGAGGACGTGGAGTTTCTGGCCGACACTGTTTCGATCGAAGAGGCATCCGCCGATTCTATTTCAATTGAGCTTTCGGATCTGCTGATTCTCGAAACCACCGATATTGCTTTCGATTTCACCGCCACAGGATCGGAGCACCTGTTGGTGATCGGATCCCTTGCGGCGACTTTGCCTGGCGTCGGATTTAGCGGCGAAGCACGGAATTTTGGGCTGCGCGCCGACGGCCGTATTTTTGTTGGCGACGATTTTGGTGTCAGCCTTGCCATTACCGGTGAATCTGAAGGCGACCTTGCTCTGCCGGAATGGTTGCCCATCAGCATCGACGTGTTCGAGTTGCAGTGGCGCAACTTCAACTCCGATCCTCTCGACTTTACCCTGCGTGTGAGTGCGACGGCCGACTCTGAGGCGATTCCCGGTTCACCCCTCATCATCGCTGGCAGCATCGACAACCTGATCATAGACGTCGGCCTGCTGCGCGACGGCAAGTTTCCGATTATCGCGCTGGACGGGGTAGGCTTGGCCGTCGGTGGTGACATTGCGGGCAACGAGGTCAACGGTGCGGTTCTGCTCGGAGTGCTGCGCCTCGACAGTGAAGGGCAGATCATCGAAGGCGACGACACTGAGACTGAAGTGGCGGACCGGGTGCTCTGGGGAGCCATTCAGGGAACGGTGAACATCGCCGGTTACGGCGGCTTCTCGCTTTACCTCGGTTTGTCGGAACTCGGCCCGTTGCAGGGTTATGTTCGAGTCACCGCGCCGATAATGTTCTTTCCGCCGATCGGTTTGAGCGTTACCAACCTGCGTGCCGGTATCATCTTTAGCACTGAAATCGAGTCGGTTGAAGACGCCCGCGACATGCGCGATAACCCTTCGTTTACACCAGCCGGCGAACTGACTTTCAGTGAATGGAGGGATTTGATGCTCGACGCTCTGGCCACGCAGGTGGCAGCGGAAGCCGAGGGCCAGACTTTCAATATTTTAGCCAATCCATTCCGCCTTGAGGGTGGGGCAACGATCTTCAGTGCCTATGCCTCTGCTATGGCCTTTACCGTCAACGGCGACTTCCTGATGGATTCGACCGGTAAGTTCCTGATTATTGGGACGGTTCAACTTGGTGGCGAAGTCACTATCGGTGCCAGCCTCTTCTTCGATGTCAGTAAGGTCGCCCAAGGTGACTTCACTGTACTCTTTTTGGGAGAGTTTCCAAGTGAGCTGCCAGTGGCGACGATCTACGGCAACCTCAACTTAGGATTTGGTGAGACGATTGATCCCGATAATCCTCCGGCAGCACCCTTCGAGGAGTTCATGCTGCACATATCGGGTGGCATTGAGCTGTCCTTTGACAGTGTCGAAATCATGACTGTTCAAGGGAGTGTCGACATTGCCGTGAAGCTCGATGAGCCTAGCATCTCGGTCGACATTGAAGGCAGTGCCAGTATCTTATACATCGGTGATGTCGTCGGCGTCGCCGGATCGATTGATTTATTCTTCGATGAAGATGAAAAGGCCCAGGCCACCGGCGCCATTGCAATCGCTCCGCAGGAGTTTGACCTGCTCGCTGCCCTCGGTATGAGTTTCAACGCTCTGGCTGTTTTCCGTTTCAACACGCAGAACCGCGATGTTGAAAAGACCCTGGAGATTCCAGGCCAGAGTGGACCCAGGACCTTTACCCTTGCTGCGAACTCGGTCAGCTTGCTCTACGAGGGTAGGGTCGAAATCGAAGTTGCGGGGATGAGTCTGTACCGTATTTCCGGCATGATGAGCATCGGCTGGGCGGACGGCGGCCTCAACGCATTTGTCGACGGAAACCTCAGGGTAGGACCGACCGACGCTGCCCTCATCGACTATTCTGTACAAGGCTTTCTCAGACTCCAGGTCGCCGGAGACTCCCCCGGCATGGCTGCGCGTCTGGCGGTTTCACTTGAGGGAGGCATCGCCGCTCTGGAGGATCAACTGGGCTTCGACGCCAGCTACGAATTGTGGCTCAATACCACCAGTGAAGATATCACTTTGGAAATTCCGTCGGAATTCCTCGAAGGCGAGGAACCGGATACTCTGCATCTGCCGCGTGGTCCTCCCTCCGTCGGAGGAGGCGAAGGTTCAGGCGACGCTCAGCCTTATCTGGTCATCCAAGCGGTTGGCAGCCTCAATGTTTTCGATTCCCTGGTCCTGGAAGGGGATTTCCAGTTACGTGTTGCCGACGCGCAGCTGACTATTGACTACGACGCAATAGCCAAGCTCGGTTTCGGCGATTTCGACCTGATCCATTTTACTGCTGAAGGCAGCCTGCGCGTCAACTCTGACGGAATTGTCGGTTTTGCCGACTTGAGCCTGGCGGCTGGCTTTGAAAGCCTGCCCGTGGATCTGGGTTTCCAGATCAATGCCGATTTCAGCCTCCGCATCAATACCACTGACAGCGTGGCGACCGTCGGTGACCGCAGCCTCGCAGCCGGTCCCTACGCCCATGTTCGGGCTGAAGGTTCGATCGTTATCGGCGCCCTGAGCCTGGAGGGCGTCTTTGAATTCCGCGCCGACGATGAGCGCGTGCGCGTTCAAGCCAGCGGCGAGGTGGCACTCGGAGTCGACGACATCGAGCTGTTCAGCTACGGATTTGACGGCCAACTTTCAGTATTTGAAGACGGTATATTTGCTACACTTAGCCTGACTCTGGAGAACGACAATTCCACTACCTTTGGCCTCGGCATCGACGCAACCGCTGAGCTCGGCCTGAACACGACCGGAATAAGTCGCGACGGCATGGATCCAGGCCTCGGTGCCCGCATCCTGCTCGATGGCAGTTTGACCATTGCCGGCCAGACGCTTGAAGGCGAATTCGATTTCCGCCCCTCGACGACAACCCTTTTCCTAAGTGTTGATGCCGAAGCGGTATTCCGTGCAGGCAGCTCTGAGCTGTTGAGGGTGCCCTTGGACTTCGAAGTGGAACTGGATGCACCGGCAATTATTGAAGACTTCGAATTGGAATTCGAAGCTTCGGACTTGGGCCTGGATGCCTTTGGCATTGATCTGGAAGGCGATCTGCGCTTGCAGATCAATACCAGCGGCATCGAGCAGGGCGACATCCCCGCCGGCCCGATCTTCCGTATCCAGCTCGATGGAACGATGGCGTTGTTGGATTTCGAGCTCGAAGGACGTTTTGATTTTGAAGCGACCCTCAGTGGCATCGCCATTGCCAGCTCCTTTAGTATGGATGTGTCCGTGGAGGAGCTGGAGCTGTTCAGCTTTAGCGGCAGCGGGGCACTCGAGATCGGCCTCGGCGGTGTTGCCGGTTTCCTGAGTCTGGAGCAGGAGTACAACGGCAGCGAGTTTGACGATCTCCTCGGCACCGAAGCCAGCATTGAATTCGAGGTCAACCTGCGCGGCTCTGAAGCAAACTTTGAGGAGCGCACCTTGGAGGCTGGTCCCTACGCCCGCATTGCTGTTGAAGGTTCCCTCAATTTTGGCCCTTACTCGGCCGAGGGCAGCTATCAGATGGAGTTTTCAACGCAAGGTCTCGAGATCCTTGCCGACGCCGAGCTGAATATCGACTTGCCCACAGGTGTCGACGAGTCGCTGCGGCTGGCCAGTTATTCTCTTGTCGGCGGAATGCTGATCAACGAGCAAGGACTGATCGCGGCCGTCGCGCTCACTCCGGAGTTTATTGATGTCGAGTTCCTCGACATGAACCTGTTCGAAACGGATTTTAACTACGTCCTGCGCATCAACACTACGGGGACGCAGCAGGAAACCCAAGGCATTGAACTCGAAGCCGGCAATTACGCCCGTATCGATTTTGACGCGGAAGTGCAGATAGCAAGTGTCTACACCGTGACCGGTGAATTCAGCATGGTCCTTGAGGACAATGCCCTCACTATAGAGGTCTTCGGGGGCCTCGACGTGAGCTTGCCTGGAATTGGTGACATGCCTTCGGTATCACTCGCAAGCTTCGAAGCCTCGGGTTTGCTGCGCCTGAGTGGCGACGGCTTGCTGGCGGCAGTCGACCTGACCCCAACCCTCGCTGACGATGTCCTTGAGGTATTGGATATCAGTCTTGATATCAACGTGGAACAGAGCTTTGAACTGGGCATCAACACCACCGGTGAGGCCGCAACCATCGACGAAACCGAATTTGAGGCCGGCAACTACATCCGCATTGAGACCTTTGGTGAGATCGATCTGGGTATTGGTCGTTTTACCGGTGATTATCAGATGGTTGCCGGTGATGAGGGCCTGAGCTTGGAGGTTTCAGGTGAGCTGATCACGGTTATACCCGGGACCGATATCGTCTTATTTGATTTCTTCCTCGGTGGCGGCATTGAGATATCGGCTGCAGGCATCGCCGGTGTGATCGAATTACAGATTCAGGCCGGCCTGGGTGATGTTGACCAACTCGGAATTGATCTGGACACATATGAAGCCGGCTTTTCTCTGCAGATAAACACGACCGGAGAAGAGCGCAGTTTTAGTGGGATTACCCTCGAAGCCGGAAACTACATTCAGTACGAAGCTGAGGGGCTTTTGCGCTTGCTGCAGGTCTTCGAGATGGAAGGAGAAGTGCTTATACGTATGGGTGAGGAAGGCCTCACTATGGATATCACTGCAGTTTGGGACCTTTCGATTCCCGGAGATAATGAGATTGCTGCGGTGACCTTGTTCAAACTCGACGTTGAAGGCTCCCTTGAGCTTAGCGGCGATGGTGCCGTTGGTCGACTGGCCATGGAATACAGAGAGAACACAATCGATATTGCAGGTGTGCAAATGACCGGCGCTACGCTTTCCAGCGAATTGCGCGTCAATACGACCGACAACGAAGTTGAGGTCGACGGGATCACTTACGCGGCTACTTCGGTAGAGGCCTTTGTTGGAATGACCATTGCCTATCCTGCGCTGCGCATTGAGGGCGATTTACTAATGTCGTGGCACGGAGATTTCATCGGTGCGGTGTTCGATGGAGCAGTTATCGTCGGCTATCCGGAATTTGACTTTGGATTTACTGCCTCTGTCGGCGGGCGAGTGATACTGAGTTCATCCGGCGTGGCGATGTTCCTCGAGACCGGGGCGGACCTTGAACTTCCGGAGCTTTTTGGCGATGTGCTGCCGTTTGATTTCGCTGGTCAGGCAAGCTTTTTCGCTTCCAGCATGCCCGAACCTTTTGAAATCCCTGCCATGACTATCGGCGGGCAGGAATACGATGCTGTGCAAATTGATGAAGGCAACGAGATCGGTATCGAACTCGACGGCATGGTCGAACTTCCCGGACTCTCGCTTGACGGTAGCTACAAGCTGATACTGGGCGATACCCGTCTTGAAATTCAGTTGCTGGCGACGGGTTATTTCGGCACCGAGGACTTCAGCCTGCTGGAACTCGACTTCGATCTGAACTGGACCATGAACAGCGATGGTATCTTCGGCTTCGGTGATGCGGAGTTCGCGGCCGGCTTTGAAATCCCTGATGGATTTGGCTTCAGTCTCGACGCCGGCTACAGTTTCCGCGTCAACACCAGCAGCGAGGAGGTCGAGATCGGAGATCATATACTGGAGGCGGGTCCTTATTTTTACCTCCAGGCTGAAGGTGACCTGCTCATCGGATTTACCCGGCTTGAGGGCACCTTCGGGCTGAGTGTCGATGGTGACGGAATTGCAGTCGATGCCGCGGGTCAGGTGAGCGTCAATGTGGACAATACCGAACTGTTGAGCTATGCCTTTGAAGGTGAATTCGGTCTGACCGCGGACGGAATCCACGGCATGATCGCGCTCGATCTCGTCAACGACGGCGCCGCCGACGTTGGACTCGAATTCGATGTCGTCGCCATGCTCGCGGTGAACACGACGAGCATCGAACGCAACGGCGTCGACCCCGGCCTCGGTGCTCGCTTCCTGCTCGATGGCACGCTGACCATCGGTGACATTGTTCTGGACGGATTTTTCGATATCCAACTGTCGACCACGACCATTGCCCTGAACATCGACAGCCACATGGTCTTTGCATTGGAGGACAATGTATTGTTCTCCGTTCCGATCGTGGTTGAGTTTGAAATTGATACGCCTTCAATTGTTGAGGAGATAGAACTCGAAATCGATCCGGATGAATTGGGCTTGCAGCCCTATGGCATCGAAGTCGCGGGCCAACTTTTCCTGCAGATAAACACCACCGGGATTGAGCAGAATGGGATTCCGCCCGGACCCATGGCGCGGATATACATCGATGGACAATTGTCGATGGAAGGCCTGACCGTGGATGGGGATTTCTTCCTCGAAGCCAGTCTGAGTTCGGTGCGGTTGGGCGGCAGTTTCGACCTTTCTATTGATATCGAAGGAACTGAAGTAATGGGCTTTTCGGCCAGTGGTGCACTCGAGTTCGGCCTGAGCGGGGTCGCAGGATTCTTCCAGCTCGAAGAATCCTTTGACTTTAGCGAATTCCTGCCGGTTTCCATGGATACCGAGTTTGAACTCGCGATCAACACTTCGCCAGCACCCTTCCAGTTGGGTGAACGCGAGCTGGAGGCTGGTCCCTTTGCGCGCATCCTTTTCAGCGGTGAACTCGAACTGTTCAGCTACGCCGTTACTGGGGACTACTCACTTGAGGTGTCCGCCGACGGAATTGAGGTCATTGCCAATGCCAGCCTGTCGCTCGGAATCCCCGGAACAGACATCAGCCTGTTTGATTATGCGGTTAGCGGTGGTCTGAGGATCGACCAGAACGGTCTTGCCGGTGCCTTTGATCTCGAGCTCGACGCCTCGAACCTGGATGTCATCGAGATCGAATTGCTCTCTGCTGATCTCTCTTTCCGTTTGGAAGTCAACACCACTGGGTCGGCGCAAACCATCGGCGAGCTTGAGCTCGAAGCCGGACCCTATGCGCGGGTGATGATGGACGGTGGCTTCACTTATTTCTTCTACAACCTCGTCGGCGAGTTCCGGTTTGAGGTCTCCGGCGATGGGATCGAGATCCATGCCATGGGCGAGATAGAGCTGTTGGTTCCCGAGATGGGCGAAATTCCCGAAATCAGCATCTTCCGCTTTGGAATGGAGGGCTTTCTGAATATAACTGGCGACGGATTGGCTGCGGCGTTCGAGTTGGACCAGGGACTGCTGTCCAACGAAATTGAGTTCTTTGGACTGACCCTACCGGTCGGTGGCGAGCAGAGCTTCCTTTTCGCTCTGAACACTACGGGCAAGGAAGTGACCGCTGGTGGCATTACGCTTGAAGCCGGGTCCTACGCTTACGTTGAAACCTCTGGTTCGATGGATATGATCATCGGAGGCTATTCGGGAAGCATTCGCTTCCAGGTGGATACCGGTGGATTGACGCTGCAGTTGCAGGGTGATCTCAGGATTGAGGACTTTCTCTATCTCGAAGGGAACCTGACCATTTCGCTGATGTTGCCGCAGCGGTTTGTGCTTTCAACTGGCATCCCGTCAGAGATCGGTTCCGTCATTGATTCAACACCGCTTGCTGATATCGCAACGGCAATTGCCTCCATCGGTGGCATCAGCATTGGTGAGGATTTCTCATATATTGACAGCCTGCTTTTCGGCACTCTGGCCATCGGCTCCTCCAATATGAATGGCTTCATCGGGCTGGGAACGCCTGACTTCGACAGCGACCTGCACGAACAGGATCTGTTCGGTTTTGCCGTTCAGGATGTCAGTATCGCAGGTCTTGTGACCCAGATGCTTCCGCCATTCCCACCGGAGATTCCGCAGCTGCCTTCTCAGTTCTCCATGAAGGCGAGTGTTGGAGCCATTCAGGCGCTTGGCTTTGACGATATGATGACCTTGGAAGCAGAGGACATTGAGATCCGTATTCACTCCGGTGATTCTTTTGCAGGAACGCCCTTTGTCATCATTCCGGTGCTTGATCTTATGGCATCCGACAACGCCGCTGTGGACGGAGAGGGCAACACGCTTGGATTTGAGGTGCCGACCACTGGAGATCCAATCTATCTGGATTTTGATGGTGAACGCGAAGTGGGTATTCAATTTGGCTACGCGGAAATCAATCTGTTCGGATTTGTTCACTTGCAGGGCAGCTTTGCCTTCCAGTCCGGAAGCACGGAGACCGTTAACGTATCCACCGGATTCCCGTCGAATGTGGCCGGATTGCCCGGGCAGATGACTCAGGAGGTCAGGACCATGACCCTCGGAGCCAGCGATGTTCAGGGTTTTGTAGGTATCAATGGGCCTTACCTGGACTCGGAGGGCGACGTGAATGAAGCTGCCTTTGGATTGGCACTGCAGGACTTTGATCTCGCGATGGTCATGATGCAACCGACCGTGGCCGAGTTTGTTCCGGGGCTCAGCCTGGTAACACCCAATTACATCGCGCTGAAGGCAAGTGTGGCTGAAGCTGGCCTGGTCGGCTTCGATGACGCCAGCGCAAGCGTGCAGGATATTGTGATCGAGGTTAACAGTGGAACACCCTGGCCGGGCGGCTTGGGGATTCCTGTCGTTGATTTTGAAGCCTCCTTCCCCGGCGACGAAGAAACTCCGGTTGGCCTTCCTGTGTGGACGGGCAGTGATTCGATAGCTATTGATTTTGATGGCACTCAGCGGATACGCGCCGAAGTTGGACAGATGACCTTCTCTGTCAGTGAATTCATTCACCTGCAGGGCAGCTTTGTATTTGAGGCGGGTCCAAGGCATGAGGTCGATGTCGCAACCGGCCTGCCGGGAGATATTCTGGATGTCGCCGACTCGATCGGACTTGGCTCAGTTGTCAGCTGGTTCGACGACCTTGCCGGCGAAGGCATTGAATTCGCTGAGGACCTTTCAATGATCTATGGTCTGGAAGTTGCGGCTCTCTCCATTTCAGCTACCGATGTGCGAGCATTTGTCGGCCTCAATGGGCCTTACCTGAATACCGACGGTGACATCAATGAGGATGCCACGGGTCTGGTCATTGAACAAGTAGATGTTGGTCTGGCATTGTTTCAGCCAACCTTGAAGTTTAACCCGCTGTTCAGCTGGTTACCGAGTTTTATTGCCGGTAAGGCTACGGCGGATACGGTGGGGTTGGTCGGCTTTGAAGGCTTCGCTCTGCAGGCCGATCAGATAGAATTGACGCTTAATACCGGAACTCCATGGGCTGGATTGGTTGGTCCTGCAGTGATCGACTTCGCTGCCAGTTTCCCGGAAGTTGAAGCTGACGAGGATGGCGAAGGGGCTGTTCCCCCAGGTTTTGAAGTGCCCGGTATCGGTGAGCCCATTTATCTGGATTATGACGGCAACCAGCGGATCGGTGTTGAGGTCAGCAACGGCCTGCTGAGCCTGCTTGATTTTGTGCACTTGAGTGGCAGTTTTGCCTTTGAGATGGGACCGACCGTAGATGCGGATGTGCACACCGGGCTGTCGATGGATCTTTTCCCGGACGCGCAGGTGATTCCGGGAGTCGAAATGTCCACCATGACGATTGGTGCTTCCGATGTTCAGGCATTCTTCGGCATCAATGGTCCATATTTCGGCGATGATCTGGACGAAGACACGTTGGGGCTTTATGTGGACAACCTGAATTTCGGATTGGCCGTGTTGCAGCCAACAGCCTTGTCGATAATTCCAGGCCTCGACACTTTCGCCCCCCGTTTCATCGGACTCCAAGCCAGCGCGGACAGCGCGGGTCTCGTTGGAGCGGATGACCTCCTTTCGGTCGCCCTGGATGGCATCCAATTGGACATCAATACGGCGACGGTCTCCGCCGGTGGTATCCAGCCCTGGATCAATTTTGAGTCGAGTTTCCCTGCCGGGGAGGATAACGGTGAGCCGGTCCCTACAGGCCTGGAAGTCAATACCGGCAGTGAGCCGATTTACCTGGATTACAGTGAACTGCTCTTCCGTGCTGAAGTTGCCGAAGCGAATCTGGTCCTTGCGGACTTCGTCCACGTGCAGGGTGGGCTTACCTTTGAAAGGGGCCCAAGGTATGAAGTGGTCGCAAATAGTGGCTTTCTTGAGGATCTGGGTACTCCGGCCCAACTGGAACACGAAGTGCAGACCCTGACCTTGGGCGGAACCAACCTGAACGCCTTTATTGGCCTGAACGGTAATTTGACTGAAACTGAACTGCCGGACTCGGCGGTCGGCCTCAGTGTCCAGGATTTTGAGTTTGCCCTGGCATTCCTTACTCCCACCGCATTTGCGGTTGCGGGCGATGACCTGGCTCCAAAATACATCGCTGCCTATGGCTATGCCGATACAGTGCAGATGGTCGGAACCGACGGAATTTTCGAACTGGAAGGTCAAGAGTTGGAACTCTCGATCAACACCAGCTCGTTGCCACTGCCTCCAGGTGTGGTAGCCCCGCACATTGACTTTGCCCGATCCTTTGAAAGCAGCGAGGGTGCCAATGACGGTGTGTTTGAAGTGCGCGCTGGCAGTGAAGATATGACCGTGGATATCGATTATTCAGGCGAACTGTTTATCGCTGAAGTCAGCTATGCCGAGGTAAACGTTGGTGGTGCCCTGAGCCTCGCCGGAAGCTTTGCCTTCGAGTTGGGTCCTCAGGAGTCGGTTACGCTTACGGATGGAACAAACCGCAATGTGCGGACCATGACGATTGCTGCCGCAAACGTATATGGTTTCATGGGCTTTAATGGTCCTTACCGCACAGATACAAACAATGACCTGGTCATTGACGAGCAGGATGAGGTCAATGAGAGCGCAGTCGGGCTGGCTCTGAATGAACTGAATCTGGGCATTGCTTTGATGACCTCTTCCGATGTGCTGGATATCAGTGTCTTTGCCGCTGGCTCTGCCACCGTTGGCAGCATTGAGCTGGTTGGCTTGCCCGGTATTACATCTGAGGCAACTGACATGGAGGTGGCCTTTAACCTCGGACTGAGTATCGAATCCGGCACTGCAGCAATCGATTTCAGCCAACTTGACGAAGGCGGCTTGGAAGTGAACACCGGCAACCCGGATGCCCCGGTCGTATTGGACTTTGAGGGATCGCTGATGCGCGCAAGCGGTATTGCCAGTATCGCCGTTACCTTGAGTGACGAGCCGTGGTTCGGAATGGACGGTGCCTTTGAATTTGAACTGACGGATGATTACCTGCAGACCTTCGTCAATGGCAGCTTATTCATCGGTCCGGAGAGCGACCCACTGATCGAATTGGATGCGGTCGGGTTGTTTGTTCTGAATACTTCGGGTATTGCGCTTCGGGCCGATGTGGATTTCGCATCTGATTCTCCTTTACCGGGCTCTGAGATGGATGCCTCTCTTGGCTTGATGCTGAATACCACGGGTGAAGAAATCAGCTATGACCTGCCCGACCACTTCCCTGAAATCGGCGGCGAAAGCTCAGTGGTCATCCCCGACAGCGCACCGGGATCCGATGCGGAAGCCGGTCCCTACCTTTACATCGGCGGCAGTGGTTCGTTGACGCTCCTGGATAGCTTCAACATCGATGGTGAATTTGCCTTCCGCATCCTGCCCGATGCAATTGAGATGGAGCTGACCGGCACAACAGCCCTGACCTTTGGCGATACCACCCTGATTGAATTTACCGTGGACGGCAGTCTGGCGCTGACAACCGGAGGCATTTACGGCAGTCTGCAATTGAGCGTAGCGAGTGAATTGCCGTCCAACTTTGGATTCAGCCTGTCCGGAATCTATCAGTTGGAAGTCAACACCACCGCAAGCACGCAGACCCTCGAGCGGGTGCGTATTGACGAAGATGGTCAGGCAGTCATGGACGGCGAAGACGGGTGGGTCACCGATCCCGTCGAAATTGAAGCAGCAACGGCACGCCTCAACCTGGCCGGACAGATCACTTTGCTTGGACAGGACTTGAACGGCTATGCAACCTTTGAAGTTGGTCCGGACGGTATCGAGGTCGCCTTCAATGCCAGCCTGGCCATCCTGGGTCTCGATTTTGAAGTGGATGGCAAGGGGGCACTGATTCTTGGTAATTCCCGTGGCATTGCACTCGATCTGGCCTTGAGTCAGGACGGTGGACTCGACTTTGGCATCGCCGGATTTACCGTCGACGGTTCCGTTCGCCTGCGCGCCAATACCAGCGGAGCCGAAATCGATTCGATTGCCGGTGTGGATCTGGATGAATCCCTGCCTGCGGGTCCATATTTCCGGATTGAAGTATCAGGCACCGATGCTGAAACACCAGTTGCCGTTGGGTTCAATGGCCTGGGTGAGGGCAACACAATGAATGCCGGTCGCGCATTTATTGAGATCGAAGGCGATACACTGACGGTTTCATTCTCCGATTTGGGTGTTACGATAGGAAGTGATGAGCATGTCTTCGGTGAGGCCTTCTTCCAGATCAGTGAAGATGGAGTGGCGGGTGCCGCATTGATCCAGACAGGATCGGATGAGCCGAGAGAGATTGTGCCGGGTGTCGTACTCTATGGTGCGGTTCAACTGGAAATTAATACGACAAATGTCGAAGTCAACGTTGCCAATTTTGAGCTGGATGCGGGGAACTATGTGCGCTTCAGCATTGGAGGATTGCTGGAGCTTTCAGTAGGAGGTACCGTTCTTTTGGAGATCTCAGGGAATTTCGAAGTTGAGGTTACGGATTCGGGCGATGTCACTATTGAGCTCAGCGGCTCTGTCGAACTCGGGCCCTTGGGCCGGCTCGGTATTGCTGGGATCTTGTCCGGTTCTGAATCCGATGGAATTTTTGCCTCCCTGGAATTGGCTGGTGATGAAAGTAAGACTCTTTCAGGTGCAGGTTTCAATTTAAACGCAAAGTTCCGCTTGGAGCTGAATCTGACCGATTCAACCCAAACCGTGTCCCGTCCCGAACTTGATGACGATGGCGAACTGACCGGCGACACCGTCGATGTCGACCTCGAACCCGGCACGGTTCAGATATTTGGCGCAGGTGAACTGGGCTTGTCGGGTCTGGTCGAGATTTCCGGCAGCTTTATTTTGACCTTGAGCGGCTCGAGCACGGAACTGGAATTAAACGGCGCTACCGAGATCCTCGGTCAGACCTTCCAGGTGCAGGGTGGGGCAGCCATCTACGGTGGATCCAACGGTGGCATCGCCCTCGTGCTGGCAATGAGCGTGAGTGGTTCCGGTGGGCTGTCCGGTGTCGGCTTTGATTTGGAGGGTGATTTCAGCCTGGAGATTAATACCAGCAGCAGTCAGCGCAGCCTGGCGGGGTCTACCTTGTCCAGCCAGAGCCTGCGGGTCGCTGTTGAAAATGCGGAACTCGAACTGCTTGGTCTTGTTGAGCTGTCAGGCGAAGTTCAGTTGCATATCCTTTCGAGCGGGTTCCGACTGGATGTAGACGGTGAAGCAGAGATGCCCTTCATCGGATCATTGAGTGCAACCGGCGAACTGAGCATTTCCTCTTCCGGTATTTACGGCAGCATTGCTCTCGGCGGCAGCTCCTCTTCGGCCAGTATTGCGGGTGTCCAATTCAATGGCCGCTTCCAATTGGCAATTAATACCACGGGCTCCTCGCAATCCGTGCGCGTTCTGAATGTGAACAGCAACAGCGGAGCGGTCTCTGGTACCCGCAGCATGAGCCTGGATGCAGAGACCTTATTGCTTTCGTTTGGTGGTGAGCTGAACGTTGCTGGATTCGGGATTCGCGGCGGTGCCGAGATGATAATCGGATCCAGCCAATTGTCCGTTGATCTGGACGCGAGTCTGAATCTGGGAGCCTTTGGAAATCTGCGGGTTGAGGGCGGGGCTGAATTCGGGCGTCAGTCCGGCAGTGACTACTTTGCCCTCAACATGAATCTGGGATCCAGCACCCTGTCGGTCGCAACGCTTAATATTGTTGCCACTTTTGAGTTGGAAATTGATACGCGCAGCTCCATTGCTCGGGTCTCGGTCGACGGCGACCTGAATATCTGGGCTTTTGAAACCAGCATTGAGGCAACCATTGAAACCAGCGGTGGTGGATTCCGCATGGATTTCGAAGGTGACCTGAATTTCTTTAATTTCGCCACTGTCGAGGTTTCCGGATATGTGGATTCCAATGGAACCTTCTCTATCACTGGAAACATCAGCGCCGGTTTCAATTTGGGCATATTCAGCGCAAATATGAATTTCAACCTGAACCTGAACCACAACAGTTTCTCAGCAAACGGCAGTCTGAGCTTGAGTGCGACGATCCCGGTTCCGGTATTTCCCGATATTTCCTTCAGCACCAGCATTGGAGCCAGCATGAGCTTCAATGTTCCTCAGAATTCCGCTACGTTGAGTATATCCGTGGATGTCGGGCCCTTCACTGCCCGCCCGTCGAAGACCTTCACTTTTGGACCACCGCCCGTGTTGGGTCGACTTGAGAGCGGTGTTCTTTATGTGCATACGGGTGCGGATTCCAATCTGCGGGGGTCATCTTATCAGCAAACCGGCGGGGAATCGTTCAGCGTATTCAGCCAAGGCGGCTCTGCCGGGAACGAAACTATTACTATTAATGGCCTGGGCTTCGAGCAGAGCTTCTCCGGTGTCAACAAAGTCGTCGTCCGTGACCTTCAGCAGTATGACAACGACATTCAATTCATAGGAGTGCAATCGGATGTAGAAGTTCGCGCCGGATCGGGTAACGATTACATCCTGCAAACAGGCAACGGCAATGTGACCGCCTGGTTGGTCGGCGGCGATAACCAGATTGTAACAGGCCCTGGCAACAACACGATTCACGGTGGCAGTGGTGACGACGCCATTTACACAGGCAGTGGCAACGACATTGTCTATGCCGGCAGCGGGAACAACTACATCGAATCTCACAGTGGAAACAATGTATTTTATGTGGGAACCGGTAACGACACTATAGTCGGTGGCAGCGGCAATGACACCTACATCTTCTCAGGTTCCAGCTGGGGCGACAACGAAATCATCGAAACCGCCGGTGGTTCGAGCGACACGGTTGATTTTAGCAATGCGACGGGCTCCGTGCATTTTGAACTGGGCGAAAACGGTCGCTATGAAATTACCCAGGGTAGCAACCGGGTGGTGAATGATGACATGGGCGTTGAGGTCTTCTACGGTAGCCAGTATGCGGATACTTTTGTGGTGACTGAAAATGGTTCGAATGAGACCCGCCTCCGTGGTCAGGGTGGGGATGACGTTTACGACATCACCTTCGGTCAACTCAACGGTTCAGTGCAGATCAGCGACATGAACCCGTCCAGCGACGTCGACCACCTCATCGTTCGCAGTGAGCTTTCAGGTTCAATTGTCTCAGTGATGAACGATCAGATTTCTCAAGGATCCCAGCTGGTGACCTTCTCTTCGAATTACCACAATGTGGACCGCATGACGGTCCTGGCTCCGAATGCGGAAGTGCGGATGACCGGCGTCGGATCGAAAATTTTGGATATTCGAAACAAGCTCACGGTCGAAGGCGATAGCATCGTCTGGGGCGGCTTGATTCATGCCCGCGGCATCGACTTCCAGTCGAATGAGGAACTGGTGGTCAGTCACGATCTGGTCAGCCGCCGCAATGCCCCCATCGTTCTCGAGAGCAGTGAAGGTGATATTGTGCTCAATGCCGGCATCTACATCGCCAGCGCAGATGGTCTTGTCGGCAACGGTTCCGGTTCGGTGACGCTGAATGCCCCTGAAGGTGGAGTCCGCACCAACGGCGAAGGCTGGGTCCGTAGCGGTGGTGCATTTTCGACAATTGTGGACTGGGCTCTGCGCGGGGGTCGCTTCTCAACCGATTCGATTGATTTCGACACCGGTGAGATCCGTACTGTGGAGGGTCAGGCACCGAACATCGTTCCCGCTGGAACTTTGATCCGGGATGGCAAGGGGGCCTTCATTCAGGCCAAGGGAGGCGAACTGGTGATGAACACCAAACACCGGATTGGTGAGTCCTATGAAGACTTCCGCATCAGTCCGCTGGCAATTTTCAGTCAAGTTGCACAGCTCACCGTGAATGTGTCGAACAAGGAGAATGCAAACCTGGTCAATCTTGACAGCATTCAGGTCTCCGGTGACTCCATGGCTGGCGAACTGCGCATTACCAATTTGACTGGGCTGCAGGAGGCCAACAATCCGATCAGCGGCTCCGACGATCCTATTGTATTGACTGGTGATCAGATCTCAGTCCTCAACGACATCAGTACCACTAACAATATCTACATTTTCCCAACCAACCCGAATCGTCCAATTGTCATTCTGCAGAATGCCGGTCAGATCGCCACAAATCCGGATGCGCTTGATGGTTTGCTCCTGACTCAGAACGAACTGAATAAATTGCTGACTTCGAATCAGCTGGTAATTGGTTCGGATCGGAATTCAGGCAGTGTTAAAATTGGAGATAGGTCGACAGGTGTAATGATTTTTGATAGCCCTTCACTCTTGCTGCGTGGCCAGCAGGTTGAGGTCTATTCACAGATGCAGACCAAAAACGTATTCATTCAGGGCTCGGGTAACACGACGACCTTGGGTGATGATTGGGATGCGGTCGGTTCCTTCGTGGTGGATGATGCTGTTCTCATCGATGGAGACCTCACCATTACGGCGACGGAAAACATTCGCTTCCACTCTCCGGGAACGGTGAATGGTCATCCCTCGGGCGGGCCGCACAGCCTGACCTTGGAAGCTCAGACATTTATCGACATTGAAGGCTCCATTGGCGGGACAACGCCTTTGCAGAACCTGACGCTCTCGGCCGACTCCGGGAATATCCGCCTGCGTGGCTCGGTTAATTTGAGCAACGACCTGACCATTACTCAGGGTAACACGCTTACCTTTAACGGCGACGTCGACATTGATGGAGACCTGAATATCTCGGGCGTACAGAACGTCGTTTTTGAGGGTTCGGTGAATGTCTCGGGTGCAATGAATATTCAAGCCTCCAACAATGTGACTTTCCAGAGTGGTGTGAATGTTGAAGGCGACGCTTCGATCGAAGCGAATGGAAATGTCTCGGCCTCAAGCAATGTAGAAGTCTCGGGTGATGCCACTATAGAGTCGACGAATCTGACCTTTAACCAGGCCGTTACCATCGGTGGCGACTACTCGATTACAGCCTCCAACCGGATCGCTCACGGCGGATTCCTGTCCATTGGCGGTGACACAACGCTGGTTTCCAATGAAATCGATTTCCTCGGCGGCAGTGAGTCCGTCAGCTCTAGCGGTTTCCTCTGGATCGATACCTATTCGGATGGTCAGGAAATCCGCATTGGCCGCACACAGACAGGCAGCACCTCAGTGTTGGACTTCCTGCAGCGGGACATTGCAGCTTTGCAAAACGGATTTGAGTTCATCCGCATCGGTGATCCGGATGGTCCTGTGGGTGCCGTTTCCGTTGGCACCGCAACTTTCCAGGATTCGCTCAGCGTTTATGGCAGCAGTGTTCTGGTCCTTGAGTTGTTTACCGTGAATGGCAACCTGTTGGTCGACGCCACAGAGGATGTGACCATTGAAGGCACTCGATTCGAATTCGACGGCTCGACGATTATTGGACGCATTCAAACCAATGGCGGCGATTTGTCGATTCTTGCGGTTGACGGACTGCTGCAGAAAACCGGTGGAGACCTGATCGCAAATGGTGGAAGCATTGACGTGGATGTCAGCTCTGGCGGTATTGAAATGCAGGGAACGGCCCGCGCGCTGACCAACGGAGCGAACATTCGCTACGAGGCCGAAGAAGACATTGTTATCGGCCGTCTCGATGCCCGGGTTGGTGCCGATCGAGCTGGGGATACATTGGATCAGCAGGCTGACAACTGGGGCCGTATTGAAGTTGTATCCCATGCCGGTGCGATCGCAGATATTGAAGGTGATACCGGAATTGATATCTTTGCCCGTGAAGCGCGATTTGAAGCTTTGAATGGAGTGGGGGCAATTGGTGCTTCCGAAGTTCGCCGCATTGAAACCGAGGTGATCACTCTCGTTGCCGTTGCGAGCTCCGAAACCGACAATTGGGGCATCCATCTGCGGGACGCGACGGATGTGACCGTCGACAGCGTTGATGGAGTCGTCGTCAACCGGGTGCAGTCGGATGGCAGCAGTGAAGCCCTTTCAGCTGCCCCGAGCCTGAATCACTTGCTCGCTGAGCAAGCAGGTTCGATCCTTTTGGAATCGGCTGCGGGTTCCGTGACGATTCATGAGGATGCCCGGATTGAGACGGAGTCGGGTGACATTGTCCTGCGTGCTGCCGCAAACGTATCGGTTGCGCGCTTGATCAGTCGCGAAGGCGGAGACATCTCCGTCACCGCAGGGGACTTTGATCAGTCCAGCGGCTCGATTCTCGACAACCTGTCGGGCGGCGATGCCAATATCTCCACAGCCGGACACCTGAGTCTTGAAGCCGCCACTGGGATTGGTAGCTCAGGCAGTGGAATGCTGGTGACTTCTGTGGCCTCGGTGGAAGCAGTGAACCGTATCTCCGACGATATTTACCTTTATGAACTGGATGGCTTGACGGTGTCGGGACTGGAAACCCTGGCAGGGGATGGCAGCATCGTGCTCCAGTTGGCCGATGGCGATCTGAGCATTGACGGCGAAGTGAGCGCCCATGGCAGTGGCAGCATTCGCTTGGAAACGCTGGGCAACGGTGGCGACATAACGATCCATAGTGATTTGAGCAGTGAAAGCGGTCACATCACATTGCGTGCAGAGGGTGGAATCGATTTGAGTGCGGATGTAGCTGTCTCGGCGAATGAAGACGGCTCTATCATGATTGAGGCTGCTCACGGCAGCTTCACTATGGCGGGCAGCGCAAGCCTTGATGCGGACACGGGTAACCTGATTTTGACCGCCGAGGCATCGGTGACACTTGGCAATGTTGTCGCGGCGGATGCAGCGATTCAGTCGCTCAGCGGCAGCATATTGAATGCTACAGGTTCAACTCTGAACATTGAGGCCGACAACCTGCGCCTTGAGGCGGACGGGGACATCGGCGAGGCGGGTCGCCATTTGAGCATCAGCATTAATATTGGAATTCTGTCTGCAGCATCGGCAACTGGAGGCATCTTCCTGTCCTCGCAGACCACACTTATTGTTGGCGCGGTGACCGTGTCGGCGACCGAGTTCACTGCCGATGGGACCACAAGCTCTGTGGACGTTGCTTCTCAGGCGGGTCTTGAAACGGCTGAGAACGGAGACATCGTACTCGTTGTTGCAGGAACGATCCGCCTTGATGAAGCCGTGGCTGCGGACGGTGAAGGCAGTGTGCGGCTCGCCGCGGAATCAGGCGCCTTGCAGGTTCAAGCGGATGTCAGCAGCGATACCGGACGGATCACTTTGATTGGGGTATTACGCATTGAGTTGATTGCAGGAATCTCAGTTTCAACCAACGCTGACGTCAGTCTGAAGTCCAGCGGTGCCGGGATTGAGATGCATGGAACCGCCAGCATTGAGGCGAACGGATCGAGTCTGCGATTGTCCGCACAGGATGACCTGACACTGGGCAACCTGACCGCCAGCTCTGTTTCACTTCTTTCCGACACAGGAGCCATCCTGAATGCTGAAGATTCGACCTTGAATGTGTCGGCCGACGAACTGCGCCTCGAAGCCCAAGCCAGCATTGCCTCTTCCGGCCGTCACCTGAGCGTGGACGTGGATTCCTTGACGGCCGAATCGAAAGCCGGATCCATCTTTATCACCGCTGAAACTGGGGTTGTCGTTGGAACCGTAGCGGTGACCGTCGAAGAACTGACTTCCGACGCCGGAACCGACAGCTCGACGGATGCCAGCCAGTCTGGTCTGACGACTCTGGACGATGGCGACATCGTTCTGGTGGCCCTGACCGGCGATGTCGTGATCGACGATGCCGTCAGCTCCGACGGCAAAGGCCGGATCCGCCTCGAAGCTCAAAGCGGTTCCTTGTCGGTCGATGCCAACATCACCAGCGGCAGTGGCTGGATTACTCTTTATGCTGAGACGGACCTCAACATCAGCGAAGCCATTAGCATCGAAAGCGCCGCGGACATTCGTCTGGACGCCAACACCGGTGAGCTCGTAATGCACGGGACCGCCGTTGTGGAAGCCACAGACAGCAACCTGCGCCTGGCCGCGGAGAATGACATCGTGGTCGGCAACCTACGGGCGGCCAATGTATCGATTCTTTCTGTGAGTGGCGCGATCGTCAACGCCGCCGACTCCAGCCTGAATGTTGACGCCGAACAGCTCCGTCTGGAAAGCGTCGGTGCCATCGCCGCTGCGGACCGCCACCTGAGTGTGGATGTCAATACAGTTACAGCCCTTTCCGAGCAGGGTGGGATTTTCATTACCTCAGAGAGCGGCCTGGCCGTGGGCGATGTTGAAGTGAGCTTTTCCGGCCTGACGGCAACAGCAGGCGAGATCAGCCACGCCGATGAAGAGCTTTCGGGTCTGACGACTCTGGACAACGGCGACATCATCCTGGTCGCACTGACCGGATCCATCGACGTCGATTCGGGCGTGAGCGCGAACGGCGAGGGCCGCGTGCTGCTGTCCGCCGAAGCCGGTGCCTTGATCGTGAACGCCGACATCTTCAGCGACACCGGACTGATTACACTGCAGGCCGAGACCGCAATCGAAGCGACCGAATCAGTCGTCATCGAAAGCGCTGCCGACATCAGCCTCACTGCGCAGAGCGAGGGCATCACACTCG
>JAFIGG010000023.1 GCA_020831485.1 Opitutales bacterium
CACCACCGAGAAATCCGCAAAGTTGAGCTGCATGAGCGCAATGCAACGCCAGAGCCAGAGCCGGTCAAGTCCGGTTCGCCCCGAGAGCACCCATTCTGGCTTTGCAGTAAAGCAGGCACGGTCTCAGATTATTCTGGAGATTGGGTGTCTTTTCGCCTATCACTGCCATTTCTTTCGCCATGTAATGTCCATCGCTTCCCCCAACCCCAGCCGAGGCTCTCCGTTTTCAGACGAAGATCAAGTAGACCTGAAGCTCAGCACGGCGGCTCAACAGCTTCGGGAATCCGAGGCTCAGTACCGCATCCTTTTCAAAGCAAACCCCCAGCCCATGTGGGTTTTTGATCTGCATTCACTGAAGTTTCTGGCAGTAAACAAAGCTGCGGTAAGGCACTACGGATATTCAGAAGAAGAATTCCTCAAGATGAGCTTGAAGGACATCCGTACCCCCGAGGGAGCCCGAAAGCTTGATGACGAATTGAGCGTTGAAAACCGCCACCTCAAACGGAACACTGAATCCATCCACTTGCGCAAAGACGGCAGCTTCATTGACGTAGAAATAACCGCCAGCGATATCCCTTTCAATGGCAGGGAAGCCAGGCTTGTAATGGCAAACGACATCACTGAACGCAAAAAGCTGGAACGTCAGTTCCTCCGCGCCCAGCGTATGGAAAGCGTCGGGACTCTGGCTGGCGGCATCGCACACGACCTCAATAATCTTCTTTCTCCCGTGTTGATGGGAGTCGATCTCCTCACTCACCACAATCCCGACCCTGAAAGCCGCAAACGGATTCTGGAAAGCATTGATAAAAGTGCACGCCGAGGCGCAAGCCTGATCAACCAGGTGTTGTCTTTCGCCCGTGGAGTGGAAGGCGCCCGCATTCCTTTGAAACTGGGATCCATAGTCAGGGAGGTCGAATCTATCGTCTCCAACACCTTTCCAAAAAATATTCACCTCAGCACTCAGATCGAACCAAAATTGCACCGGGTCGAGGGAGATCCCACCCAATTGACTCAGGTGCTACTCAACCTCTGCGTCAATGCTCGGGATGCCATGCCGCGCGGAGGCCGGCTTCAGATTCAACTGCAGAACTGCGAACTGGACTTGGCACATTCAAGGCTATTGGGACTGCAGGCCGGCAGTTTCATTGAAATCAAAGTTAGCGACAGCGGCCTGGGCATCCGGCCGGAGAACATCCAGAGAATCTTTGATCCGTTTTTCACCACCAAGGAAATGGGTAAAGGCACCGGACTTGGTCTGTCAACCGCCCTCGGAATCATCGACAGCCATGGAGGCTCGATCAACGTCAGCAGTGAACCCGGACAGGGCACGGCTTTCACGGTTTACCTACCGGCCCAGACAAGCGGCCTCTGCAACGTTGACTCGGAAAACCCAATTAACAACGCACCCACCCCCCATGGCGATGGAGAACGAATTCTCCTTGTAGATGATGAAAGTGCTGTGCGCACCATCACAAAAAAGACTCTGGAAACCTATGGCTATGAAGTCTTCTCAGCGAAAAACGGGGCCAAAGCAATCGAAGTTTTTGCCAAACATATTGATGAATTGGACCTTGTCATCACCGACCTGATGATGCCGGTCATGGATGGACCCGCGCTGGCGACAGCCATCCGGCGTATCAACCCCTCAATGCCCATCATCGCTACCAGTGGCCTGAGACTTCAAACGAATTTAGAACGCAGGCAAATTGACACACCGCATTTCCTTACAAAACCCTATTCCAGTCAACAGCTCCTACAGATTGTCCATACAGCACTGACAGCCGACCGCCCGACTAGTTGAAATGAGTGAAACGATCAGAACCTCCGACGAGACTTTGCGCCTGCAAGCACTTAAGTCCTATCAGATTCTAGACAGTGAAGCCGAGGACTCATACAATGAAATCGTACGCATGGCTGCGTAGATTTCAGGTATGCCATTCGCCAGTATAACTCTGATCGACAAGGAGCGGCAATGGTTCAAAGCATCCGTTGGACTGCCATTCCGGGAATCCAGTCGTTCCGTTGCCTTCTGCGACTACACAATCCGCAGTGATCAAGCCTTTGTCGTTACCGACGCGAGAGAGGACGAGCGTTTTGCCTCCAACCCTTTAGTAATAAACGAGCCTTACCTCCGAGCCTATGTGGGTATCATTTAAAAACCAAGAACGGTTTACGCCTCGGAGCTTTGGCAGTTATGGGCCCGGAACCAGGAGAACTTGAACCAGAACAGTTGGAAATGCTGGGCGTGCTTGCGGGGCAAACGATGACCCTCATGGAAATGCGGATCCAGCAGATCGAGCTGACTCAAACTCGACGAAGACTCGAAAACGCCCAGAGAATTGCGAAAATCGGCAGCTGGGATTATTCCGTAGAGAGCGAAAGGTTGACTTGGTCCGGCGAAACCGCGCGGATATTTGGCTTTGAATCCAAAGCCCTCGAACACAGTCGTGCAGACTTCCTGGCCCGGGTTCATCCGGACGACCGCCCAATCATTGAAACCCTGCACAAGCGATTACTCAAAGAGGGAGGTGATTTTGACTACACCCACCGCATTGTATGCCCTAAAGGTGAAGTGCGTATCGTTCATGAACAAGGCGAAGCGGTAAAAAGCAATAAAGGGGAAGTGATCAGCCTCGTAGGCACAGTACACGACATCACCGAAAGGATCCAGTCGCAGCAGCAAATTGCCGAGCAGGCTGCTCTGCTCGACCAGACCAACGACGCTGTCATCCTGCGGTCTATGGATCACAAAATTCGCTTCTGGAACCGGGGAGCGGAAAAGATTTATGGTTGGAGCAAAGACGAGGCCTTGGGCACATCGATTGAATCCCTGCTCTATGACGACTCCAGTCCCTTTTTCAGCGCGACTGAGGAAGTCATTGAAAAAGGTGAATGGACAGGCGAGTTGCAGCACCGCACCAAGTCCGGCAAACGCCTGACCATTCGAGGACGCTGGACGCTGATCCGCAACGAACTGGGCCAGCCAAAGTCAATACTGGCCATCAACACGAATGTTTCCGAACAGAAGAAATTGGAAATGCAGTTCATGCGGGCACAGCGAATGGAAAGCATAGGAACACTCGCAGGTGGCATCGCACACGACCTGAACAATCTGCTTGCACCTATTCTCATGGGCGTCGATTTACTCAAACGATCCCAGAAAAATGACAGTAATTCCGAGATTCTAGACAATATTGAGCTCAGTGCCAAACGCGGTGCCGAACTCGTCCGTCAAGTTCTCTCCTTCGCCCGGGGAGCGGAAGGTGCAAAAATTGAAGTGAGTCCCCATCACATCATCAAAGAGGTCGGGAACATCGCCACCAATACTTTTCCAAAGGCGATCCAAACAGAAACTCTGATCGCACCAAACATCTGGCCCATCCTATCCAACCCCACCCAGTTGCACCAAGTAATTCTCAACCTATGCCTGAATGCAAGGGACGCGATGCCCGATGGCGGAGAGCTGACAATTTCAGCAGAAAACATCCAGCTGGCGGAGGGTGCCGTGTCGCTTTACGACCACGTCCGGCCAGGCCCCTTTGTCAAAATTGAAGTTTCCGACAACGGCTGTGGGATGCCCAGCGATATTGTCGAAAGGGTGTTCGAGCCCTTTTTCACCACCAAGGAACTCAGCAAGGGAACGGGCCTTGGTTTGTCGACGGTTCTCGGAATTGTCCACGGCCACGGAGGCTTTGTCAGCGTCTACAGCGAGGTTGGAAAAGGCAGTACATTCAAGGTCTACCTGCCCGCGGCAATCGAGCCAGACAACAGTCCTTCACCAGCCGAAGAAGTAAAACAGCTTCCGCGCGGAGCCCAACAAACCGTTCTGATTGTAGACGACGAATCTTCGATTCTGGAAGTCACACGCCAGATGCTCGAAGCTTTCAATTATCGGGTCATCACGGCCGAGGATGGAGCCCAGGCCATCGGGCTCTTTGCCGTACACGCCAACAAAATCGATGTGGTTATCACGGATATGATGATGCCAATAATGGACGGTGCGGCATTGATCAAAGCGATCAAGGGCATTGCCCCTACGCTGCCAATTATCGCGACCAGCGGCCTTGCAGTCAACGGCACCTCCGCAAAAGCTTCAAATCTCGGGGTTAAGGAATTCTTGCAAAAGCCCTACTCAGCTGATTCCTTGTTAAAAACTTTAAGTAAAGTCCTCAAAAACTAGCAAAAAGATGCCTCAATCCCTCAAAACCATCCTTTTGATAGACGACGATCAGGCTATTCTGTCGATGTTTGGCATGGCACTGCGGCATGATGGCTATCAAGTTTTGACTGCAGACAATGGTGAAGAGGGTATCCAACTTGCTCGCACCCATCTGCCGGACCTGATCATATCCGACATAAATATGCCGGGAACCGACGGCAAAACAGTGCTGAAAACCCTCCGCGAAGACCCGGCGATTGCCTCCCTGCAGATCGTCCTGATGACGGGCAACCCAACCGCGGTCACTCCGCGTAAAGGCATGGAGCTGGGCGCGGATGATTTCCTGATCAAACCTTTTGGCCACGATGAATTGACACGTTGTGTGGAGGCGCGACTGCGCCGGGCCCATATCCACTGGAGGCTTGAGGACAAGGCCATTACAGAGCTGCGCTCAACCCTGCATTCAACGCTTCCACACGAGTTTTTCACCCCGCTCGCAGGGATTCTAGGTCTCACTGAATTACTCCGCAGCGACTTCCGTGAGATGGATCCGGCCGAGGTGGATGAGTTTCTGGGTGAAATCGAAGTATCAGGGTGGCGCCTCCACCGGACGCTCAAGAATTACCTTTACCTGCTCGATCTGAAATCCGGCGAAGAACAGGAGAAAGGTTTGCTTTTAGGCGGGACTGCGGCCCATGAGATTATCGAAGATCGAATCCAGACCGTGGCCAAGAGGCACAAACGCGAGTCGGACATACAATCTGATCTGGAGCTTTCTCCCCTGTTCGCTGGCAGCGACAGCCTTGCTATCATGATAGAGGAACTGGTCGATAATGCCTGCAGCTTTTCCCGCAAAGGCACTTCAGTTCAGGTCATGATGACCAAAGACGGTGTTTTCAGCGTCCTGGATCAAGGCCGCGGAATGACCCGCGAACAGATCAAACACCTGAGCATGTTCCGCCAATTCGATCGCAACACCTACGAACAACAGGGCCTCGGACTGGGCATGGTCCTGGTAATGGGTCTGGCGGATCGTTTTGGTGCCGAACTCGACATTAGCAGCACTCCCGGTAAGGGCACCAAAGTCACGGTCAAGTTTAAGACCGAGGCCTAAAGTGAGGGGGGACGGACGCCTCGTCCGTCCCGTCCAATCCCAAGGCTACCGGCGCGAGGGCGCGCCAGCCCCCATTTATTCAAGCCATCAACTCGCCAGAAAACGCCGAATCGCTGGAATAACTTCTTCACCAACATCCTCCAGGATGTAATGCCCTGCATTCGCATAGCGGTGAACGGCGGCCTGGGGCAGGTGCCCGGGCCACTCATTAAGAATGCCTTCGTGGAAGCACCAATCCTTCATTCCCCAATGGATTTCAACCCGTTTGTCGCGCAGAAACTGGAGCCCATCGCGCACTTGGACCAGGGTCGCGTAGCTGGGATGCGTCGACTGCATCGGGATATCCTGGACAAAGCGGGCAATCGCAATGCGGTTGCCCCAGCTGTCGTAGGGATGCGTGAAGCCGGCTTTTGCTGAGGCAGACAAGGACTTCTCCGTAGTCATGAAGGTCGCCGCACGCACAAACGCGTTTAGGCCCCGCAGCATCCACTCACCTATAACCGGAGTACGGCACACCGCGATGCGCCGGGGAATGCTTGCAAAGGGGAAGGCTGCGGTATTGAGGACGACGATGCGCCGTATCCATTCGGGACGACGCCCCGCCAATCCGAGCCCAATGGCCCCACCCCAGTCGTGGACCACCAGATTGAAAGGCCCCGGCTTCAAGGCTTCCAGCCAATGCTCCAGATTGTCAACATGCTGGC
This sequence comes from Opitutales bacterium, assembly GCA_020831485.1. GTDB lineage: Bacteria > Verrucomicrobiota > Verrucomicrobiia > Opitutales > Oceanipulchritudinaceae > JAFIGG01. The sequence goes on from JAFIGG010000023.1 coordinate 5,978, forward strand.
GCAGGCAATACGGGTAATCCTGAGGTTTATCGGACAGCCCACAGCCTACATGATCGGGAACCAGGCAACGGTGGCTATCCTGCAGACCCGCAACCAGGCCACGGTAAAAAAACGACCAGGTCGGGTTCCCGTGAACGCAGACCACCGGCTCGCCCTCCCCTTCGTCAAGATAATGCATGCGTTGACCACCGAGCTCATGAAAATGCGAGGCGTATGGATACTCTGCTCGCCAGAATTGGGAATTGGGTTCAGTCATTGCTCGATTAAAGTTCCATGGTCGCCATACAGCAGCTCAAGCCACTGCCGATCCCCAGCAGAGCAGCCCGCTGGCCCGGTTTCAGGGCGCCCTCTTCGATCGCCCTGCACAGAGTCAGCGGCAACGACACAGAGCCCACGTTGCCCATCCACGGATAGGTGATGTAGTCCTTCGCAGGATCCAAGTCCAAAGCTTCAAACAAGCGCAACTGGTGCATTCGGCCAACCTGGTGGGTGACCACCCGGTCCGGCGTATCCACTGTCCACTGATTCTGTTCACAGAAGCGCTGCCAGGTCGATTGCGCCAGCTCGATACCCGCCTCCAGCAAGGCCTCGGCATCGGTCTGCATGTCCAATCCTCCCTCGCCAATGGAGTCCCCCTGGCACAGGACATTCGCCGTCGAGTTGGTGCCCACGCAGCCATTACCGATGCGCAGACTCGTGTCCGGCGCCAGTGATTCATCCGTCAGCATGAATGCAATATTTCCAGCCCCAATAGTGAGGTTTGCAAAATAGGGCTTAATGCTTTTGCGCGTCAACTCGGCCTCATTCAAAGTTTTGATCGTATGTTCGAGCAGCGGTCGGCCATTCTCACCCGAGCAGATCAACGCCGTGCGGATCTGGCCGGAAGCGATCATCGCCGAGGCCATCAGGATACCGTTTAAAAAGCCAAGACAGGCGTTCGAGAGGTCAAAGATCTGAGTCCGCCCATCCAGTCCCAACAAGTGATGCACATACGCGGCCGTTGCCGGTTCCAGGCGGTCACGGCAGACGCCGCAGTGGACCAGTAAATCGATCTCTGATTTGCGAATCCGGCTCTTTTCGAGAACCACTCTGCCCGCCATTGCCGAAGCCTCCGAAGCCTTGACCGGATCGCTCCAAAAACGTCGCTCACGGATTCCAGTCATCAACTCCAGCCGCCCCTGCGGCAGGCGCAAACGCTCGTAGACCGGAGCAAGGCGTTCCTCGATCGCGGCTGAACTCCAGACTTCCGGTGGCAATTCGTAGCCAAAAGATTCGATGCGAACGGATTCCAAACTCATGACGGATCCGGGCGCATCGCCTTTTTCACTACTGCCTCATCGAAGTAATTCCAGTCCATGCCCGCATTGACCACGATCCCCTGTGCGTTGATTCCGCTGCTACGCGGGCTCAGGAGGAAGGCTGCGGTGTCCGCCACTTCCTGCGTCGTCAAAGCCTGTTTGCGCATCGTCAGCTGTTCGGCAAAAAGGTAATTCTCCAGGTAGCCCGGGATACCCGCCGAGGATTTGGTTTTCAGCGGACCGGCATTGACGGAATTGAAGCGCACTTCAGTGTCCGCACTAAATGATTTCGCCAGGAAACGCACACAGCCCTCAAGGGCGTTTTTGATCGGTGACATGAAACCATAGCTGGAAGCGGTCACCGATGAAGAAATTCCAATTGTCACCACCGAGGCTTGTGGATTCAGACAGGGCTTCAAGGCCCGCGCCAGCTCCACTAGGGAAAAGGCGGATATCTGTGTGGCCTGCAGGAAGTCCTGGCGCTCGGTTTCGTGGAACGGAACCAGACGGCCCTGGCTGTATTTGGCAAATGCGATCGAGTGAACAAAGCCATCCAACTTGCCAAAGCGCTCGGCCACAGCCGGTCCCAAAGCCTTGATCGAATCCTCCTGCTCGACGTCACAAGTCAGGCAGGGCCGGTCTCCCAGCAATTTATTCAATTCTTCCCGCCGCGCCTCATTGCGTACTGCGTAAATCACTTCAGCCCCCTCGCCTTCCAGAACCTTGCCAATGTGCCAGGCCACGCTCTTACGGTTGCTAAGGCCCAGGATCAGAAAGCGTTTACCATCGAGCTGAAGAAAACTCATGCCTGCGTCGGTTCGGGTTTTTTATCGACCAGAGCGAGGGCAAACTCCACGGCCAACGCAACCTTGCCATTTTTCACAACCTTGCCCCTGAGAAAATGAAAGTGTGAGCGCGCCTCTTTGTAAGTGACTTCAATCGTCACCTCGTCGCCCGGCACCACCATCTGCTTGAAGCGCGCGTCGACGATGCGTGCAAGGATGGGCGTCAGCTCGCCGGCACCGAAATCACCGCCGAACTTGGTCTCGACCAGGTAGTAGGCGGCGGCCTGAAAGGTTGCCTCACAAAGCAAAACACCCGGCATAATCGGATTGCCCGGGTAGTGCCCGGCAAACTGCGGTTCTTCTTCGCGGATTTTGCGTTTGGCGACCAGACCCTCCTCGTCGATGGATTCGATGCTGTCGATAAACAGAAATGGAGGACGGTGCGGAATAACGGATTCAATCGGTCTCATGCTTCAATGCTCTGTAATACTTTGGATTCACGAAGAAATTTGTCCACCCGGTTTGACGTAATGACCCCATAATTGATGGTGCCCAGCCAACCCGACATGATAATACCGACCGATCCGGCGTGGAACAGGCCATGCAACTCGTCCGGCAAAGCCTGCGAAACCTTCAGCCCTTCAAACTTAGTGCCAAATGAGGTGCCTCCAATGTGGCGGGTGTAGCGGTTGACCGTACGCGGTGTGGCTGCCTCGATGTGGTCCAGTTTGGAGCGGATGTCCGGAATCAGCTTTTCCAGGGCGACAATCGCGTCTTCAATCATCGCCTCCTTCTCGCGCTTATAAGTGGCGTCATCCATCTCTGCCCAGTCTTTCCATTGGGCGTTGATCGAGGCCACAATCGCGTAGCGAGCTTCCTTCAGGTGCGGACGGGTGTCCGGATAATAAACCGAAAAAGTGCGGCTGCTCGTGCGCAGACCCGTCAACTCCTTCATCGAAAAGCTTTCGGCCTCGGAGGTGAAAACCAGATCGCCGATATTCGGGATGGTCTCACCTTTGCGGATGCCCAGGTAAACCTGACAGGAACTTGTATTGACGCGGACGGCCTCGGCTTCGCGCACGAATTCGGGCCTGAACCTGTCGGGACCCGCCAGCTTTAGAACCGTATTTTTAATGTTCGCATTCGAAACGATTGCGCGACAGCGAATGTTGCGGTCCGGATGCGCTTCACCTGTGTTCTGGCTCTGGGCGACGATTCCGGTGACCCGCTGCAAGCCATCCCCGGTCGATTCGGTTAAAATCTCCTTCACCAGAGCGCATTTGCGCAGCTCCACCCCATTGCGCTTCAACTCAGCCGTCATTTTGCGGATCAAGGTATCGGTGCCTCCTTTATATATGTAGACCCCCTTGTTCATGAAGTTGGAGAACACAATGCCATAGGTAATGGCCGGGTCTTCCATGGAGGAACCGTTGGCGTAGGAAATCGGCTCCATCAGCAGGCGGTGCACATCGTTGCGTCCCGGGAAAAACTCCTCGAACAGTTCCCCCGTGGTCTGGCGGTCGTCATCGTAGAAATTCATCTCCGCCAGGCGCTTGAAAAAGGCCTCGACCCGTTCGCCAGCGATTCCGAAGTCTTCGGTCAGGATGCGGACAAAATCCTCGCGGTCAAAAGTCGTCCAGACATTCATCTGCGGATTGATGAAGCGGACATCTTTTAGCTGCTCGATCGAATCGGCAATTTCCCGCGTCCAGTATTTCCGACAGGACTTGATCATGCCAACCGGAAAGCCGTGCAGGGAAATATCAAAGGTGTGCCCGCCCGGACGTTTGAACCATGTCGCCAGCCCTCCGAACTGATAATGATGCTCCAGCAGGAGCACCTTGTGGCCAGCCTTGGCCAGGCAGTTCGCGCTCGTCAAACCACCCAGGCCACTGCCGATTACCACCACGTCATATCCGGAATCAATACCTGCCAACCAATCTTTTGCCATGAGAGAAAAAACCTCCGTGTGCCGGATTTGGCAAGTCGGTGCAACCTAAATCCCCCAGTAATCTTCCTTGACGACCACCGCTGCTGCGCCTTTTTAGGACAGGAAGCCTTGCTTGGAGTTCTCCGGGTCAAGGGTTCCGATATTTTCCAAATCCATGCATTACAAACTATTCATTCCCGGTCCGATCGAAGTTTCGGACAAGACTTACAAAGCAATGACCACGCCTGTTTTCGGCCACCGAAGCAAGGATTTCGTCGAGCTCTACCAGTCCGTTCAGCCGGGTCTACAGCAACTGTTCCAAACCAAGGATCCGGTCTTTATTTCGACCAGCAGCGCCTGGGGCGTGATGGAAGGAGCGGTCCGCAACTTAGTCCACAAGAAGGTCTTGAACGTTTGCAGCGGGGCTTTTTCCGACAAATGGTATGACGTCAGCAAACGCTGCGGCAAACAGGCTGAAGCCCTGCAGTATGAGTGGGGTGAGCCCGTGCGTCCGGAAGATATCCGCGAGCGGCTGAAGACCGGCGAGTTCGATGTGGTGACACTCATTCACAACGAAACTTCAACCGGAACCATGAACCCGCTTGCCGGGATCATGGCCGTTTTGCGCGAGTTTCCCGATGTCATCAGTGTCGTCGACACCGTCAGTTCCTTTACCGCAGTGCCAATCCCAAAAGATGCCCTCGGCATTGACGTGGTGCTCACAGGCAGTCAGAAAGCCCTTGCCATGCCGCCGGGAATGGCGCTTTTCAGTGTTTCCGAGCGTGCCCTCAAACGGGCGGAAAGCATGCCGGACCGTGGTTACTACTTTGATTTTCTTGAATTCCTTAAAAACCACGAGAAAGGCATGACCCCTTCGACCCCGGTCATTCCCTTGATTTTTGGTCTGCGCTCCAAGCTTGAGGACATCTTTGCCGAAGGCCTCGAACAGCGCTTTGCCCGCCACGAGAAGCTCAACGGCATGGTTCACTCCTGGATAGATCGCCATGGCTTGGAAACCCTGCCCCCGCGGCAATTTGCATCAAAATCTCTCAGCTGCGTTCGCAATCTGCACGACTGGGATATCGGCAAGCTCAACAAGTTGCTGCGTGAGTCGCACAACTGCGTGATCGACGGCGGTTACGGCAAGCTTAAGGGCAAAACCTTCCGCATTTCAAATATGGGCGATGAAACCGAAGCCACCATTGGGGGCTTGCTCGAAGCCCTGGATCGGGTCATCGAAAAACTCTGAGCCAAACCTATCGAGCCCTCACATCCCAACGGATCCAAATTAGTTCTATGAAGTCATTGATTATTGCCGAGAAACCCTCGGTGGCACAGGATATTGCCCGGGCACTCGGCCGGTTCAAGAAGGACGGCGAGCATTTTGAGAACGACGAATACGTGATTGCGGCCGCGGCCGGTCACCTTGTCGAACTCTTCATGCCGGAAGACATCGACGCCAAACAGTACAAATTCTGGCAACTCGGCAAATTGCCGATTCTGCCCGAAAAATTCCAACTGAAACCCGTCAGTGACAAACGCGGCAAGGAGCGCCTCAACAACTTGAAAAAGCTGATGAAGCGCAAGGACGTCGAAACCATCTACAACGCCTGCGACGCCGGCCGCGAAGGGGAATTGATCTTCACCTACATCTACGAAGCCTGCGGCTGTAAGAAGCCTTACAAGCGGGTCTGGATGCAGTCGATGACCAAGGCCGCGATCCAGAAAGCCTTCGACTCGCTGAAAACACCGGAGCAGATGCAGAGCCTGCAGGATGCGGCACGCAGCCGCTCCGAAGCCGACTGGCTGATTGGCATCAACGCCACCCGTGCGGCCACCAAACGCATGTTTGGCCGGGCCAAGGGCGTTGCCACCGTAGGCCGCGTGCAAACTCCGACCCTGTCTATCGTATTCAACCGCGAACTCGAAATCCGCGATTTCAAACCGCGTGATTACTGGCGGATCCACGGCGAATTCACCGTTGCCGAGGGCAGCTACCAGGGTCTCCTGCACAAGGCGGACAAAGCCGACAAGACGGACGCCCACGACAAGGTCGACCGCCTATGGAGCAAAGAAGAGGCGCAAACGATCCTGGAACAGTTGAAGGGTCTGCCGGCGGCAGCCGTTTCGGATGAAAAGAAACGCACCCGTCAGTCCTCCGGCCGGCTCTACGATTTGACCTCCCTCCAGCGCGAAGCGAACGGCCGTTTCGGCTTTTCTGCGGGTCGCACCCTGCAAATTGCACAGTCCCTGTATGAGCGCCACAAGGTTTTGACCTATCCGAGAACCGATTCGCGCGCCCTGCCCGAAGACTATATTCCGACCGTCAAGGACACCCTCGGCAAGCTCGACCGCGATTTCGGTGAGCACGCCAAAGCGGTGTTGCAGAACGACTGGGTGAAACCCAACAAACGGATTTTCAACAACGCCCAGGTCAAGGATCACTTTGCCATCATCCCCACCGGTGAAAGCATTGCCCGCCTGTCCGGCGATGAATTGAAGATCTTCGACATGGTGGCGCGCCGTTTCATCGCAATTTTCTTCCCGCCGGCCGAATTCGACGTTACCACCCGCAGCTCCATAATTGCCGGGTTCCGCTTCCACACCGAGGGCAAGGTGCTGGTCAAACCAGGATACCTGCAGGTCTACGGCAAGGCAGCGGCCAGCTCAGAACTGCCGCCCTTGACCGACGCCGACCGCAATCCGGACTGGCTCGAAGCCGCCCAGCGGCCAAAGGATACCGAGCACGTGGCCAAGGCTGACGGCTGCGAACTGGAGGCCGACCAGACCAAACCACCCTCACGCTTCACCGAAGCCACCCTTTTGTCGGCGATGGAAGGTGCCGGGAAACTGGTCGAGGACGAAGAGCTTGCGGAAGCAATGAAGGAGCTCGGCCTCGGCACTCCGGCGACCCGGGCGTCGACCATTGACCACCTGGTTCATGAGAAATATCTGGAGCGGGATGCCAAATTCTTAGTTCCAACAACAAAGGCCGAACGCCTGCTCGAATTTCTCCAGGCCATTAAGGCCGCGGAACTGACCCAGCCGGACCTGACCGGTGAATGGGAACACAAGCTGCGTCTGATGGAAGAAGGCAAACTCGACCGCGAAACCTTCATGAAAGGGATTCGCAAGATGACCGAACAGGTTGTCGACCGGGTGAAAAGCTTCGAAGAATCGGCGGAGGAGGCACCCGAAACCTCCATTATCTCGCCGACCGACAACAAACCGATGAAGGAGTTCCTGCAGTGCTACAAAAGCCAGGACGAGGAAATCACCATCTACAAGACCATTGCCGGGCGCAAATTCAGCGAAGAGGAAGTCCAGAACCTGATCAAGGACCGCCAGATCGGCCCGCTGGACGATTTTCGCTCCAAAGCGGGCAAGCCCTTCTCCGCCATCCTGCGTCTGGATGCAATGAACAAGGTCAGCTTCGACTTCGGCAACAACGATAGTGAAGACGGCAACGGTGAGCCGATCAACCTCGACGAGCTCAAGGTCATTGGCACCTTCCCTGAAACCGGTGAAAAGGTCTATGAAGCGCCCAGCGCCTACGCCTGCGCCCGAAGTCTGCAGGGTGAGCGCAAGGATGCCTTCCGCATCAGCCGCACCATGCTCGGCAAAACACTGCCGGCGGAGGATATCGAGAAACTGCTTAGCGAAGGTAAAACCGGCTTGATCAAAGGATTTAAATCCAAACGCACAGGCCGCAACTTCGACGCCTTTCTGATTCTGAAAAAAGGCGGCGGAATCGGTTTCGAGTTCCCACCCCGGCCAGCGAAGAAAGCGGCAAAGAAAGCAGCTAAAAAGGAATCCTAATCAATTCGCCTTCACGGATTAATTTTCCTTATGAAGATGCTTGTCATTGCCAAGGGAGACTGACATCCCTTAGGTTTCTTTAAGGTAACTTATATTATCGAAAGACTACTATGCCAATAGCAACACCCAAGCAATTCGCCGCGATGCTCGATGCGGCTCAAGCAGGCAACTATGCCTATCCGGCCATCAACTGCGCCTCCATCGTCACAATCAATGCGGCGCTGAAGGCCTTCGCGGACGCCAAGTCCGATGGCATTATCCAGTTCTCGACCGGTGCGGGTCAGTTCGCATCCGGCCTGAACCATAAGGACGCGGCCTACGGGGTCATTGTTTTGGCTGAAGCGGCCCACCGCCTCGCCGAGCAGTATGACGTGCTGATCGCGCTGAACACGGACCACTGCCAGCCGAAGGCGGCTGACAGTTTCCTGAAGCCCCTGATTGAGGCCACGGCTGCCCGGCGTGCGCGCGGGGAGAACAATTTGTTCCAGAACCACATGCTGGACGCCTCCAACCTTCCGCTGGAAGAGAACATGGCGATCAGCAAGGAGTACATGAAACTCTGCGCTGAAAACGAAATCATTCTCGAAGTTGAGGCTGGCGTTGTCGGTGGCGAGGAAGACGGAGCGGCCGGCACTGAAGATACTCCCGAAGACAAGCTCTACACCACACCTGAAGACATGGTCGCCGTGTATGAAAGTCTCAATGACCTCGGGCGCTTCACCTTTGCAGCCACCTTTGGCAATGTGCACGGGCACTACAAGCCAGGGGCCGTTAAACTGCGTCCGGAGATTCTCAAACAGGGTCAGGACGCTGTGATCGCCAAGTATGGCGAGAAGGCCAAGATGGATCTCGTTTTCCACGGCGGCAGCGGCAGCGATCTTTCACAGATCCGCGAAACTCTGGGCTACGGTGTGGTCAAGATGAACGTCGACACCGACACCCAGTATGCCTTCACCCGCCCGATCGCTGATCACATGCTGAAGAATTACGACGGCGTGATCATGGTCGACGGCGAAATCGGCAACAAAAAGCAGTATGACCCACGCAGCTATTTGAAGAAGGCCGAAGAAAACATGGCCGCACGCATCGTTCGCTCCTGCGAAGACTTGCGTTCGGTCGGCAAGACCCTTTATAAATAAATCTGATTTGTTAGCTTTGTTACCCCTACTCTGATGTATAGAGTGGCCGTCTTCTCCAACAGGAGGAGGCGGCCTTTTTTTAAAGAGGTGGTAGGGTGCCTTTCGCCGAAAGCGCCGCGAACGGGTTCAGACAACCGTTAGCTAATCCCGACCGATCAAGTGCCAGGCATTCGTTCCGCGAATCGCGGCTTTTTCAACTGCAGTCAGACCCGACTGTTCCAATTCATTGAGAATCCCGCTAAACGAAGGCTGATCCTTCCGTCGCGGGTAGAGCTTGAGCGGATAATCGCTGCCTAAAAGAATGCGTTCCACAGGGAAGATGGCCGGTATCTGATTCCAGATATCCGCGTTATAAAGTAGCGGGCTGGCTGCGGTGTCGATCCAGACATTCTGCAAGGCTTTGCGAATTCGCGGATTCAGTCCGAAAAAGGGCAATCCCCCGCCCCAATGAGCTAGCACCCATTTGAGCTTTGGTTGCGCTTCGATCGCGGCGACGTAATCCATCAAAGGCGTTTCCACCCGGCCAGGGTAGTTGTGCCCCACCGGTTCCGTGACATGGAACATCACCGGCAGACCGCGCTCTGCGGCCCAGTCGGCAAATTCCTGCCAACGCGGTTCGGATAGAGAGAAACCCTGCACCTGTGGAAGCAGCTCGCCGAAACCGCAGAAACCCAGCTCCAGAGCCTGCTCAGCAGCAGGAAGAAATGAAGCGCCCGGAGCGGGACTCAGGGCCGCCCAGGCACTGAGACGATCCGGGTGACGGCGAACGAGCTCAGCAATACGCCGGTTTTCCGCCTCGGCTGTTGTCGCCTGCTGCCAATACCAGCCCACCAGCACTGCGTGGTCCACGCCATCCGCGTCCATCTGCCGCAGCAGTTCGGATTCGCTGCACCAGCCCTGCGGCCCATCGGTGACCAAACGGGTCCAATGCGGCTCCCGCAGAGCATCCCCCCAGGCCTGCGGTGATTGTGCGGCCGCCTCGGCAAAAAAGTGGACATGTGCATCACAGGTAAACATTGTGTCGTGTTTTGGAATGAAAAGTCTTTACGCCAAATACGAGGGCAGAGGCAAGGATTCCCTACTCCACCGCAATCTTCGATTGTGTACGGAAGAAGGCGTATTCGCGACACCCTACGTCATTCTTTCGATCCCCGGGAACTTCTTCCTGGCGACTTTGATTACCCAGGTATTGGGCGTCGGAGAAGGCGCGTATGGACTGCTCGTCTCCCTGCCCGCCTGGTTCAATGCCCTGCAGGTCTTCTATGTGCCTTACATGGCCCGGTATTTTTCGTCGCGTGCACTGACCATCAGCACGGGCGTACTGAATATTCTTTTCTGGATTCTACTGATTTTCGCCCTGCCTGGGATCGAGCAACTTGGGGCCGAGGCGGGCGCGCGCTGGCTCTTCCTGCTTTTTGTGTTCATCAGCCTCAGTCAGTCCGTCGTCGGCGTGACCTGGATGTCCTGGATTCAGGAATGGATCCCCGGACGTCTGCGCGGAAAATACTTTGGCCGCCGCAACGCAATTATGGGTTTCGCTACCGTTGGGTTCATCCTTCTCGGCGGTTGGATTCTCGACCATTTCGGGGCGACTGTTTTCGGCTTTCAAATCCTTCTCGGAGTCGTCGGGTTGCTCAGGCTGATGTCGCTCTACCTGCAATCGCACATCTACACCCCATGGTCGGGACCGGAAAACGTCATTCATAAAGGTTGGTGGAACCGTTATGCGCAACTGGGGCAGCACCCTATGTTTTTCCGCTACCTGGTTTTTGCCAGCTTCCTTGCCTTCTGGCTCAGTTTTCTGGGTCCCTTCGTTCCAGTTTACCTCAATGAGCACCTCGATGTTCCGATGCGCAAGCTGGCGACCCTGATGCTCATCGCCAACATATCAGCCGCCTGCGTGATGCCCATCTGGGGTCGCATCAGCGACAAGCATGGCTGTAAGGTGGCCATCGCCTGGGGTATTCTACTGTGGATGAGCTCCAATTACCTGTGGCTCATCATCACCAAGGATAACCTCTGGTTGCTATACGGACTCTGGGTATGGGGCGGATTCGCATCCGGCGGTGTTATTCTGGGAGGCTTCAACCTCCTGCTTAAGATGGCCCCACGCGAAGCCAAGTCTGCCGGGATCAGCGTCCACCTTATGGCAACCTCTATCTTCTCGGCGATTGCGCCCATTATTGCCGGCCTTTGCCTCGAAAACGCCCACCGTATCGGCATTGAGAGCTTCAGTGTCTATCGTTTCTATTTTATCCTCCAGCCGACGGCCATTCTGCTGAGCCTGATTCTGCTGGCCCGGGTCAAGGAACCAACCGCCGCCGGCATGGATTCGATGATGGGAGCCCTGCGCACCTTCCGCCAGATATTCATCCAGAACGGGCTGATGGTCGTGGCCAACCTAACCTCTATTCGCAGCCGCAAAAAGTGATGGCTTGATCCCGAAAGGGTTGCCCGAGTAGGGTGGTCGCTTATGAGTATATGGGAAGCGATTATTTTAGGCTTGGTGCAAGGATTGACGGAATTCCTGCCGATATCCAGCACGGCACACATTATCATCGCTTCCCACTTGCTGGGAATTCATTTCCCCGGCCTGGTGCTTGAGATATTTCTCCACATTGCATCGGCCCTGGCGGTCATCATCTATTTTCGCGCAGATCTATGGCGTATTGTATTTGGCAGCATCTATTACCTGCGTTACCGCTCGCCCCACTACCGCAGCCATTTCTACATGAGTCTCTACCTGGGAGCAGCTACCGCGGTAACCGGCGTGCTCGGCCTCACCGTCAGCAAAACCGCTGGCGAATGGATTCGTTCGCCAAACTTGATGGGAGTTGGACTCTTGTTGACGGCCATTGTCCTAATTGCCCTTGAACGCTTCCACCGCTACGGAAACCGTGAGGAATCCTCAATCACATGGCTGGACTCGATTCTGGTGGGCATTGGACAGGCCATCGCTGTATTACCCGGAATTTCTCGTTCGGGGTCGACCCTGGTCACCGCCCTGTTTCTGGGACTGGAGCGTGAAACGGCTGTTCGCTTCTCCTTTCTGCTGGCAATACCTGTGATCCTTGGATCTTCCGTTCTTTCCATCCGGCATTTTTTCGACGGTGGTTTTGCCGATTTCGGTATCCTGCCCATGATGGTTTCCTTTATCGTCAGCTTTGCCGCCTCCCTGATCGGTATCACATGGTTGATCGCCTTCCTGCGCACCAGTCGACTGATCTACTTTGCGGTCTATTGCATTTTGCTGGGGATCTTCTGCCTGACAATGTTGAGTCCAGCAGATGTTCCAGCTTTGGATTGAGGATTCCGGCACAACATTTGCAACGCCAAGCAACCGACAACCACCCACCCAGATAGATTCAGTGTCGACCTCATCCTTCCGCCCGGAGAAATTCCATCAAAAGATGCGCCGACTGGCTCACGAAGCCGGACTCTTTGAACGGAGGTCAGGACTGAATCAGTACAAGGCCTACCATCAACACTACGAAAAGTGGCTGCGCCGGTATCACCGCAGCGGGGGCAGCGGACTGAGAGTGGCACACTGCCGCGCGATAGCCATGGATGCAATGCTCGAGGCGCTGTATGAGCGGGGCCAGGCAGAGGTGGAATCAAAACACGGTAAAACAAACCTCAAGGTGGCCCTGTTTGCACTGGGCGGATTTGGCCGGGCAGAACTGTCTCCATTGAGCGATGTCGACATCATGTTCCTGTATCCTGTCAAAAAGAAGCGTCCAAATGATTTCGAGGCATGCCAGGAGACCTTTAACAACAGCATCCTTTACCTGCTCTGGGACATGGGCTTCAAAGTCGGCCACAGCACCCGCACCGTCAAGGAAGCCCTGTCCGAAGCTCAGGCGGATGTCCAAAGCAAAAACGCGATGCTCGAATCCCGTCGCCTGATAGGCGACGAAGCCCTATTCCGCGAATTCGAAAAGGAATACCGAAAACTGCTGAAAAAAGACGATGTCCGTCTGTATATCGAACAAAGGCTTCAGGATCAGGAAGCCCGGCGGCAAAAATTCGGGGGAACTATCTACCTGCAGGAACCGGACATCAAAAACGGGGTTGGAGGATTACGAGACTACCAGAACATTCTCTGGATGGTGCGCCTGAAACTGGCCACCCGCGACATTGAAGAGCGGCTTTCGACTGAATTTCTATCCAGCCAGGAACACTCCGACTTTGTTGAGGCCTACGATTTTCTACTGAGGGTACGCAATGAACTGCACCTGCAGAGCAAGCGCGCAACCGAATTGCTGAACCTCGACCGGCAACCCAAAGTCGCCTGGAATCTGGGCTACCGGCATAAGGAAATATTCAAACGGGTCGAACAGTTCATGCGCGACTACTATCGCGCCGCGCAAACCATTGTCCGCACTTCAAAGTACCTTGAGCAAAAGTTGCTGGTAGACTCGACAACACACGTCGCCTTCTCCGAAGTAATCCACTCCTGGCGGAATCATCAACGCCAGTATATTGACGGGTTTCAGGTAGTGGACGGCCAATTGTATGCGCCAAACCTGTCTGTTTTCGAGCATGACCCCAACCGGGTTGTGCGCGTATTTCGTCACCTCCAGCGCCTGCAGCTCAAGCCGGATTTTGAACTGACCCGGTTGATCCGAAGGTTCATCTCAAACATTGACCCCGAAAGCATTCGCAACACGGATTGCAGCAGCACTTTCAGGGCGATCCTGCAGGGAACTGGTAACGTCTACCCCGCCCTGCAACTGATGAATGAAACCGGCGTGCTCAGCGCTTTTATCCCGGAATGGGAAAAGCTGCACTGCCTGGTCCAACACGAGTTCTATCACCGCTACACAGCCGATGAGCACACCCTGACCACCATCCGTGTACTCGACGGCATTTTCTGCCAGGAAAATGAAGCGGAAACTGCGAAATTCCGTGAAGCCCTGGATTCGACGGAACATCCTTCCCTGCTCTACCTTGCGCTGCTGCTGCACGACATTGGTAAAGGCGAAGGCATTGAAGACCACTCCCGTGTTGGCGAAGAATTGGCGGTCGGAATCCTCGAACGACTGGATGTTTTAAACGAATTGCGCGGAAAAATTCTGTTCTTAATCCGCAATCACCTTGAAATGGCACGATTCTGGCAACGATACGATATCGATGACCCGGATACGATACAGAGCTTCAGCGAACTTGTCGGTGACAAGGAAAGACTTCGCTACCTCTACGCCCTTACATATTGCGACAGTTGTGCCACCTCAGAGGGACTTTGGAATGGATTCAAAGATGCTCAGCACACCCAGCTTTACCAAGCAACACTGGCCAACATTACCGGCCCGGATACTCCCGCACCGATGCAACCTGTCATGATACCGAGAGATTCCATCTACGCAAGGGTGCCGGAAGTTCCCGGTGAGGAGGTCGAAGCCCACCTCAACTTGATGCCGGAACGGTATTTCAGCTACCACAACTCGGACGAAATTGCCCTCCACTTGCGCATGGTTCACAAGCTGCTGCAGACAATTGCCGCAGCCGAGTCCCTCGGATCGCTGGTCCCGGTCGTTGAATGGCAGGATGATTTGAATCAGGATCTCACTGTGGTGCATATAGTCACTTGGGACCGTGCGGGACTGTTCTATAAATTGGCCGGAGCCTTCAGCCTGGCCGGACTCAATATTATCTCCTCGAAAGCGCTAACCCGTGCCGACCATATCACCATCGACACATTCTATGTGACCGAACCGGACGGAGGTGTAGTCCAGAGCAAACAAGCCTTCGTCGATTTTCAAAAGCATCTGGAAAACGCCCTGCTGCACAATCAGGACCCACTGGATGAGATCCAGCGTCGCTCCGAAGCCCGGAGCAAGCCGTCCTATATGCGGCGCGAGACGCACTTACCGGCCCTGATACCGCCCAAGGTGGACATCTACCACGAGCTCAGCCTGCGCCGCACAATCGTTGAAGTGCAGTGCAGTGACGCAATTGGCCTGCTCTACCGCTTCGCTAAAGCGATCTACAAACACGGTTTTGACATCACCTTTGCGCGAATTTCAACCGAACGCCTGGTCGTCGCAGATACATTCTACATCGAACCGATCCAGCCCGGCGAAGCTGCGGAAGCGGATTCGTTGCTGGAACTCAGGGACAGCCTCGAACAGATCATCCATTCCGTCTCCGTCCAACACCAGGAAGCCTGAGGGAAGGCGGATCGCCTGAAATCAAATCCACTTCTTCTGCCGAGGCGCAAGCGCCCGCGCCACTTGCTTTGCAAGAAAGGGACCGCGGTAAATCATGCCGGAATACAGCTGTACCAGATGGGCACCGGCATCGACCATGGCACCTGCCGATTCAGGGCTGTCAACACCGCCAACGCCTATAATAGGCAACCGCCCTTTGGTCGAACGGCTGATATAATTGACGATTTCCAGCGAGCGACGGTGCAGGGGACGTCCACTCAGCCCACCTGATTCCTTGACCTGTGAAAAAGGTCCAGGGCGCTCAATGGTCGTGTTCGTGGCGATAATACCGTCAATTCCGTAAGCCTCAATGCGCTGAAGAATGCCTTCTATCTCGGAAAAACTCAGATCCGGGGCGATCTTCAGAACCAGCGGCTTGGCCTTTTCACCCAACTTCCGCGCTCTGTTGCCGTTCGCCTTGGTCAGCTCCTGCAATAGCACATCCAGGTGCTCAGCCGATTGCAACTTACGCAAATCGGGAGTGTTCGGGCTTGAAACGTTGATCGCTATGTAGTCGGCAAACTCAGCCAACATATGAAAGGATTTCACATAATCCTCCACCGCATGGTCGAGTGATGTAATCTTACTCTTGCCGATATTGACGCCCACGGGCGTCTGCCCTCCCGGTTTACATAGGCTGGCTTTCAAACGCTTCGCCATAGCCTCGGCACCATCGTTATTGAAGCCCATTCGATTGATGATAGCGGCATTCTCTGGATAACGGAACAAACGGGGCCGTTCATTGCCCGGTTGCCGATGCCAAGTCACCGTGCCAACTTCAACGTGGCCGAACCCAAGGGCAGCCGCAGAACGCCAGAATCGACCGTTTTTATCCATTCCGGCAGCCAGGCCAACCGCATTTGGGAACTCGATTCCCATCAGTTCAATCGGCCGACCCCCGGTTGCCTGATTCACCGATTCCATGAAACGGCAAAGAAAACGAATCCGTCCGAGATAATCCAAAGCCGTGACGCCAAAGTCATGCGCCTTTTCTGGATCCAGCCTGAAGAGCAGGGGTCGGATCACCCTTTCATAATAAAATCCCATAGAGGGCCTCGAGGGGATATCAGCGGTTGCGGCGCTGTTCACCAACAACCAGCATAAACATGTGGATGGCGATGTAGAAAACGCCCGTCAGGCACAATGCGGTAAAACCAGACCAGATATACTGCCAGCTCAAGCTTTGAGCCGGCACAAAGGGGACCAATATACGGGTGAAAGCCACCCAGAAAATCAAAGCAAGCACCACACTGACTGCAATGTGCTTCTTGCCGATAAACTCGCGGTAATGATCCTCTGCCATAATAAACGATGAATTTGAAGGTCTGCCGGCTAATGTCCAATCTATTTTGACCGAGAAGACGGAATAATACCTTCTGCGAAAAATGGTAGCAGGGGCCGGGATTGAACCGGCGACCTGAGGCTTATGAGTCCTCCGCTCTAACCAACTGAGCTACCCTGCCACAACCAGAAAGCTCGGAAAGAATCAAAGCTTTCGCATGAGTGTCAAGTACTCTGTACGAAAACCTGGTAGTGCAACCACTAAATTGTTTCCACTACTGAATCCGGCCTTCATCAAAATCAATCATGTCCGCAAAGGAGATCAGGTCCTTGCGGTCTCCGGCGCCCATTTTCTCCTTGGCCTCCTGCAGCGCTTCCCGGCCCATCTCACTCATGCCCTTCTGCACCAGCTCCCTGTTCCAGGCATGCACCCGCAGATCCTCGGGAAAGAGCGTCGCCAGGCTCTCATCCAGAATGGCAGGATCGTCGCCGGATGCGCGAACAGCCTCAATCACCTGATCCGGATCTATACCCAAGTGAAGGCAGAGAAAGCGGTCGAAACCACGGCAAAAATTGCGTTGATACGACTTCGGCAGCTCGCCCCTCAGGTGCTTGCGGATCTTGGCGATGAAACGCGGCAGGTGCAGCAACCCGGTCGCTGAATGCGGGATGTAGGCTGAAGGCAGATCCCGGCAAATTTCCCCGGTTGGGCCCAAATTTGAAGTATCATTCATAATCTGGCATTCTGCCCCAATCAGGACTGCTGTAAAGTACCTGAACGGAAAATAATAAGGCGCCCTTCCGGAAAGGAAGGACGCCTGCATTAAAAGTAGAACTGTTTAAAAACTTAGGCAGTTGGCACTTCGTCAATCGTCTTGAGAATGCGTGCAGCAATCTTGTACGGATCTCCCTGCGCATTCGGGCGACGGTCTTCGAGGTAGCCTTTGTGGCCGTTCTTGATGAAGGAGTGCGGCACACGAATCGATGCGCCACGGTCGGCAATACCCCAGCTGAACTTGTCGATCGACTGCGTTTCGTGCAGACCGGTCAAGCGCAGGTGATTGTCTGGACCGTAGGCGGCAATGTGCTCATCACGATTCTTCTCAAAGGCATCCATCAGCTTGAGGAAGTATTCTTTGCCACCTTTTTCCCGCATGAACTGAGTCGAGAAGTTGGCGTGCATGCCGGAGCCATTCCAGTCGCCCTTGATCGGCTTGCAATGGTACTCAATGCTGATTTCGTATTTCTCACAGAGGCGCTCTAGCAGGTAGCGGGCGACCCAGATATCGTCAGCAGCCTTGCAGGAGCCCTTGGCGAAAATTTGAAATTCCCACTGCCCCTTGGCAACTTCGCCATTTATCCCCTCGTGATTGATGCCCGCGGTCAGGCATAGGTCGAGGTGCTCGTCGACAATTTTACGCGCGACATTACCAACATTCTGGTAACCAACGCCACAATAGTATTTTCCTTGCGGCCCGGGAAAACCGAACTCTGGGAAGCCGAGAGGGCGCCCCCCCTGCATCATGAAATATTCTTGTTCGAAACCGAACCATGCGTCGGGATCGTCAATGATCGTCGCACGGAAATTGGATGGGTGCGGTTCACCGCTTGGCAGCATGACTTCGCACATCACGATGAAAGCATTTTCGCGGCCGCCATCCGGATAGAGGCCAACTGGCTTCAGGACGCAGTCCGAATCGCTACCGTCCGCTTGCAAGGTGGAGCTGCCATCAAAGCCCCACTCAGGCAAATCGGCCACAGACTTGGGCTCTTCATGGGCAATGCGGGTTTTTCCACGGAGGTTTGGCACCGGCTGGTAACCGTCGAGCCAAATGTATTCTAATTTATAACTAGGCATAATGGTTTGATCTTCTCTTTGGGTTAATTGCGATGCAACACTCGATTCCGCCTAAGGCTAAACCGACTGTTGAAACAACTGAAAGACTTTAAGCATGAGACATGCCAAAATCTCAAACTGGATAGAAATTGCAACGAATTTATCCATGTAAATCCCGATACTCGCTGAAGAAGCGTGTGAATTTGCTCGCTCATTACCGATTTCGAATTTCAGATATTTTTCATGCTTTCACCGAAAGAGTCTCTGCCAGTTGGTAATTATTGCACAGAACTGACACGTCCGGGATGGTTCACCCGCAGTTTTCCTACCCTCGGGTTTTACCGCCGCGTTGCGCCGATCGTATTCTCCTCCTCCAACCGTTCGCGCAAAGGACAATTCGACGAAACGGAATTTCGCCAGGCGAGCACAGACATCATCCGTGCCATGGAAGCCTGCGGTGCCCGGTTGCAGGTTGAAGGCACCGAGCACGTGGCCAAGCTGGAGCAGCCTTGTGTTTTCATCGGCAACCACATGAGCACAGCC
Source organism: Opitutales bacterium (assembly GCA_020831485.1). GTDB lineage: Bacteria > Verrucomicrobiota > Verrucomicrobiia > Opitutales > Oceanipulchritudinaceae > JAFIGG01. The sequence continues at coordinate 24,819 of JAFIGG010000023.1, forward strand.
GAAACCTTCATCCTGCCGGCCATTCTACTGCCCTTCCGACGCATCTGTTTCGTGGTTAAACAATCGCTGGTGGAGATACCGGTTTTCAAACACATTATGATTCACCAGCAACCGATTGTGGTAGGCCGTAACAATCCACGCGAAGACCTGCGCACCGTGCTTGATGGCGGCTGCGAACAACTGGCTGCGGGGCGTTCTGTCATCGTCTTTCCCCAAACGACCCGGACGGCGCACTTCGACCCCAGCCAATTCAATTCCATTGGCGTCAAACTTGCCCGCAAGGCGAATGTCCCCGTGGTGCCCCTGGCCCTCCAGACCAACGCCTGGAGCAATGGTAAATGGATCAAGGACATCGGGCCGTTTCGCCCTGAGATCCCGGTGCATTTCGCCTTTGGGGCTCCTCTGGAAGTTGAGGGCACAGGAAAGGCCACACACCAGAAGGTGGTGGCCTTTATCCAGGAAAAGCTGAAGAGCTGGAGCTGAACTGCCTGCGCTTAGGCCTCGTCGACGGCAACTTCGACGACTTTGCTAATGCCGATCAGTTTATCGCCCTGGGCCATATTGATCAGGCGGACACCTTGAGTCGTCCGACCAATAACCCGCACCTCGGATACCGGTGTGCGAACGGCCTGGCCGCTGTGGGTCAGCAGCATGACTTCATCGTCATCCATTACGCTGAGCGCGCCGGCGACTCCGGTGGTGCGCATGGCGATAATACCACTGCCACCGCGGCCCTGCAGGCGGTACTCCTCGTATTTCGTGCGCTTGCCCTGACCGTTCTGACCGGCAATCAACAAGGTCGCTTTCGGGTCGACGACCTCGATGGTCACCACGTAGTCGTCGGAGCCCTTGAGGGTGATGCCCTTGACACCGCGGGTCGCACGACCCTGGTCGCGCAGGTCATTTTCGCTAAAGCGGATCGACATGCCCTTGCGGGTGATCATGACCAGCTCGTCCTCACCGTTTGTCAGGCGCACGCCAATCAGTAAATCGCCTTCATCGACATTGATACCAATGATGCCGCCACGACGGAAATTGCGGTATTCGCTGAGGTTGGTCTTCTTAATAACGCCCTTGCGGGTGGCCATGACCAAGTGCTGGTCATCGGTGAAGTCCTTGACGGAGATCATCGTTGCAATGCGCTCGTCCTTCTGCAGCTCGAGCACATTGGCCAGACTGCGACCCTTGGAAATCCGCGATCCTTCCGGAATGTCATAAACTTTGATTACATAGACCCGGCCGGTGGTCGTGAAGAACATCATGTAATCGTGCGTGCTGGCCGTGAAGAGATACTCCACATAATCCTCATCGTAGGAGCCGGTCCCAATCACGCCCTTGCCGCCGCGGTGTTGCGAGCGGTAGCTGCTGACAGGGGTGCGCTTGATAAAGCCCTTGTGGGACACAGTGATCATACAACCTTCGTTGACGATCAGGTCCTCCATGCGAAACTCCCCTTCGGCCTGAATAAACTGAGTGCGGCGGGGCGTTGCATACTTCTCCCGCAGCTCGCGAATTTCGTCCTTAATGACACTTAGGAGGCTGGACTCGTTTTCGATGATTTCGGTGAGTTCCTGGATAAGTTTGATCAGGGCCAGGTATTCCTCCTCGATCTTTTCGCGTTCGAGACCGGTCAACTGATACAGACGCATATCGAGAATAGCATCCGCCTGCTTCAGCGAGAGCGGATACTTGTTCATCAACTTGGTCTTCGCCTCGTCCCGGTTGGAACTGGCGCGGATAATCTTAACAAAATCGTCGAGGTTATCGAGGGCTATCTTCAGGCCTTCGAGAATGTGGGCACGGGCTTCGGCCTTGGCGCGGCGAAACTCGGTACGGCGACGGACAACCTGGCGGCGGTGCTCGACATAGACCTCGAGCATTTCCTTCAGGTTCATTTCCTTCGGCCGGCGGTCGACCAGGGCCAGCAGGATCACGCCGAAGCTGGATTCCAGAGGCGTGTGCTTGAACAGCTTGTTGACCACGACCCGCGGGATTTCACCACGCTTCAGTTCTATGACCACGCGAGTGTTTTCATCGGATTCATCGCGCAGATCACTGATGCCCTCGATGACCTTGTTCTGCACCAGGTCGGCGATACGGGTCACCAGGTTGGCGCGGTTCACGCCATAAGGGGTCTCCGTAATGACAACCTGCTCCTTGCCGTTCTTGATCTCCTCGGTGTGGACCGTGCCACGCATGCGGACAATGCCGCGACCCGTGCGCATGTAGCTGTCAATTCCCTCGCGACCGATGATGGAACCGCCGGTTGGAAAATCGGGGCCCTTGACGAATTTCATCAATTCATCGATCTCGATATTAGGATTGTCAACGAGCGCGCAAATACCGTCGATCAACTCGCCCAGATTGTGGGGGGGAATGTTGGTCGTCATACCGACCGCAATACCCGTCGAGCCGTTCATCAACAGGCCTGGCAAGGCCGCAGGCAAGACACTCGGCTCGGTGGTGTCTTCCTTGTAATTCGGAACAAAATCAACCGTGTCCTCATCGATCTGGCGGATCAATTCCTCGGCGGCGGCGGTGAGGCGACACTCGGTGTACCGGTAGGCTGCCGCAGGATCGCCGTCGATGGAACCGAAGTTCCCCTGCGGATCGATCAAGGGCACGCGCATAACCCAGTGCTGGGCCATGCGAACGAGGGTGTCATACACGGAGCTGTCACCGTGCGGGTGATACTTACCGAGCACTTCACCGACCACTGCGGCGCACTTATCAAAACTGCGGTTGTGCACCAAGCCCTGGCGAATCATCGAATACAGGATCCGACGTTGCACCGGCTTGAGGCCGTCCCGGGCATCCGGAAGCGCACGGCTGATAATGACCGACATCGAGTAATCGATGTAGGCACGTTCCATGATGTCCGTGATATTGGTCGGCGTCTGCTTTTCTTTTTCGGTATACATGCGACTGCTAAATTAAGGGGATATGGGCTGGAATCAGATGTCCAGGTTACTCGCGTTCAACGCGTTGTCTTCAATGAATGAGCGGCGGGCGGCGACATCGTCTCCCATCAGCATGGAAAAGATCATCTCGGCCTTGGCGGCGTCCTCGATATCAACTTTCAGGAGGCGGCGGCTTTCCGGATTCATTGTGGTCTCGTAAAGTTGCTTGGCGTTCATCTCACCCAGACCTTTGTAGCGCTGGATGCTGAGACCGCGGCGCCCGAGCTCACGAATCTTGGTCAGCAGTTCATAAATGCTGAACAACTCCATCCGATTCTCCTTATCTCCCTGGCCATGATTCTCAATAAGCTCGTAGCGGGGTTCATCTCCGGTTGACCATTGCTCGACATCGAGACCCAGCTTGGAGACTTCCTTGAGGATCTTCGTCATTGCAGTGGCCTCGAATATTTCGTGAATGCTAATGCGCTGGTTGACCGTGCGGCCGTTGTGCTCGACCTGGCGGACCAGTACCTCTGCAAAGGCATCTTCGATCTGCTCCTCTGCGATGAAATGGGTACGCTCCTGTTCGTCTTTGAGAAAGCGGAAGCTCTCCTCGTTACCGGTCCGCATGCGCACCAAATACTTGGGAAGAACATTTTCCTCACGTTTCTGATCAAGAAAATATTGAAGTGTGCAACCGTAGCGGGTAACGCCGTTGCCGAGTTGCTCCATACGGGCCAGCGCCTCAACAATGCGGTCCACTTTGGCAGCCGGGAACATATGGTCGTCCCGCAGGCGGCGGAGAACCATGTCCTCCGAACCCAGCTCCAGCAGGATGCGGTTCAGCTGCTCGTCATTATCCACATATTGCTCGCGGCGACGGCGCTTGATTTTGTAGAGCGGCGGCTGAGCAATGTAGACGTAGCCCTTTTCGATCAGGCCGCGCATCTGCCGGTAAAGGAAAGTCAGCAACAGGGTTGAAATGTGGGCACCGTCAACATCGGCGTCACACATGATGATGACCCGGTGGTAGCGCGCCTTGTCCGGGTTGAAAGCCCCGTCGCCTTCGTGGTCGCCAATGCCCGTGCCCATGGCGGTGATGATGGTGCGGATTTCATTATTGTTCAGCACCTTATCAATACGGGCCTTCTCTACATTAATGAGCTTTCCGCGCAGCGGCAGAATGGCCTGAAAACGCCGATCTCGGCCCTGCTTTGCGGAACCACCTGCGGAATCGCCCTCTACAATGAAGAGTTCGCAGAGAGTCGGATCCTTTTCCGAACAGTCCGCCAGTTTACCCGGCAAGCCGCCGGCCGACATCGCACTCTTGCGCACGGTCTCGCGGGCCTTGCGGGCGGCGTCGCGGGCGCGGGCAGCGGTCAATGCCTTGTCGATAACCTTCTTGGCCAGCGAAGGCGTGGTTTCAAATTCGTATTTGAGCTTTTCGCCGACGATGCGCTGAACGATGCCATCGACTTCGCCATTGGAAAGCTTGGTTTTGGTCTGGCCTTCGAAACGCGGCTCGGGAACCTTGACGGAAATCACCGCGGTCAAGCCTTCGCGCACATCGTCTCCGGAAAGATTCGGATCCTTCTCTTTCACCAGATTGTTGGCCTTGGCGTAGTTATTGATAACCCGCGTCAGAGCCGTGCGGAAACCACTGAGGTGGGTGCCTCCCTCAATATTGTGAATTGAGTTGGCGTAGGCGTAAATGGTGTCGTTGTAGCCGTCGTTGTATTGGAAAGCAATATCAACAATAATGCGCGGCCCTTCCTTGTTGCCTTCATCCGCCAGTGCGTCGCCGCTGAAAGCGATCGGGTTCGGGTGAATGAGGGTTTTGCCGCGGTTCAGGAAAGTGACGTATTCCTTGATACCTTCCTTAAAGAAGAAGGTTTCCTTGCGGTTGCTGCGCTGGTCATTCAGCACAATTTCGATGCCCGGATTGAGAAATGCCAGTTCACGCAGGCGCTTGGCCAGGATGTCGTATTTGAACTCACGGGTGGTGAGGAAAATTTCCGGATCCGGCAGCCAGCTGATCTTGGTTCCGGTTTTTTTGGTTTTACCGATGATGCTCATCTTCTCGGTGGTCTTGCCCCGGCTAAAACCCATGTGGTGGACCTGTCCATCACGGCTGACCTCCACCTCGAACCATTCCGAAACCGCATTCACACACTTGGCACCGACCCCGTGCAAACCGCCGGACACCTGGTAGGCTCCCTTGCCGAATTTACCCCCGGCGTGCAGGTTGGTCATCACCAGCTCGAGCGCCGGCATGTTGTATTTCGGGTGCATGTCGACAGGAACACCGCGGCCGTTGTCTTCCACCGAAATCGAACCCTCTCCATGAATATCCACCTTGATGGCGTCGCAATGCCCGGCAAGGGCTTCGTCGATCGAATTGTCCACAATCTCGAACACGCAGTGGTGGAGGCCCCGCTCATTGGTGTCCCCGATGTACATGTCCGGGCGCTTGCGCACCCCTTCCAAGCCTTCCAGCTTTTGAATTTTTGAGGAATCGTAGACGTCCGCTTGTTTCTTATCGTTACTCATGGGTTGGTAAATCGCTTTAGTTTAGGGGTTTGCCTTGAGGGCAAGAAAGTTTTCGAGCATCTGCATGCCGTGCTCGGTGGCCAGGGATTCGGGATGGAATTGCACACCCCAGACCGGAAGGTCCTTGTGTGCAACGCCCATTATTTCGCCTTCCGCGGTCTCGGCGGTGATGCGCAGGCAATCCGGGCAGCTATCGCGCTCGATCAACAGCGAATGGTAGCGGGTGGCGGCAAAACCCGACGGCAGACCAGCAAAAACCGTGCTGCCATCGTGCAGAATCGGCGAGGTCTTGCCGTGCATCAGACGGTTTGCGCGGACAATGCGCCCGCCAAAATACTGGCCAACGCACTGATGGCCCAGGCAGACGCCAAACAGCGGAACCCGCGCCTTCACGAAGGCATCGATCAATTCGAGACTGTTGCCCGCTTCATCCGGACTGCAGGGACCGGGCGAAATGAGTACCCGCGAGGGCTTCAAATCCAACGCTGAGGAGGCGTCCAATTCATCGTTGCGAAAAATGCGCTGCTCGACTCCTAATTCGCCCAAATACTGGACCAAATTATAGGTGAACGAGTCGAAATTATCGATTACGAGAAGCATACCGGATAAAACCTTTCAGCCTGAAGAAATCGCGGCAGGCGTCAAGTGCTCGTTCGTCTGTTGTTGAATTCAGCGCTTCAACCGTGAATATCGCCTTTTTCACCCTCGGCCCGAACGCGCATTTCACGGGGTAAAATGGCATAATAAAGTCCCACCCAGACCTTTTTTGAGTAGCGATAGGTTAGAAAAGGCAAAACCACAGCACCCAGGCCACCAATAATTGCTGCCGTCTTAAGGCTGAAGCCTCCCAGAATAAAGATAATCGAGACCGGCAGCACCCAGCCGAGGCAGGTCAACGAGTAGTTTAGCGGAATCGCACCCAATGCCCAGCCGTCCTCGTGCTCAAGCGGCAATCCGCAATCCGGGCAATCCCGGTGCAGTCGATAGGCCGTCACAAACAATCCCTCACGCCCGCAGCGGGGGCAACGATTGCCGACTCCCCGTCGAAAAGCTTCCATGCGCTGATGCTCCATTACCCTAATAGTAAACAGTCCATCCGGGGAATTGCAAGGGCGGCCATTGTCCGGAGCCCAAAGCGACGATGGAAAACCATTTCAGATTGCGCAAAGCTGAAAATTGAATTGTATAGATCCCTAGAGTGACGGAGCGGATTATCAGTGAAGCACGTGAGCGGGCCATCTGCATTTTACTGGATGACCCCTCGCCAGCCGTGCAAATTGCACTGAGTCAAGAGCTCGAGCGCCTGGGAGATGTCGGGCTCAGCCTGTTGCGAAAAGCGGCGCGCGAACAATCCGGCGGAACCCGCGAAGCCGCCTTGCGCTTTCTAAACGATTTAAAAGGTCCGGATCCGGCGGCCGCCGTGATCGCCTTTATTCAATCCCTGCGCTATGATCTCGAAACCGGCATGTTTCTATTCAACCGGGTCCTGGAGCCAGATCTCGAACTACGGCCGATCCGGGAATACCTGGACACAATTGCTCATCGGGTTCGGGAATTGACGGTCCAGCCGCAATCGACATGGGAACAGTGCAAGATCCTCAACCGGGTCCTGTTTCACGAGTTCGGCTTCCGCGGCAACATGGAGGATTTCGAAGACCCCCTCAACAGCTTCATGGCGCCCTTGCTGCGGCGCCGCAAGGGTTTGCCCATCAGCCTGAGTATTCTCTACCTGCTGGTTGCCGACCGGGCGGGCATGCGCCTCGACCCAGTCGCCTTGCCAGGGCATTTTCTGGTGGGCAGCTTTCAACAGGACGAACCCTTCTTCATTGATGCCTTTGACCGCGGCCGCATGCTGACGCTCGAAGAACTGCACGAGGAGCTGCACGGACAATCCCTGCAGGTGAATGCCAACTGGTTCAACCCAACGCCCGTGGGCGAGGTGCTGTGCCGGGTATGCCGCAATCTCCAGCGGCATTTCACCCACCGCAACCATCCTCGCATGGCGCGCACCTTCGCCCAGTTTATTCAGGAGTTTGAGGACACCTACCGGCGTCACAGCCAAGCTTGAGCTTGCCACCGGCGCGGCAGGGGATTTGCTGGCTGTTCTGATGCAATCCTCTCACAGCAATCGCCTTCTTGGAGTCCTCGATTACGGCATGGGCAACCTGCACAGCGTTCGCCGCGCCTGGGAAACCACCGGGGCCAAAGTCCAGCTACTCAACGATCCCTCCGAGGTCGACCGCCACGATGCCCTGATTTTCCCAGGACAAGGCGCCATCGTCGACACTATGCAATTGCTGAAAGCCCGTGGCTGGGACCATTTCATCCGCGAATGGATTCAGGCCGACAAACCCTTTTTTGGCATCTGCCTGGGCATGCAGGCCCTGTTCGAGTTTTCCGAAGAAGGCGACACTCCCGGACTCGGCATTTTCCCCGGCCGCATTCGCCGTTTTAGCTTTGATCCGGCCTCGCGACTTAAAATCCCGCACATGGGATGGAATCCCGTCAACTTTGGCAAACCCACACCGCTCGCCACCGCCGGCGTCGACGGCAGCGCATTCTATTTTGTCCACAGCTATTACTGTGAGCCCACAGACCCGTCCCTCATCTGGGGCGAGACGACCTACGGCCCCCTGAGCTTCTGCAGCGCCATTGCCCGCGGCCGCGTCTACGCCACCCAGTTCCACCCGGAAAAGTCCCAGGCAAAGGGTTTGGCCTTGTACAAAGGATTCGTAGATAGTCTGTAGCCGCACTCGTCCCGAGTGCGGAATCCAATCCAACGCACTCCATCAGGACTTAAGAATTAGCAATCAGCAATCCCGAGCGCAGCGAGGCCTCAGCTCACATACTTCTGCACGATCGGAATCCGCCGGCCGACGCCAAAAGCGAGGGGGGTAATTTTTAATCCGGGGGCGGCCTGTTTGCGCTTGTATTCGTTGAGATCGACTTTGCGCACCACTTCGTCGACAACCCTGCGGTCGTAACCGACGGCGGTGATTTCGGCCCGCGAACGGCCCTCTTCGACATACATCTTTAGAATGGCGTCCAGCTCATCGTAGGGCGGCAGTGAATCCGAATCCTTCTGATCAGGGCGCAGTTCGGCTGAGGGTGGTTTGTGGATTGTATTCCAGGGGATAATCTCCTTGTCCCGGTTCAACCAGCGGCAAAGGGCAAAGACCTGCGTCTTAGCCAGGTCGGAGATCACAGCCAGACCACCCGCCATGTCGCCGTAAAGGGTGCAATAGCCGACGGCGATTTCACTCTTATTGCCGGTGGTCAGCAGCAGCGCGTGCAACTTATTCGAGACCGCCATCAACAGTAAACCGCGGGCACGAGCCTGAATATTCTCCTCTGTGACATCCGCTTTCAGGCCCTCAAACATCGGTGCAAGCACCGCTTCGGCGGCGTCGACGATAGAAGCGATTTTCAGGGAGTGGTATTGAATGCCGAGGTGCTTCGCCAGGGCCTCCGCGTCTGCGACCGAGTGATCGCTGGAAATGGCGGACGGCAGACTGATACCAATCACGTTCTCTGGCCCAAGAGCCTGGGCCGCAATCGCTGCGGTCAGGGCTGAATCGATGCCCCCTGAGAGACCGATCAAAGCCCGGCGAAATCCGCTCTTGTGGGCGTAATCCCGCAGGCCGAGCACCAAAGCCGCATTGATGTCCGCCATCTTCTCACGCTCAAAGCCCGGATGGGTCTGGCCGCTGCGGCCATCGGTATCGACCACCTGCAGGTCTTCGCCAAACGGAGTCAGGCCGCACAGCAACTGACCGTCCGCGCGCATCGCCATGCTATGGCCATCAAAAATCAGTTCATCATTGCCGCCTACGGCATTCACGTAAACCACCGGTGCCTTCACCGCTGTTGCGGCGGCTTTGATAATCTGCCGGCGGGACGAATCCTTGCCCGAGTGCCAGGGACTGGCCGAGAGGTTTAGCAGAAGGTCCACCTTTTGCTCACGTAACTGGGCCAAGGGATTAGCGCGGTAATTGCGGGCCGTTTCAATCATGGAGCCCGTCCAGATATCCTCACAGATGGTAACCCCGATACGCTTGCCCTTCCACTCGACCAGCAACGGCTTTTCGCCCGGCTCAAAATAGCGGTCTTCGTCAAACACGTCGTAGGTCGGCAGCAGGCACTTGTGGCCCACCGACTGCACCGAACCCCGCTCGCACCAGGCGGCTGCGTTGAAAAATCGACGCCCCTGCTCTGCCGGATTTTGGGCGACGAAACCAACCAGAGCCGGCACCTCGCCCACTTCGGCGGCAATAAGTTCAAGGGACTTCAGATTGTCCGGGACAAAACTCGATTTGAACAGCAGGTCCCGCGGCGGATAACCCGCCACCACCATTTCGGGAAAGACGACCAACTCGGCGCCTTCGGCGACGAGTTTATGGTAGGCATCCAGAATGCGTTGACGGTTGCCGTCGAGATCTCCGACGGTCGTGTTGACTTGAGCTAGACCTATTTTCATTCGATTGACTGAATTACGTCCCGGACATCACCACGCAACCGGGCCATTCGTATCCAACTCAAGTGGTAAGCATACTTCGCGTCAACCAGAACACCTTCCGCATCCGCAAGCCGTGCCATCGCCGTCACCACATCGGCATTGTCCGCAACGCCTTCCTCAAAGCGGTTGCGTGCGAGGTCATATTCGCGGCGGTTGAGGTCGACGGTTTTGGTCGCCACTTCCACCTGATTGTAGCGACTGCGCAAATCCTGTGCCGCCAAGCGTAAATCCGCCTCGATGGCCTGCTCCAGGTCACGCAGCACGTAGGACTGACTGCGAATGTTTGAATCCGCCTCCAATTGATTGGCGCGGATGCGGCCTCCTTCAAAAATCGGCACGGACACCCCTACCCCCACGCGCCACTGTTCGCGCATGTCGTCGGACAAAGTCTCCGAAGCATAACCCCAGCTCCCCGTAACGCCCACAGTCGGCAGCCGCTGCAAGTCCGCCGCCCGCCGCGAATAGCGGTTGCGATCGAGGCGCTCGACCTCGAGGCGGAACTCCGGCCGCCGTTCAAGCACTCGTGGCAGCTCCGCCAGCACGTTCAACTCATCCGGAGCGCGCTCTGGGATGTCGACGGCCTGCAATTCAAGTTCCGTGCCCAGCGGCAGGTTCAGAATTCGCTTCAGCCGCAGTCCGCTTTCCATCACCTCGGTCTCCTGCGCCAGCCGAGCCAGCTCATTCGTCGCCAGCGAAACCTCCGCACGGGTCACATCCAGCGGCGTCGCCACTCCTCCTTCGAACTGATTCCGCGCAACCCGCAGCAAAACTTCATCGCGCTCCAGATTGGCATCGATCACCTCCATCCGCTGCAGGTTCCGGTGATGAGTGAAATACGCATCCGCGATTCGGTTCAAAATCTGTTGGATCACCAGCTCAATCTCCGTCTCCACAATGCGCAGGTTGAAACGCGACACCTCCAGCTGCGCCCGGTCCTCCAGATTCAGCAGCGACATCCGCGCCCGGATCAACGCATCGAAGCGGTTGACAAAAGTCCGGTTCAGGCTCTGCTCCGCCCCATCCGGGTCGACTCCCTGACCCGCTCCGCCCAGGGGATTTTTCGAGCGACTCTGGTCAACCTCCACGCTCAGCTGCGGCAGCAGGCTGGACCGGCTTCGCGCCACCCCCTGACGTGCCGCTTCCCGCGACTCCTCCGCTATCAACACCTCAAAATTCGCCTGCTCCGCCATCTGCAGCACATCCCGCAAACTCAGCGACATCCGCTCCCCACGCAGATCCGCAAATCCAAGCAAAGCAACACTCAACCCAAACAGGAGACCGATTCGAAATACTCTCATAATTTCCAAAACCGGAAACCAAACCGAAGACCCCCGGAAACGCAACCATTGAGAAAAAACAAAGCGTTAAACAGGAATCGTCGACTTCCTCGCATCAAAACGCTTCAGCAATGATTTCATTTCCTTTCTTTTGTGGCCATACACAAGAGTATCGTAAAAAAGCAGGATATTTCAACCTGGGATTAAGGCTGATCGCTTGGGCTCAATCAACTTGGCTCAGATCTCAGCGACAACCTGAAAGTAGCGCCAGCATGCTTGAGAATTGCCTTAGATCGACCGAAAACAATGGCGCTTTCATAGCCAAACATCACTCATCTTCCTGTAAAAACTCAGCTTCCAGTAGCTTGATCATCTCAACTTCGTGTTTATTCGCCTTCAGGGAATCCCAGCTATTGCCGTTGCGATCTGCAGCTTTGAACATGAGTAACAATTTTATGCTTTCGAGAGTTCCCCGGCTGACAAGTTGATCCATCAGACGGCCGAACTTGGTTCCGATCCCATCTTTACCTTGGGGCAGAGTTAAATGAAGCCGAAATCATTGCCATATCGTGGCATGCAAGCGTGCCCTTGGGAAAAACGCCCGTGTCAGAGTTGAAACGGGATAAAATCTTCCGAGCCCAATCTCCCCTCACTTTCTTGACCACAGACATCGATCCGCCAACTTCTGTAGCCTGACTAATCCCATATGAATGAATGCCGTCTTCAACCCGATTCGGATTGAGTGAGCGCCATCTATCCACATGAACAACATAGCGCCATTCTCTTTTCTCATCTTTGAAAACTGGACCGGTAGCGATGCCATAGGACACGACCCAGCAGTAGTTCTTAAGGAGGATGGTGTCACCCTTTTTGATAAGCCGCAAAGAGTGTTTCACAAATCATTGATATTGGATCTTTGCAAGCACCCTAAGGCGTTCACGCTTAGAGCTTAGCTTAATTGCTTCAACACGCCTTACAGGTCCATCACTCAGGTTCTTCTCGACCACCGCTTGAAAATAATCGTTCTGACGCCAAATCGAAACATGCTGAAAATGAGTCACTTCTCCCCCGATATCATCGCCTAGACGTATCAGGTCAGCCAGTGTTACATCTTCATCAACCGGTTGTAGCCCGCCAGGGTTGTTATTTCTTAAATGCTGCTGATATCTGGGCGTAGGACAACTTAACACTAGAATAGCAGAATCACCTAGAGATTCGGACAAGGCACGGTGAAAAGAAGGACGATCACCAATTGGGATGTGTTCGTATACATCTAACATGATGCAACCGTCAAACAGTCCGCGAAAACCCTTTTGCCATGATGGTGTGGTGACATCATCAGCCGAAAACTCTATTCGTGAATTGTCACCAAACAGTCTCTGAGCAGTCTCAATCAGGATTGGGCTCAGATCAACTCCATATACCTTCGAAGCCGTTAAATGTCTGGCAACCTCGAAACTGCTCCAACCTATACCGCATCCGACATCAAGTATCCTGCAACAACTCCGCCTCATCAAATGAAATGAGGCGAAGTGAATCGCAGCCTCCGCCCTAGGGTTACCTTTAGCGAAGTCAACTAACAAACGCTGAACAAAGCGATCGTAAAATTCTTTTGGACTATTTTCCATAATTCGATTTAGTTCTATATTTAGTCAAGGCGAACAAAGACACCCTCGGGTGATTTTTCACCACTATATCCCATCCTAGCAAAGAGATCAGCAAATTGCTTCTTGAACGATGCATCCGGTATGCTGTCCATATCCGTTAACAGTATTATTTTCGGCTGAATTTGCAGCAAACAATCAATACCCCCATTAGTCTGAAGATCGCGAACTCCAATCCCTACACAAACGCGCTCACCACTTGGCATCAAAAAAGACTTTTCACTCTGAGGACTAGCATGTGAATCAGAAATTGATACCCACCTTGTCAATTCATCACGCCGATAAAGTTTAAGGCGAGGTAAGTCGCTCAAGGATGCGGCCAAATCAACACGAACGTTCTCAAACAAAAGCATCGCAAATGAATCCCCTAGTCGATGCGCTTCCTGAAACCATTCGTAGATGCAGATATCAGAGAACAAGCTATCCGTTGACATCGGTCCGGATTGAACGCGAAAATCCAAATCCGCACAATATTCTGGTCGGATCTCACCCGTTTCGACCAAAGTCAGCAGTTCTTTCATTTTATGTGCGGAAGTATGTTCGCGACGAAATCGACGATACCCCGCGGCCGCAATAGCCATCGCGGTTTCCTTCTCCGATAGATACTTTTGAATTTTCTCAACAAGTTCCTCTTCCGATTCAAAGTCGTCGAACTCCTTACCGCGTTCAAACAACAAATCAATTCCGCTAAATTCAGGTAGACGATCCATCAGCAGGAATCCGCCTGCCTCCAGGATCTCAAATGTGCGAAGATTAAGGTCTCCATTCAGACTTAGGTTCAATGAGACTGCAGAAGTCTGATAAAATTGAGACGCTTCCCGCTGAGGCAATTGCGCAATCATCAACTGGGAAAAGTACTCTTCCAAACGCCTCAATACGCGTCGCCGCCAAGGATGGAGATCCCCATTCTGCCCAATAAAAACAAGATCCTTATCTCTATTCCGCAAAAACCTCGTGCGCCAGTCATTCACAGCAAACCCCGGCAACCAAAAAAGGTTTCGAATACCAGCTTTGGCAAACCAGTGTAAATGATGTCGCTTATGGTCACTCAAATAGATGTCGTACGGTTCAGATCCAACGTACCCGATCATAGTCTGCAACGGTTGCACACAATGCTGCGTGTCTCCGATAATAAGTACCTTGGGAACCCTTACATTGCCAAGCCCTGAGGGAAAATTCAGCCGCGTCGCATCGGCCTTAACGACAACCAGATCGGGCCTTTCCCCAGCTGGAATTCGAGAAATCACATCTCCAATATCGTAACACCCCTTTTCCGTCTGAAGTGACGGCATTCCATCCACATCTCCATCCGAACAGAAAGGCCCACACACATACTGCTTTGGAGAAACTCGAAACGGCTTCATATAGTTCGGGTCCGTATGAAAAGAGACGAGAACACTAGGCTCAACTCCCCGGTCAATATTAAATAATTTAACAGCAGTTTCATCTGCTGCTTCTTCAGTCCTGTAATGCAGACCTGTAACTGCCGAACCGAGGATTGCACGAAGGCGACCAAGAGACACCTCCCGGCTGTAGTGCTGAATGATACGTCTATTAAAACTCTGTCCCATAGCCTTGGCACGAGATGTGTTCAAAGACAGCTTCAGAAGATTTTTTGTAGCTCCTTCGAGATCATACTCATTGACAAGATAGCCATCAACATTTTCGCGCACTGCATCCGGAATGCCAGCATGCCTTGTTGATAAGACTGGAAGTCCATGCGCTCCAGCCTCCAGGATCGCCAAAGGCAATCCTTCAGAATCGCCCGCCTTTGCGGTGACCGAGTGTTGAAAAAAACAATTGCTATCTGACATTCTGCGGGAAACTTCAGCCCGGTCACAGACGCCGCAAAATTCGATATAGTCGCTGACCCCAAGTCGCTCAGCCAGACTCTTGCACGCCTGGTGTAACGGGCCATCTCCTATCATCGATAAACGCAGTTCCGGATTATGAGGGAACGCGCTCGCAAAAGCTTGAATGGCGATCTGAGGTGCCTTCTTTTCCACGAACCTGCCAACGGTAAGAATCCGAAAAGGTCTTCTTTCCGGACTGGCAAGCTTCTTATGGTTTACATCCACGCCATAGGGTGCTAATATCAACCTCTCTGGATCGGCACCCAAAGACAGCACCTGACGTTGCATAGCTTTTGAAACGACAATAACAGAATGCGCCGACGCGAACAGCTTGGGAAATTCACTTTTCGCACTTGTCAACCACGCCTTATCATAAGCATCATTCCCATGAAAATGCACGACAAGCGGAATCCCCGCTCTTTCGCAGGCCCTAAAGACACGCATAGCCGCCCAAGAAAACTCAGCAAGGACAACCCTAATCCCCTTTTCCTTAAGATAGTTTGCAAAGTCCGATGTGTATGCATCGAACACCTTTGAAAGGGTTTTCGTCGTCTGATAAACCCTAAGCGTCCGTTTAGAAAGGATCGGACGGTCATCCATAGACATAAAGGGAAGCGGTGTTCCAAAAACCACTTCTACACTACTCGACAGTCCCGCTATGTGGTCCTCAATGAAAGTTTCTGAATACTGAAACTTATGAGGACGCACAATGCAGATGGGATAATTTAACATAAATCAAAATTGATCAATAGTTTAATATATGGCGTCGGGACGCTTTTATGCTCCTCAAGATTTCATCAACTTTATTTCTTGAAAGATTTCAACCCGAAGTGATCTAGCAGATACACTCACCTAAGACCTAAACCATTTCCTTCGCACGCTCATGACCATTCTTTGCAGCCTTTTCGAACAACTCCCTGGCAATCGCCTCATTCTCTTCAAGTCCTCCCAATCCTGATTGAGTATATACCGCCAGATTATACAACGCACTCGGATGATCTTGATCGGCGGCTTTCTGATACCAGCCAACAGCTTGTTCGTCGTCGAGATCGACGCCTTCACCGTTACTGTAGCAGAGGCCAAGGGCGTATTGGGCTTCGGCGACTCCGGCTTCGGCTGCCTGGAGGAAGTATTTAGTGGCTTCTTCGAAGTTGGGTTTACCCTGCAGGACGCCATTGTAATGAATGATGCCGAGATTGTAAGCTGCTTCGGATATGCCGGCCTCAGCGGCTTTTTGATAGTATTCGGCTGAGCGGTGAATATTCTCGTCGACACCAATGCCGGCGGCATAAAAGCGGCCGAGATTACAGCAGGCTTGGCCGTGGCCCTGGTTGGCAGCCAGCTCAAAGAGCTTGAAGGCCATGTCCACGTCCTGATCCATGCCTTCGCCGGTGGCGAAATAGAATCCCAGATTACATTGGGCATCGGCATGACCGTTGTTGGCAGCAAGGGAGAACCAGTGCTGGGCGGCTTTGACATTGCGGGGTATGCCCTTGCCGAGTGCATGTAAAAGTCCGATTTGATACTGAGCGTTGGCGTCGCCGCCTTGAGCGGCTTCGATGAGTTCCTTGGTGGTCATGGTGTGTTCTCCTGTGTTTGATTAAGAAATTCTAAACTTCATCCCGTGCAGTGGGGACCACTGCACCTACGTCGAGGTTGCGCTGTTTGGCGTCTTGCCAGATAGAGTGAAAGGCTTCGGCAAGGACTTTGGCAAAAACCTCAGGATCGCCTAATGGAGACTCGATAAAGCGCTGCCGCAGATTCTGTCGAAGCGCTGCCAATGCCTGAAGATCGGATGCTTTTTCAACGCCAATGCGGATATAATCCTCGACCGTCGCTGCAACCCAATCCTCCAAACCGAGTCGACGCATAAATGAAGCTGTGACACGGCTGGCATGGCGATCCCCCTCCAGCCCAATAACCGGAACCCCCATATAGAGGGCATCACAATTGGTAGTGGTGCCGTTGTAGGGAAATGGATCAAGGGCGATATCTACCCAGCTGTAGGCAGCGACATGTTTCTGCACGTCGGCCATCCGGCCTTTAAAGTGAATACGACTCAGGTCGACCCCGTTTTCCTGAAATACCTTTGCAACCCAAACCCGGTTCTCCGGTATGGCCAGGTTTTCATGCTTCAGCAAAAGCCTCGATCCAGGCAAAGCATTTAGTAGACCTGCCCAAACTGCCAGGACATCTTCATTAATTTTATGCAGGTTGTTGTAACAACCAAAGGTTACCACCCCTTCCTTCAGGGCTGGCAAAGGCGTGACATCCGGATACTCGAAGGGAGGCCGAAACGCATGAAAGCCTCTCGGCATACGCCATATAATCTCGCTGGAAAGTTCGTCCGCGGATCCGGGAGGTTCGACATCTGCGTCTGAAATCCTATAATCCATACGTTTAAGGCCAGTCGACGAAGGGTAACCCAGCCAGGACACCTGAACTGGCGCAGGCTTGCAGGCAAACACGGTCAGGCGGTTTCCCGTCGTGTGTCCCGCAAGGTCCACCAGTATGTCAATCTTGTCCTCACGAATCCGGTTCGCAACGTCCACGTCCGGCATTCCCTTGATGTTTCTCCAGCCGCTGCGGCTGCTAAACCGCTTTGCCAGCAGATCCCCGGCGTCGTAATTGTCATAAAAAAACGATTCAATACTTCCATCTGGAAAATGCCCGACGACGGCATCCAGAAAATAGCCAACCGGATGCGTGCGCAGATCCGGAGAAACCCAACCGACCCTCAGCGGACGTCCGTTCAGGTCACTCACAGGGAGGACCGGACCCGTCTCAACTTGGGCTTCCATTGCCGCACCCGCTGCTCTGTTACGAGCGAACAGCTCTTCAGGGCTTAAGTCCTGATCGTAAAGAGAATAGAACAGGTAGCCTCCCTGGCGTCTCCAGGCCTCCTGGTCTTTGCTGTGGCCTGCTTCCATCGCCTTAAGGCCTTCCTGAATACGGTTGTAAAAGAACAATACATTGGCCAGGGCATAATGGACTTCCGGGTTGCTCGACTCATCCAGTGGCAGGTTTGACGCCAATCGCTGTGCCTGAGCCATCTTTTCCGGCCTCTGCCCCTTGTTGAATAATTTGCTGCAGGCATAAATCCAGTCCGGCAAAACCCTGTCAGGTGCCTCACCTCGTTCCAGTAGAATGGCAAGATAGTGCTCCCAGAGTTCGTCACATTCCAATGTCCTGCACAACGAAGCCGCTTGCCTCGAAAATTCCTTTGTTTTCCCGCATTGGGAGTCCCCTTTTTCCAATACAGTCCGAAAAGCTTCAGGGCCCTGATTCGGAAACACCAATTTTGCATAATCCATCCAAAAGCCCGAACAACTGGAGTTGGCGGCGGCACCTCTGGCAAACCATTCCAGCGCCTCGCATTCATTCGAAAGGGCCAGATGAGCCTTACCCATTCTCCAGTAATACTCAAAGCACTCAACAACCTCCTGAGGACACGACTCAAACAATTGCAGAGCCTTTTGGGCATTTCCTGTCAGAAGCGTAGTCTCTGCGAAATAAAAGGAACCTGGTTTGTAATCCGGAAACTGCTGATAAATATTCTCAAATCGAACCTTTGTCGCGCTAATCATATTCCGAGCACGCAGGTACAGAGCCAGCTGAAGGGCAAACAGGACCTCCTCGCTTTGCCTGGCAACGAGCCGGGTAACCAATGTGACTGCCTGGGACCGTTTCCCCGTCAGCCAAAAGTGAATGGATTTCTGAAAATCCCCTTCAGGATCCAGCGCTGTAAGTGCGGAGTCCTTCCCAAGCCGAAAACACAGTGACCAGTACAAATTTGAACGGTCATTATTTTCTTCCAGAATCTTCAAGGCCTCCACGCAATGACCGGAGGCATCCAATTCAGTCGCACTCGGGTTCAGTCCCTCTTTCACAATACTGGATTTCGGTTCAGGCATCACCCCAGAAGCTGTAGGATCGATTGAGATTGTTGATTTGCCAGGGAAAGGGACTGCGTCCCCAACTGGTTGGCCGTTTGCAAAGCAAGTAGATTCGCAGCCTCCTCGTTCAAATCTGCCAGGACCAAGCGGTCACCACCGGTCTCCAGCACGTTGACCAGGTCCGCTGTGAAATTCTCCCGATTGGTAATCACCGCCAGACTATTGGCCATCGCGCTGGCCTGAGCTTTCAGAACATCATCAAATTTCTCGAGATCTGCAACCAGACTGCGCAAGTGTACCTGAAAGTCATCGGCAGCCCAGTCAATGTTGTGTCCACCAATGGATTCGCCCTGAGCACCATAGGCCGTAGCAGGTCCACCGGGATCGACCGCACCAAAAGAACGGATCCCCGCAGCCGCACTCTGAATTCCCGAATACGGTGAAGAAATATAGATTGCATAATTAGTCCCATCCGCGAGGTCATACACATCAAAATTGCCGTCCGAACTCACGGCTCCTTCCGAAGGACTGGCCGCTTTAAGAAAACCGTTCGAATCCAAACGAAATTCCCGCGCCGGTGCCGATCCGTTGCGCTGAATATTGAAGCCCAGCACATCGAGGCTGGAATCGTCAAAGCTCTCGCTGAACTGCACACTGTCGCGCTCATTGCCCGAGACCAGATTCACTCCAGCATAGCCGGAATCCTTGACCAGTTCCGACATCTGCACAATGAGCGAATTGAACTGCTTGCCCAGAGAGGCACGCAGGTCCGGATTGGTCTGTCCCAAGGCATCGTTGACCACGCCCTTCATTTGAGTAATGACCGTGCGCACCCGGCTGATACCCGTATCCGCCGCCTGAATCCTTTGAATCGACTGCCCCATTGAATCCAGACGTGCCCGAAGACCCATTGCCCGGTCCTTCAGGTTCACATCCGCAAAGTAACTGGTCGGGTTGTCGACTGGGGAATTGACCTTCTTCCCTGAAGCCAGGCGCTCGTTAACCCGGTCGAAGAGCTTGGAGTTCTTCTGCAGGGCCAACAGATTGCTGCGAATACCGGAACTGAGGGAAAAATCGGACATATAGGTGGAAAGTTTCTTTGGCGCACAGACAAAGCAACATCAATGCCACCTCCACGATACAGAATCTTATCCTCCTAATTACCAACAATTTAAAGAACCACAATCCACCAACCCACCCCTCCGTCCATCCACTCCTCCACTCTTCCAGCGACCCATTCTTCCCCTGCGTACGGAAAAAAAGGACGCCCCTCGCGGGACGCCCTTGCTCCAAGTGAAAACCTGGTTGAAGCAGTTGAATTATCCGAGCAGCTGCAGCACCGACTGGCTCTGCTGATTCGCCAGCGACAGGGCCTGGGTGCCCAACTGGTTGGCGGTCTGCAGGGCGAGCAGGTTGGCAGCCTCTTCATTGAGGTCGGCCAGAACCAGCTTGTCACCACCTTCTTCGAGGGTGTTGACCATGTCGTTGGTGAACTCTTCACGATTGGTGATGATCGCGAGGTTATTGGCGAGTGCACCGGCTTCGGCCTTGAGGACATTGTCGAAGTCTTCGATGTCCTTGATCAGGTTGGCAAGGTCATCTTTGTAAGTCGAGCCTGTCCAGTCGATTTCGTGTGCACCAGCACCGTCACCGGCAGATCTAATGCCCGCAATATCGCCAGCACCAGCGCCCGTACCTGTGTACTGGGTGGTGATGAAGATAGCGAACCCGCTGCCAGCGGCAAGATCGGTAACACTGCCGTTACCATCCAGGACAGCACCTTCAGTACTTGCAGCGGTCAAGTTACCGTCTGCATCCATACGGAAAGCCGAAGCATCCCCGTCGGCACCAGCCCGCTGGATGTTGAAACCAAGCACGTCGAGTTTCGAATCGTCGAAGGATTCGCTGAACTGAACGCTGTCAGTCTCCAGTCCACTCAGCAGGTTGGAACCTGCGTAGCTGGAGTCCTTGACGAGTTCACCCATCTGTACGATAAGGGAGTTGAACTGACGTCCGAGAGCTTCGCGCTGGTCAGCGTCGGTTTGACCGATAGCGTCGTTAACAACACCCTTCATCTGGGAGATGACGGAGCGAACACGGGTGATACCGGCGTCGGCAGCCTGAATACGCTGAATGGATTGACCCATGGCATCCAAACGGTCGCGCAGCCCGGACGCACGGTCCTTCAGATTGACGTCCGCGAAGTAGTTGGTTGGATTGTCTACAGCGGAGTTGACGCTGCGTCCAGTGGACAGACGTGAGTTGACCGTATTGAACGCGTTCGTGTTCTGCTGCAAAGTGAGCAAGTTACTACGGATTCCTGCACCAAGTGATATATTAGACATAACGATTTACCTTTCTAGTAATTTTGAATTATATTTGTTTATTTAACAACCATTCTGGTTGTATCCAAACTTACGGAATCCCTGAGACCAACTTTAGGCCTAAATCGCAAAAACTACTTATTCTTCGACAGGGCCAATTCCCAAACGGACTTCAGATGCTCCAGAACACGAACAACTTCCGACTTGTAATTGCCTTCCTGAATCAAAACAATGCAATGGCGGTAAATACGCTCCATACCTAAAACAAAGGCTGGATTCTTCGACATATCCATCGAGCACCTCATACCATTAATAATTTCAACAGCTTCAGTTCTTTGCTCATCTTTTACAGCCTCAACAAGACGCTCGTATGTAGCTAAAATTGCAGTACGTGCAGCAATTTCCGAATAACCACTGGAGCGGCGTTGATAAACATTCGAAATCATCCGAACAAACCTCCACCGCCCTGCTGTGCGGTACCCAGCATTTCAAACATGGAAACCGGCCCCTGATTGCCGCCCGTCTGAGCCGACAGCGCACCGGAAGTGTGGTTAAAAATTTGACTGCTCACCGCGCCCAGTTGGGCATCCATGCCGCCGCCAAGACCACCAAAGAGATTGAATTGGCCGGTAACGCTCGACGCCAACATCCCGGTAGCTCCCCCAGCCATCAATGCAGCGGACGGCATTGTCAGACCCGAGGCCATTGCATTCTTCAATGTGTTCTGGTCTTCGATGGCAAAGGCTGCTTCTTCGAGAAGTTCCATTTGCGCATCAATCAATTTCAAGGCCTCTTCGACCGACTCCGAATAGGCGCGGAAATTAAAATCATCGGTCGCGCTTTGCGCACGTTCGACCTCGACAATTGCGCTGGCCCGGCCACTGACGCCGTCGGCGAGACCGGTATTGCGCAGATCCACACGCAATCCGTTTTCAAAGGTGACCGAGCGACTCTGGGACAGGTCAACGCCGCGAACCTCTCCGCGAACCCGACCCGAAAGGTCAGTCAATTGAACTCTGGAGTCAGCCCCATTGTAACGCACCTCTAGCAGGTAATTTCCGGAATCCAAGCCCTCCATCCCGTCGGCAGCGCCGGTCATCCGCACTCCGTTGATCTGGAGGGAAGCACCGTCCCGGTTCAGGCTCAAGTTGCTCATCAGGTCAACCTTGTCGTGCAGTGTGCGACCCGTATCGCCGGCGAACAGCTCCTGCCCGTTGAGCCGCTCATAGCCAAAGGAGAAATGGTGAATTCCCGGACCGAAATTTTCGTAATCATACTTATCGATAGCCCCGAAGAAACTTTCCTTATCAACATGCAGCTGAAGACCATTGTCAAAAGTGACCCACTCCCGGCCGCTGCCGCTGAGGTCGACGCCGTTCTGACGGATCATCTCCAGTCCACTCTGGTCCCGGATAATGACGGTCGAGTTGGCACCCTCATAGCGAATCTCTCCACTGTAAATACCATCAGCCAGTTCTGGATAGCCTTCCTTCGGCGGCACCAGCTCCCCGCCACTGACTTCAAGACCAAACAGCCCACTGG
>JAFIGG010000109.1 GCA_020831485.1 Opitutales bacterium
GCCGACGGTGGTGGTGTTTTATCGGGGTGGATGGTGTCCGTATTGCAATACGCAGTTGAGTGGGCTGGCGGGGGTTGAAGAGCGCTTGAGTGAATTGGGGTTCCAGATCGTTGCGCTGTCGCCGGATAGTCCGCAGCAGGTGGCGGCGGCGTTGGAGGAGTCGGAGTTTTCTTACCGTTTGCTGTCGGATGCTTCGGCGAATGCGGCGAAGGGCTTTGGGGTGGCGTTTAAGGTCGATGAGGAGACTTATCAGCGCTTGCAAGGCTTCGGGATCGATCTGGAAGCGGCTTCGGGGGAGAGTCATCGGATTTTGCCGGTTCCAGCGGTGTTTATTCTGAATACGGAGGGTGAGGTGGTTTTTCGGTATTACGATGCGGATTATCGGGAACGCTTGAGCGAGGAGCGGTTGATTGAGGCGGCGGAGGGGGTTTGGTAAGATGGTAAGGGCGGTTTCGCCGAAACCGCCGGGATTAGTCAGTGGTTACCGCCTTCGGCCAGCGGCCGTCTCGGCGAGACGTCCCTACCTGCCACGGCGTAAGTGTAGCGGAGACGGGCCTGCCACGGCGTAGCGTAGCGAAGACGGACCTGCCACAGCGTAGAGGGATTTTGGTTGGTGCCAGGCACCCTGACCCTTACAAAACCAACAGGATTCCTGGTTTTCGTGGTGCCAACAAAAATCATTCGATCCCGATGCCGAGTCCCGATGCCGATTGCGATGCTTCGGATCTGGAGCCTTCAAGAATCGGGATCGCTATCGGGTCTCGGGATCGAATTCCCGGCCATCCGTCTCTCGATCCTGTTGATCCTGTCGAAATATAGCCGCGACTTCAGCCCGCATCGGGCCCGACGGAGCGGGCCCCTCCAGACTGTAAACACCCAACTCCCCCCGGCCTCAACAACCAACAGCCCTACAGCCATACAGCCCACAGTCCACAGAATACCGCTCACAGGATGCGCGGTCACCAGCATGAATGCAGGTGCTACTTGCGGACGGCGCGATTTGGGGATGGCGCTACTTGGGGTTGCGTGGGGAGATTGCTTTTGCTAGGGAGTCTGGGAAATGAAAGCTGAACTCGACAAACAGTGGTTGCCGGTGCGGCCGAGGCGTCTGCGTGGGAGTGCGGGGGTCCGGGCGATGGTGAGGGAATGCAGGGTGACGACGGATGATTTGATTCAGCCGTTGTTTGTGATTGATGGGGAGGGGCCGGCGGAGGCGATTGAATCGCTGCCGGGGCAGAGGCGGCTGCCGATTAAAGACTTGGTGCAAGAATGCAGAGAACTGCAGGAGCTGGGGATTCGGGGGGTGGCGCTGTTTCCTTCTTTGGATCCTGCGCTAAAGACGGAGGGGGGCGAGGAGGCTTTGAATCCGGATACGCTGGTGCTGCGGGCGGTGCGGGCGGTAAGGGGGGCTTGCCCGGAGCTGCTGATTCTGACCGATATCGCGCTGGATCCCTATACGACGCATGGGCACGATGGGGTGCTGAATGCGGAGGGGGATGATGTGGACAACGATGCAACGGTGCGGATTCTCTGCGAAATGGCGGTGCTGCATGCGGCGGCGGGAGTGCCTTTTGTGGCGCCTTCGGATATGATGGATGGGCGTGTCGGGGCGATCCGGGCGGCGCTGGATGCGGGGGGGCACAGCGGAACGGGGATTGTGGCCTACTCGGCGAAATTCAACAGCGCTTTTTATGGGCCGTTCAGGGATGCGGTGGGGAGCTCAAAGGCGGCGGGGACGCGGCTGCTGAGCAAGGCGACTTACCAATTGGACCCGGCCAATCCGCGCTCGGCGGAGATTGAACTGAGTCAGGACGAGGCGGAAGGGGCGGATGTGCTGATGGTGAAGCCGGCGGGGGCTTATCTGGACATCATTCGCATGGCTCGGGAAATGAGTCAGCAGCCGATCGCAGCCTATCAGGTGAGTGGTGAATACGCGCAGATCCACGCGGCGGCACAGTTGGGCTGGCTGGACCTGAAATCGATTCGGGACGAAAGCCTGCTGGCGATCAAACGGGCGGGTGCGGATTGGATCCTGACCTATTTTGCCCGCGATTTTGCCACGGATTGTCAGGGCATGCGCTGAACAAAGCTTTCCCACTCGTCGAGCAAGCGGCCTTCACTGTCCTTCAGGCGGGCGATCCAGGCCAGGGGGCGGACGTTGCGGTTTGGCCAGTCATCGCCGGTGACCCCGCAGTAAATCCAGCTGCCGCGCACGCGCAGGGCGTCGGAGAGGAGAAAGACCAGTTGCTGGGTGTCCTTGCTCTCGGTGGTGATGACTTCGATCTCGACCGAGTGCACATCCGAACGGGCAACGGAACGGGTCAGGTTGATCAGAAAATACTGTCCATCGCGGTTGTCCGGGTCGGTCCGGATAATGGTCCGCCTGCCGGGCGCCTCGCGTCCGGTAAAGAACTCCTGGATGCGCTGAAAGCTGCCGGTTTCACGGTATTCACTGTAGGCCACTTCAATGGTGGCCGCCGACAACATGGGGGCGGCAATGAGCGCGACAGCGCAGAGGATTGTCCTGATCCGGAACATGCGGCAATGATTGGCCTATGCAGCTGGACGCGTCAAGCTCACGAAATCCCCCGCAGGGCGGGAGACAGGTAATCGAGCAGCTCACCGCTGACAACGGCCGTCTGACCGCGCTCACGGGCCCAGAGGTCGGCTGCGGCACCGTGCCAGAGCGTTGCCAGAGCGGCAGCCTGCAGAGGCTGCTGAGGGTGCTGAGCGAGGCAGGTGGCAAGGATACCGGCCAGCAGGTCGCCGCTGCCTCCCCGCGCCAGGACAGGACCGCCAGTGGGCACATCCAATACCTGTTCGCCGTCGGAGATGCGGGTCATGGGACCTTTGAGAACGGCCGTGAGGCGGTATTTCTGACAAAATCCGCGAAAGTCTTCCGGGTCCCAGCTATCCACCGGCCGACTGCGCAGGCGCTGGAATTCGCCCCAGTGGGGGGTGACGATGACGGGGCCGGATTCGCGTGGACGCGAAACAATGGCGCTGAGGGCGTCCATCTGCAGGGCACTGGCATCGAGCACCAGCGGCAGCGGGCAATCGCGAATAATGCGGCACAGCAGCAGCATTGAGCCGCGGTCAGTGCGCAGGCCCGGACCGATCAGCAGGGCATCGGCGCGGTCGGTCAGTCGCTGGACCAGCTTGCCGACGTCCGGCTCCAGCGATCCTTCGACATTCACCGGAATCGGTTGCCACATGGCTTCGGGCAAGCTGGCGGCGACCTGACTGCAGATCGTGCGCGGCATCAGGGTGGTAACCAATCCGGCACCGCTGCGCAGCGCTGCCTTGGTCGCGAGAATACCGGCCCCCGGCATGTTCTGCGAGCCTGCCAAAACCAGCACATGGCCGTAGCTGCGTTTGTCGGACGCGGACGGACGCAGGCGCCGGAGTGATTTCAGGGAAGGCGGCAATAAGACCTGTCGTCCGGCGGCAGCGACAGGCAGCGGAATCTCCGGCACCGAAATCCAGCGCAGGCGCCCTACCCACTTCGCCGCATCGGGGCTGAGAACAGGTGCCTTCAGCATGGCGGTGCCGTAGCTGAAATCGGCGCGCAGACAGGTGGTCGCAGACGCATCCCCCATTCCACTGGGCAGGTCCACTGCGGCGCGCAGATCGACGTCCAGATCGGCGCGGTTGGCCCATTCGATCAATTGCTGATACTCCGGGCGCAGCGGTGGTTTGAAGCCAAAGCCGAGCAGGCCATCGATGAGCAGCGTCCAGGGCAATGCGGCCCATTCCTCGAGGGCATCGACGGAACTGAAAGTCTGCAGCTGGAAATCCGTGCATTTGGCCTCCAGCTCTTCCAGTGCCTGGGCAGTCAGTGGCTTCAGTCGCTCGCGGGCCCCGGCGAGGATCACGCGCACAGTCGTCTGAGGACGCGCCTCGACGCAGATCCGGGCCGCGTGGAAGGCATCGCCGGCGTTTAAACCATTGCCCGCCAGCAGCAGAATACGCGGGCGCTCGGGCAAGTCGGCCAACTCGCGGTAATCGTCGAGCAGGGCCCGGCCAATGCCCTCTCCGGCGCTGCGCATGGCCCGCGCGGTTTTTGCATCGTCACCTGCGAGCACGGCGGCTTCGTGCGCACCCGCCTCTGCGCAGGATACATGAGGATGAGTCAGCAAGTGCAATGTCATACCCTTACGGTTTCACTCACTTTGGCGAAAGCGCAAGTGCTTATACGGCTGATCGCCCAAACGCTTGCGTTCCCAACCTTCGACAGCTGGATGCAAGAGGTACATCAGGTGACTCCAGCTCACTGGAATGATGGGCAGCTCGCGCATCAAATAAGCCTCCACATCCGCCAGCTCCCGCAAGCGTTGCTCGGCATCCGCCAGGAACAGGCTGTCGCGCAGCTTCTGGTCATAAGTTTCGGAAGCGAAACCCGTGCGGTTATTGCCGTCGCCGCTGCGAAAGATCTCGAGGAAGGTCGCCGGGTCGAGGTAGTCGCCCACCCAGGAAATCAGGAAAAAGTCAAAGTTACCGCTGTCCATATCGCTGATCAGCACCTGCCACTCGCGGTTCTGGATCTGCACCCGAATGCCAAGCTCCTGCTCCCACATCGACTGTAGCACCTCAGCCAGGGTGCGGGAGGTATCGACATTGGCGACCACCATGTTGAGCCGCGGTATGCCCTCGCCGCCAGGGAAACCCGCTTCCTTCAGCAGCTCGCGCGCGGCTTCCGAATCGTGCTCCAGGTGTTTCCGATACGGATAGCCCTCAATGCCCGGCGGCACAAAACCTTCGGCGGCGCGGCCGCTGCGCGTCACCCGTTCGACGATGCGATCGCGGTCAACCGCGAGGGACAGCGCCTTACGCACCTTCGGATTGGCCAGCACCTCGTGGTTCAGGTTCAGACCAATGTAACCGGTAGCGAAAAACGGATCCTCGCGAAAGGCCGGATCTTCGCGCTCGCGGTAGCGGTCTCTGGAATTGAATGGAACCGTATCCGTTTTGTGCAGCTGACCAGTCTGGAACATGCGTTCCTCGGTCTGGCGGTCCTGAATCGGATAAAACTCAATCGCCTGCAGCTCGACTTGATCGACATCCCAGTAATAGGAATTCTTCGCAACGGTAATGCGCTGGTTGGGACGCCATTCCACTAGGATGAAAGGACCATTGCCGACATGGTTCGAAGGCTGCGTCCAACCCGTATCGCGGCGCGCGAAGGCACCGAAGGATTCGATCGTCGGCTGGTGCAGGGGAAACCAGGTGTAGTGGGTCAGCATTAAGGGAAAATGCGGCGTCGGCCCCTGCAGGCGGATCTCCAGGGTGTGCTCGTCGAGGGCTTTAACCCCCACTTCGTCAAAATGCTCAAGCTCCCCTTCGTGATAAGCTTGGGCACCCTCCATCACGTAGAGCATGCTGGCATAGGGAGCGCCAAACTCCGGATTGAGGATGCGGCGGTAGGCGTAGACAAAGTCCTCGGCGGTAATCGGGTCCCCATTGCTCCACTGCGCTTCCCGCAGGTAAAAGGTCCAGACCGAACTGTCCTCATTGGACTCCCAGCGCTCCGCCACTCCCGGCTCCACATCGTTGCTGTCACTCGGATGCTCCGACACCAACCCTTCGAGAATCGCCTTGATCACTCGGTATTCCGGAAAACCCGTCACCACATGCGGATCCAGTTCACGGGGCTCGGATCCATTGTTGATCATCAGAACCCGATCATTGATCGCCTTTTCAGCCGGCGTCTCACGCGGTCCACAGCCGATAATTGTAAACAATCCGGCAGCAACCAGAGCAAACAACATCCACGGATTCGGCTTCATAGCCAAACTAAAGAATTCCATTCACAACAGGTCAATGGCGAATCGCTGGAACCTCGAAGGTTGGGCGGCAACAATCTCCGGAACATCCCGTTGGAGAACAGGCTTTAGCCTGAACCCGTCGCCCAGGAAGAACACCCGCTGCTCATGCCCCGCAGTTCGGCCTGAAGGGCTTGTCGATTTATTCACGATCCGGTGAAAAATTGAAATTA
>JAFIGG010000024.1 GCA_020831485.1 Opitutales bacterium
TATCGCGCCGAGGAGCGCGAGGAGGGACAGCAACAGGACTTTTATTGAGGTCATGCTGCCGATGCCATTTAAGGAATGAGACGGCTACAAAAGAAAATAATGGTTAATTTTCATAAATAAAGGGGCTTGACTTGGGAGGAAGGGGGGGGACGGAAGGATGGATTGGTGGAAGATTGGATTGGTGGAAGACTGGAGGGATGGAATTTGGGAGGGGTGG
The DNA here is from genome assembly GCA_020831485.1 of Opitutales bacterium. Lineage (GTDB taxonomy): Bacteria > Verrucomicrobiota > Verrucomicrobiia > Opitutales > Oceanipulchritudinaceae > JAFIGG01. Next base: position 218 of record JAFIGG010000024.1, read on the forward strand.
AGGGTGGACAGGGGCCTTTTGGCAAAAGGCCTGCTAGCTTCCTTGGGGGGTGAGGGCTTGGTCGAGGGAGGATATTATGGCTTCTGCGGGTTCGAGGCCGATGGAGAGGCGGATGAGTTCGGGGGGGATGCCGGCGGATTCGAGGATGCGGCGGCCGTCGGGGGATGAGACGAGGTCGTAGTGGGCTAGATAGAGAAAGGGGCAGACCATGCTAAAGCGGGCACCGAAGCTGGGGGTTTTGGCCATGCGCAGGCGGTCGTAAAAGGGTTGGATCGGCTGCTTGAGCTTGAAGCTGATCATGCAGCCGGGGCCGCCGGATTTGTGGGCGATGCGGTCGAACTCGGCGGCGGTGGCGGCGGAGCGGGCCCACCAGACGGATTCGACGAGGGGATGTCGTTCCAGCCATTCCACGACTTTTGGGGTGGTGGCGTTGACGCCTTCGACGACGTCCGGATAGCGGTGGATCATGGAGGCGAGGCGTCGCAGGTCGCGGCCATGAGGGGGCACGCGGTAGGCGGGCAGCTGGTCTTTGAGGGGGGCGTAAAAGGGCGACTGCGTATTCAATCCGAGAGCACCGATCAGTGTATCGGCTTCGTGGCTGGCGTATTTGGTCAGGCTGTTAACGTGGAGGTCGCTGTAGGGGAGAATGTTGACGTTGTGCGGGCTGGCCATGGTGGGGTCCAGAATCAAGGCCGCGCCAAAGCGGCTGCAGATTTCCCGCAGGCGCGGGAGGTCGGTGGTCTGCACGAGGGGGTTGGTCGGGATCTCCGTTACAACGCCGGCGATGTCGGGTCCGTGGCTGGCAAACAGGCGCTCGAGGGCATCGAGGTCGAGCACCTTGTGGAAGATCACTGGCTCCTTTCCGGGAATGGCCCATTTTTCAAGGACCCGGATGGTATCAACGTAGAGCCAGCCGAGCTGAACCCAGACGTGTTTGCCTTGGGTCTGCTGGAGGTCGCGCAGGCATTGAAATCCGGCGTAAAAGGCGCTCATGCCTCCGCGAAAGAGGTAAATGTCGTCCACCGAATCCGTGCGGTAGGCGTCGTGCAGGTGCTCGCGGATTTGCAGGTCCGCCGCTTCCGGGTTGTCGGCGCTCAAGGATTCCGGCCAGGCCTCGCTGCGCAAGCCGCGGGCGATCAACCAGTCCTCGGCTTCGCGGGAACTGAGCATGTGGCCGGTGTGCTGCTGATAAAAATGCAGGGCCTGGCGGAGTTCAGTTTCGGCGGAAGGCACGATCATGCCGCAGAAGGCATCCTGATCCAGCCAGCGCAGGGTACGGGCCTGCGGACAATGGGCAGCGGCGTTTTCAGCGGCCGCGCGATTGGGAAACAAAACCAGGCTGTCGACGTCGACGCCCAGGGTCTGCGCAATCTGTGCCCGGACTTCCCGGATCAGGCGGTTTTCAAAGAAGCGCGGATAGCCGCCCTTCATGGCATTGCGCACCCGCGGATCCTTTTCTTCATAACCGATGACATCGGCCATGGTCGGCAGGCTCACACAGACACTGTGCGGGCTGTCGACAATCAAGTCCCCGAGCGGGTAATGACGCAGGCTGGAGGAATCGCTCACTTAGGCTTCGAGAGAGGCTTCGTTTTGCAGGATTTGTTCGAGGGTCTGACGGCGACGGATGAGGCGGAACTCGCCTTCGCCTTCGTGCCAGACTTCGGCTACAAGCGGAAAGGAATTGTAATTGCCGGAAGCCATCGACGAGCAGTAGGCACCGGCACCACCGATCCAGCAGAAATCGCCGATGGCGGATTCGGGCAGGCGGCGGGGCTGGAGGGCTTCCGGATCTCCCGGGGCAGGTGTGAGAATGTCTCCGGATTCGCAGCAGTGGCCGACGACAATGTAGTCCTGTTCCGCAGCGGCAGGCTTTTCCTGGATGATGTGTAGCGGATGCTGGGCACCGTAAAGGGATGGCCGCAGGATCTCGGTCATGCCGGAATCCAGCTTGATGAAGCGGTAACCTTCGGCACCGGTATCGACCACGTCCTGAATCCGGCTCAAGAGCGAACCGGCGTTGGCCACCAGAAAGGTGCCGGGTTCGATTTCAAGCTTCAGCTCGCGCCCGTGCTGCTTTGCGAAATCCTCGAAAAGGCTTTTCACCGGAGCGCCAATTTCCTGCAGGTCGGTGCTCTTTTCCGCAGGGATTCGGGCCACCTTGTAGCCGCCGCCCAGGTTTAGAACCCGCACATCCGGAAAGCGTGCAACGGTCTCCAGGCTCATGCGCGCAACGCGTTGCCAAACGGCCGGGTCGCTGCCGGAACCGATGTGGGTGTGGATGCGGAAGATGGTCAGCTTGTGGCGCTTGGCAATCTCGAGAATCTGCGGGATGTATTCGTGCCAGATGCCAAAGCTGGAGCCAATGCCGCCGACGTTGGTGCGGTTGGTTCCACCAGAGCCGAGGCCGGGATTGATGCGCACACCGATTTCGGAGCCGGGCGCCGCCTGGCCGATGCGCTCGAGCTGGTCAAGTGAGCAGGCATTGACCGTCACGCCCTGTTCCAGCCAGTGGGCAAATTGCAGGGGCAGCTCTTGAGAGGAAAGTGAGATCTTTTTGCCTTCAATGCCGGCCGCCAGCAGGCGATCAATTTCCCAGCCGCTGCTGGCGTCGAAGTGCAGTCCCCAGCGGTGCACCTGCTCCAGCAGGTAGCGGTTAGGGGCTGCTTTCATGGCGTAGCGAACGGTCAGGCCGTAGGCATTGGGAAAGGCCAGGGCCTTTTCCGCCTGGGCTTTCAGGGTCGGACCATCGTAGACGAATACGGGTGTGCCGTGTTCGCGGGCGAGGCCGGAAGCCGTTTCAAAATCAGGAATCCATTGAGCGATTGCGGACATAAGTTTATTCAGAGAGCAGTTTTTCGAGCATTTCGCGAACTTTCTGAGGATTCGCTTTGCCTTTGCTGGCCTTCATGATCGGGCCCATGAACGAGTTGATGGCTTTGGCCTGGCCGCCACGGAATTCCTCCGCCGCTTTGGCATTGCCGGCAATGGCGTCCTTGCAGATTGCTTCGAGGTCACCGTCGTCACCGTCGTCGGCGAGGCCCTTCTCCTTGATAATCGGCTCGGGATCCCTGCCGGTGTTGAACATTTCGATGAAAACTTCGCGGGCATTGTGTTTGGCGACGACGCCTTCATCTACGAGGCGCACCAGGTCCGCCAACTGGGCAGGCTGCATTTTCACATCGATGATCGGCAGCAGGCCATCCTGTTCCGACTGCGCCCGTTCACGCTGGAGGTCATTGGCGATGTAATTCGCCAGCGCCTTGGGGTTTTTGCCATAGCTGGCCATAGCGGTCTCGAAGAATCGCGACAGCTCAAAATCAAAGCAGATGACCGAGGTCAGGGTGTAAGGGAAGTCGTATTGCTCCTGGTAGCGGCGCTGCTGGTCAAAAACCCGCTCGGGCAGTTCCGCCCGCAGGGATTCCACTTTCTCGCGGGGCAGGCGCACCGGCATCAGGTCCGGATCGGGGAAATAACGATAGTCGTGGGCATCTTCCTTGCCGCGCATGGACTGGGTCATGCCGCTGTCGGCATCCCAGCGCCGGGTTTCCTGCACAATGGTCCCGCCCTTCTGGTAGACCCGGTATTGCCTACGAATCTCGCTTTCAATGGCATTTTTCACACCACTGATGCTGTTAAGGTTTTTCATTTCGGTGCGGGTGTTCAGGACATCGCTGCCTTTCGGCCGCAGGCTGACATTCGCATCGCAGCGCATCTGGCCTTTTTCCATGTCGCAGTCGGAGATCCCGGCGGCGGTCAAGTGCATGCGCAGCGATTGCAGGAAGGCCACCGCCTCCTCGCTGGAACGAATATCCGGCTCAGTTACAATTTCCAGCAGGGGCGTGCCCGCGCGGTTGTAATCCACCAGCGAATCGCGCTCAAAGTGGGTCAGCTTGCCAACGTCCTCTTCAAGATGCGCCCGGGTCAGCTTCACCTTGCGGTGTTCGCCCATCACATTGCGCGACGGCCCGGTGAGTTCGACCTCAAGCTCACCGCCAACACAGATCGGTTGATCGTATTGGGTGATCTGGTAGTTCTTGGCGCTGTCGGGATAAAAGTAGTTTTTCCGGTCCCACTTGCAAAACTCCGGAATCTCCGAGTCGCAAATCAGGCCAACCCTTACCGACTGCTCAATGGCCTGCAGGTTCATCACCGGCAGCGCACCGGGCAGGCCCATGATGACCGGATCGGTGTAGGTGTTCGGCGATGCGCCAAAACCCTGGCGGGCCGTGGTGAACATTTTGGATTCCGTCTTCAGCTGAACGTGGACTTCAAGTCCGATGACCGCTTCGTATTCCATTATCAAATTCCTCAGAGTTCAGGGGATTGGCGGGCAAAGCTGTGCGCGGCCTCAAAATTGGAGGCAAAGCGCAGCAAGCTGGCCTCATCGAAGGATTTACCCAACAACTGGAAGCCGATCGGCAGTCCACTTTTCGAAAAGCCACAGGGCAGTGAAATCCCCGGGATCCCGGCCAGGTTTGCGGGGATCGTGAAAATGTCCGCCAGATACATAGCCAGCGGATCCTCGGTATTTTCTCCGCGACGGAAAGCCGGTGTCGGCGCGGTTGGAGCCAACAGCACGTCAACCTGTTCAAAGGCCTTGGCAAAATCACTGCGAATCAGACTGCGGGCCTTTTGCGCCTTGAGGTAATAGGCATCGTAGTAGCCGCTGCTCAGCACGTAGGTGCCGAGCATGATCCGGCGCTTGACCTCTTCGCCAAAGCCTTCGCCGCGGGACTTGTAATACAGGTCGATGGCATCGGAGGCATTGGCGCTGCGGTATCCGTAGCGCACGCCGTCGTAGCGGCCCAGATTCGACGAGGCCTCGGCCGTTGCGACGATGTAATACACCGGCACGGCGAGGTCGGCGTGAGGCAAGTCCACTTCCACCAGTTCACAGCCCTCGGATTCGAAGTGGCGGGCTGCTGCCATCACCGCTTCGCGGACCTCTGGATCGAGGCCTTCGCTGTTGTCAAAATACTGCTTGGGAAGTCCAACCTTCAGGCCCTTGACCGGTTGCCCCAGCGCCTTGCGAAAGGCCGGAACCGGCTCCGGAACACTGGTCGAGTCCCTGTTGTCCTTGCCAGAAATCAATTCCAGCAAGGCGGCCGCATCCTCGACGCTGCGGGCCAGAGGACCAATCTGATCGAGGGACGAAGCAAAAGCAGCCAAACCCCAGCGCGAAACCCGTCCGTAAGTCGGCTTGATGCCGACAACCCCGCAGTGCGAAGCCGGCTGGCGAATCGAACCGCCTGTGTCCGAGCCCAGCGACCATGGGCATTCCAGCGCGGCCACGGACGCGGCGCTGCCGCCCGAGCTACCGCCCGGAATGCATTCCTTGTTCCAGGGATTCAGGGTGGGCTTCACGGCCGAGTTCTCGGTGGACGAGCCCATCGCAAATTCATCCATATTCAGACGCCCCAGCAGGACGCAGCCCGCGTCTTTCAGCTTCGAAGCCACCGTCGAGTCGTAGGGCGAGACAAAATTCTCCAGCATGCGGCTGGCGCAGGTCAACGGCTGGCCTTTTACGGCAATCGCATCCTTGAGCGAAATCGGAACTCCATCCCAATCGCTCAGCGCCTTGCCCCCCGCGCGGCGCGCATCCGCCGCCTCCGCCTGGGCCAGTGCATCGGCCTTGTCAATGTGCAGGTAGGCACCGATGTCGCCATCCACCGCATCGATCCGCTCCAGCAGGCTGCGAACGATGTCCACCGACTTAAAAGCGCCCTCCTGCAAGCCCTGCTGCAGTTCCGTGGCGGTTTGTTGATAAAGCGCCTCAGGCATCGTCCACCACCTTTGGCACTATGATCTGGTTGTCCCGCTGGGCCGGCGCATTCGCCAGGGCCTCTTCCGGCGCGAAGCCCATCTCGGCCTCATCCTCGCGCCAGACATTGTAGAGCGGCATCGCATGCGCCATCGGCTCCACTCCGGAAACATCCAGCGCGTTGAGCTTTTCAAAGTATTCCAGAATGCGGTCCAGCTGACCCGAGAAGCGTTCCTTCTCCTCAGCCGACAACTCGATGCGCGCCAGGCGAGCAACGTAATCGACATCCATATGAGCGTTTTCAGACATGCCCACAAGCGGTAGAAAGCCCCCACCCCGCTGGCAAGCTTGTAATTAGGGGTGGAAGAGTGGAGTGATGGATTGATGGAATGGTGGATGGCTGGGGGGAACGGCAGGTAGCGCCTGCATTCATGCTGGCGGGGGATTGTGGCAAACCAAAGACTACGGGCTGGCCGAAGGACCACAGACGAACTCGGACGAGGGCGTCCGAGCCCCGGGGAGGCTACTTACTTGCGATAGGGAGGGCGTCCGAGCCCCGGGGGGGGATTCCGCTTTGAAACGTTGCGGTGTGGGCAAAGTTCCCCATTGCTGTTGGGGAATATGTCCCAATCTCCGCCATTTGCAGCTGAACGTCCGTTCGAACACCGTGAGCACGGGGTGACCCGAAGGGATCCCTTTCACTGGCTTCGCAACCGCGAGAATCCGGAGGTGATTGAGCACCTGAAGGCGGAAAACGCTTATACCGAATTGAAAATGGCGGGGGCCAAACCACTCGAGGCGAAGCTCTACGAGGAATTGATTGGGCGCATTGAGGAGGATTGGGAATCCTGTCCTTACAGGGATGGCGACTATTTCTACACTTCACGCATTGCCAAAGGGCAGAGCTACCACTGCTACTGCCGGCGGCTTGGGTCGATCGAGAGTCCGGAGGAGGTTTATTTCGATGCCAACAAGGCCGCGGCTGAACACGACTACTTCGATCTGGCTTATCTGGAAATCAGTCCGGATGGGCGCTGGCTGGCGTATGCGATTGATACGACCGGGGACGAGGAATATGAGCTGAGGTTTAGGGATCTGCAAACGAACGAGGACCTGGATACCCTGATTCCGGCTGTTTCCGCAGATGGCGAATGGTCATCGGATGGGCGCCATTTCTACTATACGACCGAAAGCGCTACCCGCCGGGCCGACAAGGTGCTGCGGCACCGTTTCGGGACCTCGCCGGATCTGGACCGGCTGGTTTATGAGGAACCGAATGAGCACTTTTTTGTCGGCCTTTACAGCTCGCAGGACCGGGAATACGTATTTGCCTACAGCATCAGCAAGGAAACGAGTGAGGTTCACTACCTGTCCGGTTACGCCGACGAACAGGCAGAATTCCAGTGCATTCTTCCGCGCCAAACGGGAATTCGTTATTTTGCCGAGCACCGTAATGGGCGCTTCCTGCTGCGAACCAACCAGGGGGCGGTTGATTTTCGCCTGATATCCATACCGGTGGGCAGTGGGCCGACCGAGGCGGTTGAAGAGATCCTGCCGGATCGTCCGGGGGTTCAACTCAAAGAGATTCTCAATCTCAAGTCCCACCTGATTGCCTTTGAGTGCATTCGTGGTCAGGACCAGATCCGCGTGCTGAACTGGGCCGACCGCAGTTCAGTGGTGCTCGAAATGCCGGATCCGGTTTATACGTTGAGCGACGGCAACAATGAGGAATACGAAACGGATCACTTCCAGTTCGGCTACGCTTCGCCAATCCGCCCATCCGCCGTCTACGCCTATGACCTGCGCAACGGCCGCTCCGAATGCCTCAAAAGCAGCAAGGTTCCAAGCGGGCACAATCCCGACGACTACGTTGTCGAACGCCACTACGCCAAAGCTGCCGACGGCACAGAGATCCCGATGACCCTGTTTCATCGCCGCGATTGCGTGCGCGATGGTTTGGCTCCTGCACTCATTTATGGCTACGGAGCCTATGGCGAAACCGTTTCGCCCGGCTTCAGCCGGGGCCGCCTCAGCTACCTGAAGCGTGGTTTCACCATTGCCCTCGCCCACGTGCGGGGTGGCGGCTTTCTCGGCGAGGAATGGTATCAGTCCGGCAAGCTGGAAAAGAAGCGTAACAGTTTTGATGATTTCATCCGCTGCGCCGAATACCTGATCGAGCAGCGATACACTTCCAGCGAACGCCTGGCCGCCGAAGGCGGCAGCGCCGGCGGCCTGCTGGTGGGGAGCGTTGTCAACGAACGGCCCGACTTGTTCAAGGCGGTGCTGGCCTGCGTGCCCTTTGTGGATGTGGTTTCAACCATGCTCGACGAAAGCATTCCGCTGACCACTTTTGAATACGAAGAATGGGGAGACCCGCGCAACAAGACTTTCTTCGACTGCATGCTATCCTACTCACCCTACGACAACGTTAAGCCGCAGGCCTATCCGGCAATGCTCGTGACCGCCGGGCTTAATGATTCACGGGTACAGTATTGGGAGCCCGCGAAGTGGGTCGCCAAACTGCGCCGCGCCCACACCGGCACCGCGCCGATCCTGCTCAAGACCAATCTCGACGCCGGCCACGGCGGCGCCACTGGCCGCTACGCGGCCTATCAGGAAGTCGCATTTGAACAGGCTTTCGTTTTGGATCAGCTCGGGTTCAGTCAGTAGGCACGGCGGTCCCCGCATCGCGGCGGCCTCGGCGAGGCCGCCCTACCAATTTAGCAGCTGAAGCGGTATTCGGTTTTCGACTGAAAGACCTGCCCGGGGTCCAGGCGGGTTGAGGGCCATTGTGGGTGGTTGGGGCTGTCGGGGAGGTGCTGGGTTTCGAGACAGAATCCCGTGTGTTGGCCGTAGGGGCTCTTGGTGCGGTCTTCGGGCTCGAGGAAATTGCCGGTGTAGAATTGGATGGCTGGTTCGGTGGTGAATACGTCCATGATCCGTCCCGAAGCAGGATCTTCGACCCGGGCGATGGCCCGGTCGGGGGAGAAGCCGTCATAAAAGATGAGGCAGTGGTCGATGCCGCCGACTTGGCTGAGCTGGATTTCCTCAACGGCGAGGTTCGGGCCTACGGCCAGCATTTCCCTGAAATCGAATGGGGTGCCCGAGACCGGGGCCTGCTCACCGGAGGGAATGCCGTCGCCATCGGTTGGCAGATAGCGGTCGGCGTCGATGCGGAAGCGCTGGGCATCGATCTTGCCGCTGGATTCACCGCTAAGGTTGAAATACGGGTGGCTGGTCAGGTTGACGACCGTTGGCTTGTCGGTTTCGGCGCGGTAATGATAGAGCAGGCCATTGGCTTCGGTCAGCTCCATGCGCACTTCCAGCTTCATGGCTCCGGGATAGCCGTCCTCTCCATCGGCCAGTTCAGTGGTTAACAGGATCCCATCTTCCACCGCCTCGACCTGCCACCATTTCTGGTGCAAGCCACCGGGGCCGCCGTGCAGCTGATGCGGCCCCTGATTGGCCGTCAGCTGATAGGCAACGCCATCCAGTTCAAAGCGCGCATTGGCAATACGGTTGGCAAAACGTCCGATCAAGGCGTTGAAGTAGGAGCCGTTTTTCTCCACGTAGGAGCGTGGATCCTTCATCCCCAGAACCACGTCGGCCGCTTTGCCTTTGGCATCCGGCACCCACAATTCGTGGAGGATGCCGCCGTAATTGAGAATGACGGCTTTGAGGCCGGAATCCGCTTTGAGAGTCCAGGCAATCAATTCCTGACCATTGTTCAAAGTTGCGATCGTTCGGGAGGATACTTCGACTGACATGCGTCGATGGATGATAACTGAAGCCTGAATTGGCAATGTGAAAGCGATTGCTGAATTGCCAAACAGGCGAGTATTCGCAGCATGAGCCTCATGAAATCCAGCCAGCCCATACTCCTCGGAGTAAACATCGACCACTCGGCAACGGTGAGGGAAGCCCGCTATCAGGGCTATGAGCGCCGCCGGGGCCAGATGGTGGAACCCGATCCGATCGCCTTTGCCATCGAGGCTGAACGCGCGGGGGCCGACGGCATTACCGTGCACCCGAGAGAAGATGAGCGCCACATCAAGCGTGCCGATGTGCTGGACCTGATGGCCGCGCTGCAGGTTCCGGTGAATATGGAAATGGCGGCGACCGACGCCATGGCCGAATTCGCCCTCAAAGTAAAGCCGCAGACGGTTTGCCTGGTTCCTGAGAAACGCGAAGAGGTCACCACTGAAGGGGGACTCGATGTGCTCGGACAGAAAGGCCGTATCGGAACCACTATTCAGAAAATGCACGATGCCGGGATAAAGGTAAGCCTGTTCATCGATCCGGAGTCTGATCAGATCGAGACCGCCGCCGAACTGGGTAGCGACTTTATAGAATTGCACACTGGGGCCTACGCTAACGCCTACTTCGAAACCGCGGCCCGGGCGGCTGAGTTTGAAAAGCTGAAACAGGGCAGCTTGCTGGCGCAAAAGCTCGGCCTGATAGTGAATGTCGGCCACGGCATCAATTACACGAACATTGCCGAAGTCCGCGAACTGCCAGCGATCCATGAGATGAACATCGGCCATTCCATTGTCAGCCGGGCACTCTTCAGCGGCATTCGCGAAGCGGTCCGGGAAATGAAACAACGCATGAATCCGGGATGGACGGTTTGAACCTATCCCTGCCACCCGCTGGCAAGGTCTTGAGCGTTGGCATCGACTTGGTCGAATGCGCGCGCCTGCAAAAAGCCCTTGATCGCCAGGGTGAATTGTTCCTCAAAAAGGTATTCACCGAGTGCGAACGCAGCTACTGCATGGGCATGAAAAACCCGACCCCCTACCTCGCCGCCCGCTTTGCGGCCAAGGAAGCCGTGGCCAAAGCCTTCACCACCGGCATCGGCGAGCACCTGGACTGGCGCTCGATTGAAGTTATCAAAGGCGAACGCGAGCAGCCACTGATACAGCTCGATGCCAAAGGGCAGGCGCTACTGGAGCATTTCGGCGCTTCCTCGGTTCGCCTTTCAATTACCCACACGGACAACTATGCATCGGCCATTGCGCTGCTGCTTGAGTGAACCAGGAAACAGAAGACCTAACCATGCCACATTCCCCCTCCCTGGATGCCTACCAGCTGATTCGAGAAGATTGCTGTGTCGGTTTGCGGAACATGCCCGAGGCAAGTGTCGACATCGTCGTCACCTCACCTCCCTACAATCTCGGTATCGCCTACAAGAGCTATAAAGACAAACTGCCCATGGAAGCCTACCTGGAGTGGACCATGGACTGGGTGAGCGAGCTCGAAAGAGTAATCAAACCCAATGGCTCCTTCTTTCTCAACCTTGGCAGCGCGCCATCACAGCCACTGATGCCCTTTCAACTTGCGGTCGCCATTGGCGAGCTGTGGACCCTGCAGAACACCTTCCACTGGATCAAATCCATCACCGTCGAAACGCCCAAGGGCGATCCGATGAGCACCGGGCATTTCAAACCGATCAATTCCAAGCGCTTCGTAACGGATTGCCACGAATACATCTTTCATTTCAGCCACGAGGGAAATGTCTCTCTCGACCGCCGCGCCATTGGGGTTCCTTATCAGGACAAATCCAACATCGGCCGCTGGAAGCACACAGAAGGGGGAGACCTCCGTTGCCGCGGCAACAACTGGTTCATCCCCTATAAAACAATTCGCCAGAGGGACAAAGACCGTCCGCACCCGGCAACTTTTCCCGTGCAGCTGGCCGAGCAATGCATCCGTATTCACGGAGTCCACGAGCGGAGCCATGTCGTCGACCCTTTTGTCGGGCTCGGGCATGCCGCCCTAGGAGCCTGGAACAGTGGCGTAGCACGCTTCACCGGCTTCGACATTGAGGAGAGTTACCTCAAGTGCGCACGCGAGCAGTTAGAGAAAAATGCCGGCGAGCCGGCTGGTCAGGCCGAATTGTTTTCCGACTGACCCCCGGCTGGCCGGCCGAAAGCTTAAGCCGAGACGGCCGAATGCTTCTCTACAGTTTCCGAGTAGAACTCGTGCAGAACTTCCATACGCTCCTGCTCACGGCGTTCTTCTTCGATTTCTTCCTGAGAACGCTGTTTTTCAGCCGCAATCAGGGCTTTGCGCATCCGGGTCAAAGCGATGTTCTGCAATTGACGCACCCGTTCGCGGGTAATGTCGAACAGTTCACCGACTTCTTCCAAGGTCTTGGGCTTGTCGCCATTGAGGCCGAAACGCAGACGCACGATTTCCGCTTCACGCGGGTCGAGGGTGTCGATCATGCGCTTCAAGTCGTCCAGCATGGTCTTGTTCTGCAAGCCATCCAATGGATTGACCGAGTTTTCGTCGCCAATCAGATCTCCAAGTTGGGCACTGTCGTCTTCTCCAACCGGAGCGTCCAAGCTGCTCGGGCGAACACTGACCGACTTCAGGTGAGCCACCTTGTTGATCGGCATGCCGAGGGCGTAGGCGATCTCCTCATTAGTCGCAGGACGGTCCAGTTCTTCTTCCAGCTGAGCCGCCATGCGGCGCATCTTGGCAATCTTGTCGACCAAGTGAACAGGCAGACGGATCGTCTTGCTCTGATTCGCCAACGCACGCTTGATGGACTGTTTGATCCACCAGGCGGCGTAGGTTGACAACTTACCACCCTTTTCTGGGTCAAAACGTTCAACAGCTTTGATCAGACCGATGTTGCCCTCGCTGATCAAATCAAGCAAAGGCAGGCCGAAGCCGTCGTAATCATGGGCGATCTTAACCACCAGACGGAGATTCGATTTAATCATCCGCTCGCGTGCTTTCTCGTCACCCTGTTTGATCAGGGCCGCCAGTTCAACCTCCTCTGAAGGTTTCAGAAGCGGCGTCTTTCCGATCTCCTGAAGATAGATCTTGATCGTACTCTTCTCGGAGGACGGCAACTCACGCACATCCGTCACCTCCTCTTGCCTGTCTTGCTGGGTGCGCTTGACGGATACAGATTTCTGCGGATTTTTTGTGTGGGTGTGGTTCATAATAAAAATTTTTCAGTATATTGAGCCTAAACTATTGCTCGGTCGAAACTAACTCCTTGATCGAGCATTCCCGTTGTCTAAACGGCTAAAAGAACAAGTGAACGGTTCTAAGCTCTTTTATTGAGACTTAGAATCAGTCCTTATCTAAATAAGACTGACATTTTGGCGATATGTTCACCAAATTCATAAAACTTGAGAGACGACAGCTGTTTTTCCTATCCATTCGACACCTATACGAAGCCCTGAAACACGGTTTTATTCCCGTTGCCTTTCATAAAAATCCTTTTGATGGTATCCGCATAGACCATTCAAGGCACCCAGACCTTCAACATGAGCGAAGCTAGCAAACCGAAAAACTTTATCCGCGAAATCATCGATGCAGACCTGGAGTCAGGCCGGCACACGACCATCGTCACCCGGTTTCCGCCGGAGCCCAACGGCTACCTCCACATCGGCCACGCCAAGTCGATCTGCCTGAACCACGGATTGGCGCGGGATTACAAGGGCCGCTTTCACCTGCGCTTTGACGACACCAATCCCGCCAAAGAAAGCACCGAATACGTCGAAAGCATTCAGGCGGACCTGCGCTGGCTGGGGGCCGACTGGGGCGAGAACCTTTTCTTCGCCTCCAACTACTTTGAACAATTGTTTGAATGGGCTCAGCACCTGATTCGCGAAGGCCATGCCTTTGTCTGCGATCTCAGCGCTGAACAGATGCGGGAATACCGCGGAACTCTGACCGAACCCGGGCGACCGAGTCCCTACCGGGAGCGCAGCGTCGACGAAAACCTCGACCTGTTCCGGCGTATGCGGGCGGGTGAATTCGCCACTGGCGCCAAGGTGCTGCGGGCGAAAATCGACATGGGGCACCCAAATCTGAACATGCGCGACCCGATTCTTTACCGGATCACCCATGCGCACCACCACCGCACCGGCGACCAATGGTGCATCTATCCGACCTACGACTTTACCCATGGCCAGAGCGACGCCATCGAAGGCATCACGCACAGTATCTGCACCCTGGAATTCGAAGACCACCGGCCCCTCTACAACTGGTTTCTGGAGCACCTGCCGACCCCTTCCAAGCCGCGCCAGATCGAGTTTGCCCGGCTGAATATGACCCACACCCTGACCTCCAAGCGCAAATTGCTGCAACTGGTGGAAGAGGGACATGTCAGCGGCTGGGATGACCCGCGCATGCCGACAATCAGTGGCATCCGCCGGCGCGGATACACGCCCGAGTCGATCCACGAATTTTGTGACCGCGTGGGCGTGGCCCGCCGCAACAATACGATCGACCTGGCTCTGCTCGAATTCTGTCTGCGTCAGGATCTTGAAGAGCGTTCGCTGCGACGCATGGTGGTGCTGGACCCATTGAAGGTCGTAATCACCAATCTACCCGAAGACGCAGAAGAATGGTATGAAGGCCCCAATCATCCGGCCAACGAGGCAATGGGCAGCCGCAAAGTCGCTCTGACCCGTGAAATCTACATCGACCGCGACGATTTCATGGAGGACCCGCCGCGCAAGTTCTTCCGGCTCGGTCCGGGGCGCGAAGTCCGCCTGCGCTATGCCTGCTACATTACCTGCACCGAAGTCATTAAAGACGAAGCCGGCAATATCACCGAACTGCGCGCCGAAATGGATCCGGAATCCCGCGGCGGCTCGACCCCGGACGGACGCAAGGTCAAAGGCACGATTCACTGGGTCAGCGCCCAGATCAATGTTCCGATCGAAGCGCGGCTGTATGAGAACCTTTTTCTCAAAGAGGATCCCGAAGACGTCGAAGGCGACGGCAGCTACCTCGAAAATCTCAATCCAGACTCCCTGCAAGTGGTTGCCGCCTTTGGCGAACCGTCGCTGCGCGAGACGGATTTCAGCCTGCCCGTGCAGTTTGAGCGCAAAGGTTACTTTGCCCTCGATCCAGACTCAGACTCCGAGCAGCTGGTATTCAACCGCTCGGTGAGCCTGAAAGACAGCTGGAGCAAAAAAGCCGGGAAATAAGCGGGCAGCCGCTTAAAGTTCCTCGACGCCGACGTCGTACTGCTTGCCGTTCACATGCAGGCGCAACTGACGCCCTGAACCCGCTGTGGCAGTCGCTGCCGGGGCTTTGTCTGCCGCCGGAGCTGAAGCTGCAGTGGCAGCGGAGGCTGATTGTTTTGGTTCCTTCTTCGCCTGATAGTACTTCGTCAACTCCTGCGGGAACATTGCATAGATCACACAGTGTTCGTCGTCCGAAGGCATTCCCGCCTCGGCCAAGTCCTTGCGAAGCGTATCCATGCGCGGCTTAATCATGTCCGCCGGTCGGCAGGTGATGGGTTCCTTGCCCGTCTTCTGCGCCGCAATTTTGCGCACTTCCGGATCCACAGGAGCCGGCGTTTGACCATAATAGCCCAAGGCGATGTCCATGGCAGGTGGACTGAAATTCTTCCAACGGCCAAATTTCACATTCAGCATGGCCTGCACGCCCACAATTTGAGAGGTCGGCGTCACCAGCGGAATCCAGCCAAGCGCTTCGCGCACAACCGGAATTTCGGCAAAGACCTCTTCAAAGCGGTCTTCCATTTTCTGCTCCTTCAGCTGGTTGCGGAAATTGGACAGCATGCCGCCCGGAACCTGATAAACCAGGGCATCGGTATCGACCACTTCGTTGCGGTGTGAGGTGAAATCCTTAAGCTCTGCATACACCTTCTGAAAGTGCTCGCGCAGAGTCTGCAAATCCTCGATCGAATACTTCGGGCAGCGCGGGTGGCCTTCGAGAATGCTCAGCATGCGAACCGTATCCGGCTGGCCAGTGCCGTTGGCAAACGGAATGATGGAGGTGTCAATCGCATCCACGCCCGCTTCGATACCCGCGTAGTAAGTGGTCGCACCCAGACCGGCCGTTTCGTGAGTGTGCAGAACCAACGGAATTTTCACCCGCTCTTTCAGGCCCTTGACAATGTCATAGGCCACCTGCGGCGGAATCAATCCGGCCATGTCCTTGATGCAGATGGAATCGCAGCCCATCGCCTCAATTTCTTCACCCTGCTCGATGAACTTCTCGATCGTGTGCACCGGGCTCGAAGTGTAGCAGATCACGCCCTGCGCATGCTTTCCGGCCTTTTTGACCGCCTTAACGGCCGTCTCGATGTTGCGCATGTCGTTCAGAGCATCGAAAATCCGAAAGATATCCATGCCGTGCCTGGCCGACATCAGCACAAAGGTTTCAACCACATCGTCCGGAAAATTCGCATACTGGACGATGTTCTGCCCGCGCAACAACATCATATGCGGCGTCTTCGGTGTGCCTTTTTTAATCGCATCCAGGCGGTCAAAGGGGAATTCCCCGAGAAAGCGCAGGCCGGCATCAATCGTTGCACCACCCCAAGTTTCCAAAGCTCCAAAACCCATGTTATCAAGGGTCTCAAGAATCGGAAGCATCTGTGAGGTTTGCATCCGGGTCGCAGCCAGAGATTGGTGGCCGTCTCGCAGCACGGTATTGTTGAAGATCAATTTTTCGCTCATTTCCTCGACGGTCATAACGCCCGAAAAACAAAAAGCAACAAAAGGCGACCGCCCGCCCGAAACGACTTGGGATATTTTACATAATTTATTGTTGCTTTACCGTAAATACCCTGCAAACCTTCCCTTCGTTGTAATACTGCCTGTCCTTTACAACGTCCTATCCTGGCAGCCTTTCCCTAACCGGAAAGGCTGCTTTTTTATTTTCGGGCTAAATCGGAAGCGGGCCCTACCTCTGGATTCGCGGTGATGCAGGCCCAGATCGTTAAAATTATTGCATTCATGCGGTTTGGGGGGCAATGCTTTAGGTTTTTCTGCAAAGTATGAAGCATTTGAAATTCAGTGTGTTACCGGGCGATGGAATCGGCCCGGAAGTGATGGAAGTGGCTTTGGATGTTTTGGCATCCGCGACCAAGGATGCCGGCTATGCGCTGGACTATTCCACTCACGACGTAGGCGGAATAGCGATTGACCGGCACGGCAAGGCGCTTCCTGAGGCAACTGTAAAGGCATGCGAAGAGGCCGACGCCATTCTCTTTGGCTCCGTAGGCGGGCCAAAATGGGAAAACCTGCCGCCGGCAGAACAACCCGAGCGCGCGGCCTTGCTGCCACTGCGCAAGCACTTCTCCCTGTTCGCCAATATTCGCCCGGGCTTGCTTTATCCCGAGCTCGTAGCCGCTTCGCCACTAAAGACTGAGCGCATTCCGGACGGCATCGACGTGGTCTGTATCCGGGAACTGACCGGTGGTATCTACTTTGGTCAACCCAAGGAAACGCGGGAGCTGGAAGACGGCGACGTCGAGGCGCTGGACACCATGATTTACAAGCGCACTGAAATTGAGCGCATTGCTGAAATCGCTGCCGTTGCGGCAAAGTCCCGCGGAAACCGAGTTTGTTCCGTAGACAAAGCCAACGTCCTGACCACCTCCGTGCTCTGGCGGAAAACAGTCACTGAATATTTCAAGAAGCATTACCCCGAGATCGAACTCAGCCACATGTATGTCGACAATGCGGCCATGCAGTTGGCCCGGGATCCGAACCAGTTCGATGTCATTCTGACCGAAAACATGTTCGGCGATATCCTCAGCGACGAAATGGGCATCATCTGCGGCAGCCTGGGCATGCTCTGCTCCGCCAGCCTTGGACTCGGCAAGAACCGTCAGGATCTGCCCTTCGGCCTTTATGAACCCGCCGGTGGCACTGCCCCGGACATTGCCGGCAAGGGCATCGCCAACCCCTGTGCACAAATTTTGAGCGGCGCGCTGATGCTGCGCTACAGCTTTGGCCTCAACGATCTGGCCACACGCATCGAAACCGCGGTTCGAAAAACCGTAGAACAGGGCGTGCGCACCGGCGATATCGCCTTCGGCAATCCTTCGGTCAACACCCGCGAGATGGCTGATGCCATCCAGAAAAACCTGAAATAATCGGTCTTTTCCTTCCGCATCCATGACTTCCGACCAAATCCGCCAATCGTTCTTCGATTTCTTCAAAGAGCGCGAACACGCCATTCTGCCTTCGGCATCGCTGATGCCAACGGCGCCGAATCTGCTGTTCACCAACGCCGGGATGAATCCCTTCGTCCCCTATTTCCTCGGCGACCGGAAAGCTCCATGGAAGCGCGCGGCCGACACCCAGAAATGCATTCGGGCTGGCGGCAAGCACAACGACCTCGACGACGTCGGTCTGGACACCTATCATCAGACCTTCTTCGAGATGCTGGGCAACTGGTCCTTCGGCGACTACTTTAAGGAAGAAGCAATCGAATGGGGCTGGGACCTGCTGACCAAAGTATGGAAGTTCCCCAAAGAACGCCTCTATGTCACCGTCTATAAACCCGGCGAGGGCGACCCGGCGGATTTTGATGCGGAAGCCTATGCCATCTGGGAACGCATCCTCAAGGCCGATGGACTGGACCCGAAGGAGCGCATCCTCTTTGGCGGCAAAAAGGACAACTTCTGGATGATGGGCGAGACCGGCCCCTGCGGCCCCTGCTCGGAGATCCACATCGACCTGACTGAAAAGGGCGACACCGGCGGCAAACTGGTGAATGCCGACGACCCCTTCTGCATTGAAATCTGGAACCTGGTTTTCATCCAGTTCAATGCCGAGGAGGACGGCGGCTTCCGGCCGTTGAAGAACCGCCACGTCGACACCGGAATGGGCCTCGAGCGCGTTGCCGGTATTCTCGCCACCACGGACAACTTCAGCGACTTCAGTCGCCCTCCGAGCAACTACAATTCCGACCTCTTCACGCCGATCTTCGAAAAGATCACTGCGATGAGCGGTCTGGAATATGGAGCAAGCCTGCCGGCCAATCCGAAAAAACTCAGCGAGGCCGAAATGCGCGACGTCGCCTTCCGCGTGCTGGGCGACCACATTCGCACTCTCTGCTGCTCCATTGCGGACGGTATTCTGCCCGGCAATGAGGGCCGCAACTACGTGCTCCGCCGCATCCTGCGCCGGGCCGTGCTGTTCGGTCGCCGACTGAACCTAAAACCCGGCTTCTTCACTCAGCTCGCGGACCCGCTGATAACACGAATGGAAGGTATTTTCCCGGAACTCCGGGAACAGCAGACCGTTATCCGCAAAGTGCTGGCGAGCGAGGAAGCGGCCTTCGACCGCACCATTGACCGTGGAATTCAGCTGCTGGAGCGTATTTTTGAAGGCAAGCCAAGCCAGATCAGCGGCGAAGAGGCCTTTGAACTCTACGACACCTACGGCTTCCCGCTCGACCTCACTGAGATTCTGGCGCATGAGCGCGGCCTCAAGGTCGACAATGCGGGCTTTGAAAAAGCCATGGAAGCCCAGCGCGAACGCGCACGTGCCGCCCAGCAAAAGACTGTCATCCGGGTCAGCGAAGGTCAGGCAGGCGGCGAAGCTACAGCCTTTGTGGGCTTTGAGCCAGAGCGCCTCAGCGACCACGCCTGCACCCTGCTTGAGGTCGTTGACCACGGCGGAAAGGCCTTTGCTTTGCTCGACAGCTCACCCTTTTATGCCGAAATGGGCGGTCAGGTTGGCGATACCGGAACCCTGCAACAGGATTCCGTCAAAGTCGCAATCACCGACACCATTAAAGACGAATCAGGCCAATTCCTTCACCAATTGGGCGAGGGAGGCGAGCAACTGGTCCCGGGCGAAACAGCTCAGGTCAGCGTCGACCGGCCACGCCGGCACGCGATCCAATGCCACCACAGCGCGACCCACCTCCTACACTGGGCCTTGCGCAGTGTGCTCGGAGCGCATGTGCGCCAGGCGGGCTCACTCGTCGACCCCGACCGCCTGCGCTTTGATTTCAGCCATTTCGAGGCCCTCACTGCAGCGCAGATCGAGCAGATTGAAGGCATGGTCAACGCCCGCATCCAGGAAAACGCCGCCGTACAGTGGTATGAAGTCCCCTTTGATCAGAAACCCGAAGACGTCATCGCCTTTTTCGGCGAGAAATATGGCGACACCGTTCGGGTTGTCGACATCGGCGGTTACAGTCGGGAACTCTGTGGCGGCACTCACGTCCAGGCCACCGGTGAAATTGGCTTCTTCAAGCTGACTTCCGAATCCGCAATCGCCGCCGGCACCCGCCGCATCGAAGCGGTTGCCGGACCGGCAGCGCTGCGTTGGGCGAAGCAGCGCTTCAGCATTGTCGAGCAACTGGCCCAGAACCTCTCCGCACGACCCGACGAACTGCTGCAGCGCATTGACGACCTCAACCAGCGCCTGCGCAGCAGCGAGCGCGAACTGAAATCCCTGAAGGGCGCGCAGTCCTCCGCCAAGGCTGGAGAAATCCTCGATCAAAGCGTCGACAAAAACGGCCTGCAGGTGCTTGCCTGCAAGCTCGAGGCCTCCAACCCCAACGAGCTCAAAACCCTGGCTACCAAAATCTTCGCCAAAATGGACAAAGGCCTGCTGGTGGTTGGCGCTGCGATACAGGACAAAGCCACCCTGATTGCGATGGCCTCGCCTGAAGCCATTGCCGACGGCTTCAAGGCCGGAGACATTATTCGCGAACTCACCGCACGACTCGACGGACGCGGCGGCGGTAAACCCGATTTTGCAATGGGTGGCGGCAGCCGTACAGACTCCATCGACAGCGTTCTGAAAGGCTGGTTGAATGCACTCTGATTCCTCCCCACAACCCCAGCTGAGTTCTGCGGAACGGAAGCACCTGCGCGGGCTGGCCATGCGCCTGAAGCCCCTGATCTTCATTGGCAAATCCGGGCTGACCGACGCTGTCATCGCAGCCACTCACAAAGCTTTTGAGAAAACCGAATTGCTGAAGCTCAAAATTCTGGTGGATGACCGCGTCCAGCGCGAGGCCCTTGCCTCCGAGCTGGCGAATGCGGCAAACGCTCAGGTCGTTGGGCAAGTGGGAAAAACCGCAGCACTTTACAGAAAAAAAGCAGAACCCTGATTTTGAGCGAATCGGCAGAGACAGGTGTCTGTTTAAAAACGATTGCACCCTGTAAACAGTTCGATTGTAAAGAGGCCTAACCTCAGTGGATTCACCCCCCTACAGCATCGAAGCCAAACATTTGACCAAAATGTATGGCCGCACCCCGGCGGTCCGCGACCTGTCCTTTCAGGTCCGGCCCGGTGAAGTTGTTGGTTTTCTGGGACCGAACGGAGCCGGCAAGAGCACGACCCTGCGCATTCTCACCGGCCTGCTAGCCGCGACCTCCGGTGAGGCATGGATCAACGGCATCTCCGTAGCCCGCGAACCCAGTGCGATTAAACGGCAGATAGGCTACATGGCGGAGAACAACCCCCTCCCGGAAGACTTTCGGGTATCGGAATACCTCAGATTCCGCGCCCGCCTCAAAGGCGTTCCCAGGCGCGAGCTCCGCAGCCACCTGGATTCGATTCTCGAAACCTGCGACCTCCACCGCAAAGCCCGGCGCAAGGTCATCGGCGCACTCTCCAAGGGTTTCCGGCAACGGGTCGGCATCGCTGATGCCTTGATTGGCAATCCACAAATCACCATAATGGACGAGCCCACCATCGGCCTCGATCCCCACCAGGTCATTCTGATCCGCGACCTGATTCAGAATCTCCGGGGCCGGACCACTGTCCTGCTTTCCAGTCATATTCTCTCTGAAGTCGAAGTCTGCTGCGACCGCGTGCTGATCCTCAACCAAGGTCGCCTCGTCGCCTCAGGAACCCCCGCCGAATTGCGCGAAACTTTTGTGCCCGGAGCGACCTACCGCCTGGAAGTGATTGGCCAGCGAACGGTGCTTGAAAGCCTTCTGCAAAAGTACGCCGCCGACTGGCGTCACCGCTTTGACCAGACCGACGACCCCAAGGACCTGCGGCTCAGAATCTCCACTGATGAGCGGGATCAAGAGGACCCAACCCAAGCCTTGACCAATGCAATTCATGCCAACCCTGAACTGACCCTTCGCGCCTGGCACAAAATCGACCCTAACCTTGAAGACATCTTTCTGATTGCCACCCGCCGAAGCTGGGAACTTTCCGAAGAAGCCCTGCGCGACAAAAACTCCGGCAACCAACCGGAGGTGATCTCATGAAAACCATTGTTACGCTCATCCGCAATGAGCTGAAGACACTGTGGATTTCGCCGTCGACCTATATCGCCGCAGTCCTCGCCCTACTCATTATGGGCTTTCTTTACCTTGCAACCCTGTTCGCATTGGTCGGCGACGAACAGGAGGCCCTGCCACCCACCATTTTCCTCAGCACTTTCTGGGTGCCCGTTCTGCTGGTGGTACCGATGTTGACCATGCGCAGTCTGGCCGAAGAGCGCCGGCTTGGCACTCTGGAGTCCCTGATGACCACCCCGGTCAGTGCCGCCGCCATCGTTTTCAGTAAGTGGTTTGGCGCCTACACCTTTTATATTCTGGTCTGGCTGATCGCCCTCGGATTCCCCTGGATTGCTGCGGAAATCCTCCAGCAACCCGAGATGACGAGCCGCTTCTTCGACCAGGGCTCGCTGATCGGCGGCTATCTGTTCATCGCCCTGAGCGGTGCCTTGTTCATCGCCGTGGGCATCTTTGCCAGCAGCCTCACCCGCAGCCAGCTGGTTGCCGGCATGCTCAGTTTCAGCATCATCTTTCTCATGATCATCGGGATCGCTGCCCTGCGCCTGATTGAAGCGCAAAGCGCCGAGTGGGATACCTTCCCCATTCAATGGCTCGACTACCTGCAGATTATGGAGCATTTTGAAGACTTTTCCAAAGGCGTCGTGGACACGCGGCCCGTTATCTATTATCTGAGTGGCACGGCCCTAATCCTCGGGGTTTCGGCGCTTATTGTAGAATCGAAGGCCTGATATTCGCGCAGTAAACCATGTCCTGGCTTCAAACCTATCAGTTTCAGAATCGACTCAAGCGTTTTCATCGCCTGGGCCAGATCGTGCTGAGCCTGCTGCTGATCATCGCACTCAATGTGATCGCCATGCGCTACTATCAGCGCATCGACCTGACTGACCGTCATCAATTCTCTCTGTCGCCGGAAACCAGGGCTTACCTTTCGGATCTCGAGCAGGACATCCAGATCATCATCACGATCCCGGAAAACGCCCCGCGCGAAGAAGACCGGACCAGTTTTCGCTTCGTCGAAAACCTGCTGCGCGAGTATGTCTACCACGCCCGCGACGGCGAGCACTCCCGGATTTCGGTCGAGCGGGTTGATATCTACAAAAACCAACGCCGTGCGGAGGAATTGAACCGGATCTACGGCCTGACCCGGCAGAATGCGATCATTGTCGCTACCGAAGATCGCTACCGTTTCATTTATCCGGACGAAATTCTCGAGTTCCGCGACCAGCAACCTGTGGCCTTCCGCGGAGAAAGCGCATTTACATCAGCCATTCTCGAAGTCATTCAGGACACCTCCGCACGCATTTATTTTCTTCAGGGGCACGGTGAAATGTCCCCCGACGACGTCAGCGCCCGGCGAGGCCTGTCGGAACTGACCACCGAGCTGCGGGCAAGAAACTTCCGCGTCAGCACGCTCGACCTCACCAAAGTCAGTGAAGTCCCGATGGACGCCAGTTTGGTCGTGATCGCCGATCCGCAGGGCCCTCTACTGGCAAGTGAACTACAGAAGCTACGAACCTACCTGATGGACCGCGCCGGCCGCCTGCTGTTGTGGAGCGGCCCCGCTCAGCGAACCGGCTTGTCCCCACTACTCTATGAATGGGGGTTGCTGATGGAAGACCAGTTGGTGGTGGAACGCGGTGCCGACTATATCGAAGGAACTGGAAACCTCCTCATCCGCAGATTCACTGAGCACGCTATCACCGAGTCCCTCGTCCACAACCAGCTCTTTGTGGTCGGCGGCAGCACCCGTCCGGTTAGGGCCGATCCCGGCGCGCCCTTTGACGACCGCCTGCGCATCACGCCACTGATGGCCAGTTCGGAAACCAGCTGGGCCACCCGCAACCACAGTGTCCTCACCTTTGACCCCGAGCAGGATCTGGCCGGGCCGGTTTCGATTGCGGCCGTGGCCGAGCGCCGTTCAGCCGCCCAACTGGGCATCAATATTCCGGGTGGCCGGGTTGTTGCCTTTGGAACCCGTGACTTGTTCAACAACGAGAAAATCAACTCCGTGGGCAACCGCATGCTTTTTTTCAACACCCTCAACTGGATGCTCGATCGCGACCAGCTGTTGGCAATCCCTCCGCGGCCGATCGAAACCTATCAACTCATGGCCAGCCGCTCGGACTTGCGGCGGATTGGTCTCTGGTTCCTCGTAATTCCCGGCGGTATTGCCTCGCTGGGAATGCTGGTCGTCTGGTTGCGAAAGATCTGATCCCTCCATGCGCTTTAAACTCACCCTCCTTCTCGTAATCCTGAACGTCTGCCTCTTCGGCTTTCTGTATTACCTCGACCAGACCCGCAGCGCCTCCTCCAGCTACAGCAGCGAAGAGCGCCTGGTGCTGACGCCCGGTCTGATTCAATCCGTCGACAAGGTCCGCGTGACGAGTAGCGCACTGGATGAAACCTGGACATTCTCCCGTTCGGGGACCGAGCGCTGGGAGGTTTCTGAACCCATACACTGGAAGGCAAACCGTTTTGCCATCGACAACCTCCTGAGCCAACTCAGCTTTCTGCGCTGGGACACCCGCTTCTCTCTGGATGAGCTGCGGCGCGCTGAGCAAGGCCTGGACACCTACGGTCTCGAAACCCCTAATGCCGAGATACATCTCGAAAACAACAGCCGCTCAACCCAGCTGCGGATCGGGTCCGCCACCGAAATTGGCAACCGCTTGTATGTTCTTTCGCCTGACGAGCGCCACGTGATGGTCGTGCAGCGTGATTTCTTCAGTGAGGTGTCGCAGGACATGAGCCACTACCTCGAACCCCAGTTAATCGACATCCCTCCGTTTGAGGTTCGAGCTGTCCAGGTTCAGGCCCGCGAGCAGGGGAATATCCGCACCCGCTTCCTGCGTGAAAACAACCGCTGGCGCTTTGAATCTCCAATCAATGCCCCAGCTGACCAGGAGTCTGTTATGCGGATGCTCGACCGGATCCACCAGCTGAATGCCGATGAATTTTTGTCCGACTCCAATGTCCAGACCGGTCTGGACCGCCCAATTGTTCGCCTGACCGTTGAAGGCATGGGGCGGCGGGAAGCCTTGATCATTGGCAATCGCCAGGACGACAGCGATCCCGAATCCCCGCGCTATGCGCAGCTGGAGCGTTACCCGGCAGTCTTTCTGATGAATGGCTCCATCGTCGCCGAGCTCGAAGATGTTCAGGAGCGGCTCCGCGAGCGACTCTTCCTGCGCCCATTGGGCGAAGCCTGGACTTCCATCGAAATCCGCGCCGGAGAGCGCCTCACAACGCTGCAGCGTCTCGAGAACGGACAGTGGCAGGTTTTGTTCACCAACGAAGCCGGCGTGCTGCAATCAATTGCCGCCGACCTGGAAATCGTCCAGGATACCATGCGTAGGTTGCGCCAGCTGGAGGCTGTTCGTTTCGCCAGTGACGCTCCATCGGAGCTGGATTACGACCGCTTTGGCCTCAGCGAGGCCCAGCGCACCGTCCGTATTCAAGGCCCCCGGGGCCAGCAAACACGCATTCGATTCGGCAACATCGACCCCGAGGACAACCTGCTCTATGCAGATACCTCCAGCAATGGAACCGTCTACGCGGTCGAGCCCTACATCCTTGAGGATGTTCCACTCGAGCCGCTCCACTACCGGGACCGCGTTTTGCGGTCGCTGCCGAGCTCGGCCCAGGTAACGGAAGTTCGACTGCTTGATCGCGACGCCCCTGAAGCGGAACCGATTCGTCGCCTTGAAACTGACGAGATCCCGGAAACACTGCTTGAGTTTATCGCCCAAACCCGGGTCGAAAGCTACCTGCCCGTGCCCTTTCAGGATCCCCTCCGGCTGGACCGCCAACGCCGGATTCCCTGGCGCTATCAATTTGAGGTCGACTTTATCAGCAGCCCTGGCGCCGAGACGACCCGAACGCTTGAGTTCCTGTTATCGGAACGCCTTGGGGGCGCCCAAAAATTTGGGGTTCTTCGCGGTGAGCAAACCGTTTTCATTCTGCCACCAGGCATAGTGGCTGCGATCGAAGAATGGGTGGAGCGCGAGCTTCCCTCAGAACCGACCGCTCCGGAAACACCTGAAGAACCGGAGCCGCTGGAAATCTCAGATGAACCTGAACCGGAACCGGAACCGGAACCGGAGCCTCAGGAAATGAACCCCGGTTCATGAGGCAGGTTTTCCATAGTAGTTGGCGCAACTGTCTGTGGGGAGCCCGTTGCGGAAGTCAAGCGGTTCGTATTTTGCTGACTGCTCTAGCCCTCCTGCAGGGAGGCATCGTCCTGTTTGTCGTAATCGGCAAGGAAGTTCCCGTCCCGGCACCGCTTGGCCAATTAATCCTCGATCGCCTGATCGATGAACACTGGAGCGCCGAGTGGCGCGAACTTGAGCTCGACCTGCTTGGTGGCGTCCGGGCAAAGAACCTGCGGATCTACGATGACGTCACCGGCACCTGGATTCTGGACATCGAAAACATCTGGCTGGATCTGGACTTCTGGGAAATCCTGACCGGCCGGGGGCCCGGTTTGAATCGCCTGTATATTTCGAACGCTCGCATGAACGCTCCGGCGATGTACACCCGCAGCGGGGTCGATGAACGCCTGATCGACCAGATTGCGACCGAAATCGAAATGGGCGGCGACTGGATTCAATTTCACCACCTGCAATTTCGCATCGGAGGCCACAATGTGATTTTGTCATCTCCCGACCGCCTGGAGATGGACTGGACGGGAGAGACCCACGACCTCAACCTCCCCAGCTACCTGCGGCAACTGGTTGTCCGCATCCAGCGGGCGGCGGACCGCGCTCCACAGATGAGTCCGGCCCGAATCATCGGCCAGATCCGCTCGACCCCTGAAAACGGTTGGAAACTGGATGCATCCCTGGCAGTCAACCGGATCGACCTGCCCTCCGGCTACGGCAGCGCTCACAACGCTGAGTTGATATTCGAAGGAGTCGAATGGCCGGACGAGTTGGTGACCGGCAGCTTGCGGATGCGCGCCGGCTGGGTGGGCATCGAAAGCCCCGCCCTGGAAATGTCTGCGATTTCCCTCTACCTTCCGAGATTCCGCTTCGAGTCCCGCGAGCACTGGGCGGTGGAAAATCTACAGGCCGAGCTGCGCAAAATCGAGACTCCATGGGTCAACCTGAAACAAATCGGTACCCTGCTGTCCATCGACAGTGAGCGCCTGGCGCCCTCCGGAGAAATCCGGGCGGTCTACAATAACAGCCCCTTCCAAGTTCAATTTGCAGACTTGCAACCCGACCTCTCCGGCCTGGTTCAAGTCCAGGCGGAGCTGAACGATCTGCCATCCGTTCTCGCCCAGTTCATGGAGCCCGAATGGATTGGGTTTGTGCCGGTCACCAAGTCTCCCATCCGGTTAAAAGCCGACCTCAGGCTGGATCCAGGCGGCGTCCCGGAATCCGCTCACTGGCAGGCCAATCTCGCATCCGTACAATACCGCGAGACCCTGATTCCATTTGTCCGGGCTAAAGGCGTCAGCAACCATGCGAGAACCGAAATCGAACCGGCGGATGTGTGGATCAGCCCTGACGAGCAGGTGCGGCTGCAATACCACCAGCACTACCCAAATCCAGTCTTTCTTCTGACCGCAATAGGACACAGCCGGCAGCCGTTGCTCAATCCAATCCTCGATTTCGACTGGTGGTGGCAGATTTGGGAATTTGTCACGCCTGGCGAGAAGCCCGTCTTCGCCGACGTCCGGGTCGCCGGTATCTGGGGACAGGAAAACCAGGTCCAATCCTGGGTAGGGATAGCCGCCGACGAAGGCTTCTTTCGGGAGCTTCCGCTCAAGCGTCTGGACCTGAGCATCGCCCAGCAACCCGGGCAGGTAGACCTCTACCGTCTGGACGGCGAAACCGCTGGGGGCCAATTTTCAGGCTCCCTGCACTGGAGACAGCCCGATCCGGGTCAGGGCAATCCCAACGATCAATTTTTCCGCGTCAAGGGACAGATGCCTGTTCAAGAACTCAGGCAATTTGCCGGCGAAGGCTTCGACTGGATCGAGGAGATCCGGAGTGATGCCGCCCCGGAGGTCGACTTTTACCTTGAGCGCAAACAGGCATCCATCGCCGAGGACCACCAGGAAGCCGTCGTCAAGGTGCACCATCCGGCGGATGTCGAAATTTTTGGACTCCCCGTTTCCAATCTGAAAACCCTGGCCCGCCACAGCCCTGGGAAGCTGAAACTAAATTCAACCCACTTAAGCTTTATGGATGGATCGGTCTGGCTGGACCTTAGTATCGACGAACTGGGCAGCGAATTCCCCAGCTTCGCCACCCGTATCCGAGCCCGTGGGGTTGAGCACGAATCCATGCTCAATCTGTTCCGAGGCCAGTTCCTTGACTGGGAGGAATCCGAACTCATCGCCGTCGGCGACAAACCGGGCAAACACGATAGCGACCTTCGCCTGCGCGGGCGCTTTGGCGAAACCAACAGCTACCAGGGTTCGGGCCGGAACCGCATCACCGAGGCAGAACTGGGCAAGGTTCGTCTGTTCGGCGAGCTCTCCCGCGCATTGGAAGCGGTCGGGTTGCCTTTCACATCCCTTCAGCTGGAGACCGCCGAGGCGCACTGGACCCTCGCCGACGGCAAACTCAAGCTCCCCGCAGTGCGTGTCGATGGACCCTCAATCCGGCTAAGTGCCCACGGCGAAGTGGGCATCCCGGATACCGATCTAGACTTTGTCGTTCAGGCTTTTGTCATCCGCGGTTTGTTCGGCCTGGTCCTGCGACCAATGAATCTCGTGCTCGAATTTCGCCTTGGCGGCCAATTGGACGACCCCAGCTGGGGCCTCCGCATCAACCCCTTCCGCTGGCTGGGGACGGGAACCGGTCCCTGACAAAGCGCAAAGCCTAAAGCAGCGCGACCAATAGGATTGCCATGCACTCGATTCCTTTTACGTTTGCTCTTTCAGAATAAATATTTCTAACGTCAATTTCACCTCAATCATACCTAATCGGAGGAAACGACCTTTGGACCTAAAAGAAATCAAGCAGATAGTCGATTTGATGAAACGCGCGGCGCTGACCGAATTTGAGATCGAGGAGAAAGACCTCAAGCTTCGGATCTGTCGCAGTAATGGCGAATCACAGATCATTATGGCCCAGCCACAGGCCGCGCCCGTGCAGCACGCTCCCGCTCCTGCGGCAGCCGAATCCAAACCCGCCCAACCAGAAGGAAAAGTTATTAAGTCTCCTATGGTCGGCACCTTTTACAGCTCTCCGAATCCGGAAAGCCCGGCTTTTGTTCAAAATGGCGATTCCGTGCATGCAGAAACCGTTGTCTGCATCATCGAGGCCATGAAGGTCATGAACGAAATCAAAGCGGAAACTTCGGGGAGAATCACCGAAGTTCTGGTCAAAAACGGCGAAAGCGTCGAATATGGCCAACCGCTTTTCCGCATCGTCTGATCCTTTCATCTTCACCCTTTCTCTCTCATGCTGAAAAAGATCCTCATCGCTAACCGCGGTGAAATTGCCCTGCGAATCATCCGCGCGTGCCGTGAGCTCGGAATTGAAACGGTTGCCGTTTATTCCGAAGCCGACGAGCAGTCACTGCACGTTCAGTTGGCAGATGGTGCCATCTGCATCGGCCCCGCCGCTGGATCCGAGAGCTACCTGAGGGCTGAGCGAATCATCGCCGCAGCGGAAATTGCAGACGTAGACGGCATTCATCCCGGTTATGGTTTTCTCTCTGAAGATCCGGATTTCGCCGAACAATGTGAGCAGTGCAATATCAAGTTCATCGGCCCCCGCTCGGACAGCATCCGCATGATGGGTGACAAGGCGATTGCCCGCGAAACCGTTAAGGCCGCAGGCGTCCCGACCGTGCCGGGCAGCGAAGGCGTCATTCGGGATCCGGACGAAGCTCTTGAAGTTGCCGAGCAGATCGGATTCCCCGTTATCATCAAGGCTGTGGCCGGTGGTGGTGGTAAGGGAATGCGCCTCGCCCACAATTCAATGTCCTTCAAAAAGGAGTTTGCCGCCGCCAGCAACGAAGCGGCCAAGGCATTCGGCAATGGCGCCGTCTACATTGAAAAGTACATCGAGGAACCACGCCATATTGAATTCCAGTTGCTTGCGGATGAACACGGCAATGTGGTTCACCTTGGCGAGCGCGACTGTTCCGTTCAGCGCCGACACCAAAAGGTCATTGAAGAAGCCCCAAGCCCGTTCCTGAAACCGGAAATGCGGGAAGAAATGGGTCGGGCCGCTATCGCAGCCGCAAAAGCCTGTAACTATTGGAACGCAGGGACCGTCGAGTTTCTGGTCGATAAGCACCGCAATTTCTACTTCATCGAAATGAACACCCGGATCCAGGTGGAGCATGGGGTCACCGAAGAGGTCACAGGCATTGACCTGATCAAACAGCAATTCCGGATCGCAGCCGGGGAGAAACTGGCTTTCAAGCAGGAAGATATTCAAATCCGCGGCCACGCCATCGAGTGCCGTATCTGTGCTGAAAATCCAGCAATGAATTTTGCTCCCAGCCCGGGAGAAATCACCCTTTATTATCCGCCCGGTGGGCACGGTGTTCGCCTCGACAGCCATATCTATGGTGGTTACACGGTCCCGCCTTATTACGACAGCATGATCGCCAAGGTCATCTCCTACGGGGTGAACCGAAACCAGGCCATAGACCGCATGTACCGCGCACTCAGCGAATACTTGATACGGGGCATACACACAAACATTGCCTTTAACCGTGCAATCATCAAGGATCCTGTATTCATCGAAGGCGATGTGACCACCCGTTTCATTGAGGACTTCCTCAAGCGAACACCCAAAGACCTTTTCCACTCGCCGCCACCCAACGAATAATAGCCAAGCAAACATTCCAACCCCAGTTCACACCATGCTAGAATCAGACAACATTGACGACATAGACTCACTGGAACCCCTTCAAGAGGACTCCAGCCTCGGCAGCATCAGCATCAACAACGAAGTCGTGGCAAACATCGTGGCGTTGGCTGCACGCGAAGTGCCGGGTGTTGTTTCCCTTGCAAGCGGGGGCCTCAAGGAGGACATTGCCGGCTTTTTTGGCAGTAAGCGCGATGGCAGGGTCTCCATTGTTGAAGACGAAAATGGATCCTATGTAATTGGCGTAAAACTGATCCTGACCTTCGGCGTGCAACTCGCGAAGGTCGCGGAGGAGGTCCAGATCGCGATCCGGGACCAAGTCCAGAATATGACCAACAAGGACGTTTCCCGCGTCAACGTCATCGTCGACGGAATTCGCCAGAACAATCCGAAAGGGGAGCCCGAGGAAGGCTCTCCGGACTGATTTCCCGGACATTGAGCCCTGCCGGGAAATATCCGTTTGATTAATTTCTGGGACACTTTACCTTCCTCCTCTGATGGATATTTTCCCTGAGCAGATTCAGTCTTATCTGGACGAGCTGTCCTACCTGACAGAACCTCCCTACATTTATCTGTGGACAACGATCATTGTCCTGCTGGTGGTTTTGTACCTGATACGGAGTTACCGGCGCAGCCACCGACCCATCGTGCCTTTTAAAACAGAGGGAGGTTCTATAGAGATCGCTCCGCACACTCTGCGAGGCATTATCCAACAATCGGTCTTGACGGTAGCCGGCGTGCAGAAAGTAAACTGCCGC
The DNA here is from genome assembly GCA_020831485.1 of Opitutales bacterium. Classification (GTDB taxonomy): domain Bacteria; phylum Verrucomicrobiota; class Verrucomicrobiia; order Opitutales; family Oceanipulchritudinaceae; genus JAFIGG01. The sequence goes on from JAFIGG010000024.1 coordinate 31,595, forward strand.
CATTACGTCCGTGGCCGAAGCCTCAAAGTCAAAATTGCCATTCATCTTCAGGCCACTGCGCGCCTCAAAGAGGTTGAAAGCGAAATCAAAAAACAGGTTCGGGGAATACTCTGGGAACAATTTGGCATGGAGAATATAGAGCCAATTGACATAAAGGTGGTCAAGCTGGTGGGAGAACCGGCGATACACCGCTCCGAAACCAAAACACTTGAATTGGATGATTACGAGGTCGAGGCTTCCATCGAAGAAGACTTGGACCGCACTGACAAATCTGAACCCCCACGCAACTAAATCTCAGTTATGAAGTCGATCCCCTCCGGAATTGGAACCAAATCTGTTCACGCCGGGCAAGTGCCCGATCCTACAACGAATGCCCGCGCGGTTCCGATCTACCAGACGTCGAGCTACAATTTCGACTCTACCGAGCACGCTGCCAATCTCTTCGGCCTCAAGGAATTAGGCAACATCTACACGCGCATCATGAACCCGACGACAGACGTCGTCGAAAAGCGCATTGCAGCCCTTGAAGGCGGCACAGCTGCACTTGCCCATTCCAGTGGCAGCGCGGCGGTGACCAACGCCATCCTCAACATCGCAAATGCAGGCGATCACATTGTTTCCGTCGCCCAACTCTACGGCGGCACCTACAACCTCTTCCACTATACCCTCCCGAAGCTGGGCATCGAAGTCAGCTTTGTCGACGGAGAGAACCCGGAGTCTTTCCGGGCCGCCGTCCGGCCCAATACCAAAGCCTTCTTTGGTGAGACTCAGGGAAATCCGCGCCTGAATATTTTCCCAATTGCTGAGGTTGCTGAAATCGCAAAGGAAGCCGGTGTTCCCCTCATCCTGGACAACACCGCATTGACCCCCGCACTCTGCCGGCCTTTCGAGCATGGTGCCAACGTAGTGGTCCACAGCCTGACCAAATTCATTGGAGGTCATGGTACCAGCATCGGCGGCATTGTAGTCGATGGCGGAAATTTTGACTGGGGGAATGGCCGCTTCCCTGGATTTACCGAACCTGACAACAGCTACCACGGCCTTGTCCACTGGGATGCCTTCAAAGCCTTTCCACCCGCAGGCGACGCCAACATTGCCTATGCCATGAAAATGCGCCTGCAATTGATGCGCGATACGGGTAACTGCCCCTCTCCCTTCAATTCATTCCTGCACCTGCAGGGGCTTGAAACCCTGCACCTGCGCATGGAGCGCCATTGCTCCAACGCGATGGCAGTCGCCGAGTTTCTGTCCGCTCACAGTAAAGTCAACTGGGTGAACTATCCGGGCTTGAAAGACAGTCCTTACCGCGCCATGGCAGAGAAATACCTGACCGGCGGCTTTGGTGCCCTGCTCGGTTTCGGCGTCAAAGGTGGACACGAAGCAGGCCGCAAATTCATCGAGAACCTAGAGCTGTTCAGTCACCTCGCCAACATTGGTGATGCCAAGAGCCTTGCCATCCACCCGGCCAGCACAACGCACAGCCAACTGACACCTGAAGAGCAGGAAACGACTGGTGTGACCTCGGACTTCGTTCGTCTCAGCCTTGGTATTGAAGATCCGGAAGACATCATTGCCGATATCGAACAGGCGCTGAGCAAAGTCTGAGCTTGAGGGATATTAATTTTCTTCGCCTACGCGACGGAACACTCCGTCGCGTATTTTTTTGGACTGATCCGGATAGTCGGTAAAGATCCCATCCACTTTCAAATCCACAAACAATTTGAGGTGGAGCGCCTCAAAACCAATCCACCGGGGCAAGCCCTCTCTTCTGAGGGTAAAAGTAAAGACCTTTAAGCTGCGGGCATGGGCTGCCTCGACCAGGGTGCCTGACACCATTGAAGTGTTGTCGCCCTCCCATTCGGGATCCAGGCGCTCGTTGTCTGGCTCCACCGGCATCCACTCCGAGCTGCGAAGCAATTGGGGCCAGTGTGGTCCGATCGCGTCGGCATAGCGCGCTACCCGGTCGAGCCCCTCGGAGCTGCGCATCGCCTCAAAGTCAGTCCCTTCAGCTTCAAGCCAATGGTTCTCGCCGATCAGCTGCACAAGGCGCAATTGATTCCCATATTGATTTCTCATCTGCTGCAGGACCTTTGGATCAAAGGACTGCAAATAGAAGTTACTGTCACCATCGAGGTATCCGTACTGCCGCAATACCTGCAGCGTGGCCTCGCCGATGTCGTAACCTTCGACGGCATGAAATCCAGGCATCTTCAACTCGGGAAAGATCCCGACTTCGCGGCCCGACTTACGGTTCAGTCCATCGATCAACTCGAGGGATTCGGCAAGACTCATGACACGGCCCGCAACCGCCCCGCTATAACGGTCGGGATACCTCGTCATCCCGGTCAATGGGTTTCGCGAAGGCTGTTTCTCCAGCTGGCGGATTTCCTCCCAATTAAAATCAATGGCATAATAATGACCATCTTCACGGGCACGGTCCGGAAATCGCTCCGCGACGTCCGTGGCTAGCTCCAAATACAAGTCGTGCAAGACGATAGGAATGCCGTCCCGCGTGAGGACCACATCCTGCTCGATAAAGTCTGCTCCCTGCGCATGTGCCTTTGCATACGCTTCAACAGTGTGCTCGATTGCATAGCCCGAAGCCCCGCGATGAGCAATAATCCACGGCGGCGCTAAATCGACAGGGCCTGCGGCTTTGGCCGTTCCAAAAATTCCGGCCAGAAAAGTACTGATCAGGGTGCGTAACATATCGAAAGTTCAAGGTCCCTGGCTCAGGCACTTATGCGATGACGAGCTTTAGACCTACGAATATAATAAAGACCCAAACCAGTCTTTCAAACTGCTTTTGCGGAATCCAGCTTACCACCCGAGGTGCAACCAGCGCTCCAAGGATCGCCAATGGTGCCAATAGAAAACTGGTTTTCAGGGATTCGAAGTGGATGATACCCAGGTCGACCTGAAGGGGTACCTTGACCAGGTTCACTATGAAAAAACACCAGGCTCCGGTGCCGATAAAGGCGAGCTTTGGCAATCCGATTGACAGAAAATAGATCTGCGCAACGGGTCCGGCCGCATTTGCCACCATGGTGGCAAAACCTCCGGTGATACCCATACCGGCGCGAAACAGGTAATGGTGCGGAATCACCGCTCCCAGCTTCAGCATTCGCATGAAGGTCATCAACAGCACAATGCTTCCAATCAGGCGCTGAAAGCCCGTATTGCTGAGCCAATCAAACACAAAATAACCGAGGACAATGCCCACCCCCAGCCAGGGCAACAGGCGCAGCAGGTAGTGCCATTCAACATGACGCCGGTAGACGGTCACCGCAACCACGTCCGCTGCGATCAGCACCGGCAACAAAAGCCCAACTGAAGCCTTGGGGTCAAAAACCATAGCGAACAGCACCACTGCCAGGTTGCCGACACCGGGAATGCCACCCTTGCCGAGACCAACAGATAAGGCCGCCAAACCCGCAAGTACCCAGGACGCCCAATCCATCAGGCCCCAGCCCCTTTGACGATTTTGCCCTTTTCCACCTGCCAGATCTGCCAGGCGCAGCCCTCCGGACCGGTCGGCGGACGAGTGCCTGTTGCCAACAATTGGTGCCCACTACCAACGGAACGCCAGAAGCCCTGCTGTCGCTGCGGATCGAGTTCGCCGAGAATGTCATCAGCAAGAATCACCGGCGACAAACCGGTCTTCTCGTGGATCCAGTGCATTTGCGCCAGGCGCAATGCCAGCACCAGGCCGCGCTGCTGCCCCTCTGAAGCGTATTCGCGGGCACGGTGATCCAACAAACGCAGGGCAAAATCATCGCGGTGTGGCCCGATCCCGGTCGTTTCCCGCGCGCGGTCCTTGTCGCGATTGGCATCCAGAAGCGCCTGGAATTCTCCAGCTGTTTGCCATTGTCCTGACGGGCGATAGACCAGCTCGGGCGCCTCCTCCTCAGGGCTGATCACGCGATACGCCTCCTGAAAATGGCGGTCGAGGTAGGCCAGGGACGACTTTCGCAATTGCTGTAAAGACTCCGCCGCCTGCACGAGTAACTGCTCGAAGGGTCGAAACAGTGCCGGAGCCGCACGCTGCTTAAAGAGCGCATTCCGTTCCCGGAGTGCCTGATGATAGCTGCGCAAGGCGTTGTAATAGAACGGATCGACCGAGGCCACCGCCAGGTCCAGAAAGCGCCGTCGCAATTGTGGCGATCCACGCAGCATCTGGATATCCTGAGAACTGAGGGCAACCGTGGCAAAGGTCCCGATAAAGTCGGCCAGCTTGTCGACCGGATTTCCATCCACTTCGACCGTTCGACTGCGCCCCTCTATGGCAATGGCAACCTCGGTCTCACCCATGCGCGGATGGTCGACCGTGAAATGCAGGTGAGCCCCACCCTGTGTTTTCCACCCCACCAGAGCCGCCATATCCTGAGTGCGAAAGGATCTCAAGGCCGTCAGCATGCCCACCGCTTCCAGCAAATTGGTTTTTCCCTGGCCATTCGCGCCCAGAAAGAAGTGCGCATTACCAGTCAAATCCAGATCCACAGAGGCCAGGTTTCGAAATTGGTAGCTGCGTATTTTCAGAATGCGCATCAATCGATCTCAATAACCGTGCCCAGCCCATTGGCATCTGACTGCGCGTCCCGCTCCAAGGCCTGCCAACAATCCGCCAAGGCCTCCGCCAGGCCCTGCCAGTCCTCCAAGGTCGTTTCCCAACCTGCGCTCATGCGGATCGTTCGCTCGGCCTCCGCATCGCTCAAGCCCAGCAGCTTCAATGTAGATGAGGCCTTTTGCGCCGCTGTCGAGCAGGCCGCTCCGGAAGCGATCAGAAAACCCCTGCGTTCGAATTGGTGAATCCAGCGGTGCGCTGCATGCCGCGGAGGCGTCAGCGCCAGTGTATTCCACAACACCGCTGCGCCGCCATCCCGCCCGGGGCAGTGAAAGCGCTCGCCCCAAAGTCGCCGCGCGGCCTCGATGACCGCCTGCGGCGCCTCGCTTTGAAGTTTGCTTAAACGCGAGCCCTGACGTGCTTCCAACACCGCCAGCATTGCCGCTATAGCCGGGTAATTCTCAGTGCCGGAGCGGCGCCCTTCCTCTTGCCCCCCTCCCCACAGCAGGCCCGGAGACAATGCGGGGTCTATCACCAGAACACCTACTCCTTTAGGAGCACCAAACTTGTGCCCGCTCAAGGTCAGCGCATGCACTGCCGGGAGTGATTCCAGGGGATAGCGCCCAGCCCATTGAACAGCGTCGCTGTGCACCCAGATGCCGCGCGCGCGACAGAGTTCCGTCAGCTCCCTAAGCGGCTGAATAAGGCCCACTTCATTGTTCGCTGCCTGCAGGGAAACCAGAGCGGGCTTATGGGCGTCCAACCAATCCGGCAGCGCCGCCAGATCCACGAGCCCATTGGCAGCCATTGGCAGCCACAGAGATCGCTCCGCGAAGGCACGCCGAGCCGGTGCCGAGACAGAGGGGTGTTCCAAAGGAGAAAGTGCAACCTTTACAGAAGGGTCCAGAACCCGTGCGGCGGAGGCAAAAACCGTGTTGTTCGCTTCGGTTGCGCCGGAGCAAAAGCAGACCCATTCCGGCGGTCGATTCAGCCATTCGGCCAACTGTTCCCTGGCTGCATTCAGCCGGTTGCGTACCTGGGCAGCACTCCGGTAGGGGCTCGAGGGATTGAACCAGCTTTTTTCCTGAGCCTCAATCCATGCAGCCTTGGCCACCGGATCCAAGGGTGCCGTTGCATTGTGGTCGAAGTAAATCATGCAGGCTTATTGCGGGATCCTCAGCCGTTGGCCAACCCGCAAGGCATTCGGACTCGGCAGCTGGTCGCGGTTGGCTTCGAAGATATCGGTCCAGCGACCGGTCGTGCCATAGACTTCGCGGGAAATACGGCTCAGCGTATCGCCTGCCTGCACCGTGTAGAAACGTTCTGTGGCGTTTCCATCTGCCGTCGCTTGCTGGCGTCGTGCACTGGAATCAATGATGATCGGGGCAACCGGTCCCGTCGGCGTCGTCACCGGAATGTCCAGGCGCTGCTGCAGCTGCTGAATCGTCTGCTGAGCGATCTGCAGCTGTGTGCGCGCTTCGCTCAGCTGTTCTTTGAGCTCCCGGTTCTCATCGCGCAACCCCTGCATGCTCGACATGAGGTCGGCGCGGTCCACCTGCGGCGCAAACGGCTCTCCCGGCAGTGTGCGGGCGAATTCCTTGCGCGCGGTGGTGATGAGCTCGTTCACAAAATCAGCGTGCTCTCCATTGGGTTTGATGCCCAGATAGCGGCGAAAATGATAGACGGCGGCAATTGGATCCCGCACATGGTTGAGATACAGCAGCCCCACTTCCATGTGTGATTCCGCTGCGTCGGCGCGCGCATCGATAACGGACATGAACGACGCCAGGGCCTCATCTTTGCGGTCCTCCCGCAACAGGCTCTTGGCCCGCCGGAAAGCGCGCTCATCCGTTTCCCGGACAACCTCTCCAGCCGGTTGGCAAGCCAACCAGAACAGGGAGGCTAAAACACATGCCATTGAAATAAACAGTCGGTGACTCATGGGAAATTTTTCTTTCAGATGCGGGCCTTGCCTGTATGCTCAGGCATTTTCCAAAAGGATAGAAGCTTAAATTAAAGGGAATGCAGCAAAACCCAGAAACACTCTTAGAGAAGGCACGCAACTGCCTCCAGCTTGAAATTGACGCAATTGCACAAACCGCGCGTGGTCTGGACGATGCATTCATCCGAGTGCTGGAGTCCATACGGAATGCCGTTGGCCAAGGCCGCAAACTCATTTTTACCGGTGTTGGCAAAAACGTGCCGATTTGCCAAAAATTGACAGGCACCTTCAACAGCACCGGCGTCCCGACCACTTTTCTGGATCCAAATCAAGCCCTGCACGGTGACCTTGGCCTATGTGCCGCAGGCGACGTTGCGATTTTGATCAGCAACAGCGGCGAAACCGAAGACCTCATTCGTATCATCCCCCACATGCGAAGGCTCGGCATTCACCTGATCGGCCTGACCGCCCGCAAGGAATCCACACTCAGCCGCAACGTCGACCAGATTCTCTGCTATCAATACGAACGCGAGGCCTGCCCACTCAACCTTGCGCCGACGGCGAGCACAACTGCGGCGCTGGCGCTGGGCGATGCGCTTGCGATGGTCTGCCTGGAGCTGCGCGGATTCACCCGGGAAGACTTTGCCAAGTACCACCCCGCCGGCAGCCTGGGTCAAACGCTGCTGCTGCGGATCCGCGCGATTATGCGTACCGGCGAACGCTTCGCAGTAGCGAAAGAAGATATCAGCGTTCAGGAAGCCCTGCTCGCGATCACTAAAGCCCGCTCGGGCTCGATTGCGCTAACGGACCCCGTCAGCGGGAAATTGACCGGAGTTTTCAGCGACGGCGACTTTCGTCGGGCCGCACTGAAGAATCCCGATATACTGGGCAAGCCAGTCGGACAATACATGACGCGCAACCCGAAGGTGGTCACGGCCGATGCCCTCGCGGTCGACGCCCTGACCCTGTTTGAGCGCCACGCGGTCGACGACTTGATTGCGGTCGACGCGGATGGCCTGCCCGTCGGTATTGTCGACGGGCAGGACATGCCACGGCTGCGAATGGTCTAGGCGTTCTCTTTGAAAAGATGCACGTCGCGCTGAGGGAAGGGAATCGATACCCCTTCTTCATCAAAGCGCTTTTTCACGCGTTCGTGCATGTCAAAATAGAAGCCCCAGTAATCAGCGGCCTTCACCCAGGGGCGAACCGCAAAATCGACGCTGCTGTCACCCAGTTCCGACAGCACAATCATCGGCGCGGGATCCTTGAGAACCCGTTCGTCGTTTTCCACGAGCTCACGCAGGATTCCCTTCACCTTGTCGATGTCGTCGGAATAGCTGACCCCGAAAACCATGTCCACGCGGCGGGTCGGATTGACCGAAAAGTTGGTGATATCCCTGCCCATTATCTGCGCATTGGGCAGAATAATGCGCTTGTTGTCGGGCGTCCGCATCTGAGTGAACAGGATGCCGATTTCCTCAACAATACCGGCAACGCCGCCGGCATTGATAAAGTCTCCAACCTTGAAGGGACGGAACAGTATGACGAGAACACCGGCTGCAAAATTGGCCAGAGAACCTTGCAGGGCAAAACCAACCGCAAGACCGGCGGCACCCAGGACAGCAACAAAGGATGTCGTTTCGATACCGACCTGACCGATCGCGGAGATCAACACCGCAACCATCAAAACATAAAACAGCAGGTTTGAGAGGAAGCCCACCAGAACGGGGTCGACATGGGCCTTTTCCATTCCGCGCCGCGCACCTTTGCGCACAAAGCCGGCAATCCATTTTCCAATAATGAAAATCGCAAGGGCCAGAAGGACCTGAAGTCCGTATTCCGTCACCAATGCAATGTAGTAATCTGGTTCCGTGGGGAAGGCCCCGTTGGTATTGTTTTCAGATTCCATAATATTCCTATCTATTTTGGCCGATTATTCCCAGGAAAGCAGCAGGCGGAGGTAATAAGCTGTGTCCAGCTTTTCACGACCTGTATCCGGGTCGCTGTTGTAACGATTGTTCAAGCCAATCCGCAAGCGCCAGAAATCGGAGCTCCCGAGAGGGATTTCAACTCCTGTGTCCTGCTCCAGCAGATAGTCGCGGAAGTCTTCGACACTCGGCACATAGCTGACAGTACTGGTCAAACGACCCCAATCGGCAAACCGCCAGTTAAACAGCAGCCCAAAATCGAGACCAGGGTAATCTTCAGTGCCTCCATCCATGTAGGTTTCATAGCGATAGCTGAAACCTGCGCTTCCTTCCAGGTCCATGCCGTCGCGCTTGATAAAACGGTAGGTCAAACCTGCTGCATTGGTAGAACGGAAATCGATGCCCTCAAAGGTGTCGCGCTCCAACTCCGTGCGCAGGAACCAACCCATATCCCCGGAGAAAAAGCTGGTGAACCGGGTTCCTCCCTTGAGTTCGTCGGCACCGCGCTGGCCATCGGTCTCGGCATAATCATAGGAACCGTAAAACTCGAGTCGGTCATTCGGTCCGGATAAAACTGCACGAAAATTCATGCCTACCCGCTGGCTGTCAGCATTGCCCGAGCGTCCGGAAATATCCGCTCCCGCCTGATAACTCCAGCGGCGAAGCTGGGCCTTGAGGGCAGCTTGCTCGGCAACGGCAATCGGATCCCTCGCCCCTTGTTGCCAACCGGAGGCAATCTGGTTCATCGGTGTGGTCATACTGCCGGCTGGACCGGAAACGGCAATCGTGCCTTCTTCGGGACTACGCAGCGAGCCTGTCTGAATCTCGCCCCGCTCAGTGCGAATAGAGATGGGTTCGTCGGACTCGATGCGGACCACCCGGTCCATGGGAACCTTTATCACGCCGGTAAAGCCGGGATCCAGGTAGACCACTCCCTCTTCTATTTTGGTGATGATCCCGACCAGTCGGGTTCCGTTGTCCACCTCCACAACTGCTCCCATGAGAAAGGATGGTAGCAAAGCGAGCAGAGCTAAAGGGCGTGTAAAAGCCCGTAAGAATGAATACATCGTCATAATCTGTTCAGTGTTAATCGTTTGAGTTTGGTTATAAAATGCAGAATATAAGGGCTAGAATGATCACCCCATTGCTTCAATGGCGAATTTACAAGGTTTAGCACATCTCTTCCATTTCGTCTAATTTTCACGATTTTTGAGTTTAAACACACATAAATCCAAATAGATTCAATCCTTCCCATGGAACTTTCTCCAAGCAACTATCAAGTCGGCATCCTCGGTGCCGGCCTCACCGGACTGACCACCGCACTGGCTCTCAAGCGCAAGGGCGTGAGTTGCAAGGTTTGGGAACAATCCAGTCGACCCGGCGGCGTCATTCGAAGCAAGGTCGAGCAAGGCTTCCTGGTTGAGGAAGGCCCCAATTCCATGCTCGTCAAGACGGCCCGGGTGAACGACTGGCTCGGCAGCCTCGACCTGGAAAAGCAATTGGTATCGGCCTCCGAAACCGCCTCCAAGCGATTCCTGGTACGCGACGACCAGGTCCTGGCTATGCCCGCCGGGCTAGTGCCGGCGCTGAGAACGCCACTCTATTCCGCCAGGGCAAAACTACGCATACTGAAAGAGCCCTTTGTGCGGAAATCCACCGAAGCGGATGAGAGCGTCGGCAGCTTTGTGCGTCGAAGGCTGGGCCATGAATTCCTCGACTATGGGATCTCCTGTCTGGTTTCCGGCATCTACGCCGGCGATCCCGAACGCCTCTCCATCCGCCATGCCTTCCCTAAAGTCTGGAATCTGGAGCAGAGTCACGCTTCATTAATTCGGGGTGCCATCGCCCTGAGCCGTCAGCGGCGCAGGCAGAAATTACCGGCGTTTAAATCTAAAATGATCAGCTACGACGACGGCCTCGAAGTCCTCGTCAAGCGCCTTGCCAGGGACCTGGGTTCCTCTCTGAACACCTCCGTTGCTATGGAGCAGATTGGCCGCACGAGCGAGGGTAAATGGCGGCTCAGAGGACGCTCGGGCGCTGAGGTTTTTGAATCTGAAGTAGACGCCTTGGTGATCACCATGCCCCGCCATCAATGGGACCAACTGCCCTTCGGTTCAAACGTGACCGCAGACGGCCAAAGCCTCAGTGCCGGGCTCCGGGCCGTCGACGAGCTAGAGTACCCTCCCCTCAGCACACTGGTGCTCGGATTCCCACGCGAAGCGGTCGACCATGCACTGGACGGTTTCGGCATGCTGATTCCAGCGGCAGAAAAACGCTTTATCCTCGGTAGTATTTTTTCATCGAGCCTGTTCCCGCACAGGGCTCCGGACGGCCAGGTGGCCCTGATGAACTTTATCGGCGGTGCCCTGCAACCCGAGCGGGCAGCTCTGCCCGAAGCCGAGCTGGTGGACCGGACCTGTCGCGACCTGCGCGAGCTGCTCGGCATTCGGGGCCAGCCCAGTTTCGTCCACCACCGCTTCTGGCCCAGGGCGATTCCGCAATACCCGGTTGGGCATCAGGAGTTTCTCGACCAACTCGGGCGCCTGGAATCCCGCTTCCCCGGACTCCACATCCAGGGCAACTACCGCGGCGGCCCGGGCCTGTCCGACTGCATCGACAACGCTCTGGAACTGGCCGAACAACTGCAGCCAGCCAGTGCTGCGACCTGAACCCGCGAATGGTTACATTTGCGTGACAACCGGACCCAAGGCCCCTAAAGGCCTTGCGCTTTTGACTGAATCATTGAGAGTTAAATACTTATGCCACGCAGTAAGTCTTCCGCTCAGTCCAAAAAAGCCTACTTCAACCGCGAATTGAGCTGGCTGGCCTTCAACCGCCGCGTGCTCGAGCAAGCCGAGGACGACCGCTACCCGCTGCTCGAACGGATGAAGTATCTTTCCTTTGTCAGTTCCAATCTGGACGAATTCTATGAAATCCGGGTTTCCGGACTGATCCAGAAGGTGGAGGCGAATATCACGACGGCCGGCATCGATGGCCTCGGCCCCAAGGAGCAACTCCGCCGCATTCACAGTGTAACCGCATCCCTGGTTGCCGACCAATACCGCTGCTGGCACGACGCCATTGTTCCCGCGTTGGAAAGCAAAGGCATTCCCTTTAAAACCAAAGAGACCCTCAGCCGCCGCGAACTTCGCTGGCTGAAGGGCTACTTTGAAGATCAGGTTCAACCGGTGCTGACCCCGCTGGCCATCGACCCCGCCCACCCTTTCCCGCAATTCGGCAACAAGTCGATGAACATTCTGCTCTGGCTCGACGACCCCGATACACCGGTCAATGAGCGCATGATGGCCTTCATTCCCGTGCCGCGCATTCTGCCGCGAGTCATCCGGATCCCGGGATCCTCGCGGGTGCCGGACTCCTACATTTTTCTCAGCGATCTGCTCAAGCTCTTCGCCCGTCACCTATTCCCGGGCTACCGGATCAAATCGGTGCACGCCTTCCGCATCACCCGCAACAGCGACCTCTACATTGATGAGGAAGAAGTCGAGAATCTGCTGCAAACGATCGAAGAGGAGCTACACAACCTGCGCAAGGGCGCAGCCGTCCGCCTCGAGATCGAGGCCGGTGTGCCCGATCCTCTGCTCGACGAACTGCTGGACGCAATACGCCTTCCCAGGCAACACGTCTTCACCATCAACGGCCCGCTGAACCTTATGCGGCTGATGAGCGTTTACGACCTCATCGATCGCCCGGACCTCAAGTTTCCCAATCTGCTGCCGCACTACCCGCCAGCGCTGCGCCAGGCCCCTACCATTTACGATGCAATCCGCGAACAGGATTACATCCTCCACCACCCCTTCGACTCCTATGAACCGGTGGTCGAATTTGTGCGCCAAGCCGCCATCGACCCCAAGGTACTTGCAATCAAGATCACCCTCTACCGCACCAGCAGCGATTCGCCGATTGTCAAAGCCCTGCGCCATGCTGCTCAACTCAACAAGCAGGTAACAGTGTTGATTGAACTGAAGGCACGTTTCGACGAAGCCAACAATATCAACTGGGCCAAGGTCATGGAGGAGTCGGGAATACACGTCGTGTATGGATTCGTGGGCCTCAAAACCCACTGCAAGTGCTGCCTGGTCGTGCGTCGGGAAGGCGATGGACTGCGCCGCTTCGCCCACGTCGGCACGGGCAACTACCACACCAAGACCGCCCGCCTCTACACCGACCTGAGCCTGCTGACCGCCGAAGAGGACATTACGAATGAAGTCGCACAGGTCTTCAACACCCTCACCGGTTTCGCAAAATCGCCGGAATTCCGCAAACTGATGGTGGCGCCCTACACCCTGCACCGGAAGATGAACGAGCTGATTCTGCAGGAGGCTCGCAATGCCCGCAAGGGCCTGCCCGCGAGGATCATCGTCAAATGCAACAGCCTGATCGACAAGGAAACCATCGACCACCTCTACCAGGCCTCGCAAGCCGGCGTACAAATCGATCTGCTGATTCGGGGCATCTGCGGGCTGGTTCCTGGCGTAAAAGGCATGAGCGAAAACATCCGCGTGCGCAGCCTGCTCGGTCGATTCCTCGAGCACAGCCGCATCTTCTACTTTGAAAATACCCGCGGCGAACGGCCCCTGCTGTTTGCCGGCAGTGCCGACTGGATGGCCCGCAATTTCTACCGCCGCAACGAGGTCATCTACCCCATCGAGCAAGAAGACCTGCGCAAACGGATTCTTGAAGAGGTCATCGAAACCTATCTCAAAGATACCCGCAACGCCACCCAGCTCCGGCCCAGTGGCAGCTACACAGCATTGACCGCCCCAAAAGATGAAGCCCCTTTCTCCGCCCAGGACGCATTCATTGCCCTGACCGAAGAACGCAATCGGCAAGCGGAAACGCTCGCCAATGAAACGCTAAGCAGTTAATCCTCAGGATTCTCGCGATTATTTAAATTAGGAAGCCTAATCATTTGACTTCGTTTCTCAAAATCATCTAATCCGAACGAAACCTAAAAGATAAATATTATGACAACCATTGTAGACATCCGCGCGCGCGAAATCATCGATTCCCGTGGCAATCCGACCATTGAAGTCGACGTTGAACTCGAATCCGGCATCATTGGTCGCGCTGCCGTTCCTTCCGGAGCCAGCACCGGCGTCAACGAAGCTCTCGAGCTCCGCGATGGCGACCTCAAAGGCAAACAAGGCACTGGCATCGACAAGAAGCGCTTCGGAGGCAAAGGCGTCCTCAAGGCTGTGCAAAACGTGCATGACCTGATCGCCCCTGCATTGATGGGCATGGACGCCATCGACCAGGCTGGCATTGACGCCAAGATGATCGAACTCGACGGCACTGCCAACAAGAAGAAGCTGGGTGCCAATGCGATGCTCGGCGTTTCCCTCGCCACGGCCAAAGCCGCCGCAGACGCCCTCGAAATGCCATTATTCCGCTACATTGGTGGCACCAACGCCAAGGTTTTGCCGGTTCCAATGATGAACATCATGAATGGCGGCGCCCACTCAGACGCCCCAATCGATATCCAGGAATTCATGATCATGCCGGAAGGCGCCAAATCCTTCAGCCACGCGCTGCAGATGGGTGCTGAGATTTTCCATTCCCTGAAAAAGGTTCTGCGCGCCCGCGGCCTTTCCACCGCTGTCGGTGATGAAGGAGGATTTGCTCCCAACCTCGAAAGTAACGAAGACGCCCTCGAAGCAATTGCCAAGGCCGTCAAGGATGCCGGTTACAAGCTCGGCAAGGACATCTTCATCGCCCTCGACGTTGCAGCCAGCGAATTCTACGACAAGAAGACCAAAAAGTATGTCTTCAGCAAGTCCGACGGCAGCAAGCGCAGCAGCGCTGAGATGGTCGACTTCCTCGCCGACCTCTGCGCCCGCTACCCGATCCTCTCGATTGAAGACGGCTGTGACGAAGACGACTGGGAAGGCTGGAAGCTCCTGACCGAGCGTCTCGGCGAGAGCGTGCAGTTGGTGGGTGACGACTTGTTCGTGACCAACACCAAGTTCCTCGAAAAGGGCATTGAACTCGGCGTTGCCAACTCGATCCTCGTGAAGGTCAACCAGATCGGCACTTTGACAGAAACCCTCGACGCCGTCGAAATGGCGAAGGAACACGGCTACACCAGCGTGCTGTCCCACCGTTCCGGCGAGACCGAGGACACCACTATTGCCGACATCGCGGTTGCCACCAACTGCGG
>JAFIGG010000025.1 GCA_020831485.1 Opitutales bacterium
TAACCAACTTCATAGCCCGCAAGGTCCAGGCGTAGACTTGCTGAAGGGCTTGGGTTGCCACCGGCGACTTCAAATTTGAGCAGCGATGCGGATCGACCGCCAAAAGCCGGGCCCCATCCACCGGGTGAGAACTCTGCGCCGCTGATCACGTTCGGTGCGAAAATCGAGAAACGGCCGCCGCCACCGACATCTTCGTCTTCACCCAGTGTCGCATCAAAGTGCACCGCTTTATCAAAGGGAAAGCCATCAACGAATAACAGATTATCTCTCGGGCCGCGGCCGCGAACGCTAAAGCTCGCGAATTCACCGGTGGATGCCAAGCCAGGCAACCCGTCAAGCGAAAGGAGGGGATCTGCGCCACCTCCAACTGCACTTCTCAACTCTTCTCTATTGCGATAGGTGCTGGAAGCCGATGCAAAGACATCAGCCTGTCGTGCTCGAACTACCACATCTTCAAGAGTCACCGGCTCTTCAAGTAATTCGAATACAATCTGTATATTTTTCCGCGTTATCACACGTACGCTTGGCTCATTCGATGAAACGAACCCGCTTTTGGCTACGTTCACTTCGTAGAGGCCGGGGTAGAGCTGTTCAATGACGATGCGACCTTGTGCGTCGGTTCTAACTGATCGCGTGGAATTGGTTTTCCGTTCCGTTATCGTTATCTGAGCATCGAAGATGGGCCGGTCGGTAAGATTGTTTTTTACAAGAATGGTCATCCCACCGGGCGCCTCAGCTGCTTGGGAAAAAAGTGGGAAGCCCATTAGGAGCAACAATAGAGTAAACCATGATGCCTGTCTCAAATTCTTGCTAAAATGAGCGCTCACTGTGTTAATCCTTTGATGGTCGACCTTTTCCGCAGTCCGGTTGATGCCGGGGGTATCTTGTATTTCCTGTCGAAGTCGTGCATGTCCATATTTCAAGATATTACGCAAGTGCGCGTTAACGGGACGTGAGGGGAACGTTAAAGAAACGCAAAATGACGCCTCCGTCAGCGCCTCGCTTCGCGTATCAATTTTGGCAAAACAAACGGATTGAAATGTCGGCGGGTTCCTGCCAGTGAGTTTATAAGTTGTGTGGACGACGGCGCTGTTTGTCCATTTACGATTTTCAAGATGATAGACGCTCCCGACACTCCTGTTCTCCTGGTGGAGGATAATTTTGATCTTGCTGGCAATATTCAGGACTACCTGGAGCAACGGGGGTGGGGTGTCGACTATGTGCCCAACGGAGCCCTCGCCCTGCACCGCGTAAACGAGCAATCGCACGCGGCTGTGATTCTGGATCTTCGCCTCCCGGTTATTGATGGCCTGGAGGTGTGCCGTCGTTTGCGGAACCGCATCGCTCCCCAAATTCCCGTGCTGATGTTGACTGCCGCAGACTCGCTCGACGACCGGCTTGCGGGATTCGCGGCAGGTGCGGACGACTACTTGGTTAAGCCATTTGCGTTGCCTGAGTTGCTCTCGCGATTGCGTGCGCTTGTCCGTCGCAGCTCAGCGTTGTCTCCGTGTTCGGTGTTGCGTCTGCACGACCTCGAACTGAACCCCTTGACCCGGGAGGTGCGCCGGGGCGAGCGGCGGCTCGTCCTCACACGCATGGGCTACTCCATCCTCGAATATCTTTTGGCGCGATCCCCGGCTGTCGTCCTTCGCCAGGAATTGGAACGCCATCTCTGGGCGGATAACCCACCCGGGAGCGACGCTCTGCGCACGCATATCGCGACCCTGCGTGCTGAAGTGGATCGAGCTGAGCACACCACACTGTTGCACACACACTGGGGCGTAGGTTATCAGATGGCCGTGATCGAACCCCCTGCGCCGATATGATTGAGTCGAGAAAACGGCCGCCTGGTCGCCTGACCTCGCGGATTCGCTGGCTGCTCGTGGGCTTGGCGATTTTGCAGGCAGCAGTGTTCGCATGGATTGGATGGCTGCTATTGCTCACCGCCGAAGAACTCGTCCAGAACCAGTATTATGCGCGATTCCTCGAACACGTGGCTCAGGCCGGGCCGCTGGCGCCGCTGCCGCCAGGTGTAATCCGCTATACTTCCAGCGAATCAATCAGCGAAGCGCTGGGGCTTGCGGCTCCGCCCACGAAACCCGGTCTGTATTCTGCATTCGGGGACAGCGCACAGCATCGGACCGAAGTCATGTACGGAATCCTCGATTACCTATACCGGGCTGAGTGGTCGGGCTGGGCCGATGAATATGCGATCTGGGTCGACTCGCCAGGGTCGGGGGAAGAGGTGACCTGGCTCGTTAGTCAGGTAGACGATTACACCGACGCAATTCTCGGCTCGGTTCAAGTCGCACTCCTGATTGTGGCGCTCGTCGTCATTGTGGTTGCGCTTTCTGTAGGTTCGCTGATCGCCAAGTGGACGTTGAAACCCATCGTTGCTCTCGCCGAGCGTGTTGAGCAGCAGAATCCAGACATAAAGGCCAATGCACTTTCCTCTGGTCGGGCGGCGCGCGTTAATGACGACGAAGTGAGTTTTCTTGAGGGTGCGTTGGAAGCCTACGAAGTGCGTCTGCGCGAGTCGCTTGTCCGGGAGCGCGACTTCCTGGCGGATTGCAGCCACGAGTTGCGCACACCTGTTGCCACCTTGAAAGGCGCGGTCGCGTTGCTTCAGACCAGCGCTGATGACTCTGCGCGAGAACGATATTTCGGACGGATCGAACGTTCCGTGCATCGCATGGAAAGTTTGATCGAGATCTTTTTGATGGTCGCCCGTGAAGGTCGTCGCCGGATGCCGATGCAGGCAGTCGATGCTGCCGGAGTCGTCTCTGAGGTGGTTGACGAAATTCGCGCTCTCTATCCCACACATCCGCTGCGAATTCAATTATTGGCCGATCGAACCGTGACAATCGTCTGCCACCGCGAAGTACTGAAGGTGTTGTGCCACAACTTAATTGGCAATGCATTCACTCATCTCCAGGGTGGCGAGCTATGCGTGCGTGTGGATTCCATTGGTGGCGAGGGGCGCCTGCGGGTCGAGGACGACGGTCCGGGACTACCCGAATTCAGGGATATCGCCGTGGCGTCGGCGCCGGGGCATGGGTATGGCTTGATGCTCGTTGAACGGCTCTGCCGTACCCATCGCTGGCGGTTGAACAAGGTGCCGCGAGACCAGGGAGGCACTTGCATCGAAGTGAACTTTCCCCTCGCTGGCAACTTTTCGTAGTCCAGGTAGCTGGGTTAAAGCGGCCTGGTCTCATGGCCTCCGTAACAAGCCTTGGGGTCTTTGCG
The DNA here is from genome assembly GCA_020831485.1 of Opitutales bacterium. Classification (GTDB taxonomy): domain Bacteria; phylum Verrucomicrobiota; class Verrucomicrobiia; order Opitutales; family Oceanipulchritudinaceae; genus JAFIGG01. The sequence goes on from JAFIGG010000025.1 coordinate 3,247, forward strand.
TGAGTTCCAATGCCGGGTAACCAGGGCTCTCGAAAACCGGCAATCCAGTAGATATTGTAAATCATGTTTAATAGTTTTCCGCGACTCGAGGCGGGTTGCTGCTTCGATTTCTGCTTCGCTGATTTCGATTTCGGGGATTCGTTACTGGTTGGAGGATTTCGGATGGGTTGTTAGTGCGGATGGCTACGAACCACTATCGTGTGTTCGCTACAGCCTCACCGCCCCACGGCTCACGGCCTCACAGTCAACCGTCCACCGTCCCTACGCGCGTTCGAGCCAGTAGATTTGATAGGAATCGAGGCGGAGGTCTTCGCCGCTGTTGATTGTTTCGCCGCTGATGTGGTCGTGGAAGTAGCGGCCGAGGCCGCTGGTGCGGAGGAGGTTGCCGGAGATGAACTGGGGTTCTTCGCAGAAGTTGGCTAGTACGGTGATGCGGCTGCCGTGCTGGGCGCGGAGGAAGCCGAGAAGGTGCTTGTTTTTGAGGTTGATGAGTTCCATTTCGTTGCCGCCGAGGGCAGGGAGCTTTGAGCGAATGGAGATCAGGCGCTGCATGGAGCGGAAGATGCGGGTGCGAATGGATTCGGCATCCTTCAGCTCGTTGAGGAACTGCCACTGCATTTTGGGACGGTGGATCCAGCGGCTGTCGCCGGCTTTGGCGGGGTCCTTGACGAAGTCGTAGTCGTTGAGCATGCCCCATTCCTCGCCGAGGTAGAGCAGTGGCATGCCGCCGATGCTGCAGATGATGCCGTGCAGGAGCAGCATTCGGCGAATGGCCATTTCCCGCCAGACCGGGTTGTTCGCTTCGATGGCTTTTTCCAGGCCAGCCAGTGAGGCCATGGTTCCTGAAATCCGCATGTCGCCTGTTTCGGCGTTGTGCTGGAAGGGCACGCCGCGGGCAAAGGAGCCCTCGAATTGACCCGTATAAAAGGCATTGAGGAACTGGCGGTGATTGTAGGCATCAATGCCGACGATGGACGCATCTGCGTCGTCGAAGGTCCAGCCAATGTCATCGTGGCAGCGCAGGTAATTGGCCCAGGTACAGCCGGGTGGTAGGCGGTGGCGGTGGGTCAGGGTTTGGAACAGCAGCTTGGTTTCGCGGGTTGCCAGGGATTCCCAGAGCAGGGCCATTAGCGTCGGATTGTAGGAGAGTTGGCACTCCTCCTCGTTGATGTAGCGTACGACTTCGTCCGGGTGGACGATGGCCTCGGACTTGAACAGCAGGCTGGGTGCGGCCACGCTGGCTGCGGTGTTGAAGGCCCGGATCAGGGTGTGGGCCTGGGGCAGGTTTTCGCAGGATGTGCCCATTTGTTTCCAGATGAAGGCGACTGCGTCCAGGCGGAGAATTTCGACGCCGGTGTTGGACAGGAAGAGCATCTCATCCAACATCGCGCGGAATACCGCCGGATTGCGGTAGTTCAGGTCCCACTGGAAGCTGTTGAAGGTGGTCCATACCCAGCGCTGCATGCCTTCGTGCCAGGTGAAATTGCCGCGGCGCACGGTCGGGAAGATTTCCCGCAGTGTACGCTCATACTGGTCAGGCAGGCTGCGGTCCTTGTACATCAGGTAGAAGTGCTGGTGTTCGCGGTCGCCGGACTGGGCTTTCTGTGCCCAGACGTGGTCGTCCGAGGTATGGTTGAAGACGAAATCCAAGGTCAGCGAAATGCCCACTTCGCGCAGCTCCTTGGCCAGGTCGCGGAGGTCGTCGATGGTTCCCAGTTGCGGGTTGACGGAGCGGTAATTGCTGATGGCGTAGCCCCCGTCGCTGTTTCCGGGGCGAACGGCGAACAGTGGCATCAGGTGCAGGTAGCTGAGCCCCAGGTCCTTCAGGTAGGGGATGTGCTCACGCAACTGATTCAGGTTTTCGCTGAACAGGTCCACATAGAGGGCGCCGCCGGCCATTTTCGAGGACTCGAACCAATGCGGGTCGTGCGCCCGCTTCTCATCCAGCTGTTTGAGAGCGTCCGGGCGGTCTATCCAGCCAAGGTAGAGCGTCCGGGCAATGCTTTCCAGATGGTAAAAGAAGTCGTAGCGGTCGCCGTAAAGCTCGTACAACAAGGCAAACAGGCGTTGCCAGTTGTCGCGGAGACGGGTTTCAAAGGCGCGCCGTTTGGATGGTTCGATTTCAACCTGAGCCTCGAAGATACGCGGGAGAATGCGTTGGAGAGAAAGTTCGGACTCGTAGGCAAATTCGTCGGCAGACAAGTGCTTATTCGTTTCGATCATTCGGAATTTTCAGTTGGCCAAAGAAGTCATAGTAATCGACACCCTCGAGGATGCCCTTGGCGTGACTGGATTCTGAGAAGTAGATCCGTGGCCGACCACGGAGTTTTTCAAGTTCCTTGCTGTAGTTGCTCACGACGACGCCGAGACTGTTGCCGGAGAGCATTTCCTCGTCATTGCCGGAATCGCCGGCGACCAGCAGGCGTTCGGCGTTGAAGCCCCATTTGTAGAGCAGGTGGCGAATGGACAAGCCACTGCCGGCCCGCAGGGGGATGACGTCGAGATACATATTGTGCGACAGTACGGCCTTGGCGCGCAGACCCTGTTCGCGCAGGCGGCGGCGGATTTCGCTGAGCTTTGGTGCCACGTTCATGTCGATCTCGTAGCTGATCTTGAACGGCGACTGATGGGTCTTCTCCTGATAGTAGAAGCCCGGTAAGTCATCCAGTGCCGCACGCACTGCCTTTGGATCCCAGTGAAAGTCGATCTGCTTTTTCCAGCTGCGGTCGCGGACAAAGTTCTTGCCGTAGTAAATTTCTGTGCCGACGGCGGCGATGAGGATGTCCGGAGTGGGGATGTTGTGTTCCTCCATCAGTTGTTTGACATCCTCCAGACTGCGCCCGGTGGCGATGCCGAAACCGACGTGATCGCGGACTTCGCTGAGGCGTTCGAGGAACTGCTGCAATCCTTCTGGATCCCCGACCAGGGTGTTGTCGATGTCGGTGACCAGGATGCGGTCAAATTGTGGAATCTTACGCTTCTTGCCGGTCAATTGTTCTTCCGGTGCATTGGCGCGTTTTTTGACGTCTTTGATATCGCGTACGTAGCGTTCCACATGGCGTTCCCAGGTGTAGTGCTCGTGCACGCCTTCGCTGCCATCGCGGACCCATTGCTTCCACTGTTCGCGGTCGCCCAGCGCCTTGGCCAGGCCGTGTTCGATGTCCTTCTGGTCGAAGGGATCGATCAACAGACCGTGTTTGCAGTTGGCGATGATGTCGCGCGGGCCGCCGTCGTTGGTGGCAACAACCGGCAGGCCACTTGCGGCTGCCTCGAGCAGGGTCAGGCCGAAGGGCTCGGTCATGGCCGGATTGACAAAGATGCCGCCGGTGGCTGCCGCCAGGCGGTAGATTTCGGGGACATCTTTTGCGCCGTGGGCCTTCGGGTAGGACACCTTGCCGTAGAGGTCGTAGACGTCGATCAGGCGCAGGATGTTGGTGAGCACCTTGCGCTGGTTTGAGGGAAACTCGCGGAGATCGTCGCGACAGCCCATGATGAGGCAGAGGTTGGCTTTTTCCTGCAGTTCCTCGGACGAGCCGTAGGTCTGCACCAGCATTTCCAGATTTTTGCGTTCGTCCGGGCGTGCCATAGCCAGGATCATCGGCTTGTTGGGGTCACTTAGGAAGCGATCAATAGCCGCGCTGATCTCCGGTTTCTCTTCGCCCTTTTTGGGTGGACGAAAGCGCGACAGATCTACTCCCGGAGGGATGACCTCCATGCGCTCGGGCACGTATTGGTCATACATCTCGTACTGCTCTTCGACCTCCTGCTGGGTGCTGGTGACGATTAAAGATGCCGTTTCCAGCGAGACTTCCTCGGCCTCGATGCGTTGGTTGAAATGGAAGGTTGTCTCCAGCTTGGCCGTGTCCTGACCCTTTTCGGTGAAGCGCTTTTTTTTGATCCGGCCAAGAGAGTGGCCGGTGAAAACAAAAGGCACGTGCAGCAGGCGGGCCAGCTGGGAGCCTGCGTAGCCGGCATCCGCGTAGTGGCCATGGATGATATCCGGAATGCGTCCGCTGCGGCGGAAGTGTATCAGGGTCTGGTCGACAAAGCTGTCCAGGTAGGGCCAGAGGCTTTCCTTTTTGAGGTAGCGCTTGGGCCCGAAGGGAATGCGTACGATGCGGGCATTGTCGCTGATTTTCTCCTCGAGCTGAGCATAGTCATCGGAGACTTTGTCGTCGATGACCTGGCGCGTGAGCAATTCGACATCGGCGACATCCGGATGTTCGGCTAGGGTTTTGGCCAGTTCGAGGACATAGGTCACCTGGCCTCCGGTGTCGGAGTCCCGTCCCAGTTCCAGGTTCTGGGCCCTGATGAGACCGTGGAGGCTGATCAGCGTGATGCGTAGACCTTCCCCAGTGGATTTGGACGCGGGTTTCTTATTCGCTGCTGTTCCAGTCATTTTTATAGAAATCTTTTTCGAGCGTGGTTGCTCCCTGCATCTGGCAGACCTTTGCGGCAAAACCGACTGCACGCTGCAAGATCGTTTGCAGATCCCAGCCGTGCTGGATGCCGAAGATACAGACCGAAGCGAAGGCATCGCCGGCGCCAACGGAGTCAATAAAAGGTTCGGCGCGACCGGCTTCCGCGAAGGCGTGATCGCCGGAACGTTTCACAAAGTGGGCACCGCGGCTGCCATCAGTGACCAGAAGGTAGGGGATCTCATGGTGTTCCATCACTGCCATGGATTGGTCGTGCACCCAGGCTTCGGAATCCGGTTTGCTGCCGCTGAGGGCGGCGAGCTCGTCTAGATTCAGCTTGAGCCAGGTGACGCCATTTAGCAGGCGCGGTAGCCAGGCTTTCTTGAACCAGGGTCTGCGGATGTTGATATCGAGGAAGACTTTCAGACCGCTTTGCTCGCGTATACGCAAAATGGTGTCGCGCGTCTGCGGAGATCGATAGGCCAGACTGCCGTGGTAGAAAATCCCGTATTCCTCGCTGCGAATGGGAAATGCCGGCGGGTGAATGAAGTCGTAGGCCCGGTTTTCGAGTATATCGTAGCTGGGGTCAGTGCTCGGATTGGAAACTTTTACAGCCCCGGTGGGGTGCTGTGGGTGGCATTCAATGCCGCTGGTCGACATTCCCCAGGCGTGAATGCGGCCGAGGATTTCCTGGCCGCTGGCGTCGTTGCCAACGGCGCTCAGCATCAACGGGTTGAGGCCGAATCCCCTGAGGTTCCAGGCGACGTTGAAAGGTGCGCCTCCGAGGACCTTGGAGCCATCCGGGAAATGATCATAGAGGACCTCTCCCAGCACCAGCGGTCGGCGGTTAAGGGCGTTGGATGTGGTTGTCTGGTAACTCATGTTGCTTGAACGGATTTACAAACCCGTACATATATATGGAGGATTTTATGCCAGACTGCAAACCGAAGAAGCCATTGAACCGGCCTTGCCTGTTGGCAAGCGACCTGGACGGAACCTTGATTCCGTTGAAGGGGAACGATTCAGCAAAAAAAGCCTTACAGCAACTGGACGCCTTGTTGGAAGCAGGTTCCATTCCGCTTGTGTATGTAACAGGGAGACATTTTGACTCAGTTTGTCAGGTGATGAAGGCGGAGTCCTTGCCGCGGCCGGAGTGGATCATCAGCGATGTGGGGAGCAGCGCGTATGAGTGGAGCGGGTCGGGGTATCGTTTGTCAGAAGCGTACCGGGACTGCCTGGGGGCCATGACGGGCAATGTGCCGGCGTCGAAACTGGTCCCATATTTTGAAAGCATTCCGGGCTTGCGCTTACAGGAAGATGCGAAGCAGGGGGCCTTTAAATTGAGCTACTACACGGATGCGGAGGAGTCCGAGACCCTGGGATCTGTCATTGCCAGTAGACTGCGAACGGAAGACTTGCCCTATCACTGTGTGGTCAGCGTGGATCCCTTTAATGGGGACGGCTTGATCGACCTGCTGCCTCTGGGCGTTTCCAAGGCCTTTGCCCTGGAGTGGCTGGCGCGAAAATTGGGGCTGAACAAGGAGGCGGTCGTGTTTGCCGGTGATTCGGGCAATGATTATGCCGCGCTGGTGGCTGGGTTTCGGGCAGTTCTTGTGGGCAATGCCTCTGCGGATGTGCGTGAAAAAGTGTCTGCGGCGCACCGTGAGGCGGGTTTGGAAAACTGCCTGTATTGTGCAAACGGACAGTCAACCTCCGGCGTGCTTGAAGGCGCCCGGCATTATGGATTGTTGTGAGGGGAGCGGCTAGTCTATGGCCGCTGCGTATTTCAACCCTACTCATTATTCATGAATTGTTTTCGCTCACTCTTTTCTGCAGCGCTGTGCGTGCTGCTACCGCTTATGCTATCTGGTCAATCTTCCGAAACCCCACGGACGCCCGAGGTGACAACGGCGCCGCTCGACGATATTTTCATGCGCGACGCCTGTGTGTTGGTGGACCACGAGGCCGGGATGTATTACATGGTTGCCTCGTCCCGTGGGGCAGCCGTCAGGGCTTACACCAGCGAGGACCTGGTCAACTGGACGGGTCCCTACATTGTCTACCGAACCCCGGCGGAGATGTGGGGTGAGGACGTTCACATCCAGGGGATCTGGGCGCCTGAGATTCACAAATATCAGGACAAGTACTACCTGTTTGTGACCTTCAGCACCAATAAGCAGTTCGACGAGCAGTGGAGCCAGTGGTTCCAGTGGCGCGACCGGGTGATGCGGGGCTCGCAGGTTTTGGTGGCGGACAATCCGCTCGGGCCGTACGAAGCTTTTTCCAATGAGCCGCAGTTGCCGGCTGAGAAAATGACCCTTGATGGAACGCTGTGGGTGGAGGACGGGGTTCCCTACATGATCTACTGTCACGAGTGGGTGCAGGTCGTTGACGGAACCATGTCGAAAATCCAGCTTTCCGAGGACCTGTCGGAAACCGTCGGCGAGCCGGTTGTTTTATTCCGCGGCAGCGACGCCCCCTGGGCCGAGCGGCAGGAGTATGGCAGCTGGGTGACCGATGGCCCCTGGTTGTACACCAGCAAGTCCGGCAAGCTGTTCATGGTCTGGTCGAGCTTTAGCGAAGGTGGTTACACCGTTGGCCTGGCAATCTCTGAATCCGGCCGTTTGGAAGGCCCCTGGGAGCAACAAGCCGAGCCCCTTTACAGCGAGGATGGTGGCCACCCCATGCTTTTTGAAAGCCTGGAAGGTCAGCTGATGATGGCCCTGCACTCGCCGAACACTGGCCCGAACCAGCGCATCCATCTATTCGAGATGGAAGACACTGGGGACACGCTGAAAGTGGTGAAGCGTTTGAATACGAAATAGTCGTAGCCCCGCGGCTTCAGCCCGGGGACGCGCGGAATGGAAGCCGCAGATAATGCCTCAGCGACCCAGATACTTGTCGCGACCTTTCGCCAGGGCGGCAATCTTGCGGTCGGCGATGGAGCGTTTGAGCATCCAGAAACCACAGTCCGGGTGGATCCATTTGATGCGGCCTTCGCCGACGACCGAGACGGCCTTTTCGATGCGGCGGGCGATTTCATCGGGGGATTCGACGTGGTTGACTTTGATGTCGATTACGCCGATGCCGAGGTCGATTTCCGGACGGATTTCCTTGAGTGCCTGGAGGTCGGAGTCGGGGCGGTGGGCCAATTCGAGGACCAGGTGATCGGTGTGCAATGCGTTGAGGAAATCGATGAGTGGCTGCCAGGCCCCTTTCTGGATCGTTTGGCCGCCGTAGTTACCGAAGCAGAAGTGGACTGCTTTCTGGCCCTTAGCCTGGTCGAGCACACGGTTGATGGCTTCCGCGGCGAGTGGCCCGTAGTCGGGGGCGCCGGGAATGTTGGCTTCGTCGACCTGGATGCAATCGATGTCGAGGTCGGCGACCTGCTCGGCGAGCACGTCGGCAATGGCGAGGGTCAGGTCTTCAAAGGATTTGTAATGGTAGTCCAGCAGTGTGCGGGACAGCATGAAGGGGCTGGTCAGGGTGAATTTCAGCGGCCCATTGGCGACGGATTGTGATTGTCGGCAGGCGGATGGCAGGTCGAGAGTGCCCTCGTGCAGTGCTTCCATGACAACGCCGGCTGGCTTGCTGCGGAACTTCATACTGTCCATGGCCTGGAATGCTTTGGTGTCCGCGCGGCCCACTTCACCGCGGATGCCGCCGATCTTGCGGATAAAGTATTCAATCATGCCATTGGTATCCGGATGATTGACGTCGAAACGGTAGAGTTCACCGTCCGTCGGCAGATCAATGCCGTTGCGTTTCTGGGTGTCGATCACGACCGCAGTCGCGTCTAGGATGGCCTGCTCGGAGGGCAGGGCGGCGAGCCAGTCAATTGGAGAGTAGGAACCAACAGTTGTGGTTTGAATTTCAGGAGTTTTGCTCATGTGGGATGGAGTATAGAGGGTTCGAAGGCACAAGTCCTTGCTGAAAAGGAAGTTTTATTGGCCAATTGGGCAGGTTGTCCAGCGGGACCGTGTTACTTGCGCTCGATTGCCTGCACTTTCAGGTTGCCGTAGTCGGCGATCAGGCCGGCCATTTGGCGAAGGCCGATTTTGCCGCCTTCGAGAATGGGGCCGATGTCCCCGGAATCTTCCCATTCGAGAATCTTCAGGCCGTTGATCGAGAAGCGAAAATAGGGACCGTATTTGATGATCTCCATTTGATACGGGCCCACTACATCGCGGACGGAGGGGATCGGGTCGCCTGCGTCGGCCACCAGGTGGAAGCCGTGGCTTTTGCGCAGATGAGAGGTCTGGAAGAACCGCTCTTCGAGCGGTTCGCCGTGTGCGTTGCGGCGGAAGTAGGCGACGTGCAGGGCATTTATGTCGCCATCGAAATACTGTGGGTAGGCGCCTGTGCGCTCGGCCAGGCTGTCGTCAAACAAGTCTTCGCCATCGCGGCCCTTCGCCGCCAGCCAGAACATGGCGAGCCCGTCGTCGCGCCTCGGCTGGAACTCCCAGGTGATGCGGATGTTATCGGGGAAGTCGACCGGGCACCAGAGCAGGTAGTGGACCTCGGACTCCATGCGCATTCGGCCGTTGGGGAAGGTGATGACCGGTTGGCCCTCGACGCTGGATTCAATGACCCAGCCTTCGATGTCCTCGAGACTCGAGAGTGCGTTTTTGTAGAGGGTTTTGCCGATTTCAAATTCCATTTTATCTGCAGATGCGGTCGCCAGTGCGAGGGCGCTGGAGGTTACTAGAAAAGTCAGTTTTTTGAATAGTGAGCTGTGCTTAATCATAGACGTGAAACTGAGTCCAAGCGAATTTCGGTCGGATGGCCACAGTGAAATTGTTCTGACTGTCAGGGGTCGGATTTTGGTTAAGGGGGGCGGGCACGCCTCGTGCCCGTTGCAGGTCCGTGGGATTGGACGGACGAGGCGTCCGTCCCTCCCTTTGAACTCAGGGAGCCTCAGCTGCAACCCATGTGTGCTCCGAGGCATCCCAGCGCAGCCAGGCTTCATCGTTGGCCCGGTAGGCCCAATTTGGCCCAATGCGGGAGGACAACCACAACCATGCTTCCAGGCTTTCGGACCAGATCCAGGCGCCGCGCAGGGAATTTTTGCTGCTGGCCGCGTAGATCCAGCCAAACTTGTGGTGGTAGACCCATTGGTTGTTGACGATGGCGAAACGGCCGAAGGCGGCGCTTTGGTCCCAGGCACCGGCGGTGGAGGTCAGGTCACGCTGGAGGAAGTCGATGTAGGGCACGCCATCGAGCGTCATGTTGTCAAAACGGTTGTTGCCGGCGATGCCGCCTTGGCCTTGTTCGAACTCAATGCGGATGGCAAAGTCAGGGTTGTCATTGGCCGCTTCGATCTCATCGAAATCCCAGGTGTGGAGAATCGGATCGTCGGCGATGACCACGAGAGTTTGCAGCGGCTCATAATCGACTCCGTTCACCGTGTAGGACAGCTGCTGGATGCCTGCGCCCTGTCCGGACCGGCGGGTTTCGTAAGCAAAGCGCAGACTGTGAAAGCCATCCGAGGGCAGGGCGATGTCGACCTGGGCCCCAAGTGGATTGTTGATTCGCAGGTGACGGCCTGTGGGGACGTTCAAGCGGGCGTTTTCGCCGCTGAAGCCATTGCTGCCACCGTCTTGGACCTCTGTTTCGGTACCCAACAAAATACCGATCGATGGATCGCCGCCGACCGTGAAGCTTGGTTCCAGCAAGGCAGAAAGGTTGTTCGTGTTGTTGAAGTGCCAGAAGTGCAGCAGTTGGTGGACTGGACCGGGTTCAAAGGTTGCGGTGAGGGTTGTGGTTTCACCGGGCAGGAATTCGATGCAGGGCGAATCGTGGTCCGGAAATTCAAGCCAGCCAGCAAAGGCATAGCCTGGATCCGGAACGGCGGTGACTTGGATCGGCAGGTCGGGGAAGTATTCTCCTGTCCACTCATAGGGGCGTCCATGCACCCAGTCGGCATATCCCTCTTCGAGGCGCAGGTGGTTGAGCTTCAGAACGCCTTTATCCGTATCCTGATTACGCAAGGTGATGGGTGTGGGTGTGCCTACTTCAAAATTGTCCTGCAGATGCTGCCAAACATAGGTATGGCGGATATCCGCGTAGTGCATGTGGTTGCCGAGGTAGCGTTCCCATCTTTCCAGGGAATAATCCCCGCGCCCCCAGCGTTGGTGATGAGGAATGATTTCATTGCGTATCGGGGCAGCCATTCCTGGCAGGATTTGCCAAGTGCGGTTTGGGCGGAGTGTTGTATTCATGTGGTCTGCATAGCGAACCAGAAAGGACTGGGTGAATTCTTCGCTCTGCCAAAGCAGGTTGATCAGTTCCACAGACCAATCCGGATTGGGCCAAGCTTCGTCCGTTGGGTTCTTTAGGTGGTCGAACATATCAAGACGGGGATAGTCCTCATAGACAATGAATGCGAAATCCAGATCGTAAAGGATCCAGCGCCAGCGACCGTCATGCCCTTTGGGTTTGTCGGGGTGATAATCGGTCTGTAACCGCCAGAAATCGATGTTGTTGCCCGGCCAGTCCCAGTTAGCTATGAAGGTTTGCGCAATAATGTAGTCCATGTAGTTGTCGACATCCATCATCTCCTGAACCTTCGCGTAGTTTTCCGGATCATTGAGGTCGTTGGCACGCATGAAATCGAGCATGTCCAGGTAGTGCTCGTTCGAACCCTCATCGACTTCCGCATTGCCTGTGAGTATATCGATTTGATCTGTATCCACCCCGTATTGCTGGGCTATAAAGTATTTGTCAATGCGTTCCCGTATGTTGTGAATCCCCCAGTATTCACCATTGAGAAACAGCACTGAAGGCTCGTAAGCCTGGTATTCAAAATCCATGTTTCTCAGCAGCCGATGCAGAAAGGCATCGAGAAGCATGGTGTTCGAAAAGTGGAACCAGTCCTGTCCTGAATTGCGGAGAATCAGGCGACTGAAATCCTGGTAAGGCCGCTCTTGAAAAAAAGGATAACTCAATCCGTTCCCTCCATGCAGACTTCCGCGATCATACAGACGCAGTGATTTTTGAGGGTAAGCACGGGTGCTGCCACCATGGATGCGCATGAACAGATGACCGTGTGTCAGGCTTTCCCAGGAGGATGAATCAAAGTATTCAAACGAGATAGGCCGCTCCCAATTAGCTCCCCGCTGGAAGTAGTTGGCGTAGGGGTCACCGTTCTCGCCAGTGAAATCGTTTTCTTCATGTATTTTTCCAGGCACATATATCCCTGTTTCATGGCCGAACAAATGCTCTGGATCGGTTACAATGGATATAACGTTGATATCGAATCGGCCCATCCACTCGGGACCGACAAAGTAGGTTCCGCTCCTGGGTTCAAGTGTCAGGTAACCTTCTTTGTATGGAATGGCAGTGAGAGTGTTGGCTTTCATCACCTCGCCGATAGGTTCTTCCCAGCGCATGTATCCAGGCACTTGGGGCGGGTTAGTGGGGATCATCGAAATTCCATTTGGCTCGCCCGCCCGGGAGGCGAAAGTGATCGGTTCCGTATAGGGCTCGGCCTGAGTGTGGTCGCGGGTTCCATCCAGCGAGTAGTACAGTTCGACGCCTGATTCCGGGCCTTTGTAGCTGATAGCGACAGTGACCTCATCGCTGTAGAATCCGGGAACGACGCTAAAAGTCGGAGAGCTCAATATGCCGAGATAGCCGGTTGTGTCGTTGGTGGCTCCCGGTGTAGGGTTGCTAAAGTAGTAGAAATTGTAGATGTCTGGATAGCCGCGGCCATAGGAAATGTCGCGTGGAATCTGAACATTGGGCAGTTCGTCCACCCTGGTCCCGTTGGGCGCCGTTAGCAGCACCGGTTCGCCCGCGGAGCTGATGCCGAAATTCGTGTGCAACTCACTATTGGGATCGCGGCGATCCTTGCCCGAGGGCCAGACCAGCAAGTATTCATCCGGGCCGATCACAACGCCGTCCGGGAAGACCCAGCGCATTGGTCGCTCCAAGTCGTCGGAGAGGCCATATCCGCTGAGGTCGACGGCCGTGTCTCCGCTGTTCCACAGTTCAATCCAGTCCTCAAAATCGCCGTCTTCATCCGCAATGGTTAGGCCGTTGGAAGACATGACTTCGTTGATTACAACATCCGCCAGCAGGGTTGTTGACAACAGCTGAAAGCCCATAGAGGCGATTAAAAGTAAAAACCCAATTCTCACCACTTCAACTAATGGATTTGCAGGTTTTAAGACAACCGAAAAGCTTGACTAGCGCGTGAGTGATAACATAAGTTATAACATGGCTATCGAAACCAAAGTACGCAAGATCGGTAATTCCCTCGGCATCGTGCTTCCCAAGGAAGCCCTGCAGGTGCTTAAAGTTGAGGAAGGACAGTCCCTTTACCTGACGGAGTCCCCGGATAATTCCCTGCGAATCACCGGGGATCGGCCGGGATTTGAGGAGGTCATGAAAGTGGCTGAAGAGGGTATGAATCGCTACCGGAACGCATTGCGGGAACTGGCCAAATGAATGAACCGTATTGGTTAAGTCGAGAAGTGATTTTGACCGTTCATGATTCGTTGCTCTCCCGTTTCGGAGGGAGAGGTGGTATCCGGGGCAGTGGTATGCTGGATTCCGCCTTGAATAAGCCGATTCAGCTGTTCACGTATGGCAAGCCCAGCCTCTTCGATTTGGCCGCAGCTTACGCTGCAGGTATCATTGGAAATCACCCTTTCGGTGATGGCAACAAACGTTCGGGGTTCATGGCTGCTTATGTATTTCTTGGAATCAATGGCCATCGATTGAACGCCCCTGAAGAACAAGCGGTTTTACAAACACTCGCGCTGGCTGCCGGAGAGATCGGTGCAGACGAGTATGCCGTCTGGTTAAAGGCTTCTGTCCAATAATAACATTCACAAGAATAGGTGGGGCGGTTTCGCCGAAACCGCCGCGATTAGTCAGTGGTTCCTACCTTAGGCCAGCGGCCGTCTCGGCGAGACTGCCTCGGCACGGCGTAGTGCAACGAAGACGGCCCTACCTTTTGGTTTGCCATCGCAGTCCGTGCATCAGGCCGCGGATTTCGGCGAGGCCGCGGAGGCGGCCGATGGCGGGGTAGCCGGGGGTGATTCCGACGGGTTTGTCCAGGTCGTCCAGCATGACGTGGCCGTGGTCGGGGCGGAAGGGGATTTGCCAGTCGGCGCGTCCTTTGGCCTGCCGGCGGTCCTGCTCTCTGAGCAGGGCATGCACAATTGCGGGCATGTCGGCGGAGCCGTCGAGGTGTCCGCCTTCGTGGAAACTGCCGTCTTCGTTGCGCTGTGTGTTGCGCAGATGGGCGGCGTGTATGCGGGGACCAAACCGCTTGACCATGGTGGCGAGGTCATTGTCGGCCCTGGCACTGAAAGAGCCGCTGCAGAAGCAGAGGCCGTTGGCGGGGCTGTCGACCATGGAATAGATGGCATCGATGTCGTCTGCAGTGCTGACGATGCGCGGCAGGCCCAGCACGGAAAAGGGTGGGTCGTCTGGATGGATCGCCATTCGCATTCCAAGTGCTTCCGCGACAGGAATGACTGTATCCAAAAACCGCTTTAGATTGCTGCGCAGTTGATTGGCATCGATTGCCTGATACCGATCGAGCATGCGGCGAATGTCGTCGACGGAAAGTCCCCACTTCACTCCGGGGAACACATCGATGATCGATTGGATAAAATGCTCGCGAGCATCCGTAGCCAAGGACTTCCACCAGTGGGCGGCGGATGCCTGTTGGTCTGCGGAATAATCCTGGTCGACTCCTGGACGCTGCAGGGCATACAGCTCAAAGGCTGCAAAGTGAATGGGATTGAAACGCAGGCAACGCGCTCCACCGGGAAGCTCCCAATTCATGTCGGTGCGTACCCAGTCGAGCACCGGCATGAAATTGTAGACCACTGTTTCGATGCCGACCGCAGCCAGGTTGCGCAGGGTCTGGCAGTAGTTGTCGAGCAGTCGGGCGGTGTCGCCGGTAGCCGTTTTTAAATCCTCGTGCACCGGAACTGACTCGACCACCCGCCAGCTCAGGCCGGCGGCTTCTATGGCTGCTTTACGTTGCTCAATGGCTACGGGAGTCCAGCATTCGCCGTAAGGGACCTCGTGCAGGGCGTTGAAAATGGCCGTGGCGCCGGTCTGGCGGATGTGGCTGAGGGGCACCGGATCGCCCGGACCAAACCAGCGGAAGCCTTCCTCGAGCAGGGTTTGTCTGGACGGATTGGCCATGGCTCAGACTCCGGAGAAGGCGACAAAACCTCCGTCGACCGGCAGGATGGTTCCGGTGACAAATTTGGAAGCATCGGCCAGCAGGTAGTGCAGGGCACCGTGGAGTTCATCGGCCTGACCAAAGCGGCCAAAGGGGGTGTTGTTGACCACAAGTTGCCCGCGCTCGGTGAGGGACCCATCCGGGTTGGTCAGCAGGTGCCGGTTCTGTTCGCCGATGTAGAAACCCGGCAGGACGGCATTGACCCGCACTTTTCCTTCGGTTTTGCGGGCCATGTCCACCGCCAGCCAGCGGGTGAAATTTTCGACCGCCGATTTGGCCGCTGAGTAGCCGACCACACGCGTCACCGCGAGCGGCGCGGAAACCGATGAAAAATTGACCACGGAGCCTCCGCCCTCGACCAGGGCATCGGCGAAAACCAGCGAGGGCAGAACCGTGCCGTGGAAATTGAGGTCCACCACCTGTTGCAGGGAGTCAAAATCCAGGTCCTTGAAACTCTTGTCCGGACTGATCGTAGCCCCCGCCATGTTGCCCCCGGCGCCGTTCAGCAGGCCGTCGATGCGCCCCCATTTTTGCAGCACCGCGTCGCGCGCCTTCTCCAGTGCCGGGCGGTCGAGCACGTCCGCAACCACGCCCATGCACTGCGCATCGGGAAACTCGTCGCGGCAGTCAGCCAGTGCGGCCTCCAGCTTTTCCGGATTGCGCGCCAGATAAACCACCCGAGCTCCCTGGGCTGCAAAATACCGCGCAGCGGAGCCAGTCAGGGTGCCCGTGGCACCAGTGATAACGATGACCTTATCTGTCAGGTCGAAGAGCGAAGGGGGCGTGGTTGCTGAGTGCACGGCTGCGATAAGATTCCAATATTTGCCGTCCGTCAACCGATCATCATCGAGCTGACGATTGGATGTCTGTGTTTGCGGTAAAGTTCATGGCAATTTTCGAGTTGCCCCCCGGCTTAAAATGAAGAGGTATACTCAACATGCTGAACATGAATGACATGCCCTGTGTTTTTCAATCGAGTTCTTCGAAGCGGTTGATCTTTCTGGCCCTGGGTATGCTTTTCGTGTGTGCCGTTACCTTTGCAACAGAGACCTCGCCGCGCATCGTTTTGGTGGGGGATTCTACAATGGCCTCCGGCAGTGGCTGGGGCGATGCATTTGGAGAGCTACTGGTCGACGGTGTCGAATTCAAGAACCTTGCGATGGGAGGCCGCAGTTCAAAAAGTTTTCGGGACGAGGGGCGCTGGGATGAGGTATTGGAACTGAAACCCGATTGGGTGCTGCTTCAGTTCGGACACAACGACGAACCGGGCAAGGGGCCAGCTCTGGAAACAGATGCGGAGACGACCTTCCGCGAGAACCTCAAACGCTACGTGGAGGAGATTCGGGCATTGGGCGGCGAGGTGGTTTTGCTGACCCCCATGGTCCGGCGCAACTTTGGACCTGATGGGCGCATTGACCCCAATCAGCTGCAACCCTACTGGAATGCTTCCCTTGGGAAACACATCCCGGACCACATGGCCGACTACGCAACAGCGACCCGCGCGGTTGCCAGCGAGCTGAATGTTTTGCTGATTGACCTGCACATCAAGAGCATCGAACTGGCCAACGAATGTGGCCCGGAGCGGGCAGTGGTCCTAGGTCCCGAAAACCGCAACCCCGAGCAACCCGACAACACCCATCTGAGCTCCCGGGGCGGTGTGGTCATTGCTGATTTGGTCGCCCAGGCGATCCGCCTGAAAGTCCCGGAGCTCGCGCCCTTGATTTCGTTCTAAACCGGTTCGGCCACAGTTACTACTCCGGGTATCTGGCTTGGAGACTTTGCCTCGATGCGGGATTTTCGGAAATCCTTCAGATTTCGGGTGGCGATGAGGTCGACTTCGGTTGCGATTGAAACGGCTTCGATGACTGCATCCTCAAAGTCGACAATGCTGCTGTTCAAGGCATCGCGGAATATTGCAGGGGTTAGGGTTGCTACTTCAAAAAGATCAAGCAGTTCACTGAGCAGTGCCCGTGCATTTTTTTCGCCCAGCACTTTCTTCCCGAGGTAATGCAGCGCCGTAACAGTTGTTGGGCATAGATAACCGGTCAGCTTTCCCTCCTCAATCTGTCCTACCAATTGGGCGGACTCTATCCAGTGAGGCTCTCTGGCCAACCAAACGTCCAAAATCACGTTGGTGTCTACCATCACCTTCACAGGTATTTATCCTCCAGGTGTTTCTTGTAGGCGTCCTCATCGAGCGCAGTGTCCGCACGGCGAATAGCACCGATCATTGAAGCCGTTTTCGGTGGAAAATCATTGGGGTCCATTTCTTCAGGTTGGCTGCTGATGAATTCTCCGAAAATCCGTGAAACTGAAGTTCCCCGCTGGCGGGCCAAACGTTTTGCTTTCCGAACAACTCCTTCGTCGACCCGCAAAGTTAGTTTTGTTTGCATGACGTATAGTTTCATAGAAATGCACGTCTCAGCAAGTTTCTTCAGAGTATGATAGTGGTTCAATGCCGTGTCCTGGTCCTGACCTATTGATCGGGCGGACGAGGCGTCCGCCCCCCCCGGGAGCAGGTGCGCCCTCGCGCCCGCAGCGGGCTATTGGCCTTTACCGAAAAATTTAGCATAAAGCCCGGTCCCACTCGGCCTTTTACAGCGAAGGCGTTAACACGCCGTGAATGAGTACCCTGAAAGTTGCCTTGTTACTGCTGACTCTTGTCGCTGCTTCACCACTTTGGGCTGGCGAGGCCTTTTTTGTATCGCCAGAGGGTGATGACAACTGGAGTGGACGCTATGAAATAGCCTTGGAAGATGGCTCGGATGGCCCTTTTGCGAGCTTTGAGCGGGCACAGGAGGCAGTTCGAGGGGTGCTGGCTCAGGCAGGGACTCACCGTGAAGTCCGTGTCTGGGTGCGCGGCGGTGTTTATGAGCGGCGGCAGACGTTGCGTCTGGGCGGGGAAGACAGTGGCATTGGCCCCGCGCTCGTTCACTGGCAGGCCTATCCGGGAGAGCGGGTTGTTTGGTCCGGAGGGCAAACGGTTCGCGGTTTTCAGCGACTGAGCGATACGGATATTGAATCAAGGGTGCCTGGCACCAATCGCGAGCGGATTTATGTAGTCGACCTCAAGGCGGCCGGAGTGGAAGACTACGGTGAATTGCGGCGGCTCGGGTTTCATATCCCCTACACGCCATCTGCCTTGCAGCTTTACTACCGGGAGGAGCCGATGACGCTGGCCCGCTACCCGAACGAAGGCTGGGAGCTGATTGCCGCGGTCCCGCAGGATGGCGAGCGGCGAATCCACCCGGGAAACCCTGTGGACAAGCGGGACGGAAAGGTCCCGACCGGGCGCCATTACGGGGCAATTGAATACCATGGGGACCGGCCGGCTTCCTGGGCTTCGCATGAGGATATCTGGCTGCACGGTTACTGGACCTGGGACTGGGCGGATTCGACCCAGCAAGTTGCGTCCATCGATACCGAAACCCGGCGCATCGAGTTGGCCGAACCGCATCACAATTACGGTTATACCAGCGGCCAGCGCTTTTACTTCTACAATGTTCCGGAAGAGCTGGATGCAGCCGGCGAATGGTATCTGGACCGTGAGCGCGGACTGCTCTTCTTCTGGCCCCCGGACGGCGACGCTTTCAGCGCTGAAGTCAGCGTGTCCATTCTGGCGGATCCAATGATAGTGGTTGAGGATGCGGCGCACATTCGCCTGCAAGGCTTTGAATTCGCTTATGCCCGTGGGCCAGCCATAGTGATTCGCAATTCCGAGGCTATTGAAGTCGTCGGCGGATCGTTCCACAACCTCGGCGGTCGACCGGTGACCATTGAGGGCGGCAGCCAGTGCCGTGTGGTCGACGGTGTTTTCACCAAGCTCGACACCGGTGCCATTGATGTCTCCGGTGGCGACCGTTCCAGCCTCGAACCCGCTGGTCACGCCATTGTGAATAACCACATTCATCGCTTTGGCCTGACCTTTCGAACCTACCACCCGGCGATTCGCATTAACGGGGTGGGGCAAAGAGTTGCTCACAACCTTATTCACAATGCCCCGCACATGGCGATTTCCTTCCAGGGCAATGACCACCGGATCGAATACAACGAGATTTTCGACATCGCCCGCGAGACCGGGGATGTCGGAGCCATTTACACCGGCCGCGACTACACCAGCCGGGGAACCATCGTACGCTACAATTTTCTACACGACCTCCATGGCCCCGGTTTGCACGGAGTGCGCGCGGTCTATCTCGACGATTTTGCCAGTGGAATTCAGATATACGGCAATGTCTTCCACCGCGCCGGACGGGCTGCCTTTGTCGGCGGCGGCCGCGACAATGTGATAAGCAACAACGTTTTCATCGACTGCGAACCCTCCGTCCAGATCGATGGCCGCGGCCTCAGCTGGGCCAATCATCACCTCGATGAGGATCATCCCAATTACGTGCCGACCCTACGCAATTTCATGCGCGACGCGCGGGTAGACCAGCCCCCGTATGCCGAGCGCTATCCCGAACTGCAAAAGTTATTCACAGACGAACCCAAAGTTCCGAAAGGCAATATTGTGGCCAATAACATATCCTACGACGGCATCTTTCTGGACCTGTTCGACGGCGTGGATTTCGACACCGTCGAAGTTCGCGACAATTATATCGGCGACCCCATTGCTCTCAGAATTACCGAGGACACCGACCAGGACCCGGATTTCGAAATTCACCACAGCGCAAACCCTGATACCCGGATCCCCGCAAACACCGTCGCCGCAAAACCTTCTCGCCCCTACGCAATCATCGACGGAAAAATTCAAGCCAACCCGGAAGCATTCCCCAAAGGAATCGGTTTTGTCCCGATCCCCATCCATAAAATCGGATTGCAGCAAGAAAAGTAGCCCCAGGCCTTCAGCCTCGGGACCGTGGACTCGGTGCGGGTTGGGGTGCTGGTTGAGTCGCGGTCCCTCCGCTAAAGCGAAGGGCTACTCACCGGATCACGGTATGTATGGAACCTTCGCTGTATCCTGGGTATTTCCGGTAGCATTGGCAAAGACCGGCTTTGATTGGGTTCTGCTGTATGTAATGGCGAATCAGTTCCAGGGACGTATTTGAGCGTATCCAGTGATCGAACCAGTCTTCTTGCCAGAGCCTGCCGGTTCGATTCAAGAGCTGATTCAATTGGCGAGATGTTCTGCCTTTGAATTGTGTCATGAAGGCTTGGAGATCATGACTCTGGCAAGAATTCGACCGGGTGACGAAGTGGATATGATTTGGCATTAGGATCAGTGGCCCGCTTTGCCAATCTCGTGAAGCGATGGCATTGAGGAGGATTGGGACGGCCTCTTTGCATCTCTTGTCCGAGACGAATGGCGAGAGCCCCAGGCATCGATCCAGATAAGTGTCCAAAATAAGAAAGTATTGCCGCTGTAAATGGATTAACTGGAGGGATTTGGCTTCCGCTTGAACCACCGCTTTTGCTGCTTTCCGCAGACGATGCTTGACCGAATCAGGCAAGCTGCCAGCACAGCGCACCGTTATAAAATACGTTCCGTTTTCGACCTCCCAATGCGGGAGTTGCTTACGCCATATGCGAACGATTTTTTGCATAGGTAAATAGTTAGTAATTGAGGCGGCAATGCAAACGTATTTAAGAGTAGTTTATAGGGTAGCCCCAGGCCTTCAGCCTGGGGACTGGGGCCTTGGTGCGGGTTTGGGGCGCTGGTTGAGTCGCGGTCCCTCCGCTGAAGCGGGAGGGCTACTGTATCCGATTATGATCCGTTACGTAGAGGTTTACGAATTCGGAAAGGAGGGCGAAGAGGCGTTGGAAACGGTAGCTGCGCTGGATGGCGGATTCGTCGGTGGTGTCGCTGGCCGTGTGCTCGCGGCGCAGGCGCTCGAAGCGCTGGGGGTCTGCGGTGGCGAGGGTGGAGAGCATTTCGATGTTGATGGGGTCGGGGTCGTCGAGGGTTTCGGTGATGGCTTCGATGACGGCGTGCAGGCTTTCCCAGCAGGCTTGGTCGAGGGTGTTCCAATTGGCAGGGGCGTCGTTGGCGAGGGCGTAGAGGTCTTCTTCCAGGCGGCGGATACGTTCGAGGCGATTTTGCAGTCGCAGCAGGCGGTCGGCATCGCTTTCACCCAGAGCTTCCCGGGTCATGTTGCGGAAGCGGGTGTGGCAGGTGTCGATGCGGGAGAAGATATCGTTGTGCAGGGATTCGAGTTCAGCGTGGGTTTGTGGACGTGATACGCCTTTAACTTCCGGGATGAATGCCTGCAGGGTGTGCCAGAGTTGCTGCTCGTTTTTTAGGTATTCGCTGAACCGCTTTTCGGGAGCGGTCGCACGGTTGCCCAATTGGAGGGGGTTGGACCAGTCCCTGAAAATGATCAACAGGCGAAGACTGAAACCTGCGCCGATAGCGATGAAGGTGGTCCAGACGATGGCATTGGGGTTGAGTGCGATGCCGGGCCGTAGCAGGAACAAGGCGTAAACGATGCCGATGAGTATCGAGATCTCACCATAGCTATCCTTCTTCAGAATGCGGATGTCATGGTCGGCTCGAACCATGTCCCGCAGAATGACGCCGAACGAAGCGGTGATCACCCCAAGCACCGGGCCCCAGAGCCAGAGAGGGGCGATCTGGTTCTCGGCGGCTACGCCGACACCGATCACGGTAAACGCTGCCACCGCCCAGGCGTCGAAGACTTTAAACAGGCGCTCGTAGAGCCGCATGGCCCAACGCTCCGCTCCTGCCGATTGTTCGAAAAAGCGTGGGCGTAGTGTATCCCACAGGTTGAACAATGCGGTGCCAGCGACCACGAGGCCAAGGACCAGCAGTATATACACTGGGGTCTCGATGAAAAAGACTGGAGTCTGCCCGATCAGCAGGTCGCGGACCAGACCACCGCCGACGGCGGGTGTCGCCGCGAGAATCAGGGCCCCAAAAAAATTGTAGCGGCCTTTGCGCGCGAGCAGAATGCCGGACATTGAAAAGGCTGCGATTCCCATCAGGTTGAGAATGAAAAACCAGCGCTCGGTGGTGGCTATTGAGAGGAAAGTGGGCAGCAGGAAATCCCTCTGCATGCGCAGCACTTCGCCGGAATCCAGTAGCTCCCGCAGCTGCTGGTCGAGTGCTTCGATTTCTTCGGTTGAGAGCGTGTCGCGGTTGAAAATGAAGTGGACCTCGGTCCAGCCCAGGTCCAGCGGGTGTTCATAGGCCCTGCGACGATCGCCCATTCGGCCGAGCAGTGCATTGATGACCAAAGGGTCGGCGATGATTGCGTCGACCTGCTCCTCCATCAAAGCATGCAGCATTTCGCGTTCGTCGCGAAAGCTTTGGACCTGCTCGCTGTTTGCCGGATCGTTCAGGAAGTTCTCGAGCTCAGCATTTGCATAGACGTAACCTTCGGCGACGCCCGCGCGGACCGAGTCCTGGCGCAGCCAATCCAGGAGATCGTCGAGCTGCTCAAACGCAGCCTCCGTGCGCATGGAGCGATGAATGAAAAGGGTATTGCGCTCTTCCCTGTAGGAGGGCGAATAGTGCACCGGCCCCGGACGCTCCTCGCGGAGGTAGGCGCCGATAATGACGTCCTGCTCAGCATTGGCGAATCTGTCCATTTGCTCGGACCAGGAAGCTGCATCGAACTCAACGCGTAAGCCCGTATCGCGCGCGAGTCTCTGTAGTAGCTGCACCTCCAGACCCGTGAGCATACGCGTATCGCGGCGCTCCTCTTCCATTTGATAGGGTGCGCGCTCAAACCAGGCGCTGTGCAGGGTGCGGGGTGCGGTCTGGCCGCTCAGGGATTGGACGACTATGGTGAGGAGGACCAGCCAGCAGGCGCGTACGCTGTTAAGAAATAAGGACAAGGCTCTAAAGCTTTTTGCTCAATTGCACGACATTGCGGTCGCCTTTGCGCCGGTAGTCGCAGGTATCCATGAGTTTCCGGACTAGGAAGACGCCCAGGCCGCCGATTGGGCGATCGTCGATGTCAGCCTCAATATCCGGTTCCTTCGCCGAGAAAGGGTCGAATGCTTTGGCGTTGTCGCACAAACAGATTTCGACGACATCGCCCTTGCGTTCGATTTCTACTTCGATGCTGTGTTGCCCAGGCTGCTCGTAGCCGTAGTTGATGGTGTTGGTGACCAGTTCGTCGAGGGCCAGATTGAGCTGCTGGACCGTCTGTGGGCTGAGCGATTCTGCTTGGCCGAAGGCTTCCAGCTCAGTGGCCAGACGATTGAGTTCGCTGAGATCGTTTTTGAGGGTGAAGCGCATGACCGCTGGGGGCGGTTGGCGTATCCAAGTCAGCCTGCGAGGGCTTGCAAGGCTTCGGCGCGGGTGGGGTGGATGTCGAGGATGGAGGTGAAACCGGATATTTCCAGAACCTGGCGTACGCCTTCCTGAGGCTCTGCCAGAGCGATTTGGCCCTGTGACGATTTGGCCCGTTTGGCGGCCATCAGCAGGACCCGCAGTCCCGCGCTGCTCATGTATTCGAGTTCGGAGGCATCGATGAGGATCGATGCCTCGTCCGATGAAGCTGAATGGTCGACCAGATACTTATCGGCCTGGGCACTGGTGCTGCCGTCGAGCCGACCTTTCAGGTGAACGATGGTGATGCCTTGTTCCGTTGTGTCTTTGATCTCCAGCATAGGCATAATGGATGACTCGGGTGGGGCTGCATTGCCAGCTTTTTCAGCCCTTTACCGGGCGTCCTTCGGGATCGGCGACGAATTGCTGGATGGCGCTGACACCGATCAAGGCGCGCTGGACTACACAGTCGTCCAGCAGGTGGCGCATGTCGACAAATTCCCCCTCATCGATCACCTGCTGGATTTCATCGTGCAAGTTGCCAGGCTCTTTTGGGAAGGGCTGGGATTTGAAGAAGACTCCGTGGTTGTGCAGCATTTGGTCGGTGGCACCCTTATTGCCGGGATTGATATAGAAGCAGGCACCGAGTCGCTCCGAGTCGTAGCGGGAAAGGTCGGAACTGAGATCAATGCCGACGCCCGTGATCAATCCGGTGACGTGCTTGTAACGCGGCTTTTGGTCGATCTCGAACCATTTGGCAAAGTTGTCGGGGTGGGTGATCATTTCCCCATTCTTTGGAGCGTTTTCGGCGATCGTGGAAAAGAGCACGCCGGAACCATAGACTGACTTCATTTCGGCACGTAAAGTGACTTCGAGTCCGCCCTTGAAATCGGGTCGCTGTCGTTTGGCCCAGGCGAACAGGTCGCGGTAGATTTCGGCTAGGGTGGCGCCTTTGTCGTCGGACTCGAAAAGAAACAGGTCATTGAAATCTCCGTGCAGTGAAACATTGAAACCCGTTCGGATGCTTACTTCGCCGGTGTCGGTTTTAGGAATCAGGTAGTCCGGCGTATCGTGACCATCCGTGGGCAGCCAGACCATGGCGCCCCCTATGGTGATCATTTCCCCGAACAGCGGCATGTAGTCGCCCGGCTCCGCGCCCAATGCGCCGAGGCCGATGGAGTATTCCGTTTCGGAAAAGCGCTTGGAATGGACATTGTCCAGGGTTACCCGGGAATAGAGCACATCTTCAATGTGACCCAACACGCGAATCTCGCCCGGATCCTTGCTCCAGGGGCTGTGCCTGAGTGTGCCCCCGCTGGCCGCTGCCGCAAAAGGCTCACTCCACTCGCAGGCTCGGGGCGAGCGGATGCCTTCCGTTTGCAGGACGCTTGCGACATCTGTGGCCGTTGGCAGTTGACCGCTGAACCCAGTCATGTTCAGGACCTGTTCACAGTAGCCATGCAAGCCAGCCAGATACAACTTCTGCCCGACCGTATTCTGGGCTTTGTAGGTGGCTAGCAAAACGCGGATACCCGCACTGCTCAGGTAGCTCAGGCCGGACATGTCGAAGATTATAAGGCGTTGGTGCGATGCGTTCAGGAGCCCTTTTACGGCCTCCTCGAGGTTCTTGGATCCGTAGGCATCGAGGCGGCCATCCAGTTTGAGAACGGCGTGCGTTTCGTGTATCTGGGCAGTAACTTCCATGTTGTTTGGTATGCGGATGATTGGAATTCGTTCAAGCTTTGGGTCGATTTCAAGAATCCTTGACAACAAACTGGATTGGCGGTCGTCTCCCAGTCTAATATGGGAGCGTTTATGCAGTTTCGGCGCGGTCTCATCACCCTATGCGCTGTTTTTTGTGGCCACACTGTGGCGGCGTTGCCTGTGCAGGCGGACGAGTTGACTCCAGTTCGTTTTCTGCCCGCCTGGATACCCCAGGCTCAGTTTGCCGGCTTCTACGTGGCGGAGGATCGGGGCTTTTACGCGGAGGCGGGTCTGGCCGTTGAAATCCTACAAGGGGGTCCTGAGCGTCCGGCCAGCCAGTATCTGGGACGTGGGGAGGTGGATTTTGCCAGTTTGTTCTTGTCGCAGGCGATTGAATTGAAGGGAGCTGGAGTTCCGGTCGTCAACCTTGCACAATTGATCCATCGATCCTCCCATTTGCTTTTGGCGCACGCTGATTCCGGGATCGAAGGCCCGGCCGATCTGGATGGCCGCAAGATTGCGGTCTGGCCGGATTTCATCGCCCAGCCGCGGGCACTGTTTCGCCGCTACGAGGTTGAGCCGGTGCTGGTGGAGCAGGGGGCAAGCATGGGAGTTTTTATCCGCCGCGGCGTTGATGTCGCCAGTGCGATGCGTTACAACGAGTTTCAGGCCCTGTATTTATCCGGTTTCGAAGCGGATGAGTTTGTAGTGATTGAATTGGGTGCGCACAACGTGGGCTTTCCGGAAGACGGCATCTATGCCTTGGAGCACACTTTGGACTCGGATCCGGAGCGGGCACGCGCCTTTGTCGAAGCCAGCCTGCGCGGATGGGAGTATGCCTTTGCTTACCCGGAGGAAGCCATCGATTCCGTGATGGCGCGGGTGCGGGCGGCGGGGGTCATTTCCAACCGGGCACACCAGATGCGGATGCTGGAAGTTCTGCGCAGTGTCTATTTTGATGAGGATGGTCAGCGTGAGCCGGTGGTTCTGAGCCGGGAGGATTTTGAATTTGTGAATGAAGCGATGATGCAATCGGGTGACCTGTCGGAGCCACTCGACTACGAGCGCTTCAACCGACCCGTCCTGAGCAATGACTAAAAAACGCAGTTTAGCCGTTAAGCTATCCCTGATTGTGCTTGCCAGCACATCGGCCATATTCTTTGCCGCATTTGGAGCCACCTACTTCACGGTGCGCAGCATGATGTTGGACAATGCGGAGGCGATGGCGACCAAGCTCACGGATGGCACCGCCAACCACATTCACGCGACACTGAACTCGGTTATGGCGGCGGCGCAGCCTTTGGCAGCTGTAGTCGAGTCGGGCTGGTTGGAGGGGGAGCAGCTCCACCGCATGTTGGATGAGATGGTTCTACGGTCGAATCGAATCTCCGGGGCCGCAGTCGCTTTTGAGCCGTTCTCCGTCGATCCGGACCGGCGTTACTACGCGCCTTTTTCCTACAAGCAGGACGGTGAAATTCATCGGACTTTCCTTGGTGGCGAGGATCTGCATTATTTTGTCAGGGATTGGTACCAGATCCCCAAAGAGACGGGCCGACCAATTTGGACCGATCCCTATCATGCAGAGGGTGGCGCCGATGAGTTTATCGCGACCTTCGCACTGCCTCTCTACCGCGAGCCCTCTGATCCAGACAGCTTTATCGGGGTTATAGCCCTCGATGTGTCCCTGGACAGCATGCTGGAGATGATCGAGGACGTATCCATTTACGATAGTGGATTTGCCTTCATGGTCAGTTCCAGTGGGGCCTTCGTGACCTATCCGGAGCCGGAACTGGTGCGCCACGAGAGTTTCTTCAGTCTAGCGGAAACCTGGGAGATTCCCGAACTCCGCGAGATTGGCCGGGCGATGGTGCAGGATAGCCGTGGATTTGTGCGCCTGCCGGATGGCTTGATTGGCGAGTCGGCCTGGTTGTATTACGCGCCACTAGACGAGGCGGACTGGAACCTGGGCGTCGTGATTCCAGAGGCTGAATTGTATGGCGATGTGCTACAGTTGATCCAGAGGATCCTGATCATTGCCGGGGCTGGCTTTGTGATTCTGCTGGTGGTGATCGTTGGCGTTTCCCGCAGCATCACCCAGCCGTTGAAACGGCTGGTCAAAACCGCAGCCCAGATTGCCAAGGGCAATCTGGACGAGAAGATGCCTCCCGCTGAATCGACCGACGAAGTGGGCGAGCTGGCGAGGTCCTTTGATGAGATGCGGGTGGCGCTGAAGGACTACATCAACAATTTGACCGAGACTACCAAGGCCAAGGAGCGCATCGAAAGTGAGCTGCTAATTGCGCAGAAGATCCAGATGAGCTTTCTGCCCAAAAAATACAGCCTGCCGGCGAGTGTCAAAGGCATCGACCTGAACGCACAGTTGGTTTCAGCCAAACACGTTGGCGGAGACTTGTATGATTTTTTCCTGTTGAAGGATCGCTACCTCTATTTCGCCGTGGGTGATGTTTCGGATAAGGGAGTTCCGGCCGCTTTGTTGATGGCGGTGACCAAAACGCTGGTGAAGGGCATTGCCGAGCAGTACAACGATCCGGGAGAAATCCTCGAGCGGGTGAACAATGAGCTCTGCTTTAACAATGAAAACAGCATGTTTGTGACCTACATTTGCGGCATGCTCGACTTGGAGAACGGCGAGCTGAGCCTGGGCAACGCGGGTCACAATCTTCCCTTGCTGCGGCGCGCCGGCCGGCGCCCGGAGTGGCTTGAGCTGACGCCGGGACTCGTGCTCGGCGCCATGGAGGATATGAAATACGGGGTACATAAGATCCAGTTGAACCCCGGTGACAGCATTCTTTTCTATACGGATGGCGTGGTCGAGGCTGAGGATAAGGATCAGGCGCTCTACGGCGATGAGCGACTGCTGAACCTTTATGCCGAGTTGGTGGGGCAGACTCCGAAGCAGACGGTGACCCGGATTATTGAGAGCGTCGGTAGCTTTGTCGATGGCGCGCCGCAGTCAGACGATATTACGGTTCTGGCGCTCGATTATCGTCCGGAATCACCCACACCTCAGCTCCGGGCACGCTCCGCTCGAGGGTCTGCTTGATGGCCTGCATGCGTTGCAGAACAGTCGCGTGCTCGAGTGTCGGATCGAATTGAAGAAATACTTCGACGAAAACCTGGGAACCGGAGCGGCGGCTGCGAATGCGGCCGAGCTGTTCATAGTCGTCAAAGTGTTCAACCAGGCCCCGCAGGATCAGCATCTGGCTGGATTCTTCAATGGCTCCGTCGAGCAGGGGCGAGAGCGATCGCTTCATGAGCGACAGGCCGTTTCGGAGCAGGAAATAGCACAGGGCTACCGCTCCAATGGGATCGATAAAGCGAGCCCAGGTGTATTCGCGAAACAACAACGCCAACAGCACAGCAAGCAGTGAGATGGCCGATGCGATGATGGCATTGAGGTAGACAACCGACTGAGCGTCCACCACCGGAGAGCTGTCATGGCGTTTCAGGTTTCTCAACTGGATGAAGATCCAGATGTTGTAAGCTCCCGCAATGCCCAGTGCGACCAAGCCAAATCCGACGCCTTCGATGGCCACCGGGTTCAATAGTCGGTTGATGGTGTTCCAGCCGACGATGAGAAAGGTGCAGAGGATGACTGCTGCCGCGCAGAGCGAAACCAGGTTTTCCAGTTTGCCAAGGCCGTAATTGTAGACCTCGGCGGAAACCCGTTTGCTCTTCCAGACGGTGTAGTAGGCGAGGAAGCAGGCACCGGCTTCGAGCAGCACCCGGGCGGCATTGGTCCAGAGTGTTACCGAGTTGGCGAGGATCGCACCGGTCACGGCGAGCAGTACAAACAGGATTTCAGCTCCGGCGGACGTCAGCAAAATCTGCGCCTTGGAGAACCTTGGAGATACTTGGGCGGCCGACTGAGCGGATTCCATGGCGGATGCAATACTTAGGCTTCTGTCTCTTCGCTTGCCTCAGCGAGTTCTTTTGATTCTTTCAACAGCTCTTGAATCAAGGAATCCAGACCTTGTTTCAGGACACAGGAGATCGCATGAATCCGCGCGTCCGGGTAGGCTTCGCGCAAGCGCTGCAGGTGTTCAGCCGCAGCCGGTTCATCGGTTTTGTTCGCCAGGATACGCCAGGGTTTTTCAATCATCGCCGGATCGTAAAGCCGTAGCTCTTCTTTCAGGTCTTTGAGGTCATCCAGCGGATTACGCCCGTCGGTGCCAGCGGTGTCGACAATGAACAATAGCCCCGTGCAGCGCTCGATGTGGCGTAGGAAACGGTGTCCGAGACCCTTGTTTTCGTGCGCGCCGGTAATGAGTCCGGGAATGTCGGCGATCGTCAATTTGTCCGCACTTTCGGGGAAATCGATGACCCCGACGTTGGCGTGCAGGGTTGTAAAGGGATAGGCGGCTGCCTTTGGCCGTGCCGCCGTGACTGCCTGTAGAAAGGAAGATTTACCGGCGTTTGGAAATCCCACCAGGCCGTAGTCGGCGATGGTTTTGAGGATAAAGGTGTATTCGCCGGTCTGCCCTGGTTCACCCTCCTTGAACTGCCGCGGGGCGCGGTTGATGGAGGACTTGAAGTGAATGTTGCCCCAGCCGCCGCTGCCGCCCTTGAGCAGGATAACGGTATCGCCGTGGCGCGTCAGTTCCGCTGCCACCTCACCGGTTTCCTTTCGAATCGCCACAAGTCCCGGCGGAACCTTGAGCACCACATCGGCACCACGTTTGCCATGTTTGCCACTGCCCATGCCGCCTTGCCCCCTGCCGGCCTCATAGTGCGGCTTGAAATAAAATTCACGCAAGTCGGCCACGTTCACGTCGCACTCCAGGATCACGTTGCCGCCATTGCCGCCGTCGCCGCCATCCGGACCTCCCTTTGGAATATACTTTTCTCTCCGAAAGCTGGCGCAACCATTGCCCCCATCGCCTGCCCTCAGCTTCACGGATGCCTCATCAATAAACATAATCTCAGGAGGAAAAGAGCTTTATAGGGTCATTGGCAAAGCAAAAGAGGCGGGGGGTGGATTGGTATACTTTGGAATCGGTTGGGTGGTAGGGCGGCCTCGCCGAGGCCGCCGCTGTGCGCAGGTGTGATCGTAGCAGCTGAGGTTTGACCTTTGATTCCAGAGAAACGTGACGAACACAGTCTTGAGTGGACGAGGCGTCCACTCCCCTGGGGACGGGCACGCCCTCGTGCCCGTAGGTAGGGCAATTGTTAAGGCGGACGAGGCGTCCACCTCCCGGGTTCACCGCCCCGTCGAGATCAGCGGCGTAGGGGCCCTTGTCGAGCCACGTGCCTCAGCAGATCCAGTTGACATTCCTCATAAACCGTGTAAGTAATATAGCCTACATAATAAGGAACTGTCTGAATACGTTACATCTTTGCTTTTCGGTTCGTAAATGGAAAACGCTTTTGCGTGGTGTGGCCTTGCTTTTGCCGTTGTGCCTGGGGCCGGAGCTGGCAGCGCAGACTTGGACAGGGCAGGGTACTGGACAGAACGTAAACCGTTGGAGCGGTGGTAACGCCCGTACCAACTGGAGTCCGCAAACGGTCCCGAATGCCATCGGCGCAGCGGTGCAATTTACTAATGCCGATGCTGGCCTAAGTGGCCGCACCATCGACCTCAATAATGCCATCACTATTGGCTCGTTGAACATCAGCAACACCACCGGTGCCAGCTTCACGATCCTTGGTGGCGGAGGCAACACCCTGACTTTCAACAACTCCGGCAGTGCCAGCCTTACCCTCACAGGCAACAGCAATCCGGACCTCTCCGGCGCTTCCATCATTGTCGCTGCCGGCAACACCTTCAACGTCAACCACTCCGGTACCGGAACCCTGAGAATGGGTGCCATCAACGCCGGTGCCAATACTGTCACCTTTAATAACAGCAGCACCGGCACGACGCAGCTGAACGGAGCCATCACCGGCACGGGCACCGTCGTCAAGAGCGGCAGTGGCTCAGCAACTCTCTCTGGCACCATTGCCACGGGCGGGCTAGACATTCAAGGTGGAACCCTCCTGCTCGCTGCAAGCAACCGCATCAGCGACAGCACCAATCTGACTCTCTCGGGAGGCACCCTTGCGCTCGGCGGGCACTCCGACAATCTCGGTACCCTGACCCTGAACGCCAATTCTGTTATCGACTTTGGCGGTGGTGACTCGGTGCTGCGCTTTGCCGACAGCTCTGCCGTCGCCTGGAACCCCAACGCTACCCTGACCATCTTGAACTGGAACGGCAAAGACGCTGGCGCCGGCGGTGGTGGTGCTGATCAGATTCTCTTTGGCAGTAATATCAGTGGACTCACCGCTGCCCAACGCTCCCAGATTGTTTTCGTTAACTACGCCAGCAGCAATATACACCTTCCCTCTGGCGAAGTTGTCCCCATTCCTGAGTCCGCAACCGTTTACGCTGGCCTTGGCTTGCTCGCCTTCGCTCTTTTTCACGGCTTTCGCCGGCTGCGCCGCACGAAAAGCTGAAGGCGCTGGGTGGACGAGGCGTCCACCTCCCCGGTGGCAAACACCAGACTTGCACCTCCGTGCTTAGAGCGCTTCAGTGCATTTCAATGGAGCCCTTCAAGAACGAGTTTTCTTTCCAGCGCGCGCAGTCGTTTATTGCGGAGATTCAGCGGGTCTATCCTGATCTCGATGAGAAAGCCTTTCTCGACGGCCTGAAATCGGAGCTGGAACCGCTGGAGCTAAAGCAGTGTATGCAATTGTGGGCGGATCGGCTCGAAGCTTTGCTGCCGGGAGATCCGGTGGTGATGTTTCGCATCCTGGTTGCGGCCTTGAGGCCCGACGAGGATGCGGAGGAAGGTTTGGCCAGTTTTCAGGTTTGGCCGTTGACGGAACTGGTTGCGCGGCACGGATTGCGGTGTTTCGACCCGGCGATGGAGGCACTGCGGGAGATGACCCAACGCTTCACCGCCGAATTTGCGGTACGGCCTTTTCTGCGCGAAGAAACGGAACGCAGTCTGGCCCAGTTTGAGCGTTGGACGTCCGACCCTAACCATCATGTGCGGCGTCTGGTTTCGGAAGGGTCGCGCCCTTTTTTGCCCTGGGGAGAGCGTTTGCCGCGCTTCATTGAAGAACCTCAGCTGACTCTGTCGCTGCTGGAACGGCTGAAGGCGGATGCCAGCGACTATGTGCGTTTGTCGGTGGCGAACCACCTCAACGATTTTTCCAAGGTACACCCGGATCTGGTGGTGAAAACGCTGAAAGCCTGGCGACGGGCTTATCCGGACAAACTCCGCTATGAGCGCTTGGCACGGCATGCCTGCCGAACCTTGGTCAAGCAAGGGCATTCCGGTGCCTTGGAATTGCTCGGCTATGCAGGTCCCGAAGCCTGGGAATTGCTCAGCCTTGAGCTTGGCCAAAAACAGCTGCGAATGGGCGAAGCCTTGAGCTACAGCCTTCGCCTACGCAATCGGACGCGGCGAACGCAGAAGTTGTTGTTCGATTTTGCTATTGGCCTGCGCAAGGCCAACGGGCGTCTATCGCCAAAAGTTTTCAAGGGTCGTGTGCGTGAAGTTGCAGCTGGTGAGACCATTGAAATAAGCGGTAAGCACATCTTCAAACCGGTGACTACCAGGGTTTATTATCCCGGCACCCATACCTTTGAGCTGCGTTTGAATGGCAAGGCTTTCGAGCCCATTGAGTTTGAGCTGCTGGAAAGCTGATCCGGCCCTTTCGGCGAAAGGGCCGCTACCTATTAATTGGCGTTCGCTTGTTCTTCGGCGGAAGTCGGTTTATATTTCCGGCCCCATGCGGATCCTCTTACAGTCTCCGGTCCTCTTTGTTTGTACTGCGCTCAGCTGGGTGCTGGCGGGCTGTGTTGCTCCGTCGGTTTCAGTGGACCGGACTGAGAATATGCCCGATTACGCGCAGAATATCTTTTTGTTCCAACCCGAAGCAGGGGAGGATCCACGCAATGTCTTCCCCCGGGTGTACGAAGGCTTGCGCAATATTGGGTTTGAGGTTACGCCGATTGAAACCGAATCGCCGCTGTTTGGCCGTCAGGGCACCGCATTTGTCTTGTCGGAGGATGGCTATTTTCTGAGCACCGCTCACACTTTCAGACGTTATCAGGAGGCGACCATCTGGTTGGAGGATCGCCGTTATGAAGCGGACATCGTGAAAAGGGATCGTCGCGCCGACCTGGTGTTGTTGAAACTGCGCGAGCCTCCTGAAGAAGCCTTGAAGCCCTTGCCTATTGCACCGCGCGAGCGGCCTTACCGGATGGGTGAAGAGGTCTTTGCGATTGGCTATCCCTTGTCGGATATCCTTGGCCGCCAACCCCGTCTCAACAGTGGCCGCATCAGCGCCACGGTCGGCCTGCGCGACGACCCGGACTTTATTCAGGTCTCCATCGAAACCCAGCCCGGCAACAGTGGCAGCCCGGTTTTCAATGACCGACGCGAAGTCATCGGCATGATGAAAGGAACCTTGCACCCCTCGATCATGCGAGCCACCGGCGGGTCCATGCCGCAAAACGTTAATTTTGCACTCAAAAATTCGATCATTGAGGAGTTTTTGGAGGATACCGATATTGAGCTGAACCGGGTGGCGGAGCCGGACATTGATTTCGAGAGCCTCAGCAAATCCGTTGCCCAGATCCGTTCCGGCATCATCGAAGACGGCCTCATCGAGGCCAACAAACTCGCCTGCAAAATCGTCTACCATTCCGTCTGGGAACTCTGGTACCGATTCAGCTATTTCCAGCTCATCTTTTTCGACATGGATACCGGACAGGTTGTGCTGGTTGCCGGCGAAACCCGTGACCAGCTGGGCAATACTGAAAACACTATTATCGAGCGGTCGCTGGCGGAAGTCCGCCGGAAATTGCTGGAGTAGTGGTGCCAAAGGCTTAGGCCTTTAACAGGTAGTCGCGGAGTCCGTTGAGGTTCAATACCTGGATGGATTTCCCTTCGACTTCGATGAGGGCTTCGGTCTTCAGGCGTGCGAACACGCGGGAGAGGGTTTCACTGGTGATGCCGAGTTGGCTGGCGAGCAAGTGTTTTGCCAGCGGAAGCTGGATGGCGGGGGTGGGCTGTTCACTCAGGCCCTGTTCATCCACTTGTTTCAGCAGCCACTGGGCGATGCGGGATTCGGCCTGGCGGAGTTTGAGTGCCTCGACGGTTTCCACCAGATACTTGAGGTGGAGGCTCATGGAGGCCAGGATGCTCAGGGCAATATCCGGGTCACGGTGAATCTGCTGACGAAAGTAGTCGGTGCGGACCAGGATGACTTGGCTGTTTTCAGTAGTCTTGGCCGAAGCCGGATAACTCTGATCGCCGACCAGAACCACTTCACCAAAACACTCTCCCGGGTAAAAGACCCGGATTACCTGCTCTTTGCCGTCTTCGGTAACCCGGTGGACGTTGATCGCTCCTGCATGCACAATGTAGAATCCATGCGCCGGTTCGCCTTCGTGGAAAAGGTAGTTGCCTTTGGTGACGGATTGCAGCTCACAGCCTTCGACAAAACGGTCGAGAGAATCTGGAGCAATGTCGGCGAACATGGGGGTCTTGCGCAGGGTTTGCTTGACCATAACGTCGCTGAGGCGGTGCGAGGAAGAACTCATAGGGATTTTGGGGAGACGTTTGACGCCTTTCCAGTTTCAACCCAGATATTGATTCGGGTCAAGGATTTGCGGGGCAAGCTGGTGTAGACTGTGGGCATGAAATCGATAGAACCGCTCCAACTGGACGTCTGCCCCTTACTGGCCAGCGGCCAGGATCCGTTTGCAGAAATTATGGCCGCAAGAGCACGTTTGCAGCCCGGTCAAAGCTTTGTGCTGACTGTACCCTTTGAACCTCTACCGCTTTACGAGGTGTTTCGCAATCAGGGGTTTACAGTGGATCCCCGGCAGCTTGATGGAGTCTGGAAGATAACCTTCAGCCCCGGAGAGGCGGCGCCAGCCGCCAGCGGCCAAGTGCTGGATTTGCGCGATGTCGACCCCCCGGGACCTTTGCAGAAAGCTTTGGAAGCGGCCTCTATGCTTGGTCGAGAAGACAGCTTGGTGATTCACACGCGGTTCCGTCCGGTGTTTCTCCTCGAACAACTTGAAGAGCGGGGCTTTGAAGCCGAAAGCATCGAACAAGGCCCTGAGAACTGGGAAACCCATATATGGCGAATAACCGCCTGAAACCAATTGAGAGGAATAACAGATGAAAACCGTCAAAGTCCCTAAAGCCCGTGTGGCCGCCCTTGCTTTTGCATTTATATGCGTTGGTGCACTGCTGTTTTCCGCGATCCTGGCAGCCCTTTGGGTTCAACCGGAGTTGTTGCTCGGGGACCCCTACCGACCCGTTGCCCTGTTGCTTGGGCATGGATTGGCCATTGGATTTGTTGCGTCGGTTCTATTCGGTGCCAGTTATTTGATCCTCCCGGTGATGGCGGCTGCTCCGCTCTGGAGTGTGCGTCTGGGCTGGTTGCACGCTGGGGTGCATGTATCGGGCCTTTTGCTTCTTGCGGCCGGACTGCTTTTTCCTGCCAGTATTCATCCTTTTATTGGATTGGGCCTGCTTTCAGTTGGATTTCTCGCTTACAGCACTAATCTAATGATGACGGCCTCCCGCTACAACCGCTGGGATCCGGCGCTGGTCAGTGTCTTTTTTGCGCTCTGTTGGCTGGGCTTGGTTGGAGGCTTTTCCTTGTGGTTGTTTGCGGATCTGAGCTTTGGCGATCCGCGCCATTATTCGGCCGCCCTGCTTGAGGGCCAGGCCCTGGTTGCACTGCTTGGATTTTTCTGGCTCTTTCTGTTGGGAGCGGCCCTAAAGGTTCTGAGTATGTTTCTGGTCAGCCGCAATCGGCCCGGGGCCTGGTCCTGGCTGGGATTGGTTCTGCTCAACCTTGCTTTGTTCATTATGCCCATCGGAATGCTGTTGGGGCTGGATTGGACACTGACGGTCGGACTGCTTGTTCTTGTCGGCAGTCTGTGTTACGGCATCGATTATCTGCGCCTGGCGATGGGCTCGGACCGTCTTTGGAGCGGGGATTTACTAAGCGCCTCCGCAGGGCTTCTGCTCGGACTGCCGCTTATTGTCTGGGTTGTCGCGGGCATGCCCATGGTTGTCGAAGTTGAAGGCATCACTTTGCAGGAGCAGGCACGGGCGTATTTTGCTACGGCCCTGCTTGGTTGTTTTGTCCTTGTGGCCTTTGGCCTGGGTATGCGCGTGTTGCCCTTTCTGGCCTGGCAGCTGCGCTTTCTTCCCAAGGTCGGACGTGAGCCCGTCCCGGATGTGGAAACTCTGGTTCACGCACCTGCGCGCGGAGCTGTTTTAATCTGTCTCTTGCTGGCCTGGGCTTACCTTGCCGCAGGCCAACTCTGGCAGAGCCCGGTAGGCGTGCAGTTTGCCGTAATCTGTTTTATCGTCGCCAGTCTCTGGGCCGTCTATGCCGTATCACCGGCACTGAAGTGCATCCTGCAAAAGCCGGCAAAACCTTGATGCGGGTCAAGGTACTTCCCCCGAACTTCCCTTAAACTGTTACCATCATGAAAACAATACCGTATCCATCACACTTCAATCCTGCTTCGGGCTTTTGGGGAAAGTATCTGAAAGCCTTACCCCTGGCTGCTATTGCATTGTGGATACAACCAACGGAACTAAAAGCCTGCGATTCCTGTAATCTGGCTTTTACGGATGAGGTTATGTCCGAGCGTGCGAATACTGCTGTGGGACGCGATCTGCTACGGGCCATGGAGAATCAACGCAACCTCCCGTTGGACGGCTTTAGCAGTGAGTTTCTGAAAGAGGCGCAGTCCGAGCGTCTGGAAGCCAACCGCGCAGCCCGGGGCTTGACTGAAGCACCGATCTCGGAAGGCATTCCGGTCGCCACTGACGGCGACGTCGAGGCCGCCGTCGCCCAGGCTGCACAACTTCAGGCAGGCAACCGCGAAGTGCCGGACTACATGCGGTCGAGTGAATTTATTGAGATTATCGAGCGGGATTATGCCCTGCCGACGACCCCCACTTCAATGGTTCCCCAGGATGCACCCGTTGACAAGAGTTTCACCATTCGCCTACACGAGGGGCAAACATACATTGGCAACGGCGTGGTTTATGACGGCTTCCTCACTGACGGTAAAATTCCCGGTCCCACGATCATCGTGCAGGAAGGGGATGTTGTTGAGTTCAACATCGTCAATGACGGCTCTGTGCCTCACGGCGCATCAATTCACGCCGCCTACACCCAGACTTCAAAATACATCGGCAGCATTGGTCCCGGAACCACCAAGTCCGTGCGTTTTCGCGCCATGCACCCGGGGGTTTACATGTATCACTGTGCCCCTGGTGGACACGCCATTCCAATGCAC
Source organism: Opitutales bacterium (assembly GCA_020831485.1). Taxonomy (GTDB): domain Bacteria; phylum Verrucomicrobiota; class Verrucomicrobiia; order Opitutales; family Oceanipulchritudinaceae; genus JAFIGG01. The sequence continues at coordinate 40,110 of JAFIGG010000025.1, forward strand.
GTATTATTTGGTCAATACGGCATGATGGTCGTCGAACCGAAGACCGAGAAGTTTCAACTCGAAAAGGAACTGGGGCATGCGCCGAATCTTGAGCTCTACCTGACCCAGCATGAAATCTACGCCTCAGGTAAAAACGCCATTGAAGGCGATGCTGCCTACACGATGTTCAACGGCCGTTTGTTTCGCTACGTTGAAGAGCCTATTATGGTCAATCCAGGTGATTACGTACGTGTCCATTTTTTGAATGTTGGTCCGAATCTCCTGTCGACCTTCCACCTGGTTGGTATCATCTGGGACTATGTCTACTGGCAGGGTCACCCGAAAAACATCATGACCGGTGGGCAGACCGTGACGGCTGGCCCTTCGGATTCATTCACGATCGAATTTCGCATCCCGCCCGATGAAGGTGCTTACACGATGCTGACGCATGCCGTTGGGTCTGCCAGTCGCGGAGCGATCGGTTTACTGGTAGCTGATGCCAGTGCTGAGCTGGAGCCCCATCGCCGGGTGCTGCAAGACGGCCCGGAGTTCACCGAGGCCGAAATGGCTGAATACAGTGCCGACGCAGTGCGGGTGGTTTCGCCCTTCAAAGTGGGGACGCACCCCGTCGATCAGCCTGTAGTCTATGGTCCGGAAACCGAAGAAGTGCATATTTCGATTATTGGTAATTCCTACTGGCCCAAGGTCGTTCAAATCGCGCCCGGAACCAAGGTTACCTGGACCAACGAGGACGTCTTTACCTACCTCGCCGGTGAGTATTCGGGAATCCACAACGCTGTTGCCCTGAGCGCGCCGCCAGAGTCCGAGGACGGAGGTTTCGTGTCGCCCTTGCTCGCTCATGGCGAAAGCTACAGCTATGTTTTTGAAGAGGAGTGGGAGTATGAATACATCTGCACTCCGCACCCTTACATGAAGGCTAAGATCATCGTTAAGCAACCCGCCTACGACCTGAGCAAAAGCGCTGGTGGACCGACCGCCCTGTCCGGCTGGGCCCTGCCCCTGCTTGGTATCTGCCTGCTGATTTCCACCGGCGCCTGGATCCGCAGCCGTAGATCCTGAAATTGACTTTCCGAACCCCATAATTGTTCGGGATTGAGACGCGCATTTAGGCATGCGCAATTGAGAGACACAGAGACGACCCTCCCCGGCTTGAGACCCGGGGAGGGTTTTTTATACGCGTCTTTGTCTTCGGCGCTGTTCCTGGCGTTTGCGGTAGATTCTTTCCGTGAAGCCACCTTCGTTCAGGAAGGACTGTTCGAGGGTTTCCAACTGTCGTTTCAAAAGGTAGATCGCCTGATTGATCAGACAGATCAGCGTGTTGGCTGCTACTTCGGCGTTGGCTTTTGCGGTGTCGTAGGGGTCGAGAGGCTCGGATTCGTCGGACGGGTCGGACTTGTCTGACTTGTCCGACGGGTCCGACAAGTCGGACTCGAACCAGGCTTGTGGGTAGCTGCGAAAGCGCTGGCGCACGGCGAGGGCTTCGGCAGAGTCTTTTTGCCACAGGCTGAGTTTGTTCTGGCGAAGGTAGTCTTCGTAATCGAGCAGCAGTTCTTCCAGGCTGGCTTTGGCGACATTGGTGAGTTTCAGCTCGGTCTTTTTCGAGGTGGCGGCGGCCATGCTGCCTTCGGCAATGTTCTGGCGACCGCTGCGCGCCGCCTGCACCATTTGGTCGTGCGTGCGGGATCGTCGTGTGATAAAGCGGTCACAGAAAATCCGCGTCGCGTCGTAGACCAGCGAGGCCACCTGGAAACCACGGAGTTTCCGGTAGCCACCATGTTTGTGGAGGAGGCCTGGTTTTTTGTTGGACGGGTCGGACCTGTCGGACTTGTCGGAGGCGTCGGACAGGTCAGACAAAACCTTTCGCACATCCCGCACCATTCGATTTACCAGATCTCGCCAGGCCCGGTCGGTGGTTGGCAGGCCGCCGGGGCAATTGGCCGGGGTCAGACGGGCAATCCATTCGAGGCGTTTGAGCTGCTGTCTTTGAACGCTTTTCATTGTAGCGTTAGTTTTGCGGGTTTTGCTCTCTCTGGCAATGCACAAAGTGGAGCCTGGGGAAACGCAGCGGCTGCTCAGTAACTCATCGGAGTCCTCTCACCAGAGCAGCAAGAGCTGCCAGTCCAATGCCAAGGCAGAGTATCGAGTATCCGGCATTGCCCATAATGAAGTGCCCAAATCCAAATAGTGCCATGTAAACGACGACGACACCAGCTGCCCAGTTGCCGAGCAGGGGCCAGAGCGAGCCGTCGGTGAGAACGTCTTTGTTTTCTGCAGCGAGGGGCTTCCATCCAGGTCCACCTGGCCGGACCTGTCTGTAAAAGGTGGTCAGCTGGACTTGTTGGGTGGGAGCCGTCAGGTAGGTGGCGGTCAGCCAGGCTACGGTGGTGATTGCGACAACGTAAAAGAGGTTCATGGGGAACGGGTCGGTCAATCCGGGGACGGGGACGCCGATGACTACGAGCAGTACCAATAGGATCGGAGTGATGGATGCGACCAGTTCGCTCCAGGCGTTGATCCGCCACCAGTACCACCTCAGGATCAGCACAAGGCCCAGTCCACCGGAAGCCGTGAGGACGAGGCTCCAGGCCTGTTTGATGGAATCCAGCTGGGTGGTGACGAAAAAGGCGGTCACTGCCAGCAGCGCAGTGGTGATGCGTGAGACTTTGACGTAGTGAGCTTCGCTGGCATCGGAGCGGATGAATCGTCGCCAGAAATCGTTGACCAGGTAGGAGGTGCCCCAGTTGAGGTGAGCCGCGAAGGTGCTGGTAAAGGCTGCGAGGAAGGCGGCGAAGAGCAATCCGAGCAGTCCCGGCGGCAAGACATCGCGCATTACGAGTACAAAGCCGTCGCGGGAATTTTCGAGATCCGGATAAAGAACCAGTGCGACCAGCGCTACAATGATCCACGGCCAGGGTCGCAGGCAGTAGTGGGCGATGTTGAACCAGAGTGCTGCAAAAAGGGCGTTCTTTTCGTCTTTTGCGCTCATGATGCGTTGCGCAACGTAGCCGCCGCCACCCGGTTCTGAACCAGGATACCAGCTGGACCACCATTGCACGCCGAAGTAGGCGGCAAAGGCTCCTACGCTGAGGGTCAATACCGCGAGGCCCTCAGCCGTCTGGCCGAGTGAGGGAAAGAAATAAAATGTCTCTGCCGGCAATTGCTCTTTTAATCCGGAGATGCCTCCGATCTCGGGAATGTTTACGGCAAAGATGGCCAGCGTTATGGTCCCTCCCAGTGCCACCGCAAACTGGAAAACATCGGTTACCGCCACCCCCCAAAGGCCCGACATGAGTGAATAGAAGGTTACGAATACCATCAGCAATCCAACCATTGCAAGAGGTGCGCTGATTTCGATCCCGAGGATCTGGAATGATTCCTGTCCGAAAAGGGTCATGCCGGGAAACAGGCCGTTGAATATGGACTCCATCGCCAGACTGACCCAGGCGAGGATAATGCAATTCATGATCAGGCCAAAGAAGATGGCCTTGATCCCCCGCAGCCAGGCTGCGGGTCTGCCGCTGTAGCGCAGTTCTATAAACTCCACATCCGTGAGCACGCCACTGCGTCGCCAGAGTCGGGCGAAGAAGAACACGGTCAGCATGCCGCCCATCACGAAATTCCACCACAGCCAGTTGCCAGCTATACCGTTTTCGGCGACCAACTCGGTTACAGCCAGCGGTGTGTCCGCAGCAAAGGTTGTGGCCACCATACTGGTGCCAATAATCCACCAGGGCATTTTGCGTCCCGAGAGAAAAAACTCGAGGATGTTACGACTGGCGCGCCGGTAGAAGTAAAGGGCAATACCCAGAGAGAAAACAAAATAGGCAGCGACCAGGGACCAGTCCAGCGGAGTTAGTGTCGAGTTCACTTGATTGCTTCGTTGGGGCGTTTTTTAGAGCCCGGATTTGAGTGCGTGGCAGACCCGGATGCTGTCGGAGCCGGGTTTGGTGGCCAGATGGTCGTTGTTTTACCGTTAGACAGGTAGCAATGAACCCCATTCTTTCAATTAGAGGCCTTGCCTATGATGGCAGGGTTCGCATCGGGGCCAGCGCTGGGATGGAACGTGTATTATTATGAAACCATTCGAATGAAAGCGGTCGACGATCCGATGCCGTTCAATTTGCCCGTCTACCAGCGGGCCTTCTATATCCTTGCGCTGGGAAGTTTGATTTGTCTGATCCTCATGCTGGGTTCGAGCCTGCTGATCCCGCTAACTCTGGCTGCGCTTCTTTCCATGCTGCTTGCGCCGGTGACCGGCTGGCTGGAGCGGAAACACTTGGGCCGACTGTTGGGTGCCGCATTGCCGGTTTTGTTTATGATCGCTTTGGTTTTTGTCCTGTCGGGCGTCGCGGTCAGGCAAATAACCAACATTGGGGCAAGTTTGACGGATGCTGCCGAACGACTGAACGATCATATTGGTCGGCTGGATGCCTTTCTCCGCTGGCATCTTGCGCTCGACGAGTCGCCCATGCCTGACTTGACCGGGGAGCGGGTTGTAGGGTTACTGCAGGAATACGGCGGTTTACTTATTGGTTTCATGGGAGGTGTCGCGGCGCCGGTTTTTGGTTTGTTTTTGGTTCCGATTCTGACCTTTTTTCTGTTGTTCTATCGGTATCATTTACAGGAATTTTCAGTTCGCTTGCTAAGGCGTTCGCCGACGCATGTGGTCAAGCGTCATACTGAGCAGTTGCGGGAAGTTGCCCAGAAATACCTGGTTGGTATGATGATGGTGGCGGCTGTTCTGGCTGTTCTGAATTCAACTGCGCTTTTTGTGATTGGAGTCGAGCACGCCATTTTTTTTGGCACCTTTGCTGCGATGCTGAACATCGTGCCATTCTTTGGCCCCTTCTTTGGGGCGATCCTGCCGGTTCTGTATGTTTTTCTCATGCGCGACGGCCTCTTCTACCCGTTGGCAGTGATCGCATCTTTTGTTGTTATTCAATTCATCGAGAGTTACTTCCTGACGCCAAAAATCGTTGGCCGAAACGTCCACCTCAACCCCCTCGTGATTTTTGTCGGTCTGCTGGCAGGGGCATTGGTCTGGGGCGTTATGGGAATGATCATTGTCATTCCCGTGCTTTCCATCGCGATGCTGCTCTTCAATTTGAGTCCCCAGACCGAACCCTTTGCCTTTCTCCTTGGCCCGTCAGGGAAATACCCAAATTCAGAAAAGGAGCCTGAGCCCAGTGATGTTCCCTAGCAGCCCGAACCCCAGGTATTCAAAGGGACGTGAAATTTTCGCCAACTTGCAGCACTGACAGGGAGTCTCCGGCAATGGGGCTGGCTTGCCCTGCGGGCAGGTGAATAAGGGCGTGGATGCCGGCGAGGGCGGAGAGGTCGCCGGAGTCGAGCCAGGGCAGGGGTTTTGCGTGGAGGATGCCTTCGCGGATTTCGATGGTGGCGGGCCAGAAGGTTTCGCG
>JAFIGG010000026.1 GCA_020831485.1 Opitutales bacterium
ACTGCCTTCACACCGCTCTCCCATTGGCTGGGCAATCCATTGGAAAACAAGGCGTCCCCGAAGCCAAAAACGGATGCCAAACAAGTGAAGAAGGACTCCAGCCAAGACAACTCGGATTGCCGCTCGACGATCGAGGTGGAACGCGTCGGCCAGACTATCTCACGTATTCATATCACCTGCAGTTGCGGTGACCGGCACAGCATTGAACTGCACCAATTGCCGGGAGAAGACGCGGAAGTTTCTTCCCCTGGCTCGGGCACAAACGCCGAAAGGTAAACATATCCATCTGCTAAACATGCACTTGTAGATTATGGCATTTAGTTTGCTTTGATCACAGGTGTATGGACTACGGAATCTATTCGAGCGCTGCTTATCTCCACACCCTGGAGCAATGGCAGAGCTCCGTCACACAAAACCTGTCGGCGAGTTCGACGCCAGGCTTCCGTGGTCAGGCATTTGCGGTAGAGGGTAAACAGCCCAGCCACACGGTAAGCCGTCAATCCAATACGCCCAAGGTTTCCATGCCGGAACCGGTTGCGAAGCGGAATTTTCATCCGGCGCAAACCCGGCAAACCAACAATCCCTACGACTTCGCCATTCCCAACGGCAATTTTTTCGCCCTGCAGCACCCGGATGGACGTACCATCTATACGCGTGACGGGGAGTTCCAACGCAATGCCGATGGGCAGTTGGTTTCCAAACAGGGCTATCCAGTCATTGGCACTGAGGGCAACATCAACATCCCGCCTGCGGAAGGACCGCTAGGTGTCGCCACGGATGGAACCCTTAGCCAGAACGGTGAGCGTATTGGCGCACTTGCACTCTACCAATTCGACTCTCCCGATCGACTGGTTGCGCTTGGCGGCAGCACATTTGAAGATGCCGAGGGCTTGGCAGGGGCACAGCTTTCCGAGGACCCACGAGTCCTGCAGGGCTTTATCGAAGGCTCCAACATCAATCCCCTGTCCGAGATGGTTAACATGATAATGATCTCCCGTTCCTACGAAGCCGCTCAAAAAGTCATTACTACATTTGATGAATTGAATGGAAAAGCCATTCAAACATTTGGATCCCGCTGATTAACTCTTTTAAAACGTATAACTGGCCATGAACTTATCCCTCTACAGTGCCGCTTCCGGGATGGAAGCCCAACAGTTGAACCTCAACGTTATTTCCCACAATCTGGCAAATGCCAACACAACGGGCTTCAAACGCAGCAAGATCGAGTTTCAGGATCTACTTTACCACAATCCCAAACAGGCCGGTGCCGAAGCCGGTGACGGAGGCATGCTGCCGACAGGCATTGAGATCGGTCACGGCACCGATGTTGTATCAACCGCAAAGGTCTTCACCCAGGGGATGATGAAACAGACCGGCGAAATGCTCGACATAGCAATTGAGGGCGATGGCTTCCTCGAAGTCCAGATGCCGGACGGCAACCTAGCCTACACCCGTGCAGGGGCTCTGAAAATAAGCCCGGACGGCCAGATCACCACCAGCGACGGTCTCCCCGTTCTCAGCGGATTTGAACCGCTGCAACAGGGCTTCTCTGCGATCACCATCTCGCCAAATGGAGAAGTGAGCGTCGAAACGCCCAACGGCCAACAGAATTTCCGCATCAACCTCGTCCGGTTTAACAACCCGGCCGGCTTACGCAGCATGGGGGGCAACCTTTTCACAGAAACCCAGGCCAGCGGTGTCCCGGACCAAGGCCTGCCGCGCGAGAATGGATTTGGCGGCATAATCCAATACCACCTCGAGATTTCAAACGTTAATGTTGTGGAGGAAATGGTGAACATGATTATGGCGCAACGAGCTTACGAACTGAACTCAAAATCTATCCAGACCTCAGACTCCATGCTGCAACAAATCGCCCAATTGAAACGCTAAAATGCGCACTTTTCTCTGCACACTTTGCTTCTGCTTCGCGACGGCTTCCCTCGCCGCCGCGCCCTCCTTGAGTAATGTCCTGCGACCGGTAGAGGAACCGTCTGCAAAGCCTTCAACCACCAAGGCGGAATCCACCGAGAAAGCAGAAACTCCGGTGGTCAAGGAACGCGTTCAACCCCGGCGTCTCGAGGATTCGGAAATTCTGGAGGAATTGGTCTTCCTGCTTGCTGAAGTGATCGATTGGGAAGGCGATCTGCGGATCGCTCCGGTCCGTCCCCTGCCCCGGGTCCATGTCTTGCCCGACTGGGAACTGCGCTACACAGGCACGCCCCCGCCCCTGCTGAACAACCGCATGAACCTGCATTTTGAAATATGGTCCAATGGCCGCAGTCTTGGATCCTGGCGTTTGCCCTTCCGGGTTGAACTGTGGAAGGAAACCTGGACAGCCCGACAGAGAATACGCCGGGGAGAAGCCCTTCACCGCGACGTTCTCGAACGCGCACTCACCGATGTCCTCAGCGAGCGCAACCCACCGATTACGTCCGACACTCCTTTGCAGGGTCTCGAAGCCACCAATACGATCATGGAGGGTCGGACCCTTTCATGGGGCGATGTTCAGCAACGGCCTGCAGTGCGCAGAGGCGAACGCATTGAGGTGTTTGTCCGCAACGGCAGCCTGTCCATTTCCATGCCCGCACAATCCACTGAAGACGGTCATGTTGGGGACTTGATTACAGTCCGCAATATCCAGTCCAAACGTGAGATTCAAGCAGTCATAACTGCCACCGGCCGCGCCGAAGTCCAACTGAACTGATCATGAAAGCCTGCACAATGCCTATTCGATTACTCATTGCCCTAACTGCTTTTGTCATCGGAACCGCGGAGTTGACCGCATCCGCAGGATCGTTGTGGAACAACGGATACAGGGAGTCCCGCAATATGTTCTCGGATCGCCGGGCGGCCTCTATCGGCGACATCGTCACCATCACGGTTTCTGAAAACACTCAGCTCACCGCTTCCCAACGTCTGAGTTCGGACCGCAATAACGCCCTCAATGACGAAATCGGGCAACTGCTCTACAGTTCGGCCGTATCCAGAAACTTTACCCGGGGTGGAGAAATGCCAGCCATGAACTGGAGCGGCCAGAACCAGTATTCCGGTGGCGGCGAAGTCAACAACAGGCACAATTTGAATGCCCGCGCTGCGGTACTCATTACGGACCGTCTGCCCAATGGCAACCTGGTCGTTGAAGGAGTTCGCACCGTAATCTTTTCCAACGAAGAAACGAATGTTTACATCCGGGGAGTTATACGTCCCGACGACATCCGCGCAGACAATACCATCCTCTCCTCCAACATCGCCCACGCTCAGGTAGAATTCATCTCCGAAGGATCGATCTCCAATACCCATCGCAAAGGCTGGCTCACCCGCATTTACAACGCCATCAACCCTTTCTAAGCCATGCAACGGCACCGCAATCCCATTTTCCTTCTGGCAATCCTGATTATCACTATCAGCTTGCTTCCCGACGCCGGCGCAAACTCCCGCATCAAGGATATGACTACGGTTGTCGGCGACCGCGACAACCAGTTGGTTGGCTATGGACTGGTGGTCGGACTTGCCGGAAACGGTGACAGCAACCAGGCAACCTATACCATTCAGAGCATCGCCAATACCTTGCGCCGCTTCGGCATAAACGTTCCGGCAGAATCCTTGCGCTCGTCCAATGTAGCTGCGGTTATGGTCACGGCCGACATTGCTTCCTTTGCTCAAGTAGGGCAACGCATCGATGTCGTGGTTTCAGCGATGGGCGACGCCGCCAGCCTGCAGGGAGGTGTGCTGCTCCAGACACCCATGCTGGGTGCCGATGACAATGTCTACGCTGTCGCCCAAGGCCCGCTGATGGTCGGGGGCATGATAGGAGGCACCGGTGGCGCGACAGTTCAACGCAACCATCCAACTGTCGCCCTTATCAGCGGGGGCGCACTGGTGGAGCAAACAGTCCCCACCGATATCGTTCGCCCGGACGGAACCGTCCATCTCTCGCTGATCAATCCGGATTACGTGACTGCCTCGCGCATGGCGGAGACCATCAACCGCTTTTTCCCCCAATCGGCCCTGGCCCGCAGTCCTTCCCACATCGATATCCGCGTCCCCGAAAACTTCCTCGATTACCCGGTGGATTTCGTTGCAGCGCTGGGATCGATCGAAGTGGAACCCGACTCTATTGCCAGGGTTGTACTCAACGAACGGACAGGCACCATTGTCGCGACCAGTAACGTGCGAATCTCCGAAGTTGCAATCAGCCACGGCAGCCTGACCATTACCGTTGCCTCAAGTCCGGTGATCAGCCAGCCAGGGGCTTTCTCCGAAGGGGAGACCGTTGTCGAAGACATCACCGACGTTAGTATTGAGGAAATCGACAGCGGTTTCGGTCACCTGGAATATCTACCAACTCTGGAAGCACTCACCGCATCCCTCAACGCCTTGGGCCTCAGCACCCGGGACATGATGGCAATTTTCCAGACACTGAAGCGCGCCGGCGCCCTCCAAGCCGAACTCATTATCAATTAAAGCCATGGAAATTTCCGCCCTCCAAGCCGCTTCGATTCAGCCGGGAAGCTCGCAGAACAGTCCTCCCATGGCTGCTCCTGATCCCGAGGAACTGCGCAAAGCCAGCCAACAGTTCGAAGCGATATTCATTCGCCAGTTCATCGAAAAGTCCCTCACCCCATTGCTGGCGGATCCGATGTCAACGCCGGATGGCTCGGCTGATATCCATCGCCACATGATCGCCGATGTACTGGCCGAATCCCTGTCCCAACAAAGCGTGTTCGGGCTCTCGGATATTCTCGAACTGCAACTCCGTCCACAGGACGGAATGGATCCAAATGCAGCCCACAATATTTCCCGCCGATGAATACTTCCAACGCCTATTGGTCCGACCTGATCCAAGCCCTGCGCAACGAGCTCGAAGCTTACGGCGAGCTCCACCGCTTAATAGATCTCCAAAAGGAGATCCTGCTCCAACGGGATCCACAGAATCTATTCGATTCCGTAGAAGCCCTGGAAAAGCACATCCAGGTTATGCGCCCTGTTTCCGATCATCGGAAGTCTCTTCAGGATCAGCAAACATCAAATCCTGAGGTCAGTCTGAAAGTCCTTATCCAGTCGGCGCCGTACGATCTCCAACCGCTGCTTGATGCGCTTCACGACGAAATCAGCCGCCTGCTGGAAAGCTCGCGCAACCATATGCGTCGCAATCAGTTGATGATGAACCGGGCTCGCCAGATCAATGAACAGATGCAGCAGGCGCTGTTCCCCACCCAGGCCGCCCCCTCGGTCTACGGCACGCGTGGCAATCTGCGCAAGCGTGGGCCGGTATCCGGCTCCCAATACACGGCACTCAGCTAACCCTCTAAGCGATCCTCCATGTCAGGCATATTCAGCAGTCTCCAGGCAACCGCAACCACGATTCAGGCTCACAGCAAATCGGTCGAGCTTGCGGGACGAAATATTGCCCACATGAACGATCCGAACTATGCCCGCCAAAGGGTGATATATGGATCGACTGTAACCATCCAGACACAACAGGGACCGCAAAGCTCCGCTCTCACGGCCCTGGGCTTTGAACAGATTCGTGACTCCCTGCTGGACACCCAGGTGCTGGCTGAAATATCTCACCAGAAAGGCCTTGAGTCGGGTCTTTTGAACCTCAAACGGGCATTGGCAGCACTGGGCGACAACATCGACCGTATGAACGATGCACAGTTCATCGATGACATAACTTCATCCGGCGGCAGCCTGCGCGAATCCATCGGCAATTTTTTCAATGCCTTTGAAGGGTTTTCCGCCCGCCCCAACGATCCGACGACCAAGCAGATCCTGCTGCAACAGGCGCAATCCCTCACCGAAGAATTCAACCGCGTCAACGGACGCATGGAGAATATCGAACGAGCCATTGAAGAACAGATTGATGACGATGTTATTCGCATCAATCGCCACCTCAGCGATCTCGACAACCTGAACAAGGAAATCGCCAAACTCGAACTGGCACGCCCGAATTCAGCCCTCGATCTGCGCGACCAGCGCCAGGCGAAACTGGAACAGCTGGCCGAATTGATGTCGTTTAACGTCGTCGAGGAAGCGGGCAACCACGGCATGGTCTCCATTATAGTGGGCGCAGACGACGGAACCCGCCACGCGCTCGTTGCACCTGGAAAGCAAGTCAACCGGGTCGCCGTCAACGAAGACGGGCAGATCACCACTGTGCTCAACAGAGACCTTGTATTGGATATTCAGTCGGGGTCCCTGCAATCCGCCATTGATATTCGCGACAACCACATTCATACCCTGCGCTCCAACATGGACAAGCTCGTGGAAAGTCTGGTAACGGAAGTCAATGCGGTTTACTCCGCAACAGGCAACGACTTTTTCGAAGCGACCGGCCTGACATCCGCCAGCTTCAGACTCGCCAGTGATCTCAACTTCAACACCCTGCTGGCTTCAGCCACAGGACTCAGCGGTGCAAATGAAATCGCCCGGGATATAGCAGACCTCACCGGCAACGAAATCGCTGCCCTCGATGGCAATACATTCACCCAATACGCAGCGCGTCTCGTCACTGACCTTGCCCAGAATGTTCAGGACCAGGGCAATCGCTTGAATGTTCAAACCTCCGTCCGTGAGCTGATCCAGTCGAGAAGAGACGAAATCAGTGGCGTTTCTCTGGACGAGGAAATGTCTCACATGCTCCTCTTCCAGCGTGCGTTCCAAGCCTCTTCCCGGGTCTTCAATACCCTCGACGAAATGCTCAATCAATTGGTCAACCAAGTCGGAATCCGTTAACCGCATTTTGCAAAAATCGCCCTAGCCCATTTATTCCATGCGCATACCATCCTTCTCCTACTCCAACTCGCTGATCAATCAGATGCACAAACTGAATGGCCAGCAAATCAAGGCGCAAACGCAACTGGCGACCGGCCAACGCATCTCCAGCGCCGAGGAGGATCCCCGTGCAGCTGGGCGCGCGCTGAATACGCTAACGGAGAAGAGCCGTATCCAAGCGCAGAACACCAGCCTGAAGCACGCCAATACGATCGCGGAATTCACCATGGCTTCCTACGAGCAGTTGAAGGTGCTCTCCAACGAATCCTCGCGCCTGGCCAATAATTCCGATGGACTGACCAGCAGTTCGGATTACCGTGCCCGTGCTCTACAAATCGATCAATTACTGGAGCAGAGTCTTCGTATTTTGAATACCAAACTGGGTGAGGACTATGTATTTGCAGGTGCCAACACAGCCGAAAGGCCCTACGTGGAGAGCCGGGACGGCGATGGCCGAATCATCAGCGTCGATTACACAGGAACATCCGATCCAAACCAGGATGTCAGTATTCGCATCGGCGAAGGGGCCAATATCGCGCCCTACTCCAAGGGCGCCATCAATGCGGAAATCGGCGAATGGGTGAACCATCTTGTAGCCCTTCGCGACGCGCTGGAAGCTGAGGATCTGGATGCAGTAAATGCTCTGGCACCCGAAATGGAATCGGCCGACGAAACGATTTTGATCAACCTGGTTGAATTTGGCTCCATCCAGCAAAGCATGGACATCACCCAGAAAATCAATACTGCCCGCTTCAATGAATTGGAACGCATGGCTTCCAGTGAACTGGACCTGGATATCGCCGAAAGCATTGTACGCCTGAACCAAATGCAAACCGCCTACTCCGCCGCCTTGCAAAGCAGCAGCAGGATTCTCCAGCAGTCGATCCTCAATTACATCTGAGTTGAGCGATCGCCGGACGGGTGCAATCACACTTGGTAACAACCCAAACTCCAGTCCAATTCTTTTTCTTTCTCCGGGGATCAAGATCAAGATTATGAACCAAGATCAAGAATGGTGATGCCAGAAATCCTCCCTCTTGATCTTTTTCTTGGGTCTTGATCTCGATCTCAAATCTCAGAGATCACAGCTCATAATACCCCTCGGCTTTGAGGGCTTCGGCTTCCTCTCGAATCTCGTCGTTGAGATACCGGTTCCAGTCCGCATCCAGATAACCTTCATCGATCAGATAGTCCACAACCCGCATGTACCAACTGAACTCTTCACTCCTCGGGTCATGCATCACAGCAATCCCGCGATGCCGGTCAGTCTCCAGTCTCTCTATTAGTGACGAAGGACGCGTATAGCGACTTCGATAAGGCTGGGCCGGATCGGCACCTTGCTGCAGTAGGTAGTAGATCATTTCGTATTCCCGTCCCAATCGAGCAAGTGCGGTCGGTGCCGGTTCCAGACGGAGATCCGCACCTGATTCAACCAGAATTTTCACACTTTCAAAATGGCTGACATAGATTGCATAGTGAAGGGGCGCCCAATTGGCTTCTTCCGGTATTGCATCCGGATCGGCTCCGTGTTCCAAAGCCATTTTGAGGTAACGTGTATCTTTCAACATGGTAGCAAGCGACGTCACTGCAAGTGGGGTCCTATTCGGACGGTTTGCTGCAACATCCGGAGAGGCACCTTGCTCCAGCAGGATGCGGAACCCATCCAAACTGCGCTTGGAAATGGCCCAAATGAGCGGGCGCATGCCCTCAGCGCCTTCTTTGTTCACATCCGCACCGTCCTCTATGGCCTGCAGTATCCGTGCCTCATCTCCACGGGCCACTGCCCGCGCCAGCTCCACCTGAACCGGATCCTCAAAATAATTCGGAGCCCGCATGAGCATCAGTGCCTGCCGGGCAGCAAAGCCGCCCACCGACTCACAAGAAACCTGTAGCAACGCAAACAGCAAGACCAGGTATTTGAGGTAATGATTTCCTTTCATGGAGACATCCTGGAATAGTTGGAACTGGTGTGACGCCCAAGTGGCCCTCGCCAAGAGCTTCCACCCTGTTCGATGGTTGTGCCAAGGGCTCAAAATGGTGTCAACGAAGTTCCCGAAATATAGCTTATAAACCCCTACAAAATCGCCAAATCAGATTGGCATCAAGCATCCGGCCATCCGTCTCAATCCTGTCAAAAAACTAGCCGGACATCCGCTTCCAGATCCTGTTGATCCTGTCCAAATATCTGCCGCGCCCAAAGCTGCGTAACCAAGGTTCGTTCGATTTCGATCCCGATTTCGATTTCGATTTCGACACTTCTTCGCCGTCTTCAGATCCTTCGCCCCCGGAAAATTAGTGTTAATTAGCGTCCATTAGTGGTTTTTAAAACTGGGTCCAAAGCTGACCTCGAGAATCGGTTGCCCAGGCGCCCTCGGGACGAGCGCGCCTACAGCTATCCTGTCGATCCTGTTAATCCTGTCCAAAATTCTGCGCGACTCATGCAGAGTAACCGAGGTCCAGCTATTCGGCCTAAAGGCCGGGCTCCAACCCACTAAACCAGCACTGCCTCACAGCTCACCGCCCACAGCCCACAGAATCCCCCGCGCATTGGCCTTCGCGCTCTTGTGGTGAAAAAAATCCTGAACCAACGCACTTCACTTTGTTTACGGATTAATAGTCCGCATCAATACGAACGCGAGCTGAGGCTGTGGTAGTGCAGCTTCTCGTAGTGCTCCTTAGGGATCTCCCGAAGAAAACGGCTCGGTTCCATGTGCTGACTGCCGCCGCGGGTGTGATGGATCAGCGGAAAGCTCAGATACAGCTCATCCATTGCACGGGTAACGGCAACATAGAACAAGCGCCGCTCTTCTTCGACGTCACCGGTTTCAATGGTCCGCCGCAACGGAAACAGGTCCTCAGCGCATGAAAGCACAAACACTATCGGAAACTCCAGTCCCTTGGCCTGGTGGATCGTAGACATCCGCACCAAACCGCTTTCCAGCTCAACACCCTTGTCACCGGTTTCCGAAGTCATCAGGACCAGTTGTGCCAAAAACTCGCTGAGTGTCTCAAATCGGCTGGCAAAGGCCACTAGCGAATCCAAGTCTTCCTGCCGATCCTGCCAGTCTGGATAGACGTTCGGCAGAAAGTCCCGATACCATCCGTCCAAGGCCTGTGCAACCAATGCAGAAGGGGCCGCCGCATCCTTATCACCCTTGCGCATTTGTTCCTGAATCTCCTGCAAGGTGGCGACCAGGGACAAATAGTCCTCCCGGGCATCCGCCGGCACCTTCGCGGCGACGCTGTCCTCATGCAGCACGTCAACCCAAGTCACATCCTTTCCAAGCTGAGGAGCCCCGAACAGGTCGCCTTCCGAACGCTCCGCTTCAGCCCGCCGTTTCTGATAGACCTTATCCGCAGCCAACAGGATCTTGCGAATTGTTACCGGGCCCACGCGGGGCAGCAGCCCAAGCAAGCGGTCGTAGCCGGACTGATCCTCCGGATTCGCGACGACCCGTAACTGGGCAACAAAGTCCTTAATGTGTGCCTGCTCAAAAAAGCGCACACCGCTGGTAATGACAAATGGAACGCCCTGGCGCGCCAATTCCAGCTGAACATCCACCGCCTGGTAATGCGCCCGATACAGAATTGCAATCTGATCCAACGCGTAACCTTCGTCATATAAGGCAGCAATCCGCGTCGCAATGAACAGCGCCTGCTCGTGAGAACTCATGACAGGAACCACCCAAGGCCGGCTGCGACTCGGTTTGTGTGGCAACAATTCTTTTTCGTATCCACTGCCCATTGGCTGGGCCTTCAGCACCGCATTGGCAAAGGTCAGGATCTCTGGCGAACTCCGGTAGTTGGTCAAAATCTTGTAGACCTGCGTGCCCGGATGCCGTTCAGGAAAGCCGCGGATGTTCTCATAATTCGCGCCCCGCCAGGTGTAAATACACTGAGCGTCGTCCCCCACAGCCATGATGTTGTGGTGCGCTGCGATCCGATCCACGATCTCCGATTGAAGTGTATTCGTGTCCTGATACTCATCGACAAGCACCCAGCCAAACTGACGTTGAAAAGCTTCACGGACCTCTGCAACATCGCGCACCAATGTGAGCCAGTCTGTCAGGAGGTCATCATAGTCCGCCACCTGCTGTTCCCGCTTCGCTGTCTGATAAAGCTTCGCAAAGCCCTCAATCTTCTGCCTCAGCCCGGCATCCCAGGGAAAACGCTCGTCGGTCAGCTCCGACAATGGTTTCTGGGTGTTGCGCCCATAGCTGATTAGGTTGAGAAGGACCTTTGCTTTCGGATTTTCCTTATTCTTGAGAAACTGTTTGTCCGCTTCCTTGATGACTTTGGTCAAAAGGGACTCGGCGTCCGACTGATCCAGGATCGTGAAGCTCGGTTTCAGGCCAACGTGTTCACCGTAGCGGCGCAGCATGCGTCCACCGATGGAGTGAAACGTTCCACTCCAGCGCGGCAGCGGGCCCATGCCAATCAAGGCCCGTACCCGTTCGGTCATTTCCTTGGCGGCCTTATTGGTAAAGGTGAGCAGCAACATGGAATCCGGATGCACCCGTTTTACCAGCAGCAGATAGGCCACTCGAAAGGTGAGGGTTCGCGTTTTTCCTGATCCCGCGCCGGCGAGCACCAGGGCCGGGCCGGCATCCGCGGTTACGGCAGCGTACTGTTCGTCGTTGAGTTCCCGACGAAAATCAATTGGTGACCAGTCCATATTCATCCTACCAATACCAGACTGTTGCGGTGGACCACCTCACAGCGGCGCCGTTGCGGAAAAGCCTTGCGAATCTCATCAGAGCCCTTGCCGGCCACAGTAACCATATCCCGACTGGCAAAGCCAGCGAGGCCGCGCGCCAGCAAACGCCCGGAACTGGATTCAATGGCCACCACAGCACCTTCCTCAAACTCGCCTTCCACTAGAACCACACCCTTTGCCAGCAGGCTTGAGCCGTCCTTGCGAATGGCCTCTTCCGCACCCGCATCGATCCGAATACTGCCGGCCGGGCGCTGAAAGAACGCAATCCAGCGCTTACGGGCCGCCATCGGCAATTTGCGCGGAACAAAGAAGGTGCCCTCGGCTTCACCTGCGGCCAGATCGATCAACAATGAAGGGTGTGCACCGTCACCAATAAAAACCCCACATCCTGACTGAATGGCAATCTCGGCAGCATCCACCTTACTGATCATCCCCCCAACCGCTGTCGGGCTGTCGGTTCCGCCGGCCATGGCACGAATTTCAGGAGTTATTTCAGGAATCAAAGGCACCACAGCACCCGTCCCTTTGAAATCGATCAAGCCGGGGATGGTCGAAAGAATGACCAACAAATCGGCCTGAATGAGACTCGACACCAAGGCACTGAGCACATCGTTGTCACCGAATTTGATCTCCGCCGCACTGACTGTATCATTTTCATTGATAATCGGCACGACTCCCAATTTCAGCAGCCGCTCAAGGGTATCACGAATCGCCACATGGCGCTGGCGCCCGCGCACATCCTCGCGCGTCAGCAATACCTCCGCTCCGGTGATCTGATGGGATTTCAGGGCGTTCAGCCATGTGGAGACAAGCAGCGGTTGTCCGATTGCGGCACAAGCCTGCAGGCCCGTCAGGTCCGTCGGACGCTTTTTTAATCCAAGCTGGCCCATGCCCAGGCCGATGGCACCGGAGCTGACCACCACGACTTCAATGCCCTGCTTACGCAAATGGGCAATCTGTCGGGTCAGCGTTTCGATCCGGCTGATATCGATGCCTCCCCCGTTGGCCGTCAGGGTATTCGTCCCTATCTTAACAACCACCCGGCGCACGTTGTGACTAAGAAACTGCACGCTATGAGAGAAAACAATCAGACCGCAAGCAAGTCGGCCTCTTTGGCCTTCAAAGCCTCGTTGATCTTTTTGATATGGGCATCGGTTTCCTCCTGCACCATCTCTTCGTAACGCTTAACATCGTCCTCGGACACATGGCCGTCGTTTTTCAGCTCCTTCAGAGCTTCCATCGCCTGCTGACGCGCCTGACGAATACTGATGCGTCCATCTTCCGCATGTCCGGAAGCGACCTTGACCAACTCGCGGCGGCGGTCGCCGGACAATTCCGGAACCGGGACCAGAATGGTCGCCCCCCGTGATATCGGATTCAATCCCAGCCCCGAGCTGCGGATAGCCTTGTCGATTGGACCCGCGGTGTTGCGGTCCCAGGGAGTGATCTGCAGGGTGCGGTTGTCCGGGCAAGTGATGGCACCCAACTCCTTGATCGGCATCGATGTCCCGTAGGCTTCGACGTCGACCTGAAGGTGCTCGACCATGGCCGGAGTGGCCTTGCCGGTATGCACGTTGGCAAATTCATGCACCGTGTGTTTCAGCGCCTTGTCCATCATCTCGGTCGCTTCGAGGAGTATAGTGTCAAAATCCATAATGACCGAGACTTTAGAAGCCTGCGCCTTGCTGTCAGCTGAAAAATGGCACGAACTTCGCGCAGAGGCAGGAATTACTGATGAACCAGCGTTCCAACCTCTTCGCCCAGGGCGGCACGGCGGATGGAATCCTTCTCATTCAGGTCAAAAACCAGGATCGGCATGGCATTGTCCTGACAAAGCGCAAAGGCAGTGGCATCCATGACCTTGAGCCGCAGCTTCAAAGCATCCATGTAGCGGATCTTATCGTAGCGAACCGCGTCCGGATGCAGCATGGGATCCTTGTCGTAAATCCCGTCCACCTTGGTGGCCTTAAAAATGACCTCAGCACCGATTTCACTGGCGCGCAGGGCAGCCGTGGTGTCTGTGGAAAAGTAAGGATTCCCGGTGCCACCGACAAAGATCACAACCCGGCGTTTCTCCAGGTGACGCACCGCACGGCGCAGGATGTAGGGTTCCGCGACTTTGTTCATCTCAATCGCGCTCATCACCCGAACCGGCACGTTCAGTTTTTCCAGACAATCCATCAGTGCCATGCCGTTGATGATCGTCGCCAGCATACCCATGTAATCGCCAGTCGTGCGGTCCACACCCCGTTTTTCAGCGCCCGCGAGGCCACGGAAAATATTCCCGCCCCCGACGACGAGGCCGATTTCGACCCCTAGTTCATATAAATCGCGAATCTCCGCACACATTCTGTGCAGTATTGCGCCATCAATGGTTTCGCCGGATTCTGAGCTTTTCAGAACCTCTCCACTCAACTTGAGGACGATGCGTTTGTAGCGGGGTTTGGGCGAGCTGCTTGCTGGATCCATCAAAGGCTGCATTAAGGCCCCGCGAACCACAGCCGTCAACCCTTATGCTTGATTTGCGCCATGGCCAGGCTTTAGTCTGAACGGTTTTACTTTATAGATGATCCGCACGCCACAACGCATTTACAATCGCCAAGCCGTCGAACAGTGGTTCGAACGCCTGAACGTGGACTGGGAGAAGTGCTTCCGGACTGACGAACTGATGGTGGGTCGAAGGCTCTACCGGGAGGGCACGATTGTATCCTCCGAGGTCACCGAAGAGTGCGTTATCGTCACTTTCCGCGACGGCAAGGAAGAGATTTATTCTGTCATTGAATGGCGTAACAATCAGCCGGAGGTACGCGTATCCACTCATCGCATTCAACCGGTTCGGGCGCTGGCCGTCGCCGGGATGTACGAACTGGAGGAGATGATCACCGACCTGCTCCCTCCACTGCCGGGGGAAGGGGTGGAACAGGAAGCCCGTCAGGCGGACAGTGCGGACGAAGACAAACCGTCCAAACCAGAAGCCAACCGGGAGCCGGCACGGCCGCTGCAGATTCAGTTAAAGGCCGCAGAAAACGGCCTCATTCTGCGCGCATTCTGGAAAAATGAGAGTGATGCCCGCGCCACCACGGCAGCACTGCCCACCACACCCCGCAACGAGGCCGAGCGCGAGCAGATCATCCGCCTGACCTCCCTGCTTCACCGGGCCAGCTTTCAGCAACGCCCGAAGGCACACGGCTTCATGCTAACCAACCCTTCCGCCGTCCTCAGCTTCCTCCGGGATGAGTGGCCACGCTGGGCGAAAAAATTTGAGCTGGACACCGATCCAAGCCTCAAACCCTGGCTGCGGGGAGTTCAAACCATCAAGCTGAGGATGCGTATTGAGGGTGACCAAGACGCCGTCCAGATTCATTGGGCCAGCGATCGCATTCGCGACCACCTCGCCCCGGAAACACTTTCGGCGCTGACGCTGCACCCCGGCCAGACCCACTTTATCCCAGGACAAGGCGTGTTCCGCCTGGACCCCCGGCAAATCGATACAGTGACCGAATGGAAAGCTGTGACCGATGCTTTTCGCGGCGACCAACTTCCACCCTACCTGATTTTCCGCTTCATCAATGACCCGCATATTCGCATTGATCTGGACAATCCCCTCGAGGCCTGGGTCCAGCAGCTGAACAAGGGAAAGAGCCGCCGCCTGGCCCACCCCGACTACCTGCGCGATTACCAGAAGCAGGGCATCGAGTGGATGAACCGGGTGCTCGACGCCGACTGCCATCCCCTCCTCGCCGATGAAATGGGCCTCGGCAAAACCCTGCAAACTCTCTGCCTCCTGAACTCCCGCAAAGCATTGGAAGATGGACTCGTTCTGGTCGTCTGCCCGGCAAGTGTTGTGCCGGTCTGGCAGGAAGAAATTCAGCGATTCTTCCCAGAGATGCCCACCGAAGTTCTGCGGGCGGACAACCTGCCATCGGCAGACCAACCGGGGGCGATCTGGCTTGCCAGCTATACCCAGTTGCGCCGCAACCGTAAGGTACTGGATTCCATCGATTTCGCCTATGCGCTGCTGGATGAAGCCCAGTTCATAAAAAATCCGGATGCCAAAACAACCCAGGCCTGTCTCAGCCTGAAAGCCCGTCACCGCATCGCATTGACCGGCACCCCTGTCGAAAACCGCCCTCAGGATCTGTGGACCCTGTTCCGCTTTCTAATGCCGGGCCTGCTCGACAACCGGCGCCGGCTCAGTGATCGCTTTAAAGCAAATGCGGACGAGGCATTGACGCATTTGCGCAGCCAGCTGAAGCCCTTTGTTCTGCGCCGCAGTAAAAAGGCAGTGGCCAAGGACCTGCCGGAAAAGATGGACGTAGTCCTGCCATGCAGCCTGACACCGATGCAGGAAACCCTTTACCAGCAGCTGGCGGCACAGGGCCTGAACGACCTGAAAAACCCCGCGGAGGCGAGCAGCCGCATGCACGTCTTCGCCCTGCTTACCCGCCTGCGCCAGGCTTGCTGCGACCCCAGCCTGCTACCGGGTGTCCGGGCTGGGACCGACCAGAGCGGAAAACTGCGGGTCCTGCTGGAACGCCTGGAAGAGGCTATCGAATCCGGCGCAAAGGTCATCGTTTTCAGTCAATTTGTCCGCTTTCTAGCTCGCGCCCGCGAACTGTTGGAGGAGCGCTTTCCCGATTTACCCTTGTTCGAGCTAACCGGCCAGACAGCCGACCGATCCAAACCGGTAGCGGGTTTCCGCAAAGCCAAGGGCTCGGCCTGTTTCCTGATCAGTTTGCGCGCCGGTGGCACCGGGCTGAACCTGCAGTCGGCGGATTACGTCTTCCTCCTCGACCCCTGGTGGAATCCAGCGGTGGAAGCCCAGGCTGTAGACCGCGTTCACCGCCTGGGACGCAAGAACCGGGTCTTCATCTATCGATTGATTGCACAGGGCACAATCGAAGAGCGCATTGAAAAGTTAAAATCCGACAAATCGGCACTTTTCGAACAATTGCTGTCGGATGCATCCCAAGGCTTGCAGCTGAGCGATCATTTGCATGAACTGGAGGAATGGATTCGCTACCAGTCTCCCAGTCAACAGACGGTGCATTCCTGAATTCTCTATGAAGACGCCACCGACACTCCTGATTCTCGCCGCTGGAATGGGCAGCCGCTACGGCGGCCTGAAGCAAATCGAACCGATGGGCCCCGAAGGGGAAACCATTCTCGA
Source organism: Opitutales bacterium (assembly GCA_020831485.1). Classification (GTDB taxonomy): domain Bacteria; phylum Verrucomicrobiota; class Verrucomicrobiia; order Opitutales; family Oceanipulchritudinaceae; genus JAFIGG01. The sequence continues at coordinate 16,665 of JAFIGG010000026.1, forward strand.
ATACTCCGTCTTCGATGCGATCCGCAGTGGGTTCGGCAAGGTGGTGTTTGTAATCCGCAGGGACTTCGATCAGGCCTTTCGCGATAATGTGCTGAGTCGCTTCACCAGCACCATCGACATCGAATGCGTATATCAGGACCCCGACGATTTGCCGGGCGACTTCCGCAAACCCACCGACCGCAGCAAGCCCTGGGGCACCGGACACGCGGTTCTGGCAGCCCGCAAAGCGATCCATGAGCCCTTTGCGGTAATCAACGCTGACGACTTTTACGGTGCGGAAACCTTTAAGGTACTGGCGCGCTTTTGCGCGGACTGGCAAACATCCGAGCAGGATCAAAAAGTCCGTGCTGGCCTGGCTGCCTTTCCTTTGGCAAGCACCTTGTCCGCACATGGCGCCGTTTCACGCGGTATTTGCTCGACGGATGCCGAAGGCCGCCTGCTGTCCATTCGCGAGCAGGGTCACATTCGCATCGCCCAGGAGGGAGCCATGATCGTAGAAGGGCCTGACAAAGGAAAAATGTTCAGCCCCGAGCAGTTGGTTTCCATGAATGCCTTCGCCTTCGAATCCGGCTTTTTCAAGCATTTGGAAACCGCTTTTGAACATTTTCTTTCTGAACAGGTTGAGGTGGCAGGATCCGAATTTTTCCTACCTGAAGCATGCACCCGACTGATGCGCGAAGGGAACCTGCGGATCGACGTCGCCCGCAGCGACGCAAGCTGGCTGGGAGTCACTTACGGTGCCGATGCGGAAGCCGTTCGTTCCGCACTGAAGATGTTCACCGATCAAGGACTTTACCCGCAGGGGCTCTGGCAAGGAAATCCTTCCGCAGCGGATGAGCAGGACTGAGCAAAGCGACCTGTTTGGCCAGGGACCGGAAGCAGCGCAGCCTGCTGCCTCCAAATCGCCCGGAGGCCACCGACCGCTCGCTGCGCGCATGCGGCCACAGAACCTCAGCGAGGTCATCGGCCAGGAACATATACTCGGCGAGCAGGGGTTGCTGCCGCGCCTGGTCCGCACCAACACCTTCGGCAGTTTGATTTTTTACGGACCGCCCGGCTGCGGCAAAACCTCCCTGGCAGAGGCCATTGCGGCCGAAACCAACAGTGCCTTTCAACGCATCAACGCAGTTCTTTCGAACGTGGCCGAATTGCGTGATGTACTGCGCTGGGCCCGCTCCCGCCCGGAGCAGCTGCCGATTCTATTCATCGACGAGATTCACCGCTTCAACAAGTCCCAGCAGGACCTGCTGCTGCCTGATGTCGAGGCCGGCCACATTCGCCTGATAGGTGCGACGACCCACAACCCAGGATTCTACATCAATCCTCCCCTGCTCAGCCGCAGCCACCTGTTCCGCCTCGAACCCGTGTCCGAAGAGCGAATGGCCGAACTACTGGAAAAAGCTCTCAATGACGACGACCGCGGCCTCGGCGCCCGCGACATGCGTGCCGAACCCGAAGTGCTGCGCCAGCTGGCGCGCATGAGCGATGGCGACCTGCGCCGTGCCCTGAACGCGCTAGAGACCCTGGCCCTGAGCCTTTCGCAGGGATCCGAATTGAAGGAATCCGATCTGGAAGCCTTCGCCAAAGAGCGCCACATTCGCTACGATGCAAACGAAGACGAGCACTACGATACCGCCTCGGCTTTCATCAAAAGCATGCGCGGCAGCGATCCGGACGCCGCACTCTACTGGCTGGGAAAAATGCTCAAAGGCGGTGAAGACCCCCGCTTCATTGCCCGCCGCCTGGTAATTTTCGCCTCCGAAGACGTCGGCCTAGCCGATCCGCGTGCGCTGCCGCTGGCAGTGGCGACCTTTCAGGCCTGTGATCTGGTAGGCCTGCCCGAATGCCAGCTGAACCTCGCCCACTGCGTGACATTTCTGGCGACTACCGTTAAGAGCAACAGCACTACTGAAGCAATCGGCCGGGTATTCAAGTCCATTGAGCGCGATGGTCTGCAAGGCATCCCCCTGTGGTTGCGCGACGCCCACACAAAAACCAATAAGAGCCTCGGCCACGGTGACGGCTACCTCTACAGTCACGAATTCCCTGAGGGCGTCAGCGGCCAAGACTACATGACCGAGCCGAAATCCTTTTATCAACCAAAATCCAGCGGCGCGGAAGAACGCATCCGCGAACGCCTCAAACACTTGAAGGAACTTAAAAAGAAGGCCAAAAACCGGCAGACGCCGCCAAAGTCCCAATGAGCACCGCAATCCAATTACCTTTTCGCTGCAGCCGCCGAGTCGAGTTCGCTGACACCGATGCCGCCGGCATTGTGCATTTCAGCAGCTATTTTCGCTACATGGAGTTTGCCGAAGCAGCATTCTTTCGCCGCCTGGGCTGGCCATTGCTGGAACAACGGGACGACGGCGCCTATGGATTCCCAAGAATTCATACCGAAGCCCGCTACAAAGCCCCGCTTTTTTTCGAAGATGAGGTCCATATAGAGCTGAATATTCAGACCCTCGAACACTCCCGCATTCACTATGAATTCAGCTTTGAAAAAGCTGTTGCCGGGTCGCACCTCACCGTCGCAACCGGAACCATGAGAGTCGTCTACGTGAAGCGCGGAACGGATCTGGCAAAGTTAGTTCCTGTTGACATTCCGCCAAGTTGGAGGAATCAACTTCAAGCTTTGATAACGCAATGAGACCCGCCAAAGAGCCCAGCACGACCACCGCCGATGAAAGCGGTGAAGAATCGACCCGCCGTATCGACAAGGAGACCATCAACAAGCTCCCGCTGAAGACCTACGAAGGCCCGATTATCCTGGCCGAAGATCAGGCCGCGATGGAAGCCGCTGTGGCTGACCTCCGCAAGGAAGCCATCCTCGGCTTTGACACCGAGTCCCGGCCTGCATTCAAGAAAGGCGAAAACTATGGCGTTTCCCTGCTCCAACTCGCCGGAACCCGTGCTGTCTACCTGTTTCAACTGTCCCGCTACCAGGACCTCGTCCCCTTGTTCCAGCTGCTGGAAGATCCCGCAATCGTAAAAGCCGGCGTCGCCATCCACGATGACATTCGCAAACTCAATGAGCTTCATCCTTTCACAGCCGCCGGATTCATCGAAATCGCGGACATCACTCAAAAATCCGGCATTGTAAACACTGGGCTGCGCAGCCTGACCGCATTTTTTCTCGGCTTCCGCATTTCAAAACGCGCCCAGGTATCGAACTGGGCACGGCAAAAGTTGACTCCCGCACAGATTCAATATGCGGCCACCGACGCCTGGACCAGTCGCCGCCTGTATGAATGTTGCCAGCAACGCGGTTGGGTCTAGAACCAACCCACCCAAAGCAAAATGCGCTACCTCATCGCCGTCTCCCTTATCTGGAGCCTGTCGTTCGGACTCATCAGCGTTCGTTTTGGGGACATAGACAGCAACTTACTGGGTTTCGCGCGCCTGGCGATCGCTCTGCCGATATTCCTGCCTTTTGTGAAACTTGGTGGCCTACCCCTCCGCACCCTGTGCTCCCTGCTGCTGATCGGCGCTATCCAGTATGGGGTAATGTACACCGCACTCTTTCACTCTTTCAAATACCTCCAGGGACATGAAGTCGCTCTACTGACAGTGTTCACACCCTTTTTCGTGGTGCTCTTCCACTCCCTGATGTCGCACACCTGGAATTCTCTGTTCTACCTGTCGGCACTATTGGCCCTCGCCGGTGGGGCCTGGATTTACCTCCCCGCAGAGTTCAACGCTCCCCTGCTGGGGATCCTGTGGATGCAGCTCTCCAACGCGGCATTCGCGCTCGGTCAGGTATGGTACGTGCGCTGCAAGCCCGCCGACCGAACTGACCTTAGCCTCTACGCAATTCCTTTCGCCGGTGCCGTCGCACTGACTGCCGTCACCACTAGCCTTACCGCAGGCTGGGCGGACCTGCGTATTCTGGATACATCCCAGTGGTCAGCCCTCGTTTATCTGGGGGCCATTGCCTCGGGCCTGTGCTTTTTCTGGTGGAACAAAGGCGCAACATTGGTAAATCCAGGAGTTCTGGCAGCAATGAACAATCTGAAAATCCCGCTTGCCGTACTGGTATCAGTTATCGTCTTCAGGGAACAGGCCTCGCTTTTAGCCCTGATCGGAGGCTGCATATTGATCCTTGCCGGCATCTATTCCGCTATGCGTGGTAAAGATCCCAAAAAGGCTTAGCAACACAGGGGCTAATCCTGCTTAAAACTGTCAATGAAGCGTAAAGTGGGCGATCCTTCCTAGAAGAAACAAGAATTCAGTTGCTCTCTCGGCAAAAATACCACAACTTAACTAAGAAATATTTTTGTAAGAACCACCGGATTTTGGAACCGTCTCGTCATCCAAGACACCTCTATCAGACTCATTATCTAAATCCAGAACATCAACTATCGCTTGTCATGAAACGTTTTATTCAATTCATCGCCTTGGTTGCCCTCGTGAGCTTCATGGCTCCCATCGTCTCCGAGGCGCAGCAATCCGCTAACCGCGACCGCGCGCAGCAAACAATTCAAGCCAACCTGCCCGAAGGTGTCACCCTCGAGAATGCAACCCTCGAGCAGATCGAAGCGGCCATCGAAGCCCTCGCCGCCACACTCAGTGACGATGATTACGCCGAACTTTCCGGTGAAATGGCTGCCATCTTTGCCGAATCCCGTCCGGAGCTCGCAGCTTCCTGCGCAGCGGCAATTGTCCGCTCAGCACCTGCTGCCCGGGTAGCCTCGGTATCTGTTTCCGTAGCTGCCAATGCCGCTGCGTCGTCTGCCGGCCGCTCCGGTGCGAGCAGTGCCAGCCAGATTGCTCAGCAAGTCAGTGCCGCCGCAGCTCCCCGTGGAGGCGTTCCGACTCAAGCGCTCGCTCAAGCCATCGTTAACTCGGTGCCTTCTGCCGCCGCTGAGATCAGTCAAAGCTTAAATGTCCAAGTAACAGCTCCCGCAAATCCAATCGCACCACCGTCCGGCACCGCTCCTGTGGCGCCGACGCCAGGCACTCCGACCACTCCGGTGGTAAGCGTTCCGATTCCCGGTGAGGTGCAGGACGAGGCGCCTGACGTTGTCGACGTTCCTGTCGATCCCGAAGATCCATCACCGATGGCAAACTGAGATCTCCTCAGTATCGATTTCTTCAAAAGACCCGTCTGATTTCTTCAGACGGGTCTTTTCTTTTACCGAATTTCTCTTATCCCAGAATCCATGCCTACCCCTAACCCCCTACCCCTCTTCATCCTCCTCAATGCCTGCTGGCTCCTCCTACCGCTCATCGGCATTGCCCAACTCAAGCCTGCCATGCCTCTGATTGACACCTTCCATCTGGACCAAATCCGTCTGCTCGAAAGTCCTTTTAAACACGCCGAATCCAAAGGGCGCGCCTACATTCTTTCACTGGATCCGGACCGCCTGCTGGCTCCATACTTGCGCGAGGCTGGTCTCGAACCCAAAGCCCAGCCCTATGGCAATTGGGAATCCAGCGGACTCGACGGACACATTGGTGGCCACCTGCTGACAGCTCTCTCCCTGCTGCACGCGTCCACCGGTGATGAAGAAGCCCTGAAACGGCTGAATTACATGCTGGATGAGCTCCAAGCCGTTCAGCTCGCCAATGGCGATGGCTACATCGGCGGTGTCCCCGGCAGCCGTAAGCTATGGAAGCAGGTAGCAAAGGGCAGCATCGATGCCGACCTGTTTTCCCTGAATGGCTCCTGGGTGCCCTGGTACAACATCCACAAGGTCTATGCCGGACTCCGCGATGCCTGGACCTATGCGGGATCCGAACAGGCCCGCGATATGCTGATCGAATTCAGCGACTGGGCCATCGAACTGGTAGCCGACCTCAGTGACCAGGAGATCCAAACCATGCTGGAGACCGAATACGGGGGCATGAACGAAGTTTTTGCGGATGTCGCTGAAATCACTGGCGACGAAAAACACCTGACACTCGCACGCCAGTTCTCCCACGAGCGGATACTCAATCCGCTGCTGGAGGAACGCGATGAACTGACGGGTCTGCATGCAAACACTCAGATCCCAAAAGTGATTGGCTTCAAACGAGTGGCCGATGCCAGCGGTGATAAGGCCTGGGACAAGGCCTCGGACTTCTTTTGGAGCACAGTTGTCGAAAACCGCACCGTTGCCATTGGCGGCAACAGCGTGCGGGAGCACTTCCACGATTGCTGCGACTTCCACTCCATGGTGACCGATCCCGAGGGTCCCGAAACCTGCAACACCTACAACATGCTCAAACTCTCCAAGATGCTCTACCAGAGCAGCGGAGATATGCGCTACCTCGACTACTATGAGCGTGCCCTCTACAACCACATTCTATCAAGCCAACACCCGGAACACGGAGGTCTGGTATATTTCACTTCGATGCGGCCAAGCCACTACCGCAAGTATTCCGACTCCCAACAGGCGATGTGGTGCTGCGTGGGCTCGGGCATCGAAAACCACGTCAAATACGGAGAACTGATCTATGGACACTCCGCCGATTCCATTTTCATCCACCTCTTCATCCCTTCCGAATTACAGGCGCTGGAGCATGGCATTGCGCTGCGTCAGGAAACGCAGTTCCCGGAAGACGCGGAAATCCGAATTGAGATGCTCGCAGCGAGTAAGCGGAGTTTGAAAGTGCGCTGGCCCGTATGGGCGGCGTGCAGCAAAGTTACGGTCCGCATCAACGATGAAGCACACGAAGTCAAAGCAGAAGCTGACGGCTATCTGAAGATCCCCGGACCATGGCAAGCTGGAGACACGGTCTCGCTGGAGCTGCCACTGCAAATCCACCTGGAGCAAATGCCCGATGAATCCGACTACTTTGCCATTTTGTACGGCCCCATCGTGCTGGCCGCAGCCACGAATCCCTTCCCTGACGAAGATCGCCAGTTCGTGGCCGACGACAGCCGCATGGGCCACATCGCCAACGGCGAGCGTGTTCCCCTGGGAGCGGCTCCTTTTGTCGTCAGCGATACCCGCGCCTTCGCGGACCAGATTCAACGCATTGAAGGACAAGGCCTGCGCTTCCAGGCCCCCGGTCTGATCAACGATCCCCATTCAAAGGACCTGCTGCTCAAGCCCTTCCATGAACTCCACGATTCCCGCTATGTGGTCTATTGGCCCTACGCCGATGCGGATGGACTCGAATCGATCCGCGATCGCTACCGCGAATCCGAGCGCGAACGCCTGGCTCTGGAGCGACGCACCATCGACCAGGTCAGCCCCGGCGAACAACAACCGGAATCCGACCACTCCTTTCAGGGCGAGCGCACCCGTACCGGCGTCAACCGAGGACGCCACTGGCGCCACGCCGAAGGCTGGTTCAGCTACGACCTGAACAATCCCTACCGCGAGGGCAGCACGCTGCGTATCACCTACTTTGGCCTCGATCGGGACCGCCATTTCAGGATCCTCATCAACGACAACAAAATAGCACAGGTCGAACTGCAGGAAAAGGGAGACCGCTTCTACGATGTCGACTATCCCGTTCCAGACGAGATCGTAGACAACGCACCGGACGGTATCCTTACCGTCAAATTCGTCGCCGAACCCGACTCAACCGCAGGCGGAATCTACGGAGTCCGCTTACTGAGATCGAATAATGAGTGACTCAAAAGGCAGGGTCCTTTAGACGGAAGGGACCACTCCATCCGATCTGAATTCTCAGATCCGCTCCAACAGACTGTAGATCCGTTTGACCATGCTGCGTGGGTCTTCGAGAAGACCGGCTGAGGCCATGCTGTTGTCGCAAATCTGTTCGGCTACCAGTTTCGCCAAATCGCCATCCTTTTCGCGCAAGCCATTCAGCTTGTGGACCAGAGCGTGGCGCGGATTGATCTCCAGACGCACATTGAACTGTGGGCCCTCTTCCTGATTCATCGCCTGCATCATGCGGCGCATACCTGGTGACATGTATGGATCGGCGTTGACGGCGAGCGCAGGACTGTCGACCAGACGGGTCGAAGACTTGACCTCCTTGACCCGTCCACTCAGAGCCTCCTTCTCCAGCCATTCACACAGCGCCTTGACCGTTTCCTCATCCAGAGTCTCGCCCTCACTGTCGGCGGAAACATCTTCCGTTTCCGCGTCGGAACTGTCGGCGGCAACTAAACGTTTACCGTCGAACTCACCCAGGTGAGACATCACAAACTCATCCACCGGATCGTAGAGGAACAGCACTTCACGCCCACGCGAGCGGAAGGCCTCCAGATAGGGTCCGGATTCAATCAAATCCCGCTTCGGCGCAAACAGGTAGAGAATCTCCTTTTGCTCCTCAGCCATCCGGCTTACATAGGATTCCAGATCCGTCGTCTTGCCTTTTTCGGTCAGCGAAGATTCGTAGCGCAACAACTTGGCCAATTTCTCCTTATTGGCCGGATCCATTGTAATGCCTTCCTTGATGAAGATTCCAAACTGCTTGTAGAACTCTTCGTAGGCTTCAGGACGCTTTTTCGCTTCATCGAGCAGGAATTTGATGAAGCGTCCGCTGATCACCTTGGACAATTTCTGTACCAAAGCACTGTCCTGCATGGATTCGCGGGAAATGTTGAGCGGCAGGTCCGCGCTGTCGACAACACCGCGCACAAAACGCATCCACTCCGGCAGCAGACCTTCCGGCTTTGCGTCGATCAGTACCTTTTTGCAGTAGAGTGAAACTCCCGCATCCATACGACCGAAACCAAAACGCTCAATGTTTTCCTTGGGAACAAACAATAGCGAATTGATCAACAGCGGCGCATCCGCATTGAAGTGTAGTGTGTAGCGGGGCTCATCGAAAGCATTGGACTGGAATTTGTAGAACTCTGTGTATTCTTCTTCCTTGATCTCGCTGCGGTTGCGCATCCACAGCGCTTCGATTTTGTTGACCCGTTCGCCGTTCAGGTTGACCGGGAAAGGAACAAAACTGGAATAGCGCTTCAGCACATCTTCGACTCTGGATTTGTTGGAAAACTCCTTAAACTCCTCTTTGAGTTTGACGACAATGCGGGCACCGCGGCGCTGCGTGTCTTCAGTCTTCGCAATCGTGTAGGAGCCGGCCCCATCGCTGGTCCAGAGCAGGTTTTCGCCTTCCGGACGGAAAGAATGTGTGTAGACCTTGACCTCCGAAGCCACCATGAAGGCGGAATAGAACCCCACCCCGAACTGGCCGATCAAATTGACTGGATCGCTGCCTTCCGCACGCGCTTCCTTCAGGGCGCTGGCAAAAGCTTTGGAACCTGAGTGCGCAATGGTACCCAGATTCTCGACCAGCTCTTGCTCGGTCAGACCGATGCCGAAATCCTGAATGGTGATCGTCCCGGCCGTGTCGTCCGTGGTGATATTGACTTCCAGCGGCAGCTTGTCATCGAAAACCGTCTCCCCCTTGAGTTGGTGGTGACGGAGTTTTTCCAGCGAATCCGCCGCGTTGGATACCAGCTCGCGGATAAAAATCTCTTTATCCGTGTAGAGCGAATTGATAACGATATCCAGCAGTTGCTGAACTTCAGCCTGAAAGCTGTGTTTTTCCGGTGCTTGTGTACTCATGGATTTTAAATCAGTAATCATTCGAAGAAGGATACTTACAAAAGCTAAATGACCATAGGGCCTCAGCGTAAAAAATCAAGCGGAGACCGACCCGAGCAAAATACCTCCGAGAATCAGAACCATCGGAGCGGCAATCGCGAAAGCCGGACGCACCTTACCCTGCCGCGCCCATTCGCGCAGCCAGGATGCCAGCAACAAGGCTCCGAAGGTCAACAACGGACCCGTCGGCTCCCAGGGCCATACCCTGCCATGAAAATACCCCTCGAAGCGGAGCACCAGCCCGATCAAGCCTTCCATCGTCGCTAGCAGCAACCAGGCTGCCTGGTTGTAGAATGCCGACCAGCCGGTGCCAAAAGCGAATCCGCCGGCCATACTCAGACAGCCTGTCGCCACCACCAATCCAGCCATAGGAACCAAGACCATGTTCAGCAACACAGCGCCGGCAGCAAACAACTCAAAATAACTGATAATCAGCGGTGCGCTAAACAAGCTCGCACACAGGCTTAAGGTAAAGAGTTGTTTGCAGAAATCCGCAAATTTAAGCGGCCATTCCCGCATTCTGCGGCGAAGAGGACGTGGACGCCAGTCGACCGGGTTGTCCGGGTTGCGCCATCGGTCCTGCATCAGCCCCGCAACTGTGATCAGTCCGCCGACCACACCGTAAGAAAGCTGAAATCCCGGCAGCCACAACTGTCGTGGATCCCAAAGCAGAACCAACAGGGCCGAATTGACCCAGGCCGCAAACGGATTCGCCTGTCGTCTCACCATCACCGCAATCCAATAGCACAGAACCATAGAAAAGGCCCGCACAGCAGAAGGGCTGTAACCTGTCACCAGCACATAAAGGAGCACAATTCCGAGACCGATAACTCCCTTGGGTAGCGACGGCACCCGCAAAAGAGACAATACCTGTGCCACTGACGCTGCCACCGCCATCACATGCAGGCCACTGATGGCAAACAAATGCAGACTACCACTTTCAACGAAACGCCGTTCCCGCTCTGGATCCAGCAGCGCACGCTCTCCCAGCAACATCGCCGCAAACACCGGACCAAAGCCCAGCTCATCACCAGCCATCAACAATTCCCGGCAGCGGTTTCTCAATTGCATAAGCGCCCGGGCACAGGCAGCTCCCTCATCGCTGCTATCAAAGACCTCTCCGCGGCGAAACGAAAGGTGCACATCCTGATTGAGCAGGTAGCGGTCAAAGCCGAAATCCCTCGGAGTCGCCGGCAAATAAGTCAGAATCCCCCGGCCGGAAAAACGCTTCGTCGGCAACCAATCTGTCGGAGGTACAGAATCCTCCAGGTAAAAGGACACCCGATGCCCCTTCAGTTCCCGCGCAACCTCGGGTGCATTGACGATGCGGCCCAGACCGCCAACCCGCTGGTCCCGCCGGACCTGAAACAAGCGGTCCACCTGGATTTCAAGATCCAGTTCACGCGCCGGCAGCCAATGCCAATCGTCCCCAATCCGCTCAGACTGCAGCAATAGCCATGGCCAGCCGCCCGCCAAGCCGAGCAAAGCAAACAGCCAGGCGACCTTGCCGCGCCAAGCCTTCCAACCTGCAAATAGAAACACCAGCAGCACTGTAGCCAACCCGCACAACAGCGCTGCCAACCACATCCCGCCTCCCCCGCTGCTGCCGACGACCAAGGAAGTCACAACACCGGCAAGCAAGGGAAACAGAGGGCTGCGAACCGGTTTTAAACGCTCCGCCTCAGTGGCCGATCCAAGGGGTCCCATTTACTCGGACGGGACGTTCCATTGCGGCTTGCAAATAAGCCAGACCCAACTCCACCGACTGCTCGATTGAGCGCCCAAGCGCAACTTGGGAGGCAATGGCACTTGCCAGAGTGCATCCACTTCCGTGGGTATTGATTTCGGGTAAACGTCTTTGATTAAATCCACGCTTAAAACCGTTAGGAGAAACAAGCCAATCCGTCAATACCGATCCACTTAAATGGCCACCTTTAAGCAGCACTGCAGTGCCAAAGCGCTCCATCAGTTCGACTGCGGCCTTTTCCATTTTCTCTGAAGAATCCGGATTCCACCCCAAGAGAACCGCCGCTTCGTCAAGATTAGGGGTAATGAGTGAAGCCAGCGGCAACAACTCTGTTGTCATCGCCTCGATCGCCTCCTCCTCAAGCAAAACAGATCCGCTGGTCGCAACCATTACCGGATCCACCACAACCGGCAGCACTCGGTGGGAACGCAGGAAAGCCGCAACGACCGACACAATATCCGCGTTGAGCAACATTCCAGTCTTCACCACACGCACAGGAAAGTAAGCGTTGACCTGCTGTATCTGCGCTTCGACGAACTCCGCCGGCATCGCCTGAACGGCCGTAACCCCTCCCGGATTCTGTGCCGTGACACAGGTAATAGCTGTAGCACCGTATACCCCATTCGCTGTAAAGGTCTTTAAGTCCGCCTGTATCCCAGCGCCGCCGCCGCTGTCAGAACCCGCGATGGACAATGCCAAGGGTCGCTCCTGATGTTTTGCGTTCGAATCCATAAAGCCCATCGCAAACATTGCGATGTAAGACGGCAACTGAATTCCCCCTCCTCTGGAGCAGGGTGTAATCCTGCGGTAAACACCCCAAATTTGAATTGCCTAAGCCACAGCCAACAGCAACTATGCGAGCCATCAGGCGTGCTTAGCAATTCTCCAGAACATGACGGAACCCCTTGAAAATCTCCTGCGAAGTCTCCGCGACCCAGAGTGTATTCTACAGCTGGATCCAGATGGCAATTTACTTGAAGTCAATGAAACCGGCCTGTCCATGCTCGAGGCCACGGACAGGGCAGATGTTGTCGCCAGAAACCTTTGGGAACGCGTTCACCCTAATGACAGAGAGAATGTTAAGCACCACGTGCTAGCCACCCTGAATGGTGCGCAAGGTTCAGTCGATTTTCGCCTGAACACATTCCAGAACAACGAACTGTGGCTCAATATGCGATCTGCGCTGCGGAGCGATATCCGCAAGGACAACAACCAGATTGTAGCTCTGCTCCGCGACATCACCCAGGAACGACTCCTGCAGCTGGAGCGGGAATCCGCAGTAAAGGCTCTACAGGAAAGTGAAAGCCGCTTTGAGGTAGCCTTTCACTCAAGCCCGGTCGCGCTGGTGCTGGCAACCTTTGACCGGCGCTACGTCGAGGCCAACGAAGAATTCTGCAAGCTCGTTGGATACAGCAGAGAAGAGGTCATCGGCCGCAATGTCGCGGACCTCAATCTGGTCACACCCGCAGAGAGAGAGGAACTGGCCCGCAACCTGATCACCGCGGGAGGAGTCATGCGAAATGTCGAGTTTCGACTTAGAATTAAAGACGGAAGCATCCGAAATGTTCTCTATTCCGTGGAAACGATCACCTTGCACGGGATCCCCCACCACCTTGCGACCTTCATCGACATCACCGAGCGCAAAACGCTCGAAACTCAATTTCTTCGCGCCCAGCGAATGGAAAGCATTGGAACTCTGGCCAGTGGAATCGCCCACGACCTGAACAACCTTCTTTCCCCAATCGTCATGGGCGTTGAACTGATCCGCCAGGTCGAACCCTCGGAAAAGCTGAAGCCAATCCTCAAAACCATCGAAGACAGCAGCAAACGCGGCACTCACTTGGTCCAGCAGGTTCTGTCCTTTGCCCGTGGGGTAGAGGGTGCTCGCATCCCAATTCAACTGGACGGAATTGTCCGCGAGGTTGAATCCATCGTTCACAAAACTTTCCCAAAAAGCATAAGCTTCGAAAGCCACAGCACCGAGGGCCTGCAATCGGTCGTGGGGGACCCCACCCAACTAAACCAAGTCCTGCTAAACCTGTGCGTCAATGCCCGCGACGCAATGGAGCAGGGAGGCCTTCTGAAAGTAACCACCCGCAACCGGTATATAGATGAAGCCTTCAAGCAACTACATGGTGCAAAAACCGCCGGCCCGCACGTGGAGCTTTCCGTTCAGGACGAAGGCACTGGAATGGACAAGGACGTCATTGAACACGTGTTTGAACCCTTCTTCACCACCAAGGAACGCGGCAAGGGAACGGGACTGGGTCTCTCCAGCGTAGCTGGCATTGTGCGCAGTCATGGGGGTTTTGTAACAGTTGAAAGCCGCTTAGGCAAAGGCAGCAAATTCAGTATATTCCTGCCGGCGAAATCAGCCCAACCAGCGCCGGATCCACTCTCAAGCGACTCTATTGAATTGCCGCGGGGTCGCGGTGAAACCATTCTTCTGGTCGACGACGAAGCATCCATTCTAAGCATCACCCGGCAGATGCTCGAAAGCTACGGTTACCGGGTCCTCACAGCCGACAAAGGTGCCGCCGCTTTAAAAATCATCGAGGACAACCCAAGTCAGATAGACCTCGTCCTGACTGACCTGATGATGCCGGGCATGGATGGCTACGCTCTCATCAGCGCCTTGCGCGAGCGAAACATGACGCTCCCTGTCATTGCAGCCAGCGGACTAACCAGCGAAGACCGCACAAGCCGCAGTAAATGTGCCGGAGCAGACTACTTCCTTGCGAAGCCTTATGCAGTGAATAGCATCCTGTCTTTGATTCGTGAGGCACTCTCATCTGATAACAAAGCTTGAAGCTCAAACGAGCCGGAAAAATAGTTCACCTTTACTTATCGGTTTCAGGCGCAGGATTCACAGGCCTTATGACCCGAAAACCGAAGTCCTAAAACGGTTGTCTTCCAGCTTTGGGCACTTACGGTAAAGCGGAATTGTGGAATAACCGGATAATGAAGAATCCTACCTTTGCAACCCGCTGGAATGCGGATCTGATTGATCAACACTATAAGGAGTGGCTCGAAACTCCCGAAAAGCTCGACCCCACCTGGCGGGCATTTTTCGAGGGTTTCGAACTGGCCTCGGGCAATGGCTCAGCGACCGTAGAGGGCGCTCAGCAGCCCCAGTCCACCGGATCCAGGGCCGAGTCCGCGATCAAACAATCTCGATTTACAGGTGCGATTTTTGCCTACCGATCAATCGGCCACACCCAAGCCAGGATCAATCCGCTGATGCGGGAGGCCCCGGAAAACCCGCGCCTTTCGCTCGAACGCCTTGGCTTTAAAGAGGCAGAACTCGACGAGGTATTCTGGACCGGGAACTATCTGGACGGCACGGAAATGAGCATCCGGAATCTGCTGGATAGCTTAAAGCAGACCTACTGCGCGTCGATCGGGGTTGAATACCTGCATATTCAGGACACAGCGCAGAGGCGTTGGCTACAATCAAAAATAGAGCCCAGTCGCAACCAGCCCAAATTCCCCGAAGCCAAACGGCTGCGGATTCTCGACCGTGTTGTCAAGGCCGAGCAATTCGAACGCTTTCTGCACACACACTACGTGGGCCAGAAACGCTTTGGCCTCGAAGGCGGAGAAACCATCATCGCCGCACTTGACTCGCTGCTTGAAAATGCCCCAGGCATGGGCGTCAAAGAGTTCATTCTGGGCATGGCCCACCGGGGCCGCCTGAATGTGCTGGCCAACGTCATGCGCAAATCCTTCGAGTATATCTTTCACGAATTCTCGGAAAACTACATCCCCGACATGCTCCACGGCGATGGCGACGTGAAGTATCATCTAGGATATGACGCCGAATTGAAAAACACGAAGGAAGAGGAAATTACAGTCCGCCTCGCAGCCAACCCCAGCCACCTGGAAGCTGTGAACCCTGTCGTCGAAGGCCGGGCCCGGGCCCGCCAGCGCATTCTCAACAATTCGACCGAACGCGGTAAGGTCATTCCCATTCTAATTCACGGTGACGCAGCTTTTGCCGGCCAGGGCATCGTTGCTGAAGTACTGAATTTCTCCCAGCTACCCGGATACCGCACGGGAGGAACCATCCACTTTATCATCAACAATCAGATAGGATTTACCACCGACCCGTCCGAATCCCGCTCATCCCACTACTGCACCGATGTGGCAAAGATGATCGAAGCGCCTATCTTTCACGTCAACGGCGACGACCCGGAAGCGGTTGTGTGGGTTACCGAATTGGCCCTCGAATACCGACAGGCCTTCAACTGCGACGTCGTCATCGACATGTATTGTTACAGACGCCATGGTCACAACGAGGCCGATGAACCTGCATTCACGCAGCCGGTACTCTATGATCGGATTAAGGATCACCCGCCCGTCAGCACTGTCTACAGCAAGCGTTTGCAGGAGGCCAATGTAATCGAAGCCAAGCAGATTGAAAAGATGGAGGAGCGCCGCCGGAATGACCTTAAGCAGAGCTATGAGGAAATGCGCCGCAAGGAAAAGGCCGGCGAAAAGATTATCAAAGCCATTGAAGGTGCAAACTCCATCTATCAGCCACAGTATGCATTCAAGGATATCCAAACCCAAGTACCAGCGGACCAACTGGAACATGTGGCCCGGGCCCTCACCCACTTTCCGAAATCATTCAACATCAACCCTAAAATCAAACGCCAGTTACAGACCAAACTGAAAGCCTTTGAAGCGGGTGAAGGCGTCGATTGGGCCTTCGCGGAATCCCTCGCCTGGGGCACCTTGATGATGGAGGGCTACCACGTTCGCCTCTCTGGACAAGACAGTGTCCGCGGAACATTTTCTCAGCGACACGCCATTTTCTACGACTCCAAGACTCGCGAGAAGTATGTGCCTCTGCTCGAAATGAAGGACCGCAAGGGCTTGCTATGCGTTCACAATTCGACGCTGTCCGAAGCCGGGGTACTTGGTTTCGACTACGGTTATTCTCTCGATTACCCGGAAATGCTCTGCATGTGGGAAGCCCAGTTCGGTGATTTCGTCAACGGGGCTCAAGTCATTATCGACCAATTCATCTCCAGCTCGGAATCCAAATGGCAACGAGTCAGCGGCTTGGTAATGCTCCTGCCCCACGGTTACGAGGGCCAAGGCCCAGAGCACTCATCGGCTCGATTGGAACGATTCCTGCAGGCCTGTGCGGAAGACAACATCCAAGTGGCCAATCTATCTACACCCGCACAGTACTTTCATATTCTGCGCCGCCAGATGCACCGTGACTTCCGCAAGCCATTGGTGATCATGGCACCGAAGAGCCTGCTCCGACACAAGCAGGCCACTTCCTCAATTGCAGAATTCACCGATCAGTGCTTCCGCTCCATCCTGGATGACAGCTCGGCCGACACCAAAGCCAAGCGCTTGGTTTTCTGTTCGGGCAAAGTCTATTACGATCTCGAAGCTTACCGGGTAGAAAAGGAAATTAGGGACACCGCAATTATTCGTGTTGAACAGTTCTACCCCTTCAACCGCGAGCTTTGCTCCGAAATTATTGCCCGCTACTCGAAGGCCAAGAGCTTCGCCTGGTGTCAGGAAGAGCCTCAGAACATGGGTGCCTGGAATTTTATGGAGCGCTACCTGAAAAGCTGCTTAGGTGCGGAAATCGCCTACTCAGGCCGCGATCCGGCAGCCAGCCCGGCCGTTGGATCACTGGCCATCCACAAAAATGAGCAGCTCGAACTGGTCAAACGCGCTTTCAATCTCTAACATACGTCTCTTTTGAACCTTTCCTATGGCAACTGAAGTCAAAGTTCCCGCTCTCGGTGAATCCATTTCATCGGGCTACCTTGCAAAATGGCATGTCCAATCCGGCGATTACGTCGAATCAGGCCAAACCCTCTTCGACCTGGAGACCGACAAGGTGACCTCCGAAGGCACCGCTGAGGTGTCCGGCGTGATCGAGCTGAAAGTCGAAGAAGGCGATGAAGTCGAAGTCGGCGCGGTCATTGCCGAAATTGATGAGTCTGCGAAAAAGTCCACCGACGACAAGGGCGCCGGAGACAAAAGCAAGGAGGCAAAAGAGGACAAGGAAGACGACTCTGCAGATTCCGAAGATGAAGACGATGAGGGAGCGGGCTCCGACCATCCGTTCTCGCCCGCGGTGCGCCGACTCGCCGAAGAATCGGGAATCGACCCTTCAAAAGTCAAAGGCAGCGGCAAGGATGGCCGCGTAACCAAAGGCGACATGCTGGAGGCAATTGAAAAGTCCGGTTCCTCGGACTCAAAAGACTCGGATAAAAAGGCGCCCAAATCCGACCCGAGCGCAGAAAAGCCTGCCGAACCCAAAGCCAAGATCAGCAAGGATCCTTCCGAACGCCAAAGCCGCCGCAAATTGACCCCTCTGCGCCGCACGATCGCGAACCGCTTGGTTCAGGCCCAGCAGACGACTGCGATGCTGACGACCTTCAACGAGGTCGACATGAAGGCCGTCATGGACCTGCGCAAGAAACACCAGGAGGCCTTTGTCGAACAGTATGGTATCAAACTCGGCTTCATGAGTTTCTTCACCAAGGCAGTTGTGCACGCCCTCAAAGCGGTCCCGGCTATCAACGCCCAGCTGGACGGAGAAACCTTGATTGAAAACCACTACTACGACATCGGCATCGCCGTCAGCACGCCCAAAGGCCTGATGGTTCCGGTTATTCGTGACTGCGATCAATTGTCCTTCGACGGGGTTGAAAGCGAAATCCTCGCCTACGCCAAAAAGGCGCGTGACGGCAAAATCGGCATCGACGACCTCCAGGGCGGCGTATTCACCATCACAAACGGGGGGATCTTTGGTTCCATGCTTTCCACTCCGATCCTGAACACACCGCAATCGGCAATCCTTGGCATGCACACCATTCAGGAGCGCCCGGTAGTCCGCAACGGCGAGATCGTAATTCGGCCCATGATGTATCTGGCACTGAGCTACGATCACCGCATCGTCGACGGAAAAGAAGCCGTCACCTTTCTGGTCAAAGTGAAAGAGCAACTCGAAGACCCGAGTCGCCTGCTGTTTGGAATCTGATTCCTGCCCATTTCTATTTATGTCTGAATCCACATTTGACATCGCAATTATTGGCTCCGGCCCAGGCGGCTACGTCTGCGCCATCCGTGCAGCCCAACTGGGCCTCAAGGTAGCGCTGATTGAAAAAGATCCCTATCTGGGTGGCACCTGCCTGAATGTCGGTTGCATACCAAGCAAGGCTCTACTGCATTCGACCGAGCTTTACCACGCCATCGAACACGGCGAGGCCCATGGAATTGAAACCGGGCAGCTGAAGATGGACATTGAGCGCCTGATGAAGCGTAAAACTCAGGTCGTCGAACAGCTTCGCAAGGGAGTAGAAGCCCTCATCAGCAAACGCAAGGTTGAACACATCCAGGGCTGGGCATCCTTCAAAGACGCACAAACAGTCAGCGTGAAGGGTGACAAAAACAGCGAAGTAAAAGCAAAGAACTATGTCATTGCAACCGGTTCCGTTCCGGTCGAGCTACCCTTCCTGAAGTTTGATGGCAAGCAGATCGTCTCCAGCGACCACGCGATCGCCTTCGACAGCATTCCAAAATCAATGCTTGTCGTGGGGGCTGGCGCCATCGGACTCGAGCTAAGTTCCGTCTGGGCACGCCTGGGAACCCAGGTAACCGTAGTCGAGTTTCTGCCGAACATTGCCGCAGGCTCGGACGACGATATCAGCAAGCTGGCAGAACGGATTTTCAAGAAACAGGGGATCAAGTTTTCCACAGCCACCAAAGTGACGTCAGCCGAGCAAAAGGAGGACGAGGTCATTCTCAAGGCTGAGCGCAAAGGTAAAGAGCTCAGCTTTAGCGCCGAAAAGGTTCTGGTGGCAGTGGGGCGGAAACCTTTCACTGATAAGCTGGCTCTGGACAAAGCCGGCGTCGAAACCGACGACAAGGGCCGGATCAAAGTCAAAAAGCTGAAGACATCAGCTGACAATATCTGGGCAATCGGTGATGTCATCGAAGGCCCAATGCTGGCGCACAAAGCCGAAGAAGACGGCGTAGCCGTAGCCGAAATGATCGCCGGCAAGCCCGGGCATGTGGATTATTCCAAGGTACCTGGCGTAATCTACACCCACCCCGAAGTCGCTTCTGTTGGCCTCACCGAAAAGGCCGCCAAAAATCAAGGCATTGAGGTAAAGGTCGGCCAATTCAACCTGCGTGCCAATGGCCGTGCCATTGCTCAGGATGCAACCGATGGCGTCGCAAAGATCATTGCGGATGCAAAGACCGACCGAATTCTCGGAGCCGCCATAATTGCCGCTGGCGCTTCAGAGATGATCGCTTCCATAGTGGCTCACATGGAATACGGTGGCAGCGCCGAAGACATTGCACGCACCATCCACGCCCACCCGACGATTTCCGAATCCATCAAGGAAGCTGCGATGGACGTCAGCAAATCCGCGATTCACGCTCTCTAAGCATTGGCCCCTTGGTCAAATGAAACGCCGTGCCCTTTTCACGCGATGTTGAAAACTTGATCGCAAACCTCCGGAACCTTCCGGAGAAGCGATCCAGGGCGCGCGAGCACCCGACCAAAGATCTGGCCTCGTTGATCGAAAATTGCTTTGAACATTATGAGATCGGCAAGGAAACACCCGAATCCATAATCGCGGAGAACTGGACCCAGATCATCGGCGAACGCTTCGCATCGCGCTGCGCGCTGGAACGAATTGACCGCTCAGGGCGCATGGTCATTCAAGTGGCGAACCCAATCCTCCGCAGAGAGCTTGGTTTTGTCGAAGACCGCATAATGACCCGAGTCCGCAGCCTCAATCGCTGCGGTCACATCCGGGGGGTCGTATTCAAAGCCGGCTAAGCTCAGTTGGTCTGCGTAACGCTGATAATCTGCGCGCCGCCCAATTTGGCCCTGTCCATAACTTGAACCATCAATCCGGAGAGCGCACCGCTCTCAACCTGCAGAATAACGGGGACCCGTTGCTGCGACAAAGCGTTGCGGACAATCAACTCGATACGGCCGAGAGGCACCATTTCGCCCTCGTGGACCACTTGATTGTTGGAAGTTAGACGGAACATGACCGGATCGCGGTCATCGTCATCTTGATCTTCGGGAGGCTGAGGAGTGGGCTTATCCACATCCAGACCTTCTTCCTCGACGAACACTGTCGTGACGATAAAGAAAATCAGCAGGATAAAGACCATGTCAATCATCGGGGAAATGTTGATATCGGTCTTTTCTTCAGTCTTTTTTACGTGCCTTCGGCTACTCATGAAAGTGAAATTAGGTAATTGTAAGGATGGGCTGAGCGAATCTCGAATTCACCGCAGCTACTGACAAAGATGCTTTCAAGCTTCACATCGTTCAAGAAAAAAGCATTCAGCAGAAAAAACAGATCAATGTCCTACTTCGGCAAAGATGCCTGATCCTTGCATTTTTCAGGGTTTCTGTGATGCTACCTCCCCTTTCATGAGATTTCAACCCACCAAGCCATTTATCTACGGCGAAAGCCCAGAACGTCTCGGGGCTTCCCTGAAAGCTGCCGGACAGCCCGCTTTCCGCGCAAAGCAGATACTGGAATGGCTTTATAAACAATGGGTTAGCTCATTCGAAGAGATGACAAACCTGCCGCTTTCTCTGCGCGAATGGCTCGATAAAAACTACCATCTGGCACCCTCCAACACCGTCATTGTCAAACGCTCCAGCGACATCACCGAAAAGCTGTTGATCGAACAACAGGACCGGTCGCTCATTGAAACGGTCCTGATCCGCTATCCGCAGCGGGGCGTCGGCCAGGAGGATTCCCGTAAAACCATTTGTGTCTCCAGTCAAATCGGCTGCGCCTACGGCTGCAAATTCTGCGCATCCGGCCTCGACGGCTGGCGACGGGACCTGCACGCAGGAGAGATTGTCGCCCAGTTCCTGCACGTGGCCCGATTGGAGGCCGAACGGGAGAGGCGGGAACCAAAAGACGGCGTTCCTTTTGATAACATCGTCTTTATGGGCATGGGTGAACCCCTGGCCAATTACGACAATGTCGTGCAGGCTATTCGCACTCTGAATGCCGACTGGGGACTGCATTTCGGCGCGCGCCGGATCACAATCTCAACCTCGGGTCTAGTCCCGGAAATTCGCAAACTGGCGGATGAACCGATTCAGTTCCGTCTGGCCCTTAGCCTCCACGGAGCGACGAATGAGGTTCGCAGCCGAATAATGCCGATCAACCGTCGCTACCCGCTTGAGGAACTGCTCCCTGCGGTCGCCTATTTCGCCGAGAAACACGGCCGGATGCTGACCCTCGAATACATTCTAATCGAAGATGTGAACGACAGCTTTGATCAGGCCGAAGCGCTGTCCCGAATCGCCCGGGATTTGCATGCCCATGTCAATGTCATCCCCTACAACCGCGTTGAAGGGCTCAACTGGAAACGCCCCAATATCAAACGCCAAATGGCGTTTTCACAGGTCCTGCGCAGCAACCAGGTCAGCCACACGGTGCGCAAGGAAAAGGGGCACGACATCGACGCTGCCTGCGGCCAACTGCGCCTGCGGACCGAAAAAGAACGCGCCTCCTGAAAAGGCACTAAAACATTGCGTTTGCCGCTTCCAAAGCTTTCGATTCTCGCCTTTTGAACGCCGCTGTAAATCTTTGTCATGCCCGAAGCAAAACCCGAGAGTCACCCCCGCCACGTCGCCATCATCATGGACGGCAATGGCCGCTGGGCTCAGCGCCGCGGATTGGCCCGAATCGAAGGGCACGAGGCGGGGGTCGAAAACGTCAAAAGGATCGTTGAAGCGGCCCGCGAACAGGATCTCCGCTACCTAACGCTCTACGCTTTTTCAGTGGAAAACTGGAAACGGCCAACAACCGAAGTCAATGCCCTGATGCAGCTTTTGGACCAATTCCTCAGCAGCCAGTCTGAGGAAATGATCCAAAAGGAAATCCGCCTTAGGGTTATTGGCCAACTGGGAAAGCTCCCTGGACGGATCCGCAACAAAATCCAGAAAACCATTGACGCCACTGCCCATTTCGACCGCTGGAACCTGACTCTTGCCTTGAATTACGGTTCCCGCACAGAGATCCTTGATGCGGTCAAAGCCTACGCCCAGGAAATTGCCAAAGGGCGCGAAAAACCTCGGCAATTGGACTGGGAGCAATTTTCGCAATACCTCTACACGACAGACCTTCCGGACCCCGACCTGGTCATCCGCACCTCCGGAGAACACCGGGTCAGTAATTTCCTGCTTCTCCAGAGCGCCTACGCTGAGTATTATTTCGCCGATGAATGCTGGCCGGACTTCGGCAAGGAAGCCTTCGCCGAAGCGCTCAAGGCCTACGCCTGCCGGCAACGTCGTTTCGGCCTCACAGGCGAGCAGATACTCTCTCAATCCTCATGAAACAACGTGTCATCAGTACTCTCCTGCTCTGGGCCATTGTCATTCTCCTGCCATTGACGCTCGGTCTCCCCGGAGCCACAATCCTTGTCGCCGTCTTTGGACTACTCTCAATGATCGAGCTGCGCGATTTACTCAATCGCAGCGGTTTCTCCCTTTCGGCCATCTGGGCTCCTTTGGGCGGTATGGCCCTGCTAGCCATCGCAGCAATCTATCCAACCCAACCCGAATGGCTGCTCGCCGGCTTTTTCAGCTTACTGGTGGCCGGAACCTGCTGCGTGCTCCTGACAGGGACAGTCGAACGCTTTCCCCAGCAGGCCGCAGCCTGGCTGCTGTTTCTCTGTCTGATTCCGCTTCCGTTTGCCATTGCCGCGCAGATGCTGGTCATGCCAGGCATCTGGGTCTTTGTTTGGATCCTCGCGGTCGCAAAATTCACCGATGTTGGCGCCCTGCTGACCGGCCTGATGATTGGCAAACACAAGATGGCGCCACGCCTCAGCCCAAAAAAAACCTGGGAAGGTCTCGCCGGTGGACTGGTCACAGCCGTCTTGATTTCCGCGCTTTTCATCACCTTGTTCGACGAATACCTGCCGTCGTGGCTCAACCTGGTCAACGGCCTCTGGATGGCCGTTCCTGTCGCCATCGCGGGAGTGCTTTCAGACTTGCTCGAATCCGCCCTGAAGCGGGCCGCAAAAGTCAAAGATTCAGGCAATCGGATCCCTGGCATCGGCGGCATCCTCGACCTGACCGACAGCCTCATCCTGTCACTGCCGGTAGCCTATATCCTTTTCCTTATTGTTATCTGATATGACCGCCCGCAAGCGCATTTTGTTGATTGGAGCCACAGGCTCTATCGGCACCAGCACGATTGAAGTGATCGCGGAGCACCTGGATGAGCTTGAACTCGTTGGCATTGCTGCCAGGCAGAATGCGGCTCAGTTGGAGCACATCCAGCAAAGTATGCAGGTGAAGCACTGTGTTCTAACGGAACGCGACGGAGATGAAGCGCTGATTGAGATGCTGCGCAACGTTCCGGCGGACATTGTGGTCATGGCTATGGTTGGCAGTGCTGGTCTGCGCCCTACCCTCACAGCTATCGAAGCTGGTATGGATGTCGCATTGGCAAACAAAGAAGTTTTGGTCATGGCCGGTGAGTTTGTCATGCGAGCCGCACGCACCAGCGGAGTGCGCATCCTGCCGATAGACAGTGAACACAACGCTATTTTCCAGTGCCTCGAAGGCGTGCCCCGCAAATCCGATATTCGCCGCTTGGTGCTGACCGCATCGGGCGGCCCCTTCCGCGACTGGACGCTGGACCAAATGGCCAATGCAACAGTCGCTGACGCCATGAAACACCCCAATTGGAGCATGGGCCGAAAAATCAATGTCGACTCCGCCAGCATGGCCAACAAAGGCTTGGAAATGATCGAAGCCCGCTGGCTGTTCGACATGCCTCCAGAACGCATCGACGTGGTCGTGCACCCGCAGAGTATTGTCCACAGCATGGTCGAGTGCATCGACGGCTCATTGCTGACTCAATGGTCTCCCCCCTCAATGACCTACGCGATCCGCCATGCACTCTTTTATCCTCAAAGACGACCGAGCTCTACACCCGGCGTAGATTTCAACCAGGCGCTGGATTTGAATTTCAGTCCTCCGGACAACCAGCGCTTTCCCTGCCTGCGGCTCGCTAAGGAAGCGCTTCAAAAAGGTGGCACCGCTCCGGCCCGCTTCAATGCAGCCAACGAAATAGCGGTCGAACACTTCTTGCAAAAACGCCTGCCCTTCCTTGCGATCCCTCAAGTGATCGAACACTGTTTAACAAATGGGGTCCAAGAATGGACGGCCAACCGTCTCGAAGATATCCTCGCAGCAGATCAAACCTGCCGCAAACAGGCCGCTGTTTTTATTGCAGACAAATTTCCAAGCAATCCACTGACGCATGACAACTGACATTTTAATCAACATTCTGAAAAACCCCTGGGCCCTGTTCCTGGTGGTGCTCTTTTTCGGTGCGTCCATTTTTATCCACGAACTCGGCCACTACCTCGCAGCGCGTTGGCGTGGACTCAAAATCGAGCGATTCTCAATCGGCTTTGGCCCAAGGCTGTTTGGCTGGACCGACCGCCAAGGTGTCGATTGGCGCGTCTCTCTGATCCCTTTGGGAGGCTACGTTGCTCTGCCACAGATTGGAAACCTGAGTCAGGTAGAGGGAGATAGCGATGGCCGCCCTTTACCGCCCCTGAGTTACTCCGACAAAATGATCGTTTCCGTGGCGGGTGCGGTCTTCAACGTTTTGTTCGCTTTGGTGATTGGGTCTGTCCTCTGGAGCATTGGCACAAATGTGGATGAATCTCAGGAAACCCGCACCGTCGGCATGGTGGTTGAGAACATGCGCGACAACAGTGGTTCAGTGCGTCAGGGGCCGGCCTATAGGGCTGGCATTGTTCCCGGCGACCAGATTATAGAAATTGATGGCCGCAGCATCCAGAAGTGGGAAGACGTTCTCTACGCGGTGACAACCGGAAGCGGCCGCAGCGAACATGGCAGCCCGCTCACGGAAATCGTTATTGAGCGCGACGGAGAACAAAAGTCTTTTACGCTCTATCCATTGCTCGACGAGCATGAGCGCATTCGTAGAGTCGGCCTCGTCCCCGCAAACACTTTGCTGGTCGGGGGCACCTTCGAGAATTCCCCAGCCGCAGCAGCCGGTCTGAAAAACGGAGATATTATCACTCACGTAGATGGAATGCCGGTCTACCACACTGGCAGCTTTGCCCGCATTGTGCAGGAAAGGCCTGAAGACCGGTTCGAACTGACCGTTAAACGCGGAGAAGAGACTTTCACCACTTACATCGCCGCCGAAGAAGTGGTCTACAATCTGGCTGGCGAAACTCGCCCGATGATTGGGGTAATGTGGCAGCCTGTGCGCGAACTGCGGCACATCGGCCCCTTCCAGCAGATCAACGATGCCTTTACGCTAACCACTCGAATTCTGGCAGCACTGATCAATCCCCGAACAGACGTCGGAATCAGCAACCTCAGCGGACCGGTTGGAATTGGCTACACAATATATATTTTCTCTCAGATAGGAATTCGAGACGTGCTGGGGATCGTTTTACTGATAAACATCAACCTGGCCATCCTTAACCTGCTGCCAATCCCGGTTCTGGATGGAGGACACATGGTAATTGCGACCATCGAGAAACTACGGCGCAAACCAGTGCCGACCAACCTGATAGCCTCTGCTCAGGGAATCTTCATGTTGCTTTTCCTCGCTTTGTTCATCTACGTCACCTTCTTTGACGTTGGACGGGTTCAACGCAGCGAAACAGCCATCATAGAAGCAGATCGGGCGGAGCAGCAACGCGTGCCATTGGAATTCAGCCGCGAAAACGGTAACTCGGGCGAAGAATAACTTCTATCCCTGCGATCATGTCGGTAATTCAATCCGCACGCCTGCCCTACTGCCATTCCCGCTTCCAGACACTGCGCCGCACCAGCCGTGTGGTTCAGGTCGGTAAAGTTCCGGTTGGCGGAAACCATCCGATTGTCGTGCAATCCATGACCACCACGCCGACTCAGGATGTCAAAGCGACCGTCGACCAATGCATCGCCCTGGCGGAAGCCGGCTGTCAGGTTGTCCGAATCACCGCTCAAAACGTGAAGGCTGCCGAAGCATTGGGACTCATCCGTAAGGCCTTTTCTTCTGCCGGATTTGCTGAAGTGCCGCTGGTCGCGGATATCCACTTCCTTCCACAGGCGGCGATGGAAGCAGCCAAACACGTTGAGAAAGTCCGGATCAATCCGGGCAATTACGCCGACAAGAAGAAGTTCGCAGTTCAGGAGTATTCCGACGATGAATACCAGCGCGAGTTAGAGCGCCTGCACGAAGCCTTTTCCCCGATCGTTTTGCGCTGCCGGGACCTTGGCCGTGCAATGCGCATTGGCACAAACCACGGCAGTCTTTCAGACCGAATAATGAACCGCTACGGCGACACGCCGGAAGGCATGGTTGAAAGCGCTCTCGAATTCATCCGAATCTGCGAATCCCACAATTACCGGAGTATCATCGTCTCGATGAAGGCGAGCAACCCAAAGGTCATGATTCAGGCCTACCGCTTGATGGCCGCACGAATGGATGCCGAAGGCATGCCATATCCACTCCACTTGGGTGTGACGGAAGCAGGAGACGGAGACGATGCGCGAATCAAAAGTGCAGTCGGAATCGGCGGCCTGCTTTACGATGGCTTGGGCGACACAATCCGCGTTTCCCTCACGGAGGACCCTGTAGCCGAAATCCCAGTTGCACTGGCACTGGCGCGCAAGGCAGAATCCCTGTGGGCACAGGAAGTCGTACGCACCGAACCGGACCCGATCAATCCTTACCAGTTCGAAAAGCGAAAAGTGGATACCTTGCTCTTGGGAAAACGCTGTATCATTGCCCCCTTGGACCCACCGAGAGTCATTACATGCATGCCCAAACAGGCCCTTTCAAACCCAGCCTTCGAGACCAATCAAATCGCCCAATGGCAAGACCGCCTACGGGATGCGCGCATTGAAGGCCTCCTGATGCCTCCTCTCGAATCCTTTTCCGCCGAACAGGTCTCGAAAATCCTCGAAGTCGCGCGCAACGAAACCGATTTCATCCTCTGGGAAACCGAATCTGTCGCAGACATTTCGGAGATTGTTCAGCCTGGAGATTTTATTGTCCGCAAGTTCCACGACGAAGAATCCCTTCAAACCTGGCAGCAATTTTTCCAGGAGTGCAAACATCGTGAATTGAATCCTTGTTTGGATATTCTCCCCGAGCTTCTGGCATCCGCATCAAAGGTCGATTTCACTCCCAAAACCATCTTCAGCTGCACAACCCGGACAACTTCCAGCCATGCCTTGGGCACCTACCGTCAACTGGCCGAAGTGCTGGCCGCACTCGGTTCCAGGCACCCCATCTGGATTCGCAACACCACCTCTCTTGAAATAGCCCCGGAACACCAGGGCTTCGGTGATCGCCTACTGGAATCAAGCTGTCTCTCCGGCCCCCTCCTGTGCGATGGTCTCGGCGACCTGATCAGCATAGAAACCGTCGAAGACCCAGTCCTCGCCACCAACCTCGCCTACAACCTGCTTCAAGGCACCCGCAGCCGCAGCACCAAAACGGAATACGTCGCCTGCCCCAGCTGTGGCCGAACCCTCTTTGACCTCCAAAGCACCACCCAGCGCATCCGTGCCGCCACCGGCCACCTCAAAGGCGTCACCATCGCCGTCATGGGCTGCATCGTCAACGGCCCCGGCGAAATGGCCGACGCAGACTTCGGCTACGTCGGCGGCTCCCCCGGCAAAGTGAACCTCTACGTAGGCAAAAAATGCGTCCGCTACCACATCCCAGCCAATGAAGCCGTCGACGCCCTGATCGACCTAATCCGCGAACACGGCAAGTGGGCGGACCCCACCCACGTTGAGACATCACCGTCCTAACCAATCCCAGCCTTTTCCAAAACCAGCCAAGTTATTGAACTGAGAACAATAGCCATCCCCATGAGTGGTGCCAGGCACCCTTTCTATCCTTCCCAATAGGTGTCAGGCACTATTCAGTGAATACCCTTTGGTGCCAGGCACTTATTTGCGGCAAATCAGTCCGAGAACTTCATTTTTGCGTTCTGACGACATTTCAGGGTCCTTTTATCCCGATCGAAGGCCTCTAAGTGTGCCTATTCCTCCTCAATCCGACTTTTTCCGCGATACCCGTACAGGGCAAAGCCAGC
>JAFIGG010000110.1 GCA_020831485.1 Opitutales bacterium
CAATTTTGCGTTCGCGTTGCCAGGTGGCGATGTTTGAAAGCAACTTGTAGAACAGGGCTACAAAGGGCAGGGCCAGTGTCGAGGCGACGACCATGCCGCCGACAACCACCGTGCCGATTTCCTGCCGACTGGCGGCTCCGGCTCCGCTTGCGAAGACCAATGGCAGACTGCCGATGATAAAGGTCATTGCAGTCATGATAATCGGGCGAAAACGCTGCTCGGCTGCAGTTACGGCCGCATCGTAGGCGCTCATGCCCGCTTTGCGGTTTTGTGCGGCGAATTCCACGATTAGAATCGCATTTTTTGCCGCCAGACCAATCAGCACGAGCAGACCCACCTGGAAATAGATGTCGTTGGGGAAACCGCGCAGCAACGAGGCGAGAGAGGCTCCGAGTACACCGAACGGCACTGCTGAGGCAACTGCCAAAGGCAGGGTCCAACGCTCATACTGTGCGGCTAGAATCAGGAAGACCATCAGTAATCCCATCCCGAAGGCAAGGGCTCCTGCGCCGGCTGCGATTTCCAACTGGTAGGCTTCGCCGATCCATCCCAGCACGGTATTGTGCTCGCTGTTGAGTTCGGCCATCACGGCCTCCATCGCCTCCTTGGCCTGTCCCGAGGTCAATCCTGGGGCTGGGTCTGCCATGATACGTGCCGCTGGATAGAGGTTGAAGCGGTTAAGCACGTCTGCGCCGCGCACCCGTTCAAGAGTAACCAGTGAGCTGACCGGAATCATTTCGCCGGTATTGGACCGAACGAAAACTTTGTTGAGATCCTCTGGCTGCATGCGGAATTCGGCTTCCGACTGCAGGTTGACCTGCCATAGGCGTCCATTGTAGCTGAAGTCGTTTACATAGAGCGAACCAAAGGTGCTGCGCATGGTATCGAAAATCTGTGGAATCGATACGTCCATCGCTTTTGCTTTTGCTCGGTCTACTTCTGCGTGATAGCGGGGGATGCCGGCGTCGAGTGTGGTTCGCACGTTGACCAGTTCCGGACGTTCGTTGGCTGCAGCGACGAACTTTTGGGCAATGGCTTCCATGGCCTCGGGAGATGTATCCCCACGGATTTGCAGGTAGCCTTCCACGCCCCCTGTCAGGGACAGCCCCTGGATAGGAGGGGGGACAAAAGCCATTACATTGGCTTCCTGTATACCCATTCCCATGCCCATTATTTGTCCGGCGATTGCAGCGGAATCCTGTCCGGGCCCGGTGCGTTCTCGCCAAGGTTTCAGGTTGATAAAGCCCATGCCGGCATTGGTGCGCAGTGATCCTGCGAAAATGTCGAAGCCGGATATCGCAATGAAGTCATCCACTTCAGGGATCTGCAGTAATTGCTCCGTGAAGGCGTCGCGTACCGTCTCTGTGCGCGAGAGTGCGGACACCGGGGGCAGTTGGAAGATAGCCAGGGTGACTCCCTGGTCCTCTTGCGGAACGAGTCCGGAAGGCATCCGGCTCATGGTAAGGTAAGTGCAGCCGAGGGTGGCTGCGAACAGCGTGATGCCGATGATCCAATGCTTCAGGATCATTCTTACTCCAAATACAAAGGTATTGGTGACCCAGTTGAAGAAACGGTTGAAAAGACGGAAGGGTGCCCAGACCTCTTTGGGTTCGCGGTCCAGCAGGATTGCGCACATAGCCGGCGTCAAAGTAACGGCAACAATACCGGAAACCACTACGGACACCGCAATGGTGACGGCAAACTGGCGGTAGAGCTCACCGGTCAAGCCGCCGAGGAAAGTCACTGGCGCAAAAACCGCAACGAGAACCAGCGTCGAGGATAAAACTGCACCGGTGACCTGCTGCATCGTTTCGATGGACGCCTCCTTTGCCTTGAGTCCTTTTTCGCGCATGAGGCGTTCGACGTTTTCCATCACGATAATGGCATTGTCGACCACGATGCCGATGGCCAGGACCAGCCCGAACAGAGTCAACAGGTTGATCGAAAATCCAAACAGTTGCATGCCTGCAAAGGTGCCAATTAAGGAAACGGGTATGGCGGCGACTGGAATCAGGGTGGCGCGTAAGTGTTGCAGGAAAACGAAGGTTACCAGCACCACCAGGCCGGTGGCGACCAGTAGCGTAATGAATACCTCGCGGATAGAGACCTCGACGAATTCGGTCGTGTTGTAGGGGATCGAATACTCGAGGCCTGCAGGGAAGCGTCCGGACATTTCTTCAAAAGCTGCAATCACCCTATCGGCCGTGCTCAAGGCATTGGCCCCGGGCTCGAGGTAGATGCCCAGAGGAACCGTGGGGCGGCCATTGTGGGTTGCCGAAAAGGCATAACTTTGGGCCCCCAACTCCGCACGGGCGACGTCGCCGAGTCGAAGGCTGCTACCATCTTCCAGCGAACGGAGAATGATATCCTCGAATTCTTCAGGATCACTCAACTGGCCTCGGGTCGAGACTGCAAAGGTGAACGCCTGGCCTTGGACAGAAGGTTCCGCTCCGATGCTGCCTGCGGCGAATTGAGCGTTTTGCTCGCGGATGGCATTGGCGACATCTGTCGGCGTGAGATCGAACTCGGCCAGCTTGTCGGGTCTCAGCCAGATGCGCATTGCATAGTCTTGTGCGCCGAAGAGAGAAGCGCTGCCCACGCCGGGGATGCGGGCCAGTTCATCGAGAATGTTCAGCAGCGCATAGTTGCTGATAGATAAGGTGTCATGGTGGTCTGAGCTGAGGACCGGGACCATGAGGATATCGGTCGACCGTGCTTCAACCCGAACGCCAAGCTCGCGGACAGTTTGGGGGAGACGAGGGATGGCTGCTTGCACGCGGTTGTTTACGTCGATGGCTGCCTGATCGGGGTCTGTGCCCATGCTGAAGGAAACCGTGATGCTGAGCATGCCCGCATCTGTGCTCGTGGTTTCCATGTAGATCATGTTGTCCACACCGTTGATTTCCTGTTCCAGCGGGGCGGCAACGGAGTCCGCGATCACCTCGGCGCTGGCGCCGGGATAGGCGGCGTTGACCACGATCTGGGGTGGAGCTACATCCGGATACTGCTCGACGGGTAGCGTCATCAGCGAAGCAATGCCAGCTATGACAATCAGGATCGAAATGACCGATGAAAAAATCGGTCGATCAATGAAAAAGCGTAACATGACTTATTCCTCCCCGTTCTGAACCTGAGGGTTCACAGTCATTCCGGATTGCAGGGAGACATGTCCATTGACCACCAGAAGGTCGCCGGGTTCCAGGCCTTCAAGAACGATTTGTTTGCCGTCGACGACGGGTCCCAGTCGAATATTGCGGGCTTCGACGGTGTCGTCGGATTTGAGAATAAATACACGCCGGCCTTCGTTACCTTCACTGACCGCTGCCGGGTCGATAAGGAAAATGTCTTCAAACTGCTGCAGAGAGAGGCGCAGACGAACAAACTGACCGGGGATCAAATCTCCGTCAGGGTTATCGAACAAGGCGCGGGCCTGGACCGAACCGGTGCGCGGGTCGATCGTGCTATTCGTGAAATCTACCAATCCTTTGGATATGTATGAGCTGCCGTCCGGGAGGATGAGTTCGGCCTCGAAACGATGGTCACCGTCTGAGTCGGTCTTTGCTCGACGAGCGGTGCGCTGCATGAGGGCATCGCGTTCGGGGAGCGAGAAGCGGACTTGGATGGGGTCGCTCTGAACGATGGTTGTCAGCAGGGTGCCACGGTCGATCAAGCTGCCTTCAGAAAGGCTTTCGAGACCCGTAGGCCCGGATACTGGCGCGACGACGGTTGTGTAATCGAGGTTGAGCTGGGCCTCAGCTATGCCGGCTTGTGCGAGCTTGAGTTGGGCTTGTGCGAGCTCATGCGTGGAAAGGGCTCGATCCCGTTCGCGCTCGCTGACGGCATTGCGATCGAAAAGGCTGGAAACCCGGTTCCATTCGCGTTCCGCTTGATTGGCATTGGCTTGGGCATTCGCCAGGCTGGCCTCCGCTTGCTGGAGGGCGATCGAGTAGGGTTCCTGTTCGATGCGAAACAAGGGAGTGCCTTTTTCGACGACCTGACCTTCGTTGTAGAGGCGTTCCTCCAGTATCCCTCCGACCCGCGCCCGGACTTCAACCTCGCGAATTCCGCGGATGCGCCCCGCGTAGTTGACCTGATAGTCAAGCGATGTGGGCTGGACTTCGGTCGCGGTGACTGGCGGCGGTGGCATTTGTTGCTGGGCCTGGTTGTCGTTGCCATTGCCGCAGCCAGCGATGCCGAGCATCAGTGCTCCGCCGCAGAGTAGGGCGGTTGCCTTTAAAAAGGTGGATTGAGTCCGTTGTTTCATAGAATTGCGTGGGTGAAAGGCAGTTTTAATTGGGTAAAAGTCCGTGGAGGATGATATCGATGACGTCCTCTGCCTGCTCGTCGAAAGGGATTTTTCGATTTGCAAAATGATTGGTGAAAATGACGCCGTAGAGGCAGTCGCCGATGACGTTCATGACCCTTTCAGGAGGCATCTGCCGAAATACGCCTTGTTGCATCGCATCCATTAGTTGATTGATGCGCTCATCCCTGTAGCGATCCTTGTAGAGAAAATAGGTCGCCTTTTCGCGGTCGCGAAATTCTGCCCGTTCAATAATCAGCAGTTCGACAACGTCTGGCTGCTCGTCGAAAAAGCTCAGGTAGGCGTGAATGTTTTTACGCAGCCTATGCACCGGATCGGTAGTGTCTTTTGAAGATGCTGAAACGCGGTCCACCAATGCGCGAATACCGGCATCGACTGCCGCGAAAAACAGATTTTCTTTGGTGGGAAAATAGCGGTAGACGGTACCCTTGCCAATGCCGAGGCGATCGGCGAGCACCTGGACATCGGCTTGGCGGTAACCAAATTCAGCAAAGAGGCGAGTTGCTTCGGCCAAAATCTCCTCCTTTCTGCGAGTCACCAGTTCCTCGTCCCGGGGCCGCCCCGGCCTGCGCTTTTTCGAATTCATAGCTACCACCTATTTAGTTGACGGGCGAGTCCGTCAAATAAAAAAACAATTGACTTTTCATCGATGGGACCACATTGACCGACGAATCGCTGCCGGCTATGGTTTTATCAAGGTTTTGATGAAGTGGGTTAATCAGCGAATAGCGCTTACCTTGTTGGCTGTGGGTTGTGCCTCGCAGCCGGATGGACTGTCTTCTATCGGCGACTGGTCAGAAGCAGTTCTTTCTCGTCAGTGAATTTACCGTGAGTGCTGGATATGACCGAGAGCCCCTGCATCTGCCTCGCGGCCACTATCAGACGATTTATGAAGATGCCCAAGGAGTCTATTACACTCTTCTGGTCTCCGATCGTGCCGGCATTTTCATCAGCCACGAGCGAAATCTGGCACGCCTTTGGAACCATATCGCCTGGTCACGAGAGGAATATCATAATCGTCGCAGTTGACAATTCGTTAACTGAAGCCCCTACACCAACAAAAGCCGATCAACCGGCATTGATCACCACCAATATTGGTGCCAGGCACCTATCTCAAACAATTTGTTAGTGCCAGGCACTTATTTGCG
>JAFIGG010000027.1 GCA_020831485.1 Opitutales bacterium
GAAAGCATATAATAGATACTTTCCTTCATCTATTCCGAGTCTATGAAAGTATTTAGATGCCTCCTCCCTCTAATTATTCTGGCGTTAACCTGCTACCCCACGCCACATGTACAGCAGCGGAGGCATCATTGCCTGGCATAGGGAAAATTTCGGGCCCCAGGATGAATTCGGCTACAAAGATTTCATTCCATTATTCAAAGCCGAAAAATACGATCCGAACGAGTGGGCGCAGCTGTTCAGAAAAGCCGGGGCACGCTACGTCATGCCTGTGCCTGAGCACCATGATGGATAACAGGTCTCAAACATTG
Organism: Opitutales bacterium; assembly: GCA_020831485.1. Taxonomy (GTDB): domain Bacteria; phylum Verrucomicrobiota; class Verrucomicrobiia; order Opitutales; family Oceanipulchritudinaceae; genus JAFIGG01. The sequence goes on from JAFIGG010000027.1 coordinate 309, forward strand.
ACTAACCGCCTCCAATGAATCGCATGAACCTTGCTAGAAAACTGCCTTCTTTACTCCTAAGCTTAGCCACTATGTCACCGATCATTGCCACTGAATCCAACCTTAAGCTGACCTACCCTGAGCCCGCGCAGTATTGGACTCAGGCGCTTCCCATTGGTAATGGCCGCCTCGGGGCCATGGTATTCGGCGGCGTGGCCAGTGAACGTATCCAAATCAATGAGGACAGCCTCTGGTCGGGCGGGCCCAAAGATTGGAACAACCCTGATGCGCTGCAGGCCTTGCCGGAAGTTCGTGAAGCCATTTTTGCGGGCAACTACGAACGGGCGACCCGTTTAACCACGCGAATGCAGGGACCCTTCACCCAATCGTATCTGACACTGGGTAACTTGCAGTTGGCATTCGATTTTCCCGAAAAGGCAGAGGTTCAACACTATGAACGACGACTGGATCTCGCCAACGGTATCAGCACAACTAACTACCGAATCGGAGACACCCGCTACACGCGCGAGGCTTTTAGCAGTTTTCCAGATCAGGTCATCGCACTGAGACTTTCAAGTGACCAGGAAGGCCAAATAACCTTCAGCATGTCGGCAAACAGTCTACTGCGACATGAATCCCGCGCAGAATCCGACCACACACTTACCCTCAAGGGCAAGGCGCCGAGTCATGTCGAGCCGAGCTATCGTCGGGCGGAGAACCCTATTCGCTACGATGATTCCGAAACGGGCGAAGGCATGACTTTTGAAATGCAGGTCCGTGTGCTGAATCAAGGGGGTCAGGTCACTTCCAATGGTTCACTTCTGCGTGTGGAGGCGGCCGATGCGGTGACTCTGCTCATTTCCGCTGCAACCAGCTTCAATGGGGCTCAAAAGTCGCCCAGTCGTGAAGGACTGGATCCCTCTAAAATAGCCAGGGAGTTCATTGCAGGGGCCGAAAAACAGAATTATGAGGACCTGAAGTCCCGCCACATTGCCGATCATCAGGAATTGTTCGGACGAGTTCAGCTAGACCTGGGTTCAAATCCAGAAGCTGAAAAACTCAGCACCCCGGAGCGGCTGGCAAACTTTACCAAAGGGAAAGATGACCCGGGCCTCGCCGCCTTGCACTTCCAATATGGACGCTACCTGTTGATTGCCAGCTCCCGACCAGGCAGTCAGCCCGCCAACTTGCAGGGCATCTGGAACGATTCGATCCGCCCACCCTGGAGCTCCAACTGGACGCTGAACATCAACGCACCGATGAACTATTGGCCGGCAGAGGTGACGAATCTGGCTGAAACCCACGAACCGCTTTTCCGCCTCATCGAAACCCTGGCTGAACACGGTCGTGAAACAGCACGGATCAATTATGGAGCAGGCGGATGGGTATCTCACCACAACACCGATATCTGGGGCCAGACCGCACCCGTTGGCGCCTATGGCGAAGGCAACCCCTCCTGGGCCAACTGGCCAATGAGCAGCGGCTGGCTTCCACTCCACCTTTGGGAACACTATCAATTCGGACTTGATCAAGAATTTCTCCGGGAAAGAGCCTGGCCAGTCATGCGTGAAGCCGCCCAGTTTTACCTTGATTTCATGATTCAGGACGAGGACGGCTACTGGGTCACTGCCCCTTCCACTTCCCCGGAAGTGGGATTCCGCACACCGGATGGCAAAAGCGCCAGCGTCAGCAAGGCAAGCACCATGGATATGTCTATCATCCGGGAGTTGTTTACCAATACCATTCAAACCAGTGAAATCCTCGCCTTCGAAGAAGACTTCGCAGAGCAGCTGAGAGAGGTTCTTAAAAACCTCTACCCGCTTCAGGCGGGCAAGCGCGGTAACCTGCAGGAATGGTATAAGGACTACATTGAGCTGGAAGAAACCCACCGCCATGTGTCCCACCTATTCGGGGTCTATCCGGGCAATCAAATCACACCCGAAACTCCGGAATTCTTCGCCGCTGCCCGGCGCGCGCTGGAGATTCGCGGCGACGATGGAACGGGCTGGGCACTCGGTTGGAAAATCGCCTTCTGGGCACGCTTCCTCGAAGGCGACCGCGCTTATGCACTGCTACGCAATGCCCTCCGCCCAGTCGAACCAGACAACACTCATATTTCCGTCGTCGGTGGCGGCGTCTACCCCAACCTCTTCGGAGCCCACCCACCCTTTCAAATTGATGGCAATTTTGCATTCACCGCAGGCATTGCCGAGATGCTTCTTCAAAGCCATCTCGGCGAGTTGCACCTACTCCCGGCCCTACCAGATACATGGCCCTCCGGATCAGTCCACGGTCTGCGTGCACGTGGAAACATTGAAGTCGACATCGAATGGGAAGATCATCAGTTACTCCGGTGCAACCTGACCAACCGTTCCGATAAAATGCAGCAAGTAACGATTCGGCACAAAGACCTTCACAAGGACGCACATATTGCACCCAAAACGGAGATCAGCATTGAATTGAGTTCAATGCAAAGACAGCAGACCCGTTAAATCATTTGAGAGCCACTATAATGGACAGCGAGAAATTGGATTGGCAGTCCCAAGGGCCTGATATTCAAGAGACTAATGCCCGCGTCGAATTTTTTGCATCTCTATTGGCGGGATCCCGTGCACTGCTTTAAAGCATCGCGAGAAATGGTATGGGTCCTCAAAGCCTACCCTATATCCAACTTCTCTAACACGCACCCCTTCGTGCAAAAGGTATTCAGCGGCAAGGTGCATTTTCCTATGCAACAGGTATTGATAAGGGCCAAGCCCTTCATAACGTCGAAACCAACGGCAAACAGTGGAACGATCCACACCTACGCCGTCAGCAATTTCACTTAGGGACGACAAACTAAGTGCTTCTCTGTCAATCAACTCTTTGCAGCGCTGAAAGCTCTCAAAAGACGGATCCGGTTCGATGGGACTCGATCGGTGCGAAGCTTCAATCTTAAGCAGAATCACATCCAATAGTGCCAAGCACACCGTCCGCGCCAGATGCCCGGTCCGGCGCCCCTCCGCAAGTATGTCTTCGAACAAGTAGCGCAGATCCATCTCGGAATTTAGCAGGATAGAACGCCCAATGTTCAACCCACATCGGCGCATGCGACGATCTACACTATTTCCCGTGAGAGACAAGTAGTATTTACTCAAAGGCGCCTCAATCGAACTGCGTAACACACAGTGGGTCTCGGGGCCATAAGCAAACAGGACACCAGATTTCAGAGGTAAGCGCACTCCGTCCAGTATCGCCAATCCACGCCCACCAATAACATACTCAATTGCATAAAAGGGAAACCGCCGACGTTCGATCCAGTAATCGGGCTCGCACTTCTCGAATCCAGCCATGGCCAAACTAAGCGGTATCCGGGATGATGGAATTAAGTCTAAAAACATATACCTCCCATCTGCCACCTTAGGAGCAATGAGAACTCGCTTACCCGACTTGCTAACTATATCCATCCCTGAACAAGGTTTATTTATTCTTCGCTCCAAGCAACGAAATACCTCAATTAGCAGATTGTAGTTTGTTTCAGTCAGGCCAAAACCGATTCCCCGGAAAAATCCCGGCTTACAATTGACATCGATTGGTTTCGGGTTCTACCGGATTGCTTATATTCCGCTACCGCACGCTTTCCATTCAAGTCGAACAAAGGCATAAGCGGATACCACCACTCCGGTTTTATAAGTCGTGCGTTTGATGAGGATTGCAGCGGGAATCGCCAGACAAAAATAGGCCCCATAGAAAGCGAACTGCACCAGCGACGACTGAAAGGTCGAGAGAGAATTTAAATTGACTGCATGGAGAGTGAAGCATTTTCAGGGATGCCCGAGGGCCAGCTCAGGTTTTGGACCGGCGCGAGGATGTCGCGCAATGAACCGCGCGCAAGCCCTCAGTCTCGTTGATTTCGCCAAGGACAGAGCCCAGTGACGAGCCGCCAAAAGCAAGAACGGAGACTTCGAGTCCCGTTTTTCCCAATGATCGATATTCCATAACAGTAGGTCGGTCCAGAATATCAATTCACCTTGCCAACGAAAATGGATAAAGCTGGAGAAAAGATGGATATGCCTTGCAGCAACCCAAGCCTCACCGCACCGGAACATCCAGCACATGGGGGTTCAAGAGCATGATGGCGATCGAGATACTGTAGAAAATCAGCCCGAGAAAAAGGAAATAGCCACCCCGGCGGTAGGCACGGGTCTTGAGGTTGCGGCGTTCAATGATGCGTTGAACGGTATCAAGCGGGCGGTCGAGGTCGAGGTCGCGGGTTATCCAGCGAACCGAGCCGACGCGGTCAAAAACGTAACCGGCACAGATTACCATCATGGCCAGACCAATGACGATGAATAACTGGGCAGCCAAGTGGGTACCAGCGATCAGGCGACCGGAAAAGCCGGTCGTCGTAATAACAATGCCACAGAAACTGAGCAGCACCTGGACCCGTGTATGAATCGTGTTCAGCTGAGTCTCCAGCAACAACAGGGTTTCCTTCACGTCGCGCGAACAGAGTTTGTAGACAGTTTGGGCCTCCTTAGCAGGATCTAGCTTGGTTTCAGTTTCCATAAACAACTTCATTTAGGTTCTCGTAACAGTATTACTGGATTCCTCCAAAAGATTGCTGGATCAGCGCACTCTCCTCGGGCAATAAACGCGTTCGGTCGACCCGGTCGAGATAGCGTTCAGCCCAGCGCCGCTCGCCATTGGCAGCCAACACGCAAGAGATGAGTATACGCCAGCGGTGTGGAACAGAATCCCAATCCACGGTAACTTCGCGCAGCTGATTCAGGGCAGCTCGAGGCTGATCCTGACGGAGCAAAGCAAGTGAATAGGTCATATAGGGCGCGAGGAAGTTTGGATTCGCATCGATCAAGCTCCTGGCTGTTTCGGCCGCTGCTTCTACATCCTCATTCAGCAATAGCTTGTAGTAGGTGAGATCGTTCAAAACAGCCGTGTCTTCCGGAAAGAGTTCGTGCATGCGCTGCAGCTGACGCCTTACTTCCCGGGTATTGCCCTGAGCCTGCAGGAGCTCAAGCAAGCGGGTATAGGCACGGCGAGCATGAATGGGGAACTCGGTCAATTTCTCCAGCACTTCGATGTGGTAGCCATTCAAATTCAGCGTCGCAACATAGCGTTCGAGGAACCACAGGCGGTCCGGTTCACGTGTGGCGTCGAGCATGCTGCGCTCCCATTCATTCTGCGCCCGGCGATATTGGCCCATTTCCAAATGGGTCCGCATGCGAAACAAGTGACCGACATAATTATCCAGCGGAACTCGTCCGCTGCTCAACATCCGGTGCAAGTCGCTCCATTGACCGGTCAGTGCGAGCGCATCCGCGCGCACCAGAAAGAGGTCCTGGCGACTCACAGCCGCTTCCTCGGAGATGAGCTCCAGGGTGCGTTCATGCAAACCCGCCTGGTTCAGCCAACGGGCAAACTCGAGCTGCTCGCGAACCTCGGCGAGTGCAAACTCCTCGCTCGCCAGCTCATAAACCATTGCAGTGTCTTCACCAGCCCTCAACATTCGCCGCAGTGCCAGAAGACGGTCTTCGCGCTCGTCAGACAGCTCCATCAGGCGATTGGCCATCTCAATTATTTCTTCGGATGTAAGGCTGTCTACCCGCATCAGATTCCGCGCCGCAGCAAGCGCTCTTTCTCCTGACTGCCCAGCCAGAGTTCTCAAATAATCAATTCCCTGCTCGCGGATGGCCAAGTCCGGTGAGAACTGTGTCAGCTGCACATAGAAAATATGGTGCTCAGTAAGTGCATCAGGGTGTTCGGCCGCCTGGCGGGCTATGCTGATGGCGGATCCAAGCTGCTGATCACGAAACCGAAAACGCGCTGCTGCGTGGAGGGTTTCCACCTCGCCGGCGAAGTCCTGCTGCAGCCGTGACAGCACTGGTCGGGCTCCACCAAGGTTGCCCATCCGCAAGTGCGCATTGAACAAACCCAGCAAATCCTCCTTCGCCCCTCCGGAAATCCGCACCGCTTCTTCCCAGATAGACGCTGAACGGTCGCCAGCCAGGTAATCCTGAACTTTCGCAGTCAACCGAACCACCTCAAGATTTTCCGGTCGAATGCGGTAAGCCGACCGGGATTTGTCATGTGCTTCGCGGGCATCCTCCTGGGTCGGTTCCCCTTCGAGTAAGGAGTAGGCGGCCTGGGCAAGGTTCAGCGCACGCCAATCCTTGAACAAACCGTAGCCAAAATAACCGACAACCGGAAAGGCAAGGAAGACACAGGTCAGAACCAAAATCACAGCCCATCGGCGCCTGTTCGCTGGCAAAGGCTCATCCATGACCTTGCCTCCCCCGCTGCTTGCGCAGCTCATAAAGTTTCATCACGCTGAGAGCCTCGTAGATCGCGTGTAGGCGGGCAAAATAGTAGCCCTCCCTGCCATCCAGAATGGCCCGTTGTCCAATGTAGACCCACAAAAAGCGCAGGAAGGGCCGAAACGGAAGCCGCGCAGCCCAGCGCTTCAGCCGGCGTTTGCGGTTGATTTGCTCCTCGCTCTTGCGGGTCTCCCTGCGGTGACCCTGTTCGTAGGCGACCTCAGCTTCCCAGTTTGAATAGCGATTGTGTTTTTCGATGAAGGTTTCGACATCCGGGAAGGGAAAATGATCCATCTCAGCCTTTAAGCGGCCGGAGGAACCGTCCAGCAAAACATGCTCATGAACCTCATTGTCACCGCTGCGGGTATTGCCTGTTGCCAGGCGCTCGAAGCGGCCCTTGCGGTGACGGAACAAACGCAAATTCCAGTTTGGATAGTAGGCATGCCGCATCCACTTCCCCATAAAGCAGAAACGCCGGTTGATCCAGTATCCATCCACCGGGTGTTGCGGATCGCTCACGATCGCGGCGATCTCCTCACTAGACGCAGCGGGCATCACTTCATCGGCGTCCAGCAGCAACACCCATTCATTTTTCAATGGAAGGTTTTCGAGTGCCCAGTTTTTCTTTTTGGGCCACACTCCATTGAAGTCAAATTGCGCAACCTGGGCACCACGCTCCCGCGCAATCTCGACAGTCTGATCCGTCGATTGGGAATCCACCACCCAAATATCATCCGCCCACTCGACGGAAGCCAGGGCTCGCGCTAAATTGGCCGCCTCGTTCTTGACCGGTAGAATTACCGAGAGCGAAACCTTTTGAGCATCAGTCATTGCCAATCCTTCTCGCCGGATTTCCTGCCACGCGAAAGCCTGCCTCAACGGAAGCCGTCACCACAGCTCCCGCGCCGACCACAGCCCCCGCACCAATCTGAACTCCAGGCAGCACAAAGGCACGTGCCCCAACAAAAGCATGCTCCGCCACCTCAATGGGCTTTGTAACCAAGGGTTTGTCTCCTTGAGTCAAATCGTGGTCACCCGTGCAAAGGTAAGCCTCCTGAGCAATGATAGCACCCTCCCCGATCGAGATCAGCCCCAAAGTGTAGAGATTGGCCCGATCCCCGATGCAGCTGCGATTCGCCAGACTCAGGTGCCAGGGCACATTGATCCGGGCCCTCTGATGCACGAAAGGACGTCCTTCGATGCGGCAGCCGAAAAGCCGCAACCAGAACAAGCGCCAGCCATTGAAGGGCTTCGGCGTCCATTGGCAGCAAACAAACCAAACCCATCCCCACAGCAACAGGCACAAACGCGTCTGCGGCGTCCAGGGCGAACGAACTTTGGGAATTTCTGCCATTGTTCAGCCGAGGCTAGCATGCAATCTACTTTTCTCAATCCTGATATTTGCAGGGTCGAGGTTCCTTTTTCCCGCGGGCACGAGGCGTGCCCGACCCCAGGGTGGTGGACGCCCTCGTCCACCTCGAACCGCTTTTACATTCGATGGTTCCAGCAACCCGTCTCCGGCATGAATACCGGAGCTACTTTCTCAAGTCGCCGGGCATCCGTCTCAATCCTGTCCATTCCCCTGCCGGACCCCGGTTACGTGTCTTTGGGACTCACGCAGAGCCTCAAAGACACCAAGGCCTGTCACGTATCGCATAAGACCAGGTTGTTTAAACCCAGCTACCGGGACTACGAGAAGCTCCAAGCAATGGTTTATATTCTATGGCTGACTCCTTGGATTTTCCCTCGGGACGAGCGTGCCTACAAGCCCAACAGACCCACCAATCACAGCCCAACCAAACCACCAGACATCCGCTCCCCAGCTCCAGTATCCTGCAAAACCCCAACCAGTAATTTTGCAGCGGCAGCGGCGGAAAATCTTTGCTCAAAACTGCGTCGGGCGTTGCGACGTAGAGCTTCGCGCTCTACCGGAGTCGAGTGAATCCATTGCTGTAACAGTTTCCGAACTCCATCGAGGGTATCCTGCTCGACCCAGCCGGATTGATCCAGAGTAATGTAGTCGGCAATATTGACGGAGTGAGTAGTGAGGACGGGACGTCCGGCGGCAAGGGCTTCGGCGATGACGAGGCCAAAATTCTCCTGATGGGAGGGCAGGCAGAGGGCATCGCAGCTGCGCAGCTGTTGCCACTTGGCCTCGCCTTCAATCATTCCCGGAAACTCAATAGGGTAATGCGAATGCGCCGCGAGTTCCCTTACACGGTTGCCGTAAGGGGAGTCCATTCCCGGTCCGGCGACAATCAGGCGCAGGCTTTGCCCACCAAGCGGAGGGAGCTGAGCAAAGGCCTGAACCAGCAAGTCCACACCCTTTTTTTTCACGACACGGCCGAGGAAAAGCAGAATGCGTTCGTCGCTGTTGGAGACACTGAAGCTGTCCTCTGATACGGCCGCGAGTTCCAGCGGCGGTTCAATTCCGATCGGAGCAATGCAGTTGCGGCGGGGATCCAGGTTCCAATGCTCGCGGGCCAAGCGTTCCTCATCCGGAGCGGTGAAAAGGACCTTGTGGGCAGCGTGAATATTCTTTCGCTCTACCAGGGTCCAATAGAGCCTCTTCTTGAAAGCCTTCAGCGGATACTCACGATCGAACCAAGGGTCCAGCATGCCATGCGGATAAACAAACAGGGGTTTGTGCATGGACTTACAGGCACGCCGTGCCGCGACCAGAGGATACTTCCACAAGCCATGCATCAAAACTGCGTCCGCGCCAGGCAGGAGTTTCTTTAGGATTCTATCCCATTTGCGCGAATAGGCATAGCCGTTGTTCAAGGGGCCGAGCGCATGAATCCTGAGTCCGGGCAGTTGGCGCAATGCCGGCAACCATTCCGCGTCTTCGGAATCCGCGCAGATCAAGTCAACCTCCAGGCCCTCAGCCGCCAGGTGTGGCTGCAAATCCACCACTACCCGAACGGTTCCACCGGTGCGGGGGTCCAGGCTGTGAATCAAAGCAATCAGCTTCATCGTTCCGAATAGCCCAGTATGGAGCGATACATTTTCAGATAGCCGTTGTGCATCTGGTTGAAAGAAAAACGTCGCACATTGCGCAGACCTTTCTCTTTGAATGCCAGACGCCATTCTGCATCCTGCAGCAAGCGGCTCCAGCTTTGCGCGAACAAGCGCTCGCGTCCTGGGTCCACCAACAATGCCGAATCCGCCAACACCTCCGTCAATGCTCCCCCATTGCCGGCAATGACAGGGCAACCACAGGCTTGAGCTTCCAAAGGAGGCCAACCAAAGCCCTCATAAAAGGAAGGATGGACCATGACTTTGGACAAGGAATAAAAAGCCTGGACTTCTTCATCACTGACCATGCCCAGATGCCGAATATCGCCCTCCAGCTTGCTCTGACGGATCCATCGCATCTGTTCCGCAGTCGCAAGACTGCCCGCAATCAACAGCATGGGTCTCTGCTCCACCGGGCCGTCATAGAGTTTCAATACCTGGTTGAATATACGCAGCAATCCACTTCGGTTTTTGTACCAGCTGTTATTACCGATTGCAAAGGTCCAAGGCCGGCTGTAAGGCAGTTGCCAGCTCGCTACGGCCCAACGGGCCTTGCTTTCGGGAAGTGGACGAAACATCCGGTCGAAGGCAGAGTGCACGACCTCTACCTGCCGTTTTGAAGAAGGAAAGAGGGACTCAAAGCGCCTACGGGTAAAACCGGATACGGTAGCCACGTGGCGACTTCGCCTCAACCCGCGGGCAATCATTCCCTGCAAGCGCCGGCCGGACCAGCGCACCGGGTTTCTTGAATGCATGCCCACTGCCGATTCAACGGCAAACAAGTCGTGGCAAGTGATCAGGCAGTGACCAGGATCCACGGCGTGAATAAAGGGGGCATTGGAATGATCCAAAATATGCACAAGTGTGTTCGGCTCCTCAGCTTTGAGCTTTCGGTATTCCTGCCTCAACTGGCGGGGAAACAGCGCGAATTTATCGACATAGCCAGCCCACTTTTCCCATGCGGAGCCAGTTTCTGCCCTGCGGCTCAGTATTGGTTTGGCCGATATTGTGTGGACCGCAACCCCATCGTTTTCATCAAACAAACCGGACATCAACCGAGCGTAGCGCTGCATGCTCAATTGACGATCACTCTCAAAATTACCAACCTGAAGAACCCGTATCACGCGCGCCTCCTTCCCCCCTCAAGGGGTGCCTTATCGGGAATACGGGTTGCCGCAAGCGTCAAACCTGCCCCCAGGATTGCAAAGCCCTGAGTCGTTGCCTGCCCCCATTGACCATTGACAACAAGGAGAAAGGATCCGCCAAACAACAAAATTGGGAGGAAATTACCTTTCTGGATCGCAGCTAAGCTCAGTTGCAGCATAAACCAGACAATCGCCAGACGTATCCCAATCATAGCCAGGCCCAGCAAAGGACCCATCTCGAGCACCAGGCGCGCCCATTCACCCTCCGCGAGAAGAAAGCCAAGGTCTCCGGTTATAAAGCGAGCTGCAACGTTGGTGCCCATGCCCAAGCCCTCGCCGGTAAAGGAAATTTTCCCAGCCGCAAGGTAAAGACCTGCGGTCAAATCATTCAGGGTTCGCTGATACCAGTTCAAGGCGGTGCCCCCAAAGCCAACATCTATATCCCCGGTTCGGGTCAACCTCTGCTCGAAGGCTTCAACACCCTCATCAAACACCTCAAAGCGTGACACAACCAATGCCACCAGCAACAAGGGCACCGCCACGCTGGTAAACATGCGTAGCTTCTGACTTCGGCTGTATACAGCAATCACGCCCAGCATTCCAGTCACGACCACAGCATTGCCAATGGCCAGCCGCGAGATGGATACAACCAGTGAAATCACCAACAAGCCCAGAACCAGATACAACAGCTTTCGCCGGTAGGCCTCCCTCGAAACCAGACCAAAAAGCGTGAAACTGAGTGCCAATGCGATGAATTGGGCAGATCCGGTGATAAAAGGGAATAGTCCGGGCGCCCGGATGCGGCCTTGCGCTCCCTCCATCTGGCCTGCGCCCCCACCTGCGGAAGCATTCAGCCAATGATCCGGACTTACGCCAAACTGCATAACCATGAGAACCGCATTGGGAATCGCCAGCAACAGAATGTATTTACCCATTCGCAGAACGTCATCGCGATCGAAATAACGTGGAATCAGGTAGATCATTGGAATGTGAAAGAAGGAGGCTTTGAGACCAAAGAAACTTACGGCCAGAGGCACCGACAACAGAATACCCGAAAAAACAAAAGCCAGGATGCCCAAGAGAATAGCTAGAATCACGGGTCGCTCACGTGGAAAGCGATTCTCCGACAAAGCGAGGAAGTAACAGGCTGCGACGATCGGTTCACGGATAAGCAGCAACTCGTTCGCGAGGCCGGGCGTCAGCCATTTGCGAAAGACTCCCTCGAAGATAATCGTCCAGAAGTAGAGCCAGATCAGTTTGCGAACCGTATTACCCATAGCTACCCAAGTAGGATTCCATCAACGCCGCATAGCGTTCCCATGTCCACCTTTTTGCGGTTGCGGAAGCCTTGGCTTTCATATCTTCCAGTCTGTCTGGCTCATCCACCAAGCGCTGAAGCCCAGCGGCAATGGCCTGACTGTCACCAACCGGAACAATGAAACCCGCTTCCCCGTCTGTCAACAGGTCCGGCGCGGCCGTATGCGCTGTGGCAATGACGGGGATGCCGGCAGCCAAAGCTTCAATCAGGACCAACCCAAAGCCTTCAAACAAGGATGGCAGCACCAGGATATCGTGCTTTCGCATCTCCTCGAGAATTTCCGTATTCGGGCAAGTAGGGATCCACCGATGCGCTTTAAGGCCTTCCATCAAAGCCGCACACTCAGCGACGGGCTGGCCAATAAAAGTCCATTTCACCTGGCTTCCCAGCGACTCCGCTGCTGCGAAGAGGTAAGGCAGGCCTTTGCGAAGACCAAGGCTGCCTACAAACAGAGCCCGCAGCGGTCCAGGTGCGCGCGTTGCCAGAGAATTGGTCTTCAGCGAAGGAAGCGTCGGCGCGCCGTATGGGATGACTTCAACAGGCGCCAGAGTCCCCGGATAGTCCTCCAGACTTTTCCGCGTAAACGAGCTGGCGACGACAATCCGGTCTGCCCAATCCAATTCCCGATCCTTTCGTTCCAATTTCCATAGGGGTTCGTCCACATTGATTAAGGTCGCCCGCCACTCAGGCCAGCGCTCAAGTTCCGGCTCCAGAATACGCCTGGCGGTTCTCCAGTAGCCAATGGGCAACTCGTAGACAGCCGGCACACCCCGGGCGCGGGCAATGCGGAAAGTGGCTTCAGCACCATCCTCATACGCATAAACCCCATATTGATCCGAGGACCGCAAACGGCCTGCCAGCCAATCTGCAACCTTCTGATCAAAGTCCAAATACAGCCGATCCACTGAATTCCCTCCGGGAGAGCCGAGATGACGTCGGCGAGGCATCAAAAAACGGGCAATCTCAGAAACGGGAAAGAGTTTAAGCTGGGCAGGTTCTACGTCATAGCAACGCCGCGACAACCTCGATCCGGCAGGAAGAATACTCTGAGTTCGTCGCGAAAACCCAATTGTAGTACAAAAGCGTGCCAAAGTCTCCGATCGGTCAAGTGCCTGCAACAAGCCACGGACATTCGCATTTCCGGTTGGATGGCTGACAAACCATTGGCGCGCTTTTCCCATTAGAGCCTCTCCATGGTCAGATGGATTTCCGGCGTGTAATCGTATCCACTGCCGTTGGCAACTTGCGGGGGAAATCGATATTGTAGTGAAGGCCCCTGCTCTCCCTTCGCTGCATTGCTCCCTCGATAACCAGGGCCGCTACCTCAACCATGTTACGCAGCTCAAGCAAGGAGGGTTCGACCTTGAAGTTCCAATAGTAATCGTGGATTTCGCGCTGCAGGGTTGAGATTCGGGTGCGGGCACGCTCCAGACGCTTGGAACTGCGGACAATACCAACGTAATCCCACATTGTGCGTTTCAACTCGTCCCAGTTGTGACTGAGGACAACCCGCTCATCACCCTGCTGCAAGTCTCCGTCGGTCCAACTGGGCAGTTGAGCACCATTCGGCTTAATGGTCTTCAAATAGGATTCAACCGCCTGAGAAGCCCGGTGAGCCATCACCACCGCTTCGAGCAGGCTATTGCTTGCCAGGCGGTTGGCACCGTGCAAACCGGTGCAGGCAACCTCACCACAAGCATAGAGGCCGTCGATATCAGTGGCGCCATTGCAATCGGTTTTCACGCCCCCACAGAGGTAATGCATGGCCGGCACAACCGGAATCCAATCGTCCGCCATATTAATGCCAAAACGTCTGCAGGTTTCATCAATAAAGGGGAAGCGCTCCTGAAGGTAGTCCGCATCGTGCTGGGTTATATCCAGCCAGACATGGCGGGCACCGGATCGCTTCATTTCGCTGTCGATGGCACGGGCAACGATGTCCCGCGGGGCCAGATCTCCACGGGCATCATAATTCGTCATAAAGGCTTCGCCATTTGCATTGCGCAAGGTTGCGCCTTCACCACGCACAGCCTCACTGATCAGAACCCTCTCTTCGGTATTGGTGAACAAAGCCGTAGGATGAAACTGAATGCATTCCATGTTGCGTATCTCGGCACCCGCACGGTAGGCCATGGCCAATCCGTCTCCCGTCGCAATAGACGGGTTTGTGGAGTACAGATACACCTGTCCTACGCCACCGGTGCAGAGCATGACCACTGGCGCGGAGTAGGTTTCGACCGCCTGAGTCTGAACATTGTAAGCGTAAAGCCCCATAACGCGCAAGCGGTCGACCGTTACGTCAAAACCATTCATCGCCAGCTTGCGATTGGTAATGAGATCAATCGCGTGCAAATGCTCCTTCAACTCAATGCGCTCATGGGTATCCACCGCGTGCAACAAGGCCGTTTCAATGGCGCGCCCCGTGAGGTCTTTGACGTGCAGGATCCGCCGTTTGGAGTGTCCTCCTTCGCGGTGCAGAGACACCCGGCCATCATCAAGTTGAGTGAACGCCACGCCAAGGTCGATCAGCTCCCGAATCCGCTCCGGCCCCTCTTCAACAATTGTGCGAACCACTGCCTCCTGACACAGGCCATCGCCAGCGGTCAAGGTATCCTGAACATGCAACTCGAAATCGTCACTGTCCGATGTCACTGCGGAAATACCGCCTTGGGCGTAGTTGGTATTGCTTTCGGCCCGGTCCTTTTTAGTAAGAATGGCGACCCGCTGGCCGGCCTCGGCGGCCTTCACGGCAAAGCTCAATCCGGCGATTCCACTGCCGACGATTACAACATCGTATTGGTACTGCATGTGGCCTAAGAGCTTCGGTGCTCGGGCCAGAATCGCAAGCGGAAATCACGCACCGGATCCACTTGCCAATTGCTGCGAGCCGCTGGATAATCCACATCACACCATGAGTGAAAAAACAAACCTCACCATTGATGCGGCCGCATTCGAGACGGAAGTCAACGGCAGCTGTGTCGTCATCAAATTGAAACGCAACGGCCTGAGTCATGCCAGTGACATTGCCGAAAAGATGGAACTGATCCAGTTCATCGAAGAACTGAGCCGGCAAAAGGAAATCCGCTCGGTGCTGCTCTACGGCAATCCGCACAAACGCGGCACCGAAGAATACCTGGAATGGCGTGAAAACTTGCGTAATGACCCGCAGGCCTTCCGGACCCTGTCCCGCCTGATTAACGGCTTTCATCAATTCATCCAGACCATAGTTTCCTCTCCCAAGCTGTTCATTTACGCAGATCAGGGCAATGTAACCCTGCCCTACATCAGCCTGGGACTGGCATCGGACTATGTTTTCATGGCCGACAATGCTGTCGTGCAAAATCCATGTCCGCAGACGGGCACGCTGAGCGTCGGAGGTATCAGTTACTTTCTGTCGCGCAACCTGAGTCGCGGGAAAATCCTCGAATGGACCCTCTTCCGCGAAAACATTTCGACTCAGGAAGCAGTTCAGCTGGGCCTGGTGGACAAGGTCGTCAACGCCGAACGCCTGATGAAAGAAGCACTTGGCTTTGCTCACCGCCTCGACCGCTTTTCACCCCGTTATCTGGCATCCCTGAAAAAGGTGCTGAACGCCAACATGACCGGTTTTAACGAAGCCCTGGCAATAGAAACGCGGGAGATCCACAAGACCTTTGAAACTTCGGTTTAATATCGAACTCATAGCGGAGAACCGGTAGCGAAACGGGGACAGCCGTTTCGGAAAAGCATCCAATACGGCCCACCGAAATGGCTATCGCCATTCCGCTACCGATCACTGCCCACTACGTGAACAGCTTTACTGCTCGAAGCGCTTTTCCAAGCGCTTGTGCATGTCGAGAAGTGCCTTTTCCGTGGTATCCCAATCAATGCATTTGTCCGTGATGGACTGACCGTATTTGAGTTGGTCCAAAGGTTGCGGGAAACGCTGATTGCCGGCTTCCAGGTTGCTTTCAACCATGACCCCAATAATCGGGCTCTGTGGATCCTGCAGCTGTTCGCTGACGGCGAGCATAACGTCAACCTGACGGTTATGGTCCTTCTCACTGTTGGCGTGGCTGCAATCAATCATGATCGCCGGCGGTAAACCACGTTTGCGCATGGCTTCCGCAGCGGCATCGACCGAAGCCTTGTCATAGTTCGGCCCCTCGCTGCCCCCGCGCAATACGAGGTGACAATTCGGATTGCCGTTGGTGGAGATAGCTGAAGCCAATCCCTGCTGGCTGATGCCCAGGAAAGTCTGCGGCTGGCGGGCGGCCTCAATGGCGTTGAAGGCAACATCCACATCGCCACTGGTGCCATTTTTGAAGCCCAGAGGCATCGATAAGCCCGAAGCCATCTGGCGGTGCGTCTGCGACTCAGTGGTCCGGGCACCGATGGCCGACCAGGAAATCAGATCGGCGATGTACTGCGGCGTAATCGGATCCAGCAGTTCAGTCGCCGTCGGCAGGCCCACACCCAGCACATCCAGAAGAAAACGACGTGCCTGGCGCAGCCCTTCGGGAATGTTGTAGGATTGATCAAGCGATGGATCCATAATCAGACCCTTCCAGCCCACAGTAGTCCGCGGCTTCTCAAAATACACCCGCATCACGACCTGAATCCGGTCCTTAACCTTGTCGGCAAGAACCTTCAGGCGCTTCGCATACTCCATGCCCGCCTTTGTGTCGTGAATGGAGCAGGGCCCGATTACGCACAGAATGCGACGGTCGGTGCCGAAAATAATCGGATGAATCTGCTCCCGCGTTTCAGCGACAAAGCGCGCCACCTCCGCAGAGGCAGGAATATCGCGGCAAAGGAATTCGGGTGCCGGTAGAACCGCACAGTCCCGAATGTTGATATCTGATAGCTGGGCCATGTTTATGAAAAAACGACCTATGCTGCTGAACGAGCCGCTCAGGGCAAGGATTTACTGCAGACGACAATCTCTCACTGGACCGATAGCAACAAAAGCATTTGATTTCAGCGCCGAAGGCTATCATCTATGGGGGTATGTCTAATTTCGGCAACAGCTCCCCGGGGTCCAGTCTCCTGCCTCCGGTCATCCTGAACCTGATGATCGCCAACGTCATGCTCTTTCTCTTGCAGGCATTCTTTGCCCCTACTTCGGGGATCGGAATGCTCGAGAAGCACTTTGCACTTTGGCCGATGGGTATGCATGAGTCTCTGATAGCCGACGGTTATGGATTCTATCCTTGGCAACTCCTGACCTACGGCTTTCTCCATGGCAGTTTCATTCACATCTTCTGGAATCTTTTTGCACTCTGGATGTTTGGCCGGGAAATCGAATTGCAATGGGGCTCCAAGCGCTTCCTCACATACTACCTGACCTGTGTCATCGGGGCGGGGTTGATCCAATTGGGCGTGGCTTCGCTCGCTGTGCAGCAGGGCGGACGCCCCTACCCGACCATTGGTGCTTCCGGAGGAACCTTCGGGGTTTTGCTGGCGTTCGGCATGATGTATCCTTACCGCAGGATTCTCCTGCTCATCCCGCCGATTCCAATTGAAGCACGCTGGTTTGTGATTATCTACGGAGCGATTGAACTCTTTCTCGGAGTCAGTGGAATGCGCACCGGTATCGCCCACTTTGCCCACTTGGGCGGCATGCTATTCGGGCTCCTGCTGATCCTATACTGGCGGGGCAAGCTGCCGGTCAAACCGAAGCATAAAGCCTACTGGTGAGCGCGATGGAAGCATTGCACGCACTGATTCAACAGATCCGTATCGCCAACGGTCAGAGCGCATTGGAGGCAATCCATCCAGACATGCGCTGGAGAGAGGATCTGGGCTTCGACAGCTTTGCCCTAGCCGAACTGGCGGTTTACACTGAGCGCGACTTCGGGGTCGATGCCTTTGCCGACGGGGTGCCCGCAACCGTTGGCAACTTGGCCGAACGAATCCGACAGCTGCAGCAACAATGAATCAACGCATCTGCATCACCGGTGTTTCGCGAGGACTGGGCTTACGCCTGGCCAAGGATGCGCTGGAGAGTGGAGCAAGGGTGATCGGTGTCAGCCGCACGCAGACGCCAGAATGTCTGGTTCTGCAGGAGGAATTTGGCGAGCGCTTTGAGCACATCGCATTGGATCTGGGCCAGGCAGCTGAGCGGACGGCGGCGCTGAAGCGTCTGATGCCGTTGAATCGCCCAACGGATGTGTTGATTCTCAATGCCGCCCTGGCCGTCGATGGCCTGGCGACGGACCTGCCTTTGGAAGACGTGCAGCAGATGTTTGAAGTCAATGTATTCGCCGGCATGGAACTGGGGCGTCAGTTCATCCGCAACCGCCTCGCGCATGGAGGTGGCGGTCAAATCATCACCATCTCCTCGGTGGCCGCACATGAGGGTTTTACCGGTCTATCGGCCTATGCGGCCAGCAAGGCGGCACTGGAGGCCTGGACGCGGACCATAGGGCGCGAATGGAAGCGCAAGAGCATTCGGGCCAATGCTGTGGTCGCAGGCTTCATGGATACCGCCATGACCGCCTCGCTCAGCGATGCACAGCGCGATCGGATTTTCGAACGCTCGCCATCGGGCGCACCGGTCTCCCTGCAGGCCGTTACAGACAAAGTGCGCTGGCTGCTGGATCAGGACTCGGATGGACCCAGCGGACAAAGCTATCGAATTGAATGAGTCATGGTAAAGCGGCTCATGGATCTGCTAATAACGCTTTTTACGGCACCGTTGTGGCTGCCTCTGCTTGTCGTCGTCGCAGTTCTTGTGCGCTGGAAGCTGGGTCGACCCGTTTTCTTTCGGCAACTGCGTCCCGGTTACCGCGCGCAACCGTTCCGCATTCTCAAATTCCGGACCATGCTGGACCGCAACGATGCCGGGGGTAAGCCCTTGCCGGACGCCGAGCGTCTGACGGATTTTGGCCGCCGACTGCGCGCCAGTTCGCTCGATGAGCTGCCGGAATTGCTCCAGGTGCTATCGGGAAAAATGAGTCTGGTGGGTCCACGCCCACTGATGATGGAATACATTCCCCTTTATTCAGAGCGTCAGCGCCGGCGCCATGAGGCACGTCCGGGCCTTACCGGCTGGGCCCAAATCCATGGACGCAACTCTCTCGACTGGGCCGAGCGCCTGGAGATGGATGTCTGGTATGTCGAAAACCGCAGCCTGTGGCTAGACATAAAGATTCTGGCAAGGACGATCGGATTGGTGTTAAGCCGGAAAGGGATTACCGCCGAGGGCCAGGCAACGCTTCAGCCGTTTAAAGGGGAACGCTGAATCCTATCTTGCCCGTAGTGCCATAGCTTTAGCTTGGGAACCCACGAAATGGGAGAGCCTACGACCATGACCCGAGCCTCCCCTGCATGATTGCGGGGCTACGCTCTGAAAGCGCGAATCCAGCGACGAATGCGTTTGCGTTCGCGCCAACCGAGAAACGATAGAATCATTGCACCAGCAAAATAGGTCGAAGGCTCCGGAATCGGAACAACCTCGCCGCCAGGCAGTAGTCGGGAGGCATCAGGATTGAAATTGATCCGGGCCAGTTGGGCATCGCTGAGCGTCGTCCCAAAAAATATCTGATCGGCTCCACCCCCTTCAAAGCTCCCGCTCCAGTTGACAATTGTCAGATCGAAATCATTGGTACCGTCGGAGAAAATAAAGTCGTCGAAATTCAGGATACCGTCGCCACCGCCAAAATCGATGGTCGAGTTGGCCGTCAGTGTAAGTGTTCCGAGGGTTTCCGTGATGTTTCCGCCGATTTTCAGAGAGCCTCCACCAAGGGTCAGATTGGTGCCGGAGGAAAGTTGCTCAGAGGACGCCAGGACCAGTTCTCCGCCGCTGTTGACGGTAACCTGATTAGAGTTGATGGCCGTGACATTGCTGTCGCGGGCAAGAATCAGGGTTCCGGCATCGATAATCACCTCACCTGTCTGAGTGCTGGCCTCGGAACCGGACATGCGAACCGTGCCACCCCCGTCAATGCGCATAATCCCGGATCCACTGACAGAAGCGGAAATGTCCAAATCGACGGCAGCCGCGCCGTTTTCAATCGTAAAGGTATGCTCGTAAGCATTGAGGCTCAGGTTGCCACTGATCGTCGATGAAATTGCGCTCGCAAAAGTATTCAGCGCATTGCCACTCTCGTCGAGGGACAGTGTTCCAGTCCCGGTGGTAACCGTTCCCGCACGCAGGTTGAGAGTCGCAATTGCATCGTTGCGGTCGTTCAAGTCCAAAAGGCCTTGCTCAAAAACATTCACTGTCTGCCAGGCGGGAATCTGATTGTCGCTGAAGTGCCGAACCGTCGCATTCTGACCTTCGCCGCCAATGAAAAGGGCTCCTTGCATTGCATCAACACCGGATGACTGAGCAAGATTCAATATCCCACTTTGGACTCGGGTCGCACCACTGTAGGTGTTGGCCTGATTGCCGCTGTAGGTCACTTCACCGCTACTTTGAATGAACACATCTCCAGTTCCGAAGATCGGACTGGTCACCTCTGTATTTCCAGCACCGACAAAACTTAACTGGTGATCGTCCCGACTGATCTGTCCGGTGATTGTCAGCAAGTCGGCATCCGAACCGACTGTGGAGTCGCCCTCCAAAGAAATGCTCCCAGCCCAGGTATTGTTGCCTGCAATGTTTCTCAACGCACCTGCACCCGTTGTTCCTGCGCCACTCAGGTAGACCTGTTCACCGGAAACGGTAATTCCATCCTGAAGCTGAAGTTCTGCCCCTGAAAAAACCCTATTACCCCAAGTTCCACTTCCAAGAGCATTGTCGTTACGCAGGTTCAAAATACCCTCTTCGACAATCACAGGCCCAGCGAAAGTGTTGTTTCCGGTCAAAGTCAGGGTCCCGCCGCCCCGCCTGATCATGTCCGTGTAACTTCCTGAAATCACCCCATTGATCGTGGTATCGTATTCCCCGTCAAAGGTCAGCGCATGCCACTGGCGATTGATGTCACCATTGAAGATCATATCGCCATCACGGGCATTCCAGATCTGATCGGAATCGAGGAAAATATTCACGTTGACCGTCTGCGTCCGATCCTCGGCCTCATTCAGAATACCGCCACCACCAATCGTCAAAGTGTCGTTGGTGCTGGAATTTATGGTGAAGCTGGAATCACGGAACACCAAACTGTTCGTCAAATAGGCGTTGTCCATATTGTTCTCCGTCTTCGAAGAACCCGCCATCACGATCGCCTGACGCACTTGCACCCCGGGAGCATTGCCGCCTTCCCAATTGTTGCCGGTGCTCCAGTTGTCATTGGAACCACCGCCTCCAGGCCCAGTGCCGCCGCTCCAGACAAAGGTCTGAATCGGTGTGAGAAAATAGAAATCACCGTATCCTGCAACGTTCTGAGCCGAACCCGCAATATCGGCACCAACGCCGGCACCAATGCCGGTAAAATAAATATTGTTAAGGAAGTCATTAGTCAGGCTGCTGGCCGCAACCCCAATCACATTGGAACCGCCAACGGTCCAGTCGCGTATCTGAAACAAACCGGACTGGCTGCCACCCTCGGCGAAAAGAAATGACAGTCCTGAATCCTCGGCACCAAACCGGAGGGATGAATTGCCGAAACTGAACTGGTCGACGAGGACCGAATACTCACCCTGCAGGTCCACAGTCGCACCGCCTGTCAGCATAAGGTTGCTCGAACTGCTCAGCGCATTGTCGACTCCCAATGCCAGGGTTCCCTGATTCACGGTCGTCGTCCCGCTAAAAGTATTCTGATTGGTGAGCGTCAACTGACCACTGCCCTGCAGAGTAAAATCGCCACTGCCTGTGATCACACCGGCAAATGTATTGTCCGAGCTATCTCCTACCGTCAGAGCGCCTGAACCCAGGTCGACCACTGCATCGGCATTGCTGGACTGCATTCGACCAATTTGCTCCGTGTTGCCATTGAGGTCGAACACCGGATTCCCGCCGGAGGCAAGGTAGAGCTGGGTATCGTTAGCCATCTGGTTGGACTGCAACAGCCGCAGGGTTGCATCGGAGGATCCATCTCCGACTGTTACCACTCCGCCCAAAGCCTGCGCGCCGTCGCTCTTATTGAGCTGGAGCACTCCAGCGTTGATTTCGGTCTGTCCGGAAAAAGTGCTGCTGGAGCTGCCGGCCAAGGTCAGCATGCCGTCATCAACGCGAATCAATCCGTCCCCGGAAATGCCGCCACCCCAGATATTATCACCGGAGGTATTTATAAAACTGCCCGCAAGGTCGAGAGATTCGGCACCGACCGATACGTTGTTTTCAATTTCAAGGGAGGCTCCGATGGCAACCGTGGTGCCACCAGCAGTTGAGCCCAGAGCATTGCTGTTACGAATAGTCAGGGTTCCGTTGTCGACTAAAGTTTCCCCACTGAAATCGCTGCTACCGGATAGAATCCAGCGACCGCTTCCGTCCATCACCAGATCTCCGCTACCGGAGATACCGCCGGCAAAGGTGGCATCCTCGCTGGCCCCGATCGTCAACGTTCCCGACCCCAGCAAAATGGAGGAATCGGTATTGTCGCTGACCACTGCATTCAGCCGCTCACTCGAGTCATTGAGGTCTAGAACCGGCGTCCCATTTGCATGCAGCACAACCGTCGTCGCGTCCGCAATCTGGTCGGATTCCAACAAACGCAAGGTGCTGCTGCCCGTCCCCTGGCCTACAGTAATGTCTCCTGACAGAGCCTGAGCACCGTCGGTCATGCCGAGTTGCAGAGTTCCTTCGCCAACAACGGTCGATCCGGAGAAGGTATTGCTTTGGTCACCCGACAAGGTCAGTGTACCACCGGCAACTTCAATGTTACCCTGGCCGGCAATTAGTCCGCCCCAGACATTGCTGTCCTGCACGTTGCGCAAAGTGCCCTCAAGATCCAAAGCCTGCGCGCCAACCGTAATGCCCTGCTCAAGCTCGATGGCAGCACCACTTTCAACGGCTGCACCGCCGGCAGTAGAACCCAGAGCTGTTCCACTCTGAAGAACCAAGGTGCCATTCGCGATGGTTGTGAAACCCGTATAAGTATTGTCGCCGGAAAGGATCAGGGTGTGTTCGCCCAGCTTGGTAAAACCGCTGTCGCCGGAAAGCTGACCACTGATCGTGAGCGAGCCGGACCCAATATTGTCGATCACCGTTGGTTGCCCGAGCTCAATATTGAAATCAATGATCTGGTTTTCGGCAGACATCTGGATGATACTGGGAACCGGCCCATCCAAAGTAAGCAGTCGATTACCCGAGGCTGTCAGATTAAATGCACCTGCGCCCTCATTGAAACGAAGGGCATTGATAGTCAGGTTCTGATTTAGAGTGGGCGTCAGGTCTGTGGTACCATCAAAGGCTACGCGGGTCGCCGTGTCACTGGGAGGGGCAACGCCGCCTGTCCAATTGGCATCGGTGCTCCAGTTTGAGTTGCTGCCAAGCCCATTCCAAGTGAAGAACGGTGTGGTATTGGCGACAATGAAGTTCCAGCTGTCGCTGTAACCACTGATGCTCTGATTGGTATCACCCAAAACGCCGGAACCCAATCCGGAAAAGTAGACACTGTTGAGAAAATTGGCTCCGACATTGGAAGCCACGCTCTGAAAGGCGAGGCCACCGGCCATGTCTTCGGACCAGTTTTGCACGGTCAAAACACCGCTGAAGCTGCCTGCATCGTTGAAAAGAAAATGATTCGGGCCGCCCGAGCTGCCAAACGAAAGAATACCATTATCAAAACTCAGCTCATTGACCCGCACGGAGTTACCCGCGAGATTCAAACTCGCACCGTCTCCAATGAACAGGTTGGTCCCACTGCTGATCACATTGTTGCCTCCAAGCTCTATCGTGCCACGGTTGATCCCGACCCCCGTGCTGCCCGACAAATCGATGGAACCGGACATAACTACAGTGCCGGACCCTTGCTTGAAAAGGTCTCCGGAACCCGTGACGGCCCCGCTGTATTCGCCGCCGTCGGATTGGCGGAAAACGAGTGCTGCGTTGTTGACGATATCGCCTTGCAAGCTGGTGGTTGTGCCCTCCAAGGTTCCAGCGCTGACGGTGGTTCCGCCTGTGTAGGTATTGGCACCGCTCAGGGTGAGCACGCCATCACCAATAGCATTCAACTGACCGCTGCCGGAGATCACTCCGGCAAAAGTAGAATCCGTGTTGTCGGCACCAACACTCAGAATCCCCGAGCCCAACTGCACAGAGCCCCCCTGACTGCCGCCACCGGCCAGAGAGCCAATCGTTTCGTTGCTGCCGCCAAGGTCAAACACGGCACCTGCAGTGTTCGCCAGGACCACCCGGGATTGATCGCCAATAGCCTGACCGCCCTGGACCCGCAAGGTCCCGCTTTCGATCAGCGTGTCGCCCGAATAAACATTATTTCCCGAGAAGGTCAGCACACCAGAGCCTTGGCGAATGACGTTGCCATCCCCTGAAATATTACCGGCATAAGTACCGCTATTGCTTTGGTTGAAAATCAATTCGGACTGGTTGAGAATATTTCCCTGCAGGCTGGTGCTAGTACCCTGCAAGGCCCCGGACTGAATGGTCGTACCCCCGCTGTAGGTGTTGGCTCCGGCCAAGGTCAGCATACCCGAACCAGTGTGCACCAATTGTCCAGTTCCTGAAATTATCCCTGAATAAGTGGTACTGGTATTGTCAGCGCCCACAGTCAGCGTCCCGGAACCCAAGGTCACATTGCCACCGGAACTTCCACCACCTGAAAGCGACCCAATGGTTTCACTGCTGCCACCCAGATCAAAAATCGCGGAGGAATGATTCGACAGCACAATCCGGGACTGGTCCCCTATCGCCGTTCCGCCTTGAACGCGAAGGGTGCCCGACTCAATAATGGTGTCGCCGGTGTATGAATTGGTCCCGGAAAAAGTAACAACTCCCGCACCACGCCGAAACAGCGAACCGCTGCCGCCAATAGACCCTGCAAAGGTTCCAGAACTCGTTTGGTCAAAGACCAGGGAGGCATTATTGGTGATACTCCCCTGCAGACTGGTCGTGCTGCCTTGCAGAGTCCCGCCGCTTACGGTAGTCCCTCCAGTGTAGGTATTGGCACCCCGCAAAACCAGAAGGCCGGACCCGCTTTTGAGCAAACCACCGCTCCCGCTGATAATCCCGGTCATCTCGGTCTCGCTGTTACCAGTAAGCGTGAGTAAATTGCTTCCCAGGGACACCGTGCCGGTCAGGAGCAGCTTGGAGGTGTTGGCCCGCCAAGTCTGTGGGTTGGCTACGATCAAATTATTCGCAATGGTCTGGAGCTCGGCGCTATTGTTCGCCAAAGCGTAGGCAATGTTCGAACCTTGCAAAGTGAACGCCCCTCCGGTAATCGAAAACGCACTTGCCCAGTTGTTGAAGGTGATCGAGTTGATATCCCAGGTGCTGGAAGCTTCGGGATTCAGCCGCCGGTCCCCGCTGAAAATCAAATTTGCTCCTGTGCCTGAGGTTGGCGCCGTATTGCCAGCCCAGTTGAAATTCTGGTTCAGGCGGTTTCCGCCCTGCCCCTGTCCCGGGTGGCCACCATCCCAGGTGAAATCAACCGCAGAGGCACTGTGAACGAAAAACGTACACAAAAAAAGAACTAGGATGCGCTGAACGCAGCCCGCAGACGCGCGGAGGATGTCCTTTGCGGCACCCCCGCCAAAGAACTGTGTACGGGAGGGCACGATATTTAAGGAGGAGAGTACCCCAAATCTTCAAGCGAAGCAAGGTAAAAACCCTATTTCAGCCGCATGGAAACCGTTTTTTTACGAAGTTTACGTCTGATTTTATATGATTTCCAAGTAGTCCCGGTCAGGAAGCGGCGGGAACGGCCTTCCGGGCAGCTCCTGATACCAGTAAGCAACAGAAGCAATATCATCCTGCAGCGGCAGGTAACGGCGGTCCTTACGCCAACCCAATGCCTGAATTGTCACACGTAGATTCTTCTTGAAACGCACTGGATCCGGCAGGTGCCAGCGATACATGCCAAAGCGCATTTGCGACTGGTAAAGCCCGTCGGGCCGGATGATCTGAGGGAGGCCTGCATAGGCGGTGGAAAAGGCTTCATACTGACGGGTTTGTTGGTTCTCGAAATTGTAAGATCCACAAAAGTAATCCTCAGTACCAGTACCGCAAATGGTAGGAAAGGCCTCATCTCCGTCCATATAGAACTTAATCTCTCCCTCTCCCCACCAGCCGGAATTATTTACGCCCCAGGCCATGTAGGTACCGACATAGCGTCCCTTCCCCTCAACCCCGTCGAGGATCGTGTAAACCTCCTTATATGGCAAAGGGTTCACGCGCCTGAACTGGGCGTGAAAATAAGCCGCACTGGGTTTCAGCTCGGCTATCGAATAGTTCACCTGATAATACAGCCTAACCTCTTCATCACCAATATTTTCCAAAGTCATTCGACAGCGTTTTCGAAACGGCATGGGCCAGTAGCAGTTGAATGCACTGCCCGGATTAACGCAGACAGCGAGTGAATTCACCGGCGCATACTGCCCCCAGCCACAGGCAAAAAAATCGCCGACCGGACATTCCACCGACGGGTGCTCCTGGCCGTCCCAATAAATCCGTAGAATACTGAATCGCCAGTTCCCGGTCGGAGTCATCCAAATCTGCTCAATCGTACCCGGCCCCTCGATGTCAGCGATTTCAAAGGTATCGCCCGGCTGAACCGCAACCGAGGGCGAAATCTTCCAGCCCCGCCCCAGACCTGCGGCGAAAGCGGCATGATCGCCGGTGGTCGACATGCCACCCTTGCCCTTTTCACCCGTTGGGTTCTCTGCGCTGATCGAACGCGACTCCGCGTCGTCCAAATGACTTAGTTCACTGATATCCATGTTTTCCTGCCTTAGTTAACACTCAATTGCGCTTGAAGGAAGCCCTTTGCTCAACGGGCACCGTGCTTTTTGGTAAACGGAAAGGTTGGAGCACTCCTCCCCGGGGGGGACGGACGCCCTCGTCCGTCCAATTTACCATGGCCCTGCTTCGGGCGCGGGGGCGCGCCCGCTCCCAAACCCCGGGGGACGGACGCCCTCGTCCGTCCAATTTACCATGGCCCTGCTTCGGGCGCGGGGGCGCGCCCGCTCCCGTTACTGCTTTACACGTATCCTAAGCTCAGCCTCTTCCAGCCCCTTTGATTCAACCTTCACGGTCAAATCTTCCGAAGCGCCGGTAACACATCGTACAATCGCCAGGGCCAGGCCATTGAAAGCACTTCGCTCGGCGGACTTGAAAGGCGTGTGATCCGTCGGATCGCCATTATCCGTGGCAAGAATTTCTCCTGGACCTGAAAGCGAGAACTTGAGTGCTGATTTTGCATCCGGCACCAGGCGCTGCTTTGCGTCCACGACCCGGGCAGTGACGAACACCAGATCGCGACCGTCGCCGGCAATGCTCCGACGATCCGTTTGCAACTCCAAAGCCACAGCGGGACCCGTGGTTTCCCGAACGGCCTCCGCCCAAGGTTTGCCATTTTTGAAGGCGACCACCCGCAGTAGACCCGGTTCGTAAACAACATCGTCCCAGACCAGGCGGTATTCACCCGAGCCTTTGCGTTTTCGGCCGAGGGAGCGGCCATTCAGGAGTAGCTCGGCTTCGTCGCCGGAGGTATAGACGTGTACTGGAGTCTGCTCCCCTTCCCTGCCGGGCCAATTCCAATGAGGCAGCAGATGGGCCATCGGCCAGTCCGGCCGCCAGCGGGCTTGATAGATGAAAAACCGATCCTTCTTAAAACCGGCCAGATCCACGATGCCAAAGTAGGAACTGCGGGAGGGCACCTCAATTTTACCCAGAGCCTCCAATTCCTTGCGGGCGCGCTCCCGCTCAGCGGGATTAGAAAAATTCAGCAAATTGGTGCTGTCCGCGTTGTAGGGCGTCGGCTCGCCAATGTAATCGAACCCGGTCCAGACAAATTCGCCAAACAATCCCGGATCCGAATCCTGCGCCCGAAACTCCGCATCGGGGGTCGTCGCCCATGGCGGCGTATAGAGGTCGTATGCGCTCATGTGAAAATTGGCACGCCCCTTCTCCGGATCTTGCTCCACAGGAAACACATACTCGCCCCGCGAACTGATCGTCGAAGCGGTCTCACTGCCATAGACCGGGGTCACGGGATTGTCCCTGCGGAAATCGGCATACATGTGCGGCTTGTAATTAAATCCAAACACATCCACGGTTTTCTGAAACCCGTTGGAGGCGCCCTCAGGAATATTGCTGCCAATCGTGACCGGGCGCGAGCTATCCTCGGAACGGACGATGGCAGTCAGACGGTTAGAGGTCACGGCGCCCTCGGGCGTTACCTGCTCGGCGATTTCATTGCCGGTGCTCCACAGAACAATGCAGGGATGATTGCGGTCCCGCCGCACCATTGCCCGCAGATCCGCCTCTGCCCAATCGGGAAAGAGGCGATGGTAATCGTTGGGCTTCTTTGCATGCGCCCAAGTATCAAAAGCTTCGTCGATGACCAGCAGACCATACTGATCGCACAGGTCCAGGAGTTCGGGCGCGGGCGGATTATGTGAGGTACGGATCGCATTCACCCCCATTTCGCGGAGAATCTCCAATTGACGGACAAGCGCCGGCAGATGCAGGGCGCTGCCAAGAGCGCCGAGGTCGTGGTGCTGGCAGACTCCGTTCATGCGGATCCGCTGACCATTCAGAAAAAAGCCTTGATCTGGGTCGAAGCGAATGGAGCGAATGCCGAATTGAGTTTCGTAGCGATCGATGACCCCTTGCGCAGACTCAACCTCGGTCACCGCCCGATAGAGGTTCGGGTGCCGGGTCGACCAAAGCCGCGGCTCCGTGATGAAGATCTCCTCAGACACTCTTGCCGATCTGTCGCGGTTCACTTGAACAGCGACCCCGGCAGACTCCGCCACCGGAGTGTCCACCGCCAGACCGGAACCATCGTCCACCGGATAGACTTTGGTGCGGACCTGTACCAGCTCATCGCTCGAGCCAGCATTCCTCAACTGGGTTCGCAGGCTCACCTTAGCCTGTTCGGTTGAAACTTCAGGGGTCTGGATAAACTGCCCCCATTGATCGACATGCACTCTGGGCGTTTTCACCAGCCAAACGTTACGGTAGATCCCGCCTCCCGGATACCAGCGGGATGAGTCCTCGGGATTGTCCAGACGGATGGCGATCTGGTTGGGCTGGCCTTGCTTCAGAAATGGGGTCAAATCGATTCTAAAGGATGCATAGCCATAGGGCCAGCCTCCGGCGAACTCGCCATTCACCCAGACCATTGCATAGGACATGGCGCCGTCGAGTTCGAGAAAGCAACAGCCATTCTCATCCTCTGGTTCCAGATTGAAGGCCTTGCGGTACCAGGCGACGCCCCACCATTTGAGTTTGCCGGTTTCGCCCGGATAGGACTGTTCAAAAGACCCTTCAACTCCCCAGTCATGAGGCAGATTCAAATGCCGCCAGCTCGAGTCATCGAAATCGACAGCGGCAAAGTCAGGACTTGGAACTGCGGCATCCGCTGCTTCAGGTACCGCACCGAGGGCTTGTTCACGAAAGGCATCTCCGGAAGCAAGCAAATGAGATCGCATCGACGCATAATCCAAGCTGCCGGACAGCCCGGAGGATTCACCGTAAGTGAAACGCCAATTGTCATTAAAAGGGGTACGCACACGCATTGAAGGTATCTTGCTCATGAAAAGGATTCCAATCAACCACGAAGCCTGTTCGGGTCAACGCGAAGCCATTCTTCCTGTAAGGTCGGTGCATCCTTGCATGAAGTCCTGTAAGCACCCAAATCAGACCCATGAATTACCGCACAATCGGAAAGACGGACGTATCTGTATCAGAGGTCAGCCTGGGTTGCTGGACCATGGGTGGCCTGAACTGGGTTGATGGCAAGGCAAATGGCTGGGCCAATGTCGATGAGGACGACATCACCACCGCCATCAAAACCGCCATAGACGGAGGCGTTACCCACTTCGACAATGCGGATGTCTACGGCAATGGCCGAGCCGAGCGCATGCTGGCACGCATCCTCAAAAAGCTCGGACTCCAATCCACCGATTTTGTGATCGCCAGCAAAATGGGACACTTCAAGGGAACCGGCGAACACGCCTACCATCCATTGAATATTCGCCACCAATGCGAGCAGTCCCTGCTGAACCTCGACCGCGAATACATCGACATCTATTATTTCCACCATGGTGATTTTGGTCCCTGGCTCGAAGAAGCCGCAGCCACCATGCGCGAACTGGTCAAGGAAGGTAAAGTCCGCGCGGTCGGCCAATCCGCATACTCCGCAGCAGATTTCGAAAGAGCCGTTCCGGTCGTTCGCCCGGATGTGCTGCAAAGCTGGGCTCACGGCCTCGACGACCAATTCATCCGCGAGGGTTCGCCAGTCAACCAGCTGCTTGAAAAACACAGCATGAGTTTCGTCGCCTTTTCACCACTGGCCCAAGGACTGATGCTGGACAAATTCGATCCGGCAAACCCACCAAAGTTCGAAGAAGGCGACCACCGTCAGGCCAACGATAAATTCCACACTGAATTCCTCTCGCAATTAAAACCCAAGCTGGCTCGGTTAAAACAACGCTTCGGCGACACAACCGAGGATCTTTCCGCGATGGCCCAGCGCTACATTCTCAACCATTCCCACGTTGCCTGCACCATTCCCGGCTTCCGCAACGAGCGGCAAGTCAAATGCAACCTGGCCGCCGCCAAAAGCAGCCTGAGCTTTGAGGACATGAAATTCATTCGGGATACGCTGAGCGAGTAGCCGCGATCGTCCCGAGCGCGGAAGGGCAAACCAACGAACTTAAAGGGCACGAGGGCGTGCCCTTCCCCTGGGGGGCGGACGCCTCGTCCGCCCAAACAGGAGGAGGAATCACATCGGCGCAATGGCCGTATTCTGGGCAAACCTGATCTGCCACAGTCCCTCTTCGTTGGGAGCCATGACGAAGGTCATGCGCGTGCGCAGGACATCGGGCTCGGTGGGGAGCATACCTTCCGGAAACTCCTCGATTCCGAGCACGGCCAAAGCCGTTTCAACGACGGCGATGCCGGGCGCGGCAAAGTCGATGTCGATGACTTCGATCTGTAGAGTTGTCCCTGCCAAAGCCCCATCAAATACTTCCTGATGGCGCTCAATGTTTTCCAGACGTCCATCCAGACGGGAACCATACATGTTGATGACAACAGCATCGGTGGCGTAGTCGGCCCCCCAAGTGTCAGCATCGCCTTCATTCCAGCCTTCAACCTTA
Organism: Opitutales bacterium; assembly: GCA_020831485.1. Classification (GTDB taxonomy): domain Bacteria; phylum Verrucomicrobiota; class Verrucomicrobiia; order Opitutales; family Oceanipulchritudinaceae; genus JAFIGG01. The sequence continues at coordinate 31,235 of JAFIGG010000027.1, forward strand.
GTCTCAAAGATCGAGCGAATGGCGTCGACGGCACCCGTAGGTTCGACGTCGTAAGCCTGCACGGGAACGAACAAGGATCCCATCAAAACAAAAAGAGCTGGGATTCGAATAAAATTCAATAACTGCTTCATGGGCTTAACCTATTCGAATTCTGCTGGGATTCAAAAAATCACCCAAAAAAAGAGGGCAACCCATCCGGGTTGCCCTCCTGATCCGGCCTGAACAATAACCTAATCAGAATGAGTAACGTGCACCGACGGCAACAGTCCGGCTAAATATCGAAGAACCAAAGTTGTGGGTCTCCGGATATTGGTAATAGCTCTGGAATATTTCGTTGGTAAGATTCGTTGCATCCAGCGTTAGCGTTAGGTTTCGGTTCACATTGTAGCTAAGAGACAGATCCAGACTCTGCTCCGGTTTGTTGTAGACACCCAAAGGATTCGCAAACAATGCGGCCTCATAGTTATTCAGAAAATCCTCTCGCCAAACATAGGACAAGCGAGCACTGAAACGCGGATTCTCATAGGCAAGAACAACACTGTAGGAAGTGTCCGAAACGCCGAAGAAAGGAGTGGTGTCAGTACCAACAATTTCACCAGCCGTGTTGGTGATCGGAATATCCTGAATCGAATCCAGAATCGTATAGCTGGCCTGAACACCAAAACCGCGCAGCATTTCCGGGAAGAACACGAAGCCCAGTTCAATCCCTTCCAATTTACCATTGGAAGCATTGTCGGGAGCACTCAAAACATAGTCGTAATCCTCGTAAGTAATCCGGCGACGGAAATCGACAACCAAGCCATCGATATCCCGACGGAACAAGGTGCCATAGAGCGCACTGGAATCCATAAAATACCACTCCAGTGAGAGGTCGTAATTTTTGGACTCAGTCGGAGCCAGATTAGGATTTCCCCCGGCAGCCGTACCGTAACCGATATCGGTAACATCTTCCGTGTAAACAATGTTCGGATTCAAAGCAGCAAATCCGGGACGCCGCAAAGTTTGACCATAGGCAAAGCGCAGGCGCAGGTCCGGCATTAACTCGTAGCGTATCGTGAAGCTCGGCAGCACTTTGGAAGTGTGAGCCGTCGCAGAAGATTCCTCCAATGTATTCAAATCAGTGAAGTCCATGTCAGTGACCACGGAAACGTAGCGCAAACCAAGCTGCCCATCCAGCACCCGGCCACCGATTTCAGTACGGTAGTTCCCGGACACATAAGCCGCTGTGGTTTTCTCATCGACGCTGAAGTTGTCGACAATCCGCAGATCATTTCCAACAGCGAGGTTTGGAGCAACGGTGTTTCGGTAGATGTTCCGAACTTCGTCCTGGTTGTTATAGATATAGTACCCGTTCGAAGCAGTCCAGGTGGTCGGCACATCGGAACGCCCATCGAAGAAACCTGTATTGACGTGGGCCAATTCAGGAAAATTCGACAAGGGTTGGCCAAGACCCGGTGCATCTTGAGTCCGCTGGCCACTGGTCGCATTGCGGGCATCGTAGCGAACCCCGAAATTGAGCGTGCGCAGAATATCCCAATTCGTATTGTAGTCCGCATCGAGCTCCAGCGTATAGGCATCGCCTTTATCGCGAAAAGCATTATCGTAGAGCTGAGCAACATTCCAACGGCTCATATTATTTAAATCGCTCTCGTCAGTGGCCGTATTCGGGTCATTCAGGAACTGAAACGCGGGTAGACCTCCACCGGAGTTGAAGTCAACCGCCAGACCCCAGTGAACCTGATCAAAACGCTGTGCAAAAAAGGTTTCGTTGTACTCACTGTGCTGATAATAAGCATCCGCGCGCAAGGTCAAGTCAGACGTCAATTCCCAGCGACCCCCCAATGCGTAGAGGAAGCTATCCGTCTTGCCGACAACAAGGTCACCACTGGTGAAACCGTAGGGAAACCCAACAAATGAACGCGATTTAACAACATTGGTCCCTGGGAACAGCTCTATATTCTGCTCCGGGTTGGGCCCCAAAGAACCCCACCAGTCCGCGAAGGAGAAGAGGAGCGAATTGAATGACTCATTCCGATACCCATTGTAAAACATTTCAAAGGTGTATTCAGATGTTCGATTGGGAGCATACTGCAGGGAAACACTGGCAGCAGGACGCTCACGGTAGCCGGTGAGGTCGCTTGCAAAAATCGCATCTCGGGACAAGACATAAGGCACAGGCTGTCCGTTCATCTGAAGGGTCGAACCAGCTTCAAACGGCAACCCGGCCTCAAGTCCAGGCTGCCAGATTTGGTTTCCATCCCGGCCTTCGGGAAAACGACCATCATCAGGCCATATCCGCTCGTAAGGCGTCAACGGCGCTGGTGGGTTGGCGCCTGCAAATGGCACCATGGCACCGGCCGTCACACTTTGATCCCGGTAATTCGTTTCTGCATAGGATACATTCACCAGGGCGCCCCATTCGGCACCAGTATTCAGTGTTCCACGCGTGCTGTACAGGGCACTTATATTCGGGTCAAAGCTGCTTGCCTGATCCTGATAGATACCGCGAACGGCGACATTAATACGGTTCCCGTCAAAATCGAAGGGCCTGTGCGTGTGGATATTGATCACACCGGCAATTCCGGTTTCGATATGGCTGGCTGAACGCGTCTTATAGACGTCGACACCGCGCAACAAACTCGCGGGAATGTCAGCCAATGCAACCGACCGACCAGCCGCGGTAAAGATATTGCGTCCATTGATCGTCGTAGTCACGTCAGGGAGACCGCGGATCGACACCGTCGATACTTCACCGCCCCCACGGCCAGTCGTTTGAACACCGGAAACGCGTTGCAAGGCTTCAACCAAGTTATTGTCAGGGAATTTGCCAATGTCTTCAGCGACAATGGAGTCCACCATTTGCAGGGAGTAACGCTTAATGTCCATACCCTGTATAATACTGTCCCGGATACCGTCGACGACAAAGGCATCGAGTTCAAAGACAGTCGCATCAGAAGGAAGCTGACTGGTTTCAGCTTGGCCGTAGCCTACGCTGTTACCCATAGAGAATGCCAGCAATCCGGCAAGTGGTAGTGCAGCTACAGACTTGTAGTATTTTTTAATCATGGTTTATGTTGAGTTGGTTAGGAGTCATTTTATATACCGACAGGCACTGGATAGGTGCCACCGGTTTCCATCGAACGATGGACTCCCCCGACTTTTGCGGTTCACACCGCAAGGGAAGGTCGGGAGACTTGGATAACATCAAGCCGCCAACCAACCGCGAATCGACCCAAGGAACCCGTCGAAACGGGTATCAGCGGTCGCAACACGGGCGCTGGAGACGCAAAAAGCGAGGCCCAGAATGGGCAAACATCGTCTAAAACAAGGTTCTATCACCTGGAAAACGGATAGGTCCAAGGGAAAATGCAACAGGCTGGGAGGTAACTCTGTCTTCATTGGGAGGTAGTTGGGGTTAATGTTTGGGAGTGCCCACAAAGACACAGATTCAACTAAAAATTGTCGAGAAGAAAATATCGCTCCTCAGGCGATAATTTAGGCTTCGACCACTCAGGCGCCTATTCAACAATTCGTCGGTCAGCGGAAATCCTGGACACGGCCTTGTCAAAATCGTCCTCGCCGGCAAGCCATTCGATTTCGACTCTCAAGTAATAGAAGGGAATAGGAGCACGAATGCTCTCCGGAATCCGAACCGCATCCTTTTCGGTTGTCACCAGGTAGTCGACTCCGGCGCTGCGAGCGCGTTCGAAAACCCTCTCAAGCTCAATCGCCGTAAACCGGTGGTGGTCGAGAAACCTGAAACGTAGAGCGAGTTCAGCCCCAAACTTCTTAAGGAAATCCTCAAAACTTTCCGGAACCGCAATACCGCTCATGGCCGCCACTTTCTTCCCTCTCAAGTCTTTCAACTCCAGACGTTTGTCGCCGTTTACGGTCTGCAGATACTTCGGTTCGTGGGTGCACTCGATGACTTCGGTTCCGGGACGATGGCGTTCGATCGTCGACAGCAGAGCCGGATCCGGTTTGCCGTCGGACTTGGTCAGAAAAACATAGGATGCACGCCGCAGGTGCTCGACCGGCTCACGCAGGATTCCACGCGGCAACAACTGTCCGTTGCCGAAGGGGTTCGATTTGTCGATCAGCAGAAGTTGGATGTGATCCTTGAGCTGAAAGTACTGGAAGCCGTCATCGAGGATCAAGGTATCGACGCCAAACTTTCGAATTGCGAACTGCCCGGCCTTGACCCGGTCCTTGTCGGTGATGACCAAGACCCCCGGCAACAGGTTGCGGGCAAGCATGTAGGGCTCATCACCGGCCGTTTCGGAATCCAGCAGCACCTGCTGACCGTCGCTGACCACCCTCGGGGGCGGTGCCGGCGTGTGCGTAATCAGGCGCCACCACTTGCGCCAGAGAGGTTCCTTGCGGCTTTTGTATCCGCGACTGAGAATGGCGACTTTGCGACCACGTTCGAGCAGGGCCCGGGCCAATTTTTCCACAATCGGGGTTTTGCCGGTGCCACCAACCGTCAGGTTGCCCACCACAATTACCAGGCAACCCAGGTGCTGGGCCCGCAGGATTCGCTGGCGGTAGAGCTGTAAGCGCCCAACCGACAACACTTTAAAAATCAGCGACAGGCACCACAAAAAGCCGCCCAAAATTCTCGCCGGAAGGTCTTTCCGCCGGTCATAAATGACGTCCACCGTAAAGGTGGCAAACTGGTTGAGCCGCTCTTCGACACGTCTGAGAAGCTCGCCCGCCATAAAACATCAGCCTTCAGCCAACCAACGCTCGGCATCAATAGCCGCCTGACAACCCATGCCGGCAGCCGTAATCGCCTGGCGATACTGATGATCCGCACAGTCACCGGCCACGAAGACTCCGGGGACCTTGGTGCGCACCTGGCTACCCGCCTGGGTCAGAAAATAACCGTCGTTGTCCAGGTCGAGCACGCCTTCAAAAGGTTTCGAATTGGGGATGTGGCCGATTGCGATGAAAAAGCCTTTGGCTTCAATCTCGTAAACGCTGTCGTCCTTCACATTCCGCACCCGGGTCGCACGCATCTGTCCGCTCTCGTCCGCAAGCACTTCTTCCGGGACCGTGCTCCATTTGACTTCGATTTTCGGATGCTCGATAACGCGGTCGGCCATAATCTGTGAAGCCCGCAGCTCATCGCGGCGATGCAACAGAGTAACCTTCGAACAAAAGCGGGTTAAAAACAGAGCCTCCTCACATGCGCTGTCGCCGCCGCCGACAACGATCACGTCCATGTCGCGGTAAAAAGCACCGTCGCAGGTCGCGCAGGTGGTCACACCCTTGCCGCCGAACATTTCCTTTTCACCGGGGATCCCCAACAGGCGCGGACTGGCTCCGGTGGCAATGATCACGCTGCGGGCCTGCAACTCGCGATCGTCCTCAGTATAAAGTTTCTTTACCTTGGGATCCGAAAGATCCACGCGCTCTACCCGGGCATACTCCGTGCGGGTGCCGAAACGCTCGGCCTGCTTGCGCAGGTTGTCCATCAACTGGAAGCCGTCGATTCCCTCGGGCCAACCGGGGAAATTCTCAACCTCACTGGTCGTGGTCAACTGACCTCCAGGCTGAGTGCCTTCGAGCACCAGCGGATTGAGGTTTGCGCGTGCGGTGTAGATTGCTGCCGTCAATCCGGCGCAACCAGTTCCTAAAATGATCACATCTTCCATCTTCGCTTGTTTAATGAGGGATTCGACAATCGGAATCAACTATCAATAAGAGAAAGCAACACCAACCAGTAAGATGCCGTAGCCGAGCTGGGCCAACGCCAGCGCACGCAGACGCCGGGGCTTATGGTAGAGCCAGTCTATCCAGTCACGCATGCGATAGGGCACGGTCCCGAGATAGATGGCGATAACGATCCAGACATAAATCAGTCCGACAAGGAACAGACGCTGGGGCAACTCGTAGTGGGCAAAGGCCGCCTGCAGCAATTCGTTGGAAATTAACAGGGCCAGAATGGCTGCACCCCGCACTGCCAGAAAATCCCTCACCCAAAGGAAGGAACCGACCAGGACCGCGCCAAAAAAAAGCATCAGATACTGACTGTAATTGCCGAAATCGGCTTCTCCCAGTTGGGAAATCTTGTATAGAAACCAAGCTCCGCCCAAACCGCACAATACATAAGCAGCCGTCTGACTGCGGGGAAAGGCCCGGACTTTTTCTTCCAACCCGGCTGGGTTCGCCAGAAACAGCCCCCCACGCAGGATAAGGTAAATGCCTGTAATCAGGGTGGCGGTAAAAAGGCTCATAAATGCTGGCTTTCTCAGACGTGCTGCAGCACCAGCTCACCGAGCAAGGTGGTAACACTGGTGTCAGTTATTTGGACGGGTACCAGCTCGCCGATCAGGCGCTCGCTGGCAGAAAAAATGACTTTGCGGTTGCCGGGGGTCCGGCCGAGGAACTTGCCCTCCCCTTTCCGTGCGGGCTGCTCCACCAGAACTTCCTGAATGGTTCCCTGCATCGCCTGATTGCGGCGCAACGAATGCTTCCCCAGAATATCCAGCAATTCCTGGTTGCGCGCCTCTTTCACAGCCTGCGGCACATCGTCTACCATCTCCTCAGCGGACGGCGTACCAGAGCGGGGCGAGTATTTGAAGATGAAGGCCATATCAAAGCCGATCTCATCAAAGAGATCACGGGTCATGGCAAAATCTTCATCGGTTTCACCAGGGAAACCGACAATGATATCGGTCGAAAAACAAATTTCCGGCTGCACCTCACGAAGCTGAGTAACAATTTCGCGGAAGCGGCGAACCGTGTATGGCCGGCGCATCGCTTTCAGAATCCTGTCCGATCCGCTTTGCAGCGGTAGGTGCACATAGGGCATCAACTTCGGCAGCTCGCCATAGGCCTCCACCAAGTCCCGCTGAAACCCGCGTGGGTGCGGCGAGGTGAAGCGAATGCGCTCCAGCCCGTCGATGGCATTGATCCGCTCCAACAACTGCACAAAAGGGCTCTTGCCGCCCACAAAAGGAATCTGGCGCATGCCATAGCTGTTCACGATCTGCCCCAGCAAGGTTACTTCACGCGTCCCCTTGGAGACCAGCTCCTCTATTTCCGCACAGATGGAATCCATGCTGCGATAGCGCTCAGGGCCACGGGTCTTCGGAACGATGCAGAAAGTGCAGTGCATATTGCAGCCCTGCATGATGCTGACAAAAGCCGAGACCTGACGCTCACCTTCGGTGTGATCGCGAATAGTCTCTTCCGAACCCTCTTCACTCGCCAAATCGATCAGAGTCGAGGGTTTTGGGCCCAGCGCCTTCTGGCGGGCAATGATCTGGTCCAGCATTTCAGGGACACGGTGAAATTTCTGGGTACCGACCAGCAGGTCCAGGTCCGGCAACCGGTCCACCAGTTCTTCACCGCGGTTCTGCGCCATGCAACCCATGACGCCTATCACAAAGTTGGGATCCTTGCGCTTGCGCTTGGCCAGGTGGCCGGTTTTGCCAATTGCCTTCTGCTCAGCCTGATCGCGCACCGCACAGGTGTTCAACAAAACCACATCCGCCTGATGTTCATCGGGAACGATACTGTAACCACGGTCCGTCAACAGCGAAGCCACGGCTTCCGAGTCCCGTTCGTTCATCTGGCAACCGTAGGTCTTTATATACACCCGGTTCATGACAGGCGCTCAGGCAGCGGATTTGCGAAACTTGAACTTGGGCTTCGATTTGCCGTTCACCACGCCAGCGGTGATGATCACTTCTTCGACGTCCTTCATGTCCGGCAGCTCATACATTACATCGAGCATCATTCCTTCCATAATCGAACGCAGCGCACGCGCCCCCGTCTTCAAGGCTATGGCCTTCTCCGCAATGGCCCGGATTGCATCCTTGCGAATGGTCAATCGGGCGCCTTCCATGGAGAACAAATGACTGTATTGCTTGACCAGCGAATTGCGGGTCTGCGTAAGAATGTGCTCCAATTGCTCTGCGTCCAGTTCCTCCAGAACCGAATTCACCGGCAAACGGCCAATGAATTCCGGGATCATGCCGTAGCGCACAAGGTCTTCGGGCGCCAATTCGCGCAGAATGTTCTTATCGTCCCAGGAGCTGCGGTTATCGCTTTCCCAGCCAACCACACCCTTGCCAAGGCGGCGGCGGATAATCTGGTCCATGCCCACAAAAGCCCCACCACAGATGAACAGAATGTTGCGGGTATTAACCTGAATGTATTCCTGATTCGGGTGCTTGCGACCACCCTGCGGCGGCACATTGCAAACCGTTCCCTCCAGGATTTTCAGCAATGCCTGCTGAACACCTTCCCCAGAAACGTCCCGGGTAATCGAAACATTCTCGGTCTTGCGGCCGATCTTGTCGATTTCGTCGACATAGATGATGCCGCATTCGGCACGTTTAACATCGAAATTGGCCGCCTGCAGAAGGCGCAGAACAATGTTCTCAACGTCCTCTCCCACGTAACCGGCCTCTGTCAAAGTAGTCGCATCCGCAATCGCAAACGGCACCTCGAGCATGTCCGCAAGAGTCCGGGCCAAAAGCGTTTTGCCGCTGCCAGTTGGCCCCAAAAGCATGATGTTGCTCTTTTCAATCGCCACCGGATCGCCGTTTTCATCAATGCACTCGCCGGAACTCTCAGCGCTCAAGCGCTTAAAATGGTTGTAAACCGCCACGGAAAGCACCCGCTTGGCATGCTCCTGACCCACAACATAGTGGTCCAGACGACGCTTTATCTCCGCCGGATGGTGCAGGGTAAAAGGCTCCTTGGACTCCTTCGACTTGCCGGAACCTCCATTGCTGGCAGGTTCTGCCCCAAGTTCACGCTCGATGATCGTCTTGCAGACATCCACGCAGGAATCACAAATGTACACACCCGCCGGGCCTGCGATCATTTTGCGCACTTCATTGTGCGACTTCCCGCAGAAGCTGCAGAAGGACATTTTTGCGGAACGCGCCATAACTCAGGATTCGGTTTTCTCGGTTTTCTTTTCGTCTTTAGCAGTACGGTCCTTGAACTGGATCACCTGATCGACAAGGCCATAATCCTTGGCCTCGGCGGCAGTCATAAAGTAATCACGGTCGGCGTCGCGGTCGATGCGCTCCACGGACTGCCCCGAATGCTCGGCGAGTACCTGATTCAGGGTCTCTTTCCAGCGCAGGATTTCCCGCGCCGCAATCGAGATGTCCGAAGTCTGCCCAGTCGCCCCGCCCTGCGGTTGGTGAATCATGACCCGGCTGTGCGGCAGAGCGTAGCGCTTGCCCGGTGTGCCCGCAGCCAACAACACGGTGGCCATACTCGCGGCCTGCCCCATACAGTAGGTTTTGATCTCACAGCTCAGAAAACGCATGGTATCATAAATCGCCATACCGTCGGTGACGCTGCCACCCGGGCTGTTGATGTAGAGCTGGATATCCTTTTTGGGGTCTTCCATCTGCAACAGCAGCATTTGCGCGATCACCCCATTGGCGACATAGTCGTCAATCGGCGTTCCAATAAAAATAATGCGGTCGCGCAGAAGACGGCTGTAAATGTCCCAGCTTTTCTCGGTGCGACCGTCGTTTTCGACGACGTGCGGTAATGGTAGATAGTAACTCATTCGTTTGCTTCCGATACCGTAGCTTCCTTTATCAACAAATCAAGCGTCTTACCAAAGAGGATCTGGCGCTGCATATTGAGAATGCGGTTACGGTCCTTGCGCAGCTCCTTGACAAGCTCCTCCGGCGACTGGCGATTCTGCATCGCCATGTTCATGATAGTGCGCTGCAAGTCCTCGTTCTGCACCTCAATGGACTCCTCCTGGGCAATGCGCGAAAGGATGAGCTGAAGTTTGACGTCGCGCTGGGCATAGTCACGGGCCTGGGCATGTAAAGCTTCCTTATTCTGCTCCAGTTCCTCTTCCGGCACACCGCGCTGCATGTTTTCCACCATCAGGCGACCGAGCACGTTCTGGGTTTCCCCTTCGATTCCGCTTTCCGGCAAGGCAACCTCGACCGATCCGAGCAACTGGTCGACGATCTGATTGCGCTTGTCCTGTTCAGCTTCCTGCTTCTTCTGCGACTCCAGCTGCGTCAGCAACTTGTCCTTGAGGTCCTCGAGGGATTCAACCTGAAGGCTCTTGAAAAATTCCTCATCGAGTTCCGGCAGAGCGCGCTCACGCACCTCGTGTACCTCGACGGCGTAAACGGCCTTTTTGCCACGCAGGGCTTCAACTGCAAAATCGTCGCGGAAGGTATGTTCCACCTCAAACTTGTCGCCAGCAGCCTTGCCAACCAGACCGTCAACGATTTCCGGGATACCATATTCACGGGCAGTTTCAGTGCCCGCTTCTTCCCAGCCGTTTTCGACCGAGCCCCAGAAACCTTGCTTGGAGTCTTCTCCCAGCAGTTCGCGAACCGGGGTGCCGTCGACTTTGCCGAGGTAGCTCAGTTTGACGTAATCCCCTTCAGCCGCTGCACGCTCGACTTCCTTGAAGTCCGCGCGCTGGCCGCGGATGTTGTCGATGGCCTTGTCGACCTCTTCGTCGCTGATCTCGACCTTTTTGGCCTTGATCTCAATGCCCTTGTACGAGGGCAACTCGAAGTCAGGTGTCACATCGACGGTCAGGTCGACGGAAACCTCCTGACCAGGCGTGAAGGCATCCTGCTCATTGAAGGCGACCACACTGTAAACATTCAGCTTACTGTTCTCGGTCGCTTCCTGATACACCTTGGCGTTCATGGCGCGATTCAGCTCTTCCTGCAATGCCTTGCGGTAGCGGGAGCGAACAATCTGCTCGGGAGCCTTGCCCGGACGGAAGCCCGGGATTTTGGCTTCTTTGATGAAGGCTTTCAGAACCCGCGCTTCTTCGGCGGCGATTTCGTCGCCACTGACGGTCACGACGAGGTCTTTACGGGTTTCACTGGTATCGGTAACGGTAACGTTCACTATTTACAAAGGTTGATTTTAGGATCAAAAGAAACGGGCAATAAACGGGGCCGGCCCTAGCGGGTCAACCAGAATTCGAACCCGGCCGGGTATAAAATTGAAGCGACCTTCTCACATTCTGCTTGCGTTCATTGAAGAGTCGTCTTTATTGGGCCGTTTTTTGCGATGAAAGCCACGATCAAAACACAGGGAAGACAATTTACCGTCCAGGAGGGTGATATACTCTTCGTTAACCGCTATCCGGAAACCCAGAATGGCGACACGGTAACTATCGACACCGTCCTCTCCGTTGGAGAAGGCAGTGAAGTCCAATTTGGCCAGCCCACGGTCGAAGGCGCTTCGGTAACCGCCCGTATCCTCGAAAACAAGCGCGGTACCAAGGTAGTTGTCTTCAAGAAGAAGCGCCGTAAGGGCTACGAGAACAAACGCGGACACCGTCAGGAACTGTCGGTGATCAAAATTGAATCCATCAACAACTGATTTTCAGGAGAATTAAGCCATGGCCCATAAAAAAGGACAAGGAACCAGTAAGAATGGTCGCGACAGCAACAGCCAACGCCTCGGCGTCAAGCGCTACGACGGCCAGGCCGTCACCGCCGGCACCATTCTGATCCGCCAACGCGGCACCCGCTTCCATCCGGGCGCCAACGTCGGCCAGGGAAATGATTTCACCCTTTACGCCCTCAAAGAAGGTCGCGTGAAGTGGGATGCCGCCAAGCGCCGGGTTGCAGTGCTCGCAGAAGCCTGATTGATCCACGCATTTGTTTTTCCTAAGCAATTTGTGCAAAGCGACCTGGCAATCAGGTCGCTTTTTTTGTACTTTTAACCTTAGAGTAAGCCTATGTTTGATGTACGTGAGAAACCGCAGATGGTCCAACGGGCCTACCTGATCGGGGTCCAGGAACCCAAAGATTCCGAATCCGCGACGAGCCAGCTGCTCGGAGAGCTCGAAGAGCTGGTCGAGACTCTGCACATTGGTGTGATCGGCAAAGAGATTGTCCGCATCCGCGAATACCAGGCGCGGTTCCTGGTCGGTCCGGGCAAAGTCGAGGAGGTGCTCGAACGGGCGCGGGCCATCGAAGCAGACTGCCTGGTCATCGATGCCGAGCTGTCCCCAAGCCAGCAGCGCAACTGGGAAGCGGCCTCCGGCCTCTGCGTGATCGACCGCCAGGAGGTCATCCTGGATATTTTCCACGAACGGGCGCAGACCCGGGAAGCGGTCCTGCAGGTAGAATTGGCGCGCTCGGAGCATTCGCTGCCCCGCCTCAAAAATGCCTGGACCCACCTCAGCCGCCAACGCGGTGGCGGTGGCGTGACCCAGCGCGGTGAAGGTGAAGCCCAGATCGAGCTCGACCAACGCATGGTCCGCCAGCGCATCAGTCGCCTGCGCAAGGAGCTTACGGAAGTCATCCAGCACCGTCAGGTGCAGCGCAAGCAGCGCATGCGAGTCCCGATACCGAGCGCGGCCATCGTCGGCTACACCAATGCTGGAAAATCGACCCTGCTAAACCGCCTCACGGGGTCCTCGGTGCTGTCCGAGGACAAGTTATTCGCGACCCTGGATCCGACCACACGCCAACTGGCCCTACCGGACGGGCAGAAGGTGCTGCTGACCGACACCGTTGGATTCGTCCGCCGCCTACCCCACCAACTGGTGGAAGCCTTCAAGGCGACCCTGGAAGAGGCTGTGGTGGCCAATCTGCTGATCCACGTGGTCGACGTCAGCAATCCCGAAATGGCAGAGCATCAGGAGACCACACTGCGGGTGCTGAAGGAACTGGGCGCGGGAGATCACCGGGTCTTTACAGTCTACAACAAAATTGACGCTGCCGGCGACCTGCGCATCCCGGAACAGCCGGGAAAAGACGTCTTCTACCTGAGTGCCCACACCGGCGAAGGCGTCGACAAGCTTGTTTCGGCCCTGTCGGCAGCCATTTCAGAAACCTTCGGCATCTACGAACTGCTGATCCCTCACTCCCGCTACGACCTGATGAACAGCCTCCACGAACGCGCCAACATCCGATCCCACAAAGTCGAGGATGAGGGCGTCCGCGTGGTCTGCGCCGTCCCCCCTCAGTTGCTCGGCGAGATTGCTCCGTACATCGAAACAGAACCGAATTGAAAACGTAG